>NZ_SHKY01000001.1:4800000-5456421 GCF_004217545.1 Krasilnikovia cinnamomea
GGACCTGCGGCCCGGCGACGAGGTGATCATGCCGTCGTTCACGTTCGTCTCGACGGCGAACGCGTACGTGCTGCGCGGGGCGGTGCCGGTGTTCGTGGACTGCCGGCCGGACACGCTGAACCTCGACGAGCGTGCCCTCGAGGCAGCGATCACGCCGCGCACCCGGGCGATCGTGGTGGTGCACTACGGCGGGGTGGCCTGCGAGATGTCCACGGTGCTCCAGATCGCCGGGCGGCACGGCATCCCGGTGATCGAGGACAACGCGCACGGGCTCGGGGCGACCTACCGGGGGCGGCCGCTGGGCTCGTTCGGCGCGCTGGCCACGCAGAGCTTCCACGCCACCAAGAACGTGCAGTGCGGCGAGGGCGGCGCGCTGCTGATCAACGACGCGCGCTTCGCGGAACGGGCGGAGATCCTGCGGGAGAAGGGCACCGACCGCAGCCGCTTCTTCCGGGGCCAGGTGGACAAGTACCGGTGGATGGACCTGGGCTCCAGCTATCTGCCGTCGGACGTGCTGGCGGCCGGGCTCACCGCGCAGCTGGAGGCGTTCGGTGAGATCCAGCGCCGGCGACACGCGGTCTGGGCGGCGTACCACGCGGCCTTCGCCGACCTCGACCTGGTGCACCCGGCCGTGCCGCCCGGCATCGGGCACTCCGCGCACCTTTACCACCTGTTGCTGCCCAGCCTCGAGCAGCGGCAGGAGATGCTGAAGCACCTGGCCGAACAGGGTGTCCAGGGCACCTTCCACTACCAGCCGCTGCACTCGGCTCCGGCCGGCCGGCGATTCGGCCGCACCGGACCGGGCGGGTGCCCGGTCACCGCCGCCGTGGCCGACCGGCTGGTCCGGCTCCCGCTGTACGCGGGACTGTCCGACGAGGAGGTCGCGCGGGTCATCGACGCGGTCCGGTCGTTTAGGCCCGGCCCGGGTGCCGCCCCGGCCCAGCGGGAGCACCGCGCCGAGGTGCCGTCGTGACCACCTCGCTCGCGGGCGACATCCCGGTTCAGGCCGATCGCGCCGGGCACGGGGAACCCACCGCACCGGACGTCCGGCCCCGGCCCCGCCTCGCCGCCTGGCTGCCGGTGCTGCTGCTGGGCCCGCCCACCGCGTACGCGCTGCACCGCTACGGCGCGCCCGCCGCCGACCTGGCGGTGTTCGCCGCGTACGTGCTGGGCCTGATCGCCGCGCCCGGGGTGCTGCTGTGGCGCGCCGCGCGGCGGCAGGCCCGGTCGCTGGCCGAGGATGCCGGGCCCGGCCTGGCGCTCGGCTACGTCCTCGAGGTGGCCGCCTACTTCGCGGCGCGGGCGCTGGGCCAGCCCCGCGCGGTGGTGCTGGCGCCGCTGGCGGTGCTGGTGCTGTTCGCCGCGGTCCGGCCGCTGCGGCGGTACTGGCGCGCCGAGGCCGGCGCGCAGCGGGCCCCGCTGGGCTGGATCTGGGCCAACACGGGCATCGCCGCGGCCGTGCTGCTCTGGTCGGCGGTCTACTTCATGCGTACCCGTGGGGTGGACTACGCCTTCAACGACGCCGACCTGCCGTTCCAGCTCGCGCTGGTCGGCGAGCTGCGGCACCACCTGCCGCCGCAGGTGCCGTGGCTGCAGGGCGAGCCGCTGAGCTACCACTGGTTCTCGTACGCGGACATGGCCGCGGCCAGCTGGGTCACCGGGGTGGACCCGCAGACGCTGCTGCTGCGGCTGTCCTTCGTGCCGCTGCTCGGCGGGTTGCCGTTCGCCGTGAGTGCACTGACCCGGCAGGTGACGGGTCGCTGGTGGCCCGGGCCGCTGGCCGCGCTGCTGACGTTCGCGGGGGTCGCACCCTATCCGTACGGGTGGCGGCCCCCGGAGACCTACGTGGCCAACGGGCTGGGGCCGGTCGAGGACGGGGTGGTACTGCGCTTCGGCCTGTTCTCCAGTCCGACCCAGACGTTCGCGGCGCTGATCGGCGTCGGCCTGGTGATGGTGCTGGTGGATCTCCTGCGATCGACCGGCCGTCGGCGGGGCCACTGGCTGCTGCTCTGCGCGTTCGTCGCGGTGATCTGCGGGGCCAAGGCCACCTATCTGCCGCTGGTCATGTGCGGTCTGCTGCTGGTCACCGGCGTGACGCTGATCGGTCAGCGGCGCTGGCACCGCCCGGCCCTGGCCGCGATGGCGGTGGTGCTGCCGGGCATCCTGTTCGCCCAGTTCGTGCTGTTCGGCGGGGTGTCGCAGGGCATGGTGATCGATCCGCTCGGCGGTCTGTCCCGCTACGGTCTGGGCGCCTCGACCGGTCTGGGCGCGCTGAGGATGGGCACGGTTCCGGCCACCGGCTGGTCCCTCGCCGTGATCACGGCCGTGACGCTGCTGGCTTGGGTGATGATGTGGGGCGGCGCGGCGGCCACCTGGGTTCGCGGGCGGTGGCGGGATCCGGCGCACGTGCTGCTTACTGGGATCGGGGTGGCCGGGTTCGGCGCGGTGCTGCTGATCAACCACTACGGCTTCAGCCAGACGTGGTTCCTGGTGGCGGCCCGGCCGTTCCTGGTGGTGGCCGCGGTGTCGGGCCTGGCACTGCTGACCGATGCCGCCCGGCAACGCAGGGACCCAGGCGCGGCCGGGCCGTGGACGCGCCGGGTGGGTCTGGTGGTGACGGTGGCGATGGTGTCGGGTGCGGCGGGAGCGGCGGTGATCCGCGAGCTGGGCCGGGACACGGCGCCGACGGTCGCGGTGGACGGCCGGGGTCCGGTGCTCGTCGAGGTGGTGAGCGCCAACCTGTGGCTGGTCGGACTGGTCGCCGCACTGACCGCGATTGCCTGGTACGCCGCACGCGGGTGGGCGGCGGTCTTCGCCGTCGCGGTGATGCTCGGGATCAGCGTGGTGCCCTCCACGGTGGTGGTGTCGGATCACGTCCGGGCGGCGGCCGGGGCGCGGTGGGCGCCGGAGCCGGATCAGGTGCCGTCGTGGCCGGCGGGGACCCGCGAGAGCGCGGCGTGGATCCGGGGTCACACCGACCCCGACGATCTCGTGGCGACCAATGCGCACTGCCGCAAGTTCGCTGCCCGGTCCTGCGACAACCTGCATTTCTGGTTCGCCGCGTTCGCCGAGCGGCGGTTCCTCGTGGAGGGCTGGGGCTACACCCCGACGGTGAACCGGCTGCAGGTGGAGACCGGGATGTCCGGGAACCTCGTGCCGTACTGGGACGCCGGGCGGCTGGCGGTCAACGACGCGGCGTTCCACCGGCCCGGACCGGACACTCTGCGGCGGCTACGGGGCCTCGGGGTGCGCTGGCTGATGGTGGACCGCCGGGACGGTGCCGTCCGCGAGGACCTGCTCGCCCGCTACGCCACGCTGCGGTTCGGCCGTGGCGAGACGGCGGTGTACGAGCTGTGACCACCCTCAACCTGTACGCGATGACGGCCAAGGGGCTGGCGGTCTTCGACGCGTTGTGCGCGGCCGTGCCCGGCGTGATGCGGGCGGTGATCTCGGCCCGCGACCCGGGCACCCGGGACGGCTCGTACGATGCGCTGGCCGCCGCCTGCGCGCAGCGCGGCGTGTCGTTCTTCGACCGGTCGCAGGTGGACGCCGTGCCGCCCGCGGCCTACGCGATGGCGGTCGGCTGGCGGTGGATCATCCCGGACCGGCCGGACACCACGCTGGTGGTGTTCCACGACTCGCTGCTGCCCCGGCATCGCGGTTTCAACCCGCTGGTGACCGCGCTGATCGAGGGTGACGCCCGGGCCGGTGTCACGGCTCTGCTGGCCACCGCCGAGTACGACCGTGGGGACATTCTCGCCCAGGTGGCCGTGCCGCTGCCGCGCCCGATCCGGATCGCCGAGGCCATCGATCTCGTCGCCGCCGGGTACGCCGAGATCGCCGCCGACATTGGCGCGCGCATCGCGGCGGGGCAGCGACTCAGCGGCGTGCCGCAGGACGAGCGGGCGGCCTCGTACAGCCTGTGGCGCGACGACGCCGACTACGAGATGGACTGGGCCGGTCCCGCCGATCGGCTGCGCGACTTCGTGTACGCGGTGGGTCCCCCGTACGCGGGTGCCCGGACCCGGATGAACGGTGTGCCGGTTCGGGTGTGGGACGTCGCCGTGGAGCCGGACGTGGCGGTGGCGAACCGCGCACCCGGGAAAGTGATCTTTCTGCGCGGCGGCCGGCCCACCGTCGTGTGCGGCACCGGGCTGCTGCGCATCGACGCGATGACGCGGGACGACGACGGCGGGACGAACTGCCTGCCGCTGCGCCGGTTCCGCACCCGCTTCGGTTGACCGGCGACAGGCAGCGATCGACGAGCTTGAGGGAGCGATATGGACGCTGGCGACATCCGCAGACTCGCCACCGTGGAGGACCGGCACTGGTGGTTCGGCGAGCGCCGGGCGATCCTGGCGCGGTGGCTGCGGCAGCTGCACCGCAGCGGGGTCATGCCGGGCACGGCCCTGGACATCGGCGCGGCCGGTGGCGGCAACACCCGGGTGCTGCGGGCGGCGGGGTGGCGCCCGCTGGCGCTGGAGTACAGCGCCGACGGTGCCGCGGTGGCGCGGGAACGCGGCCTGACCGTGATCCGCGGCGACGCCACGAACCTGCCGTGCGGTTCCGGCACGCTGGACCTGGTCACCGCGTTCGACGTGCTGGAACACATCGAGGACGACTATCTCGCGGCGGCGGAGATCCGGCGGGTGCTGCGCCCGGGCGGCACGCTGCTGGTGACCGTGCCCGCCGACATGCGCCTGTGGTCCGCCCACGATGTGGCCAGCCACCATTTCCGGCGCTACGACCGGGACTCCCTGCACCGGGTGATCAGCAAGGCGGGCCTGCGGGTGGAGCAGCTGTGGAGTTGGAATGTGCTGCTGCGCCCGGTGGTGGCCATGACCCGCAAGCGGGCATCGGGCAACGAGCTCACGATGATGCCGGCGCCGGTGAACGCCGCGCTGCGCTCGGTTGTGGTCGCCGAGCGGTATCTGCCGGTGCGCCGCGCGCCCGGTGTGTCGCTGATGCTGCGGGCCCGCCGGAGCGGGTGACGCGGGTGGGGCCGGGCCGCCGGTCAGCGGCCCGCGGCCCCGGCGGCCATGCGTCCGGCGGGCTGTTCGGGCAGCCCGATCACGGGATCGGTGGCGGCGTCGGCGCCGGCCGTCTCCCGTACCAGGTAGGTGGGCCGGCCCATCCCTGCCGTGTGGATTCGGCCGACGTACTCGCCCAGCACGCCGAGCGCGATGAGCTGGGCTGCCGCGAAGACGGCGACCGCGGAGGCGATGGTGGTGAAGCCGGCCACCGTCGTGGAGCCCGTGAAGTACAGGTAGGCCAGGCGGGCGAACAACGCCAGCCCGATCGCGCCGACGGCCAGCCCGATCCAGGTGACCAGGCGCAACGGCAGCGTCGAGTAGCCGAGCAGCATGTTCACGGTGTACCGGATCAGCGTGCGCAGCGTGTACCCGGACTTGCCGTTCGCCCGCTGGTTCATCGGCACGGTCACCGCGGCGACGCTGGTGGTGCCCCAGGACAGTGCCACGTCCACCGAGGTGTGCGGGCCGGCGATCTGGTCGAAGCCGGCGATGAGGTGGGCGCGGAAGGCCCGGAACGCACTGAGTTGCCGGGCGTGCCGCACGCCCAGCATGCGGGCCATCGCCATCTTCACCGTACGGGAGGCGAGGCTGCGCAGGGCGCCGTGCTCCTCGTGGGCGGCGACGCCGTACACCAGATCCACGTCGCCGGTGAGCGCCTGGAGCAGCGCGGGTATCTGCTCGGGCGGGTGCTGGAGGTCGTCGTCCATGGTGACGATGACGTCGTGCCTCGCCGCGCGCAGCCCGGCGACCAGGGCGTTGTGCTGACCGTAGTTGCGCGACAGCCGGATCGCCCGTACCGATGGGTGCGTGGCGGCCAGCCCGGACGCGGTCTGCCAGGTGGCCGCCTCGCCGTCGTCCACGACGAGCCAGATCTCGTGCCGGTCCGCGCAAGCCGGCATGACGCGGTCGAGGCGGGCGACCAGTTCCGGGAGCGTGCCGTGGGAGCGGAAGCAGGGAATCACGATGGACACGGGCACGGGAGGCATCCTGACTCAGTGAAGTATCTAGAAAGAATGATTTAGTGGTAATTCACGCTACTTATAGTATCTAGCGGTGATTTCAACGGCCGCGACCCTCCGGAGGTAACAGGCTTGACCGCGTCGGTCACCGTGCGCTCGGTCATCGTGCGGGTCGCGTCCGATCAGCGGATGCGCTATCTCGCGGCCGGTGGCGCCGGCGCGCTGCTCTACTACGTGTTGTTCAGCACGGCATGGCTGCTCACCGGGCGCACCGTGCCCTACCTGGTGATCGCGGTGGCGGTCAGCACGATCTGCGCGGTCGTGACCTACCCGGTCTACCGGCTGCTGGTGTTCCGCGCCGCAGATCCGCTCCTCAGTGGCTTTCTGCGCTTCTACCTGCTCTGTCTCGGTTCGCTCGGGTACACCGTGATCGGACTGTCCAGCCTGGTCGAGCTGGCCGGCCTGCACGTCCTGCTGGCCCAGGCCATCGTGGTCGTCACCGGCCCGGTGATCAACTACCAGCTGAGCCGGCTGTGGGCGTTCCGGACCAGGGCCGGCCGGTGAGCCCGTGACCGCGACCCTGACCCGGCCGGACGCGGGCCCCGTCCCGGTGTCCCGGCGGCGCGCGGCACCGGCGGCCGTGCTGACCTTCGCCGGCACGCTCACGGCGGTGTGGGTGGCGGTGGCGATCCGCGCGGCCGGGCGCGGCTTCGACATCACCGACGAGGGCTTCTATCTCCTCAGCTACCGGTGGTGGGATGCCGACCAGCGCACCTTCACCGGCAGCCAGTACCTGTACGGCCCGGTGTTCGCGCTGCTCGGGCACGACATCGTCGCGTTGCGGATCTTCCGGCTCGGCACCGTCCTCATCGGCCACCTGCTGTTCGGCGTCGCGTTCATGCGCTGGCTACGGCAACGCCGGGCGGACGCGCCGCCGACCCGCGTGTGGGAGGCGGCCGGCGCGGCCACCATCGTCGCCGCCGGCGGCGTGGTCTACGCCTGGCTGCCCCAGACCCCGGGCTACAACGACATCGTCCTGCTCGGTGCCTTGCTCAGCGCGGCGGTGGTCTTCGCCCTGGCCCGCCACGCCGAACGTGGCGACCCCGCGCCGGCCTGGCTGCCGGTGGCGTTCGGCGCGCTCGCGGTGCCCGTGCTGCTCACCAAATGGGCGGCCGTCGCGACGCTGGGCATGCTCGCGGGGCTGGCCGTACTCGCCCTCGCACCGGCCGGCCTGCGGGCGGTGTGGCGCGCGACCGCCTGGGCGCTCGCCGGCTTCGGCGCTGGGGCCGCGCTGGTGCACCTGCTGGTGGTGCCGCTGACCACCGCACTGCCGCCGATCATCGCGGTCAACCGGCTCCTGGCCCAGAGCTCCTTCGCGATACCCACATTGCTGTCCCGCTACCTGACCCAGACCCGCCCGACAGTGGCGACGCTCGGCCACGCGTACGCGCTGCTGCTCGGCGCCGTGGTGCTCGCGGCGCTGGTACACCGTCCGGCCGCGCAGGCCGCCGCCGGGCTGCTCGGCGCCGTCGGGCTGGCCGGTGCCGTGGCGTACACCGTGCGCGACGGTGGTCTCGGCGGCGGCCCGGTCAACTCCGCCGCGTTCGTCGTCCCGCTGCTCGCCACGATCGTGGTCGCGGTGCTGGCGGCGGGCGCCGGGTGGGTGGCAGGCGGCCACCGGCCCGGTTCGCGGTGGCGGACCGGAGCCCGCGACGGGGTGCTGCTCGGCGGGCTCGCCGTGCTGCCGCTGGCCGTCGCATCCGGTACCAGCAACGTCCCGCTCAAGGTGGCGGTGCTGGCGTTCGCCGCGTGGATGGCGGTGCTGGTCGCCGTGGTCACCGGCCTGGACCGCCGCGCGGTGGTCGCCCGTGGACTCACCACGGCCGTGGCCGCCGGGGCACTGCTGGTCGCGACCTGCGTGGCGACCGGCGGGCTGTGGCGCAACCCGTACCGGGACGTCCCGCGAGACCGGGCGACCGCCGCCGTCCCGGGAGTGCCCGCACTGGACGGGGTGCGGATCGAGCCCGCCCGGGCCCGTGCGTACGCGGATCTGCGTGCCCGCCTCGCGCCCTACCTCGACCCGCCCGGCCGCAAGGTGATCGGCCTGGACAAGATGGCGGGGATCGTCGTGCTGCTCGACGGCCGTACGGTCGGCGAGGGCTGGTACGCCCCGGCGGACCCGGCACGGATCCGGGCGGGGATCGCCGCGGAATGCGCCGCCGGTCCGCCGTGGCCTCCGGACCGGGCCCCCGTCCTGGTGTTCAACCGGCCGGTACGGGCCACCGACGCCGGGCTCATCGAGCCGTGCGGTCTGCGGCTCGCCGACTACCGGCTGCTGGCCGCGCCTGACCAGACCGGTGGTTTCACCGTGCTCGTGCCGAACTGACCTTCGGATTTCCCCCCGGAGCGCGCTTCTCATTACAAATGCCCTATTAGTTGGCATTTTGGGCATGACAGCGTTGATGTCGGATGTCGTCGCGGCTGAGGATCAGCGCCCGGACAGCGGATCAAGGGCTCGCCGACGCGTCCCACCGCGTGCCACGGTGCTGCTCGGGCTGGCCTCGGCATTCTGCGCCGCGGTGACACTGGCCTGGGTCGCCGCTGGCCTGCGGTCCGCCGGACGCGGGCTCAACGTCGCCGAAGAAAGCTTCTACCTGCTGTCCTACCGCTGGTGGGACGTGAATCTGCGCACCTTCACGGGGGCCCAGTATCTCTACGGGCCGGTGTTCGAGTTGCTCGGGCACAACATCGCCCACCTCCGGATGTTCCGCATCGCGGCAATGGTCGCACTCCACGTCGTGTTCGGGTGGAGCGTGATGTGGTGGCTGCGTGCGCAGCGCCCCACCGCGCCGGCGAGCCGGCTGTGGGAGGTCACCGGGATCCTGGCGATCGTGGCCGCCGGGGGAGTGGCCTGCGGCTGGCTGCCGCTGAGCCCCGGCTACAACGACGGAACCGTTGTCGGCGGCCTGCTGAGTATGGCGTTCATCCTGTTCGCGGCCGGCCACCTGGCCCGCGGCCGCCCGATACCGTTGCGCCTCGCGTTCGGCTACGGGACGACCGTTTCGGTGTTGTTGCTGGTGAAATGGGGATCTCTGGCGGCAGTCGCGCTGACCGCTATCGCGGCGGTCGCCCTGCTGTGGCGCCGTTCCCGCCGTGAGATCACCCGACTCGCCGGCATGGCCGCGGTCGGCGTCGCCGCCGTCCCGGCAATGCTGGCCGTGTTCGTGCCGGTCACTACCGTGCTTGCCGAACTCGTCGTCGTCAACCGGCTCATCACGACCGCCGAAGGCAAACCGCCGACCGCGGTTCTGGGGGCGTACCTGACGGAGTTGGGCGAACTGACCACCGTGGTGGTGGCACGGCATTGGCTCCTCCTGGTCGCCGCCGCCGTCGCCGTGCTGGTCCGGTGGCTGCCCGAGGCTCGGCTGTTCGCCGGTGTGCTCGCCGTGGTCGCGTTCGGCCGCTCCCTTCAGCAGGTGTGGGACGGAGCCGGCGTGCATGGCGGGGCCGGGTACACGGGCCGGTACGTAGAGACCCTCGCTCTTCCGCTGATCGTGGCGATCCTCGTCGCGGTGCTGGTCGTGGATGGCGAGCGGGTTCACCGCCGGTGGGCCGGGCCGCAGGTGTCCGCGACGAGGTCGACCGTCGGCGCCGGTGGCCCGCGCGGCTGGATGCTGCTGCTCGTTCTGACGCTCGTGCCGATCGGGCAGGCAATCGGCACGACCGGCCCGTTGATGGTGCGGGCGATCGGTGGGTTCGCGGCCTGGATGGCGGTGCTGATTGCCGTGTTCACCGGCATCGAGGCGGCCTCGGCCATCTGCCGCCGGCTGGTCGCGAGCGTGTTGGCCGCGACGGTCCTGGCCGCGGGCCTCATCGCCGTCGGAGGGCTGTGGCGCTACCCGTACCGCACCTTCCCGTACCGCACGGCCACCGAGGCGGCCGGTGTCCCCGCGCTGGCGTCGCTGCGGTTCCACCCCGCCGAGGCGAAGGCCTTCGCCGAACTGCGCGGCCAGCTTCGCCCGTACGTGGAGCCGTCGGGCCGTCCCATGATCGGGTTGGTTGGCGCGGTGCTGGCGCTTGACGGGCGGCCGGTCGGGGAGGTCTGGACCGAGAACGCCGGCCGCAACGCGGCCAGCATCAGGGCGGCGTGTCCGGGCGGGAAGCCGTCGTGGGGTCAGCGGCCACCTCTGCTGCTCTACACGCGTGTGGTCGGTGCGGCGGAGATCGCGGCGTTGCGTGCCTGTGGCGTCGACTTCGCGGTCGACTACCGGGCGTTGGCTGTGTACCGCATACCGATCGACCCCAGCACGGCGCTGAACCTCGTGGTGTACGTGCCGGCCGCCGAGTTCACCGTCGTCGCGGGGTACTCGGCCCCCGGATGGAAACCAACGGCCAGCAAGAGGCGGTGAGCATCGGTCCACGAACGACTCCGGTCTCCCGGTGCGCCGCGCCGGGAGACCGGAAGGGGCCCGATCTCAGGCGCTCCGGAGGGGACGCCACCACGCCGGGTTCGCCCGGTACCAACGGACGGTCTCGGCGAGCCCGGCGGCGAAATCGACCTCCGGGGCGTACCCCAGCGCCCGGATCTTGGCGATGTCCACGGAGTACCGGCGGTCGTGCCCCGGCCGGTCCGCGACCTGCCGCACCCGCGACCAGTCCGCCCCGCACGCCTGCAGCAGCAGACCCGTCAGCTCCCGGTTGGTCAGCTCCGTGCCGCCGCCGATGTTGTAGATCTCCCCGGGCTCGCCCTTGGCCAGCACCAGCCGCACGCCCCGGCAGTGGTCCGCGACATGCAGCCAGTCGCGGACGTTGAGCCCGTCGCCGTACAGCGGCACTGGGAGTCCGTCGAGCAGGTTGGTCACGAACAGCGGGATGACCTTTTCCGGGAACTGGAACGGGCCGTAGTTGTTCGAGCAGCGCGTGACCCGCACATCCATCCCGTACGTGCGGTGGTAGGCCAGGCACAGCAGGTCCGCGCCCGCCTTGGCCGCCGCGTACGGCGAGTTGGGCCGCGGCGGGTCGGTCTCCGGCCATGACCCCGACGGGATCGACCCGTAGACCTCGTCCGTGCTGACCTGCAGGAAGGTGGTGACCCCGGCGGTGCGGGTGGCCTCCAACAGGGTCTGCACGCCGAGCACGTTGGTGCGCACGAACGCCGCGGAGTCCACGATCGACCGGTCCACGTGGGTCTCGGCGGCGAAGTTGACCACCACGTCGGTGCCCGGCACCACCTCGGCCAGCACCCCGGGATCCGCGATGTCGCCACGCACGAACCGGTACCCGTCGTATCCCGCGAGATTGGCCAGGTTGCCCGCGTAGGTGAGCTTGTCCAGGACCGTGACCCGGGCGCCCTCGAACCCCGGGCAGTCGCCGTCCAGCAGATCCCGGACGAACTGCGACCCGATGAAACCGGCACCGCCGGTGACCAGGATCCTCATCCGCGCAGCCGAACCGTACTGTGGTCGCCGAGGACCAGCTGGTGGGTGTTGGGGGCGCGCCGGGCCGGCACCACCTCGACCCCCTTGCCGATCAGAGACGCCTCGATCCGGGCCACCCCGCGCACCGCGGACGAGTTCATCACGATGGAGTACTCGATCTCCGCGTCCTCCAGGGTGCACCCGGCGCCGATCGAGGTGAACGGGCCCAGATACGAACCGATGATCTTAGTGTCCGGGCCGATCACCACCGGCCCGCGGATCACCGAGTTCTCCACCACGGCGCCGGCTTCGAGCACGACCCGGCCGACGATTTCGGTACGGTCGTCCACCGTGCCGGCCAGCCGTGTCTCGATCGATTCCAGCACGATCCGGTTGCACTCCAGCATGTCCCGCACCCGCCCGGTGTCCTTCCAGTACCCGGTGATCAGGTGCGAGTGCACGTGGTGGCCGTGGTTGATCAACCACTGCACCGCGTCGGTGATCTCCAGCTCACCCCGGGCCGACGGGCTGATCGCGCGTACCGCCTCGTGCACCGCGGGGGTGAACATATACACCCCTACGATGGCCAGGTCGCTCGCCGGGTCGTCGGGCTTCTCCGCCAGCCCCACGATCTGCCCGCTGCGGCCCAGCTCGGCCACCCCGTACGAGCGGGGGTCGTCGACCGGGGTGAGCAGGATCTGCGCGCTGTACGCGGCGGGGTCGAACGCGGCGACCAGTTCCTGGATCCCCCCGACCAGGAAGTTGTCGCCCAGGTACATGACGAAGTCGTCGTCGCCGAGGAACTCGCGGGCGATCAGCACGCAGTGCGCCAGGCCCAGCGGTGCCTCCTGCGGCAGGTAGGTCACCCGCAGGCCGAACCGGGAGCCGTCGCCGACCGCCGCCCGCACCTCGGCGCCGGTGTCGCCGACGACGATGCCGACCTCGACGATGCCCGCGTCGCGGATCGCCTCCAGGCCGTAGAACAGCACCGGCTTGTTCGCCACCGGGAACAGCTGCTTCGCCGAGGTGTTGGTCAGCGGCCGTAGCCGGGTGCCGCGGCCTCCGGCCAGCACAAGAGCTTTCATGCCGGGCTCAACGATCGGCCGGTACGCCGGTCGCCCGGGCGGCGAGGGATGATGGGCACCGTACGTCGAGCTCGGATAGGAGTGCAGCGATTCCCAAGAACCAGCCCCCGGGCGGCCAGGCCCCGGTCGTCCAGCGGATCCGGATCCGCTACGCCAAGCGCGGCCCGTTGCGCTTCACGTCGCACCGGGACTTCGCCCGCGCCCTCGAGCGGGCGGTACGCCGTGCCGCCGTGCCGATCGCGTACTCGCAGGGCTTCACCCCCCACCCCAAGATCTCGTACGCGAGCGCGGCCCCGACCGGGGTGGCCAGCGAGGCGGAGTACCTGGAGATCGGCCTGCAGGCGCCGGTGGATCCGGGCGAGTTGCGCGCGGCCCTGGACGCGGCGCTGTCGCCGGGCCTGGACGTGCTCGACGCGGTGGTCGCCCACGAGGGGACGAGCCTGGCCGACCGGATCGACGCCTCGCGGTGGCGGCTGGAGCTGCCGGACGTGGAGCCCGCCACCGCTGAGGCGGCGGTCGCGGCGTTCCTCGCGGCCGACGAGGTGCTGGTCGAGCGCATGACCAAGCAGGGCCGCCGGGCGTTCGACGCGCGCCACGCAGTGGTGAAGCTCGCTGTACCGGGTGGCCCGCAAGCACCGTCGGGGGCGTTCGCCGCGCCGTGTGCGATAATCGACCTTGTCGTGCGGCAGGTCACGCCCGCCGTGCGACCCGATGACGTCCTCTCCGGCCTTCGTGTCGTGGCTGGTCTGGAGCCGCCGGTGCCGCCCCGCGCGACCCGGCTGGCACAGGGCACGCTCACCCCGCAGGGGGAGATCGTCGATCCGTTGGACGCGGATCGCGAGGACGCCACCATCGGAGGGCGCTAGCCGCTTCGGCCGGCGTCCGTTGGCAGACTTCGGCAGCCCGTCCGACGAGGCCGGGGCCGAAACACGTGCGACGACCCTGCGTGGCAGCGCTCACCCGCGCCCGGGGTCGCCCAGGAACTGGAGACGCCCATGCTCGACAACGAGCCCCAGGAGAACTTGGGAGACCAGGGCGGTGAACGGGACGGAGCTTCCACTCCGTCCGCCGATGCCGCCGCCGAAGGTGCCACCCCGCGCCGGACCCGGTCTCCCCGCCGCAAGGCCACTCCGCCCGCCGAGCCGGCCGGGTCGGGTGAGGCCGACGCACCTGCGGCCGAGGCCGCGCCCACCCGCCGCCGTCGCAAGGCGGCCGCGGCGCCGGCCGGAGCCGACGCGGCGGACCCGGCCACCGCGGTGGAGAGCCTGCTGAGCGACGCCGAGCCCGCCCCGGCGGCCAAGGCGACCCGCAGCCGCCGCAAGAAGGCCGCCCCCGCCGCCGTGCCGCCACCCGTCCCCGCCGAGGCCGACGCGGCCGTCGAGGAGGAGGACGAAGCCGAGGCTGAGGCCGTGCCCGGCGCCGCCGAGCCCGAGGTGATCACCGTCGTGCCACTCGACGACGACCTCGTCGAGGAGGAGCCCGCCCCGCGTGCCCGGGCCGCCGCCATGCCCCCGCCCGTGCTGTTCATGCCGCCGGAGCCCGAGGCCACCCCGGCTCCGCGTAGCCGCCGTGCCCGCCGGCCGGTCGCTGAGACCGTGGACGCGGTCACGGAGGCCGCCGCCGAGGAGGCCGCCGCCGAGGAGCCGGCCGAGCCCGCGCGCCGGGGCCGGCGCCGCCGTCGCGGCGCGGAGGCCGAGGAGCCGGTCGAGGCCGCCACCGACGTCGCCGAGCCGCTGCTGGAGGAGCCCGACGAGACCGCGGACGACGTCGACGACGGCGTCGACGAGGACCTCGACGACGAGGACGCGGCGAGCCGTCGTCGCCGCCGCCGGGGACGCCGGGGCCGGGGCCGTGGCAAGGGCCCCACGGACGAGGCCGAAGACGGCGAGGCCGTGGCCGAGGCGGAACCCTCCGCCGAGGCGGAGGCCGAGGACGACGAGGAGGGCGCGGACGGCGACGGAGTGACCCGCCGCCGGCGCCGCCGTCGCCGCAAGGGCGCGGGTGACACGGACACCGGGGGCGTCGAGGACGGCGTGCACACGGTCGTGCGGGTCCGCGAGCCGCGCCGTACCGATGAGGTGCAGGGGGTTTCCGGCTCCACCCGGCTGGAGGCCAAGCGGCAGCGCCGCCGGGACGGCCGCGAGCAGCGCCGGACCCGCCCGCCGATCCTGAGCGAGTCGGAGTTCCTGGCCCGCCGGGAGGCCGTCGACCGGGTCATGGTCGTGCGCCAGAAGTCCGACCGGACGCAGATCGCGGTGCTGGAGGACGGCGTCCTGGTCGAGCACTACGTGGCCCGCGCCACCTCCGGCACCATGGTCGGCAACGTCTACCTGGGCAAGGTGCAGAACGTGCTGCCCAGCATGGAGGCGGCGTTCGTCGACGTCGGCCGCGGCCGCAACGCGGTGCTGTACGCGGGCGAGGTCAACTGGGACGCGACCGGCCTGGAGGGCCGGGCCCGCTCCATCGAGCAGGCGCTCAAGTCCGGCGACTCCGTGCTCGTGCAGGTGACCAAGGACCCGCTTGGGCACAAGGGTGCCCGGCTCACCAGTCACATCGCCCTGTCCGGCCGCCACCTGGTGTACGTGCCGAACGGCAACGCCTCCGGGATCAGCCGCAAGCTGCCCGACAACGAGCGCAAGCGGCTGCGCGACATCCTGAAGAAGCTCGTGCCCGACGGCGCGGGCGTCATCGTGCGCACCGCCGCCGAGGGCGCCAGCGAGGACGGGCTCGCCCGCGACGTGAAGCGGCTGCAGGCGCAGTGGGAGGACATCCAGGCCAAGGCGGCCGAGGGCAACGCGCCGCGCGCGCTGTCGGAGGAGCCGGACCTGGTGATCCGGGTCGTCCGCGACCTGTTCAACGAGGACTTCCGCGAGCTGGTCGTGCAGGGCGAGCAGGCGTACGCCGAGATCGAGTCGTACCTGAACGCGGTCTCCCCGGACCTGGTCGAGCGGCTGCGCCGGCATGCGGGCACGGCGGACGTGTTCGCGGACAAGCGGATCGACGAGCAGATCCTCAAGGGCCTGGACCGCAAGGTCTTCCTGCCTTCGGGCGGGCACCTGGTCATCGACCGCACCGAGGCGATGACCGTGGTGGACGTCAACACCGGCAAGTACACCGGTGCGGGCGGCAACCTGGAGGAGACGGTCACCCGCAACAACCTGGAGGCGGCCGAGGAGACCGTGCGCCAGCTGCGGCTGCGTGACCTCGGCGGCATCGTGGTGATCGACTTCATCGACATGGTGCTGGAGAGCAACCGCGAGCTGGTGCTGCGCCGGCTCACCGAGTGCCTGGGCCGGGACCGGACGAAGCACCAGGTCACCGAGATCACCTCGCTCGGGCTGGTGCAGATGACCCGCAAGCGGATCGGCGCCGGGCTGCTCGAGGCGTTCAGCGAGACCTGTGACCACTGCAAGGGCCGCGGGTTGATCGTCCACACCGAGCCCGTGCCGGAGAAGCGGACATCCGGGGCGGGAAGCCAGGTCAAGGCGGTCGCCGCGGCCCCGGCCCGCAGCGAGGCACCCTCCGGGCGGTCGCGGCGGCGCCGCGGCGGGGCCGCCGAGCCGGCACCGGTGGAGACCCCGGTCGCCGAGGCCGTGGAGGTGGCGGCCGTCGAGATCCCGGCCGAGGAGCACGCCGCGCCGCTGGAGCAGGTGGGCCCCGTGGCCGAGGTGGCCGGGATCGTCCCGGCCCCCGCGGACGCGGGCTCGGGCATCATCAGCCGGGCCCCGCAGCTGACCACCTCGGACGACGGCGGCGACGACGACTACGACATCAGCGGCTACGACCTGTCCCGGTACGAGTCCCCGGCCTTTGTCGAGGAGGCGGAGCCGCTGCGGCTGACCGGGGCGGACGACCCCGACGCGGTCGACGAGGACGACGACGAGGATGAGGACGACGACGAGGAGCCCGTGGGCGCCGCCGCCGGTGGTCGCCGCCGGTCGCGCCGGGGCGGCGCGCGTCGCCGGACCCGGCCGTGAGCCGGGGCGCCTGATCGCAGGTCCGGGGGCGGTCGGGGCCGCCCCCGGGCATATCCGGTGGTCGATGTCGGGTACCCTCGCCGCACCCGCCGACGTCGTCCTGGCGACGCCCCCACCGGCGGCCGCCTCCCGAGGAGTACGAACCGTGCGACGCCTCTGCCTGATCGCCCTGAGCGGTGCCCTCGTCCTGGTGGGCGCCGGATGCACGACCGAGCCGGACACCGCCGCCCAGCCGGCCGGGACGCCCGCGGCTGCCCCGGCCGCACCGAGCGTCGCCCCGGGCGGCCCGGCCCCGGCACCCGGTGCGGTGTCGAGCACGGCCGCCGCTGCCGGTGACGCCGCGCTGAAGGGAAACTCTGCGGCCATCTGCGACCAGGCCACCACGACCGGGGCGCACGCGGGAGCCACCTTCGCGCAGGACCTGAAACTGCTCATCGACGCCGAATCCGCGCAGGACAGCGCGGCGGTGTCGCAGGCCCGCTCCAAGACGGCCCGGGACGTGCAGAACTACGCGTACGCGCTGGCCGACATGGGTAAGCTCGCCTCCGAGCCCGACCTCAAGAAGGCTTTGACCACGATGAGCAAGCAGGTGGGCGCGCTCAAGGGCGACGTGCGCAAGCTCGACGCCACCCGGCTCGCCGGGCTGCAGGCCACGCTCGACAAGGCCTGCGGGAAGGGATGAGCGGACCCGGTTTGGGTGCCGGGCCGCGCATGAAGTAGTCTTTCTGACGGCGCATTTTGAATGCGCCTCGTTCCTGTGGGCGCCGACCGGGTTTACGTGGCCGGGGCCACCACACCGGGAACCCCTCAGTTCCATCCGCCAGCAGCGACCTGCTGCGTAAGTCTCAGGGAGTCCGCGTCCGATGTACGCGATCGTCAAGACCGGCGGCAAGCAGTACAAGGTCGCCGAGGGCGACGTGATCGAGGTCGAGAAGCTCGCGGGTGAGCCCGGCGACGCGGTGACGCTCGCCGCGGTGCTCCTCGTCGACGGTGACGACCTGGTGACCGATGCGGCCAAGCTTGCCAGCGTGGCGGTGTCCGGCGAGATCGCCGCGCACACCAAGGGTCCGAAGATCCGGATCCACAAGTTCAAGAACAAGACCGGCTACCACAAGCGCCAGGGGCACCGTCAGCCGCTGACCCGCGTCAAGGTGACCGGCATCTCGACCGGGAAGTAGGGCGCAGCCATGGCTCATAAAAAGGGTGCTTCCAGCTCGCGGAACGGCCGTGACTCCGCCGCCCAGCGGCTCGGCGTCAAGCGGTTCGGCGGCCAGCTGGTCAACGCCGGCGAGATCCTGATCCGCCAGCGCGGCACGAAGTTCCACCCGGGCGAGCTCGTCGGCCGCGGTAGCGACGACACGCTGTTCGCGCTCGCGAACGGCAACGTGCTGTTCGGCACGAAGCGCGGCCGCAAGACCGTCAGCATCGTCCCGCTCGCGGAGCCGGTGCAGCAGTAGTCCGCATCACGACGGGCCGTGGGACTTCTCGTCCCCGGCCCGTTGTTGCGTTCACGGGACCTCATCGTTCACGGGACCTCATGAATTTGGAGACAGGCAGTGACCACGTTCGTCGACCGGGTCGTGCTGCACCTGCAGGCGGGTGACGGCGGGCACGGCTGCGTCTCGGTGCACCGGGAGAAGTTCAAGCCGCTGGGCGGGCCGGACGGCGGCAGCGGCGGCCACGGCGGCAGCATCACGCTGGTCGTGGACCCGCAGCAGCACACCCTGCTCGACTTCCACTTCCGCCCGCACGTCAAGGCCCCCAACGGCGCCGGGGGTGCCGGCAGCAACCGCGACGGCGCGAACGGCAAGCAGCTGGTGGTGCCCGTGCCCGACGGCACGGTCGTGCAGACCCTGGACGGTACGGTGCTGGCCGACCTGGTCGGCGCCGGCACCGAGTACGAGGTGGCGCGCGGCGGGCGGGGCGGGCGCGGCAACGCGGCGCTGGCGAACTCCCGGCGCAAGGTGCCCGGCTTCGCCGAGCTGGGCGAGCCCGGCGACCACCTCGACGTGGTGCTGGAGCTCAAGAGCGTCGCCGACGTGGGCCTGGTGGGCTTCCCGTCGGCGGGCAAGTCGTCGCTGATCTCGGTGCTCTCCGCGGCCCGTCCCAAGATCGCCGACTACCCGTTCACCACCCTCGTGCCGAACCTCGGCGTGGTGCAGGCCGGTGAGCAGACCTTCACCATCGCGGACGTGCCCGGACTGATCCCGGGCGCGGCCACCGGCAAGGGCCTGGGTCTGGAGTTCCTGCGGCACATCGAGCGCACCGCGGTGCTCGTGCACGTGCTGGACTCGGCGGCGCCGGAGATCGAGCGGGACCCGCTGGCCGACCTCGACGCGATCGAGGCGGAGCTGACCGCGTACGGGGGGCTGGAGGACCGGCCCCGGATCGTGGTCCTCAACAAGATCGACATCCCGGACGGGCGGGACCTGGCCGACATGGTGGGCGCCGACCTGCGGGCGCGCGGCCTGCCGGTGTACGAGGTCAGCGCGGTCAGCCGGGAAGGGCTCAAGGAGCTCACCTACGCCCTGGCCGAGGCGGTTGCCGCGCACCGGGCCGCCACGCCCGTGGCCGAGCCGACGCGTACGGTGCTACGGCCCCGAGCCGTCGACGACACCGGCTTCACGATCGAACGGGACCCGGACGGCGCGTACGTGATCCATGGCGTCAAGGTGGAGCGCTGGATCCGGCAGACGAACTTCGACAACGAGGAGGCCGTCGGCTACCTGGCCGACCGGCTGGAGCGCCTCGGTGTGGAGGCGGCGCTGGCCAAGGCGGGCGCGAAGCCGGCCGACACGGTGCGCATCGGCGAGCGCGAGTTCGACTGGCAGCCGACCGCCGGGGCGTACGTGACCGGGCCGCGCGGCACCGACCAGCGGCTGGCCGAACCGACCGGCCGGGCCACCGCGGCGCAGCGCCTCGCCGCCCGCAAGGCGCGCCGCCAGCGCACCGACGACGAGCTGCTGCACATGTCCGCGGACGGCACCATCACCACGGTCGCGAACGCGCAGCGCCCGGTGCTCGTCGACGACCTGACGGACGACGACACGGACGAATAGTGCCGTGGCCAGGTCACGGCAACCCGGGCGAAACGCGGGGTGGTTAGCGTGGCGGGCGTGTTGATCGAATCCCGCCCCGCCGCCGACGCCGAACTCGGCACCCTGCTCGTCGCCCAGCAGCGCGAACTGGCCGAGGCGCACGGCGGCGCCGACGGCGTGGTGTACCTCGTCCACGACGGCGCGGCGTACCTGGTCGCGGTGGTGGACGGCCGGGCCGTGGCGTGCGGCGCGTGGCAGCCGCTGGAGCCCGGCGCCGCCGAACTCAAGCGGATGTACGTGCGCCCGGCGTACCGGGGGCGCGGGATCGCCCGCCAGCTCGTGGTCGCGCTGGAGGAGGAGGCACTTGCCGCGGGCCGCCCGACACTGCGGCTGGAGACCGGCACGTACCTGCCCGCCGCGATCGCCCTGTACCGGGCCTGCGGCTACACCGACATCGCGCCGTACGGCGAGTACGTCGGCAACCCGTTCAGCGTGTGCCTGGAGAAGCGGCTGACGGTCGCGGCCCGGTAGCGGGACTCAGCCCAGCAGCCCGATCGCCTCGCGGGCGCGGCGGATCGTGGCTCGCGCGGTGTCCCGGACCCGGGCCGCGCCGTCGGCCAGCACGGCGTCGACGTACCCGGGGTCGGCCGCCAGCTCGGCGTGCCGGGCGCGGATCGGCGCCAGCGCCGCCTCCACCGCGCCGGTCACCTCCCGCTTGAGGGCGGCGTACGAGCCCAGCGGGCCGGGCGGCGCCCCGGTGCAGGCGGCGAGGATCTCCAGCAGGTTCGTCACCCCGGGCTGGGCGTCCAGGTCGTGCCGCACCCCCACGGTGTCGGTCACCGCCCGGGCGATCGTGCGGCGCACCACCTCCGGCGGGTCGAGCAGCCCGATCCGCCCGGCACCCACGGCGCCGCTCTTGCCCATCTTGGCGCGCGGATCGGCGAGGTCCATGATCCGGGCGGCGGACTCGGGCCGGACCGCCTCGGGCACCACGAACGTCTCGCCGTACCGGGCGTTGAACCGGGTCGCCACGGTCCGCGCCAGCTCCAGATGCTGGCGCTGATCGTCGCCGACCGGGACCGCGCGCACGTCGTGCAGCAGGATGTCGGCGGCCATCAGCACCGGATAGGTGAGCAGGCTGAGCCGGACCGGGCCGCCGCCCGCCGACCTCTCCCTGAACTGGATCATGCGGGCCGCCTCGCCGTGGCTCGTGACGCATTCCAGCAGGTAGTGCAGCTCGGTGTGCTCGGGCACCTGGGACTGCACCACGATGGCGGTGCGCGCCGGATCCACCCCGGCGGCCAGCATGACGGTCGCCTGTTCGCGGGTGAGTGCCCGTACCGTCCGGGGGTCGTGCTCGACGGTGAGCGCATGCAGGTCCGCGATGAGGGCGATCGAATCGTGGTCGTGCTGCGCCGCGGCCAGCGGCCGCAGCGCGCCGAGCAGGTTGCCCAGGTGGAGGTGGCCGGTGGGCTTGAAACCACTGAGGCGGGTCTTGTTGCCGGTGAGGGTCGCGGTGGGGGTCATGGCAGGCTCCTTACAGGTACGGGAAGCCGCCGCACGCGCCGGACGCCGCCTGCACACGCGAACGCGGCCGCCCTGCGTGAGGCGGCCGCGGATGAGGTCATACGCGTGGGGTCGGGCCGCCCGTCAGGACGGCCACCAGTTGAGACTGTGCACGCGCATGGCACGAGGGTAGCCCGGTCCCGGCCGATGTGCCGCCACGATTTCCGGCTTCGGGCCCGCCGCTTTCCCGGCTTCGGGGCCCGCCGGGGACCGATCGGCGCGGCCCTTCGTGGCGGTATGGGATTGATCGCCGGGCGTGCCGTCGCGGGGTCGGGGCCGGGACCGGCATGATGGTCGGCATGCCGATCCTGACCCGTGCCGAGGCCACCACCCGGGCCGCGACGATCACCGTGACGGGCTACGAGATCGATCTCGATCTCACCGGTGGCGCCGAGACGTTCCGGTCCCGGACCACCGTCCGGTTCACCGCCGAGCCGGGCGCCACGACATTCATCGAGGTCGAGCCAGCCGCCCTCGGCTCGGCCCGGCTCAACGGCGCGGCGCTGCCCGCCGACGCCCTGGCGGAGCACCGGCTCACCCTCACCGGGCTCGCGGCCGACAACGAGCTGACCGTCGAGGCCGACATGGCGTACTCCAACACCGGGGAGGGGCTGCACCGCTTCGTCGACCCGGCCGACGGCAACGTCTACCTGTACGCGCAGTCGTTCCTGGACGCCGCCCGGCGGATCTTCGCGTGCTTCGACCAGCCCGACCTGAAGGCGCCGGTGCGGCTCAGCGTCACCGCCCCCGAGGACTGGCTGGTCGCCGCGAACGGCATGCCCGCCGGAGCACCCTCCGGCGGACGGCACGAGTTCGCTCCCACGCCACCCATGTCCACGTACCTGGTCAGCGTGATCGCGGGGCCGTACCACGCGCGCACCGCGGAGCACGACGGCATCCCGCTGGCCCTGTACTGCCGCCGGTCGCTGGCCGAGTACCTGGACGCCGACGCGGACGAGCTGTTCACGATCACCCGGCAGTGCCTGGACCGGTACCACGAGATGTTCGACGTGCGCTATCCGTACGGCCACTACCAGCAGGCGTTCGTGCCCGAGTTCAACGCCGGGGCGATGGAGAACCCGGGGCTGGTCACCTTCCGTGACGAGTTCGTGTTCCGCTCCGCGGTCACCGACAGCCAGCGCGAACAGCGGGCCATCGTCGTGGCGCACGAGATGGCGCACATGTGGTTCGGCGACCTGGTGACCATGGCGTGGTGGGACGACCTGTGGCTCAACGAGTCGTTCGCGGACTACCTGGGCGTCCGGGTCGCGGCCGAGGCGACCCGCTTCGACGGGACCTGGACCAGCTTCGCGATGGGCGACAAGGCGTGGGGCCTGCGCGCCGACCAGCGCCCCTCCACGCACCCCGTGGCACCGGACGAGGTGGCCGACACCGCGATGGCGCTGCTGAACTTCGACGGCATCTCGTACGCCAAGGGCGCCGCCGTGCTCAAGCAGCTCGTCGCCTGGGTGGGGGAGAAGCCGTTCCTGGCCGGGCTCAACGCCCACTTCGCGGCCCACGCGTACGGCAACGCCACCCTCGCCGACCTGCTGGCCGCGCTGTCCGAGGCCAGCGGGCGGGACCTGTCCGCGTGGTCCGACGTGTGGCTGCGCCGCTCCCAGGTCAACACGCTGCGCGCCGAGACGGCCCGCGACTCCGAGGGCCGGTACACCGCGGTCGCCATCGCGCAGACCGCCCCGCCGGACCACCCGACCCTGCGCCCGCACCGGCTCGGCCTGGGCCTGTACGACCTCACCGCCGACGGCGCTGCGCTGCGCGGGCGCCTCGAGCTCGACCTGGACCCGGCGACCGACGGCGGGCACACCCCGGTGCCGGAGCTGACCGGCGCGGCGGCCCCGGACCTGCTGCTGCTCAACGACGGCGACCTCACGTACGCGAAAATCCGCCTGGATGCCGCCTCCGCCGCCGCGCTGCCGCAGGTGCTGCCCACCCTCCGCGACCCGCTGGCCCGCGCGGTGCTGTGGGCGGCGGTCCTGGACGCCGTGGTCGACGCCGAGCGCCCGGTCGCCGACCTGGTCTCGCTCGTGCTCGCCGCCCTGCCGGTGGAGACCGAGGTGGTGATCGTCGAGCACGTGCTGCGCACCACCCGCAGCCTGGTCGACCGGTACGCCGTCCCCGACACCCGGCCCGCGGCGCTGGAGCTGCTGGCCAGCGCGTGTGAGCGGCTGCTCGGCGCGTCCGCGCCGGGCAGCTCCGGGCAGCTCGCCGCCGCCCGCGGGCTGATCGGGGCCACCTCCGACACCGCCCGGCTGCGGGGCTGGCTGGCCGGCGACGGCGTCCCCGCCGGCCTGGCCGTCGACGCCGACCTGCGCTGGCTGATCCGCTACCGGCAGGCCGTGCTCGGCGACGCGGGTCCCGACGACATCGAGGCCGAGCTGGCGGGCGACCGCAGCGCGACCGGCGAGCAGTGGGCCGCGCGCTGCCACGCCGCCCGGCCGGACCCTGCCGCCAAGGCGCGCGCCTGGGCCACCCTGATCGGCGACACCTCGGTGTCGAACCGGCTGCTCGAGTCCGCCGCGGCCGGGTTCTGGCAGCCCGAGCAGCTCGAGCTGACCGACGGCTACGTCGAGCGTTACTTCGCCGAGATGCCGGAGATGGCCCGGGTGCGGCCCAACCAGGTGGCGGAGCGGGTGGCGATCGCCGCGTACCCCACGGTGGTGGTCGAGCCGCGGACCCGGGAGCTCGCCGCCCGGCTGCTGGCCGCCGCCGACCTGCCCGCACTGCTGCGCCGGGCGGTCGTGGACTGCGACGATGACGTACGGCGGGCTTTGGCCGCCCGGCGCTGACCCGGGCCGATCCCCGGGACCGGGGGCGGCGCCGCCCCCGGTTGATCTACCATGCCCGGATGTCCAACAGGCGGCGGGTCGGGATCATGGGCGGGACGTTCGACCCCATCCATCATGGGCATCTGGTGGCCGCCAGCGAAGTGGCCGACCTCTTCGATCTGGAGGAGGTCGTCTTCGTACCCACGGGGCAGCCGTACCAGAAGGGTGGGGCCGTCAGCGACGTCGAGGACCGGTACCTGATGACGGTCATCGCGACCGCCTCCAACCCCCGGTTCCACGTGAGCCGGGCCGACATCGACCGCACGGGGCCCACCTACACGGTCGACACGCTGCGTGACCTCGCCGCCGTGTACGGCCCCGACACGGAGTTGTTCTTCATCACCGGGGCGGACGCGCTGGCCCGCATCCTGTCATGGAAGGACGCGCTGGAGATGCTCTCGCTGGCGCACTTCGTCGGGGTGACCCGGCCGGGCTTCGAGCTGTCCGATGCCCACCTGCCGGCGGACACGGTGACCCTGGTCGAGGTGCCGGCGATGGCGATCTCGTCGAGCGACTGCCGGAACCGGGTCGGTTCGGGCAAACCGGTCTGGTATCTGGTGCCGGACGGGGTGGTGCAGTACATCGCCAAGCGACGGCTGTATCGCCCGGCTGGCGATGTCGGACGGGTGTGAGAGGCTTGTATCCCGGGAACGCTGGAGTAGGTGTTCCCCGATCTGGCAGTTGTGGGCCGTAACAGCAGTTGTGGGCCGTAACAGTTGTGGGCCGTAAAGGTCTGACGAAGGGAGCCTCTTGCCCGTCACCGACCGCGCTCGTGAGTTGGCGCTGGCTGCCGCGCAGGCCGCCGCCGACAAGAAGGCGCAGGACATCGTCCTCATCGACGTCGCCGACCAGCTCTACATCACCGATGCCTTCGTCATCGCGTCGGCGTCGAACGAGCGGCAGGTGATCGCCATCGTCGACGCCGTCGAGGAGGCGCTGCTGAACCTGCCGGAGAAGGCGAAGCCGGTCCGCCGGGAGGGCGAGCGGCAGGGCCGCTGGGTGCTGCTGGACTACGTCGACATCGTGATCCACATCCAGCACACCGAGGAACGCGAGTTCTACTCCCTCGACCGGCTGTGGAAGGACTGCCCGACGATCCCGTTCGTCGACCGGGACATGGTGCAGGCCGACTCCTCCGGCGCGGCGTGACCCGCCTCATCGTCTGGCGGCACGGCAACACGGACTGGAACGCCGAGCGCCGCGTCCAGGGCCAGACCGACGTGCCCCTCAACGACCTCGGGCAGCAGCAGGCCGTGGACGCCGCCGAGCTGCTGGCCCGGCTGGGGCCCGCCGCCATCGTCTCCAGCGATCTGCGCCGCGCCGCCGACACCGCGTCCGCGCTGGCGGCCCTCACCGGTCTCGCCGTGCACTCCGACCCCCGGCTGCGCGAACGCTACTTCGGCCCCTGGCAGGGCCTCACCATGGCCGAGGTGGCGCAGACCCGGCCGGCGGAGCACGCCCGCTGGACCGCCGGTGAGCCCGTCATCGGCGAGGACATCGAGACCCTCGACGACCTCGGCAAACGCGTCGCCGACGGGCTGCAGGCGGCCGCCGAGAAGGTGCCGCACGGCGCCACCGTGGTGGTCGCCACGCACGGCGCCGCCGCCCGGCAGGGCATCGGACACCTCCTCGGCTGGCCCGCCGAGCAGCTGCGCACCCTGCGGGCGCTGCAGAACTGCCACTGGGTGGAGCTGACCCACGACCCCGAGCGCGGCTGGCAGATCGGGGCGTACAACGTCGGCCCGTTCACCCAGCGGCCAGTCCCGCCGCCGGTCTGAGCCCCGGCCGCCCGCCACGACACGCCGGTACCGCACGAACGGGTGGCCGATCGGCTACCGTGCCCGCATGCCCGTCGCGGTCGTGACCGACTCCACGGCGTACCTGCCCGCGGAGCTGAGCGGCACGTACGACCTCACCGTCGTCCCCCTCACCGTCGTCGTGAACGGACACGCGGGGCGGGAAGGGCTGGAGATCGCACCGGACGACGTGGCCCGGGCGCTCAATGCCCGGCGCGTCGCGGTCAGCACCTCCCGGCCCGCGCCCGAGCAGTTCCTCGCCACGTACCGGGAGCTGCTGGAGTCCGGCGCCGACGGCATCGTCTCCGTGCACCTGTCCGCCAAACTGTCCGGCACGTACGACGCCGCCCGCCTGGCCGCCGCCGAGATCGGCCCGCAGATCGAGGTCGTGGACAGCGGCACCACCGGGATGGGGCTGGGCTTCGCGGCGCTGGCCGCCGCGGCCGAGGCCGGCCACGGCCGTCCGCTGACCGAGGTACGGCAGGCCGCGGTCACCCACGCCGACCACGTCGCCATCCTGTTCTACGTCGACACCCTCGAATTCCTGCGCCGGGGCGGCCGGATCGGCGCGGCGTCCGCGCTGCTGGGCACGGCACTGTCGGTCAAGCCCATCCTGCACGTCGTGGACGGGACGATCGTGGTGCGCGACAAGGTCCGTACGGCCGGGCGGGCCCTGGCCCGCCTCGTCGATCTGGCTGTGGAAGCCTCCGGCGCGGGTGACGTGGACATCGCCGTGCACCACCTCGGGGCACCGGAGCGGGCGGCCGCTCTGGCCGACGCGGTGTCGGTGCGCCTGGGCGACCGGCTGCAGGACTGCTACGTCACGGAGATCGGCGCGGTGGTCGCGGCGCACGTGGGGCCCGGGGTGGCCGGGGTGGTCGTACACCGCCGTCCGTGACGCTCCCGCCCTGGCGTTGCGCTCCCGCCCTGGCGTTGCGCTCCCGCCCTGGCGTTGCGCTCCCGCCCTGGCGTTGCGCTCCCGCCCTGGCGTTGCGCTCCCGCCCCGGCGTTGCGCCTTCGCCGGGGCGGCCCTGCGCATTGTCAGGGTGGCCCGGAATCGCTTTTGTCAGGGGCGGCCCTCGATGGCGGTGGCCTCCAGATCCGGGTCGTGGTGCACGGCCGGGCGCAGTCCGGCCGCCAGCAGCGCGGCCGACGCCGCCTCCGCCTGGGCCTCGGTGATCTCGGAGAACACGACGCCGTCCGGGGCCAGCCACGCGGGCGCCCCGGCCACCACCGCGCGGAACACGTCCAGCCCGTCGGCGCCGCCGTCCAATGCGGTGCGCGGCTCGTACAGCCGCGCCTCCGCCGGAAGCAGCGGCAGATGCGGCGTCGCCACGTACGGGACGTTGGCGATCAGAACGTCGATCCGGCCGCTCAGGCCGGCGGGGAGGGCGTCGAACAGATCGCCCGCGAAGACCCGGGTGCCGTCGGCGCCGAGGTTGTCCCGGGCGCAGGCCACCGCGACCGGATCGACATCGGCCGCGTACAGGTCCGTGCCCGGCACGCGGTGCCGTACCGCGAGTCCGAGCGCGCCGGAGCCGCAGCACAGATCCACGACGACGGCCGGGGTTCCCGGCCCGAGGGGGCCTCTCCGGGCGGCTTGCTCGGCCGCCAGGTGCACCAGCAGGGCGCTGCGGACGCGCGGCACGAAGACACCCGGTCGCAGCCGGACCCGTACGCCGCAGAAGTCGGCGTAGCCCACCACCTGTTCGAGCGGTTCCCCGGAAGCCCGTCGCCGTACCAGGGTTTCGAGGGCCGCCAAGTCATCGGCGCAGGTGCCCAGCGCGGCGGCCTCGTCCTCGGCGAACACGCAGCCCGCCGCGCGCAGTGTGTCGACCGCGTCGGCCAGCACCGACGCGGGGATTCCGGAATTCACGGAACCTTGCCTAGCACACGTCCACGCCGGAAGGCGCCGGGCGTCTGGCCGGTCAGGCCGGTGTCGCGGGCCGTGACGAGCGCCGCCTCCCGCGGGGCACCCGTTCAGCCGTGCGGGGCACGATCTCGGCCGAGGTGGGTGACCGCGGTGGTCGGGTCGGCGCCGGCCACGACGGCGATGCGGGCAGCCAGCTCGGCCTGGCCGTGCCGGTCCGCCGGGCGGGCGAAGCGGGTCCACTCCCGACCCATGGAACCCAGGCGTTCACCCCACTGCTCGATCAGGACCAGGCGCAGGGCCCGGGCGGACTCCCGTGGCTGGTGGGTGGACGCGGCCGGGTCGTCGAGCCGGATCCGGGTCGCTTCGGACAGCGCGCCGGTGGCCTGCCGCCACGATTCGTCGATGCGGGCGGCCACGATCGCGGGATGGAACCGTACGTCGCTGATCCAGGCGGCGAACCGGTTCACCAACTCGATCCGGGTCGGCACGGTCGGCTTGGTGGATTCCTCCGGCGCGGTGCGGCCGAGTTTTCCACAGTGGGCCGTCGTCCACAGGCGCTGATGCCCGGCGCGCCCGGTTGGCCCTACGGTCTGCGGCGTGCGAGACACCTCCGATCCCGGCGACGCGGTGCGGGCCAGACTCCGGGCAGTCCTGCCCGGCGCCGTCCCGGACCCGTCCCGTCCGGGGCTCGTGCGTCCATCGGGCCCGGACGTCACGCCGCCGGATCCTCGGTTCTCGGCGGTGGACCGGATACCGGCGGGCATCGATTCGCGAGCGGCTGAGGCAGCCCGGCAGGCTGGGCAGGGCGCCTTCGGCCCGGATCCGCAGGGGATACGCGGGTCCGCCGCGCTGGCCGCGTTCGACCCTGGTCGGCGCGGTGTGCGGGCGCTGGCCGCCGTCGCGGCGGTCGTGGTGCTCGTGGCCGGAGTCCTCGCCTGGCGGGCACGCCCGCGCGTCGAGCCCGTACCGGCCGCGGTGGGTGTGCCCGCGGTCGCCCCCGCCGGTTCCCCCGGGGCGGGGTCCGGACCGGCGGACGGCGTACCGGCTCCGGCCGTGGCATCCGCCGCACGCTCCGCCGGTGTCGACATCGTCGTCGCCGTCGGCGGGAAGGTCCGCAAGCCCGGTCTCGTCCACCTCCCACCCGGCGCCCGCGTCGCGGACGCCCTGCAGGCCGCCGGAGGTGCCGACCCGGGAGTGGACGTAGCCCTGCTGAATCTCGCCCGCAAGGTCGTCGACGGCGAGCTGATCATGGTCGGCGTGGCCGCCCCGCCTGCCGCCCCGGCGGCGCCCACCGGCCCCGCCGGTGCCGCCGCGCCAGCCGGGCCGGTCAATCTGAACACGGCGACTCTGGCCGACCTCGACTCGCTGCCCGGCGTCGGCCCGGTCCTGGCCCAGCGGATCCTTGACGCCCGGCAGGCCCGGGGCGGGTTCGCGACCGTCAGCGACCTACGCCAGGTCGACGGCATCGGCGAGGCCCGGTACGAGCAGCTCAAGGACCTGGTGACGGTGTGAGTGCCGCACCGCGCGCAGACCCGCCGGGCCCACTGGACCCGCCGCGCCCACCGGACCCGCCGCGCCCACCGGACCTGCGTCTCGCCGGATTCGCGGTGGCGGCGTGGCTGGCCGCCCTGCTGGCCCTGCATTCGTCAGCCACCGCCGGTGCGGTCCAGGCCGCGGCCGCCCTGGTGGCGGCGCTGGTCGTCGCCGTGCTCGACGCCGCCCGCTGCCGGGCCGCGCTGTGCCGCGCCCTGCGTGCCGGTCCGCGCAGGTCGCGGCAGGGCGGGGCAACGACACCCGGCACCATCGGCTCGCCCGCCGACGACTCTCACCGGTGGGCAGGTTCGATCGCGGTGGCCGCCTCGCTGGGCAGGCCCCGGTGGATCGCGGTGGCCGCCTCGCTGGGCGGGGCCCGTTGGAAGGCCGTAGCCGCCTCGCTGGACAGGCTCCGTTGGAAGGCGGTGGCCGCCTCGCTCGGCGGGGCCCGTTGGATCGCGGTAGCCGCCCTGCTGGGCGCCGCCTGCGGTGGGAGTGCCACCGCCGCCCGGGTCGCCGCGCGCGACGCCGGACCGGTGGCCGCCCTGGTCGCCCGCGCCGCGACGGTGGAGGCGGACGTCGTCGTCGCGGACGACCCGCGGGCGCTCACCGGCTCGCCCGGGCGGCCGATCACCTACCTGGTCGCCGTCGACCTCACCGGGATGCGCGCCCGCGACCCGGCGGTCGCGTTGCGGCTCGACGTCCGCGCGCTGGTGCTCGGCAACGACCCCGGGTGGCGCGGGCTGCTCCCGGGTCAGCGCGCCACGGTGACCGGGCGGCTGCTGGCGCCGCGCGGCGGCGATCTGCGCGCGGCCGTCCTGTCCGTGAAGCGAGCGCCCGCGCTGCGCGGGCGTCCACCATGGACGCAACGGGTCGCGGGCGACCTGCGGGCAGGCTTGCAGCGGGCGTGCGCGCCGCTGCCGGGGCCTGTCGGTGGGCTGCTGCCCGGGCTGGTCGTCGGCGACACCAGCCGGCTCGATCCGGCGCTGGCGGAGGACTTCCGTACCACCGGGATGACCCATCTCAACGCTGTCAGCGGTGCGAACGTGGCGATCGTTCTCGGGGTCGTGCTGTTCCTGCTGCGCTGGGTGCGGGCCGGGCCGGTGCTGACCGCCGCGGTGTGCGCGGTCGCGCTGGTCGGATTCGTGCTGCTGGCCCGGCCATCGCCGAGCGTGGTGCGCGCCGCCGCGATGGGCGCGATCGGACTGCTCGGCCTCGCCGCGGGGCGGCCCCGGGCGGCGTTGCCGGCGCTCGGCGCGGGGATCGCGGCGCTGGTCGTCGTCGACCCCGAACTGGCCGGTGACCCCGGGTTCGCGTTGTCGGTGCTGGCCACGGGCGGCCTGTTGCTGCTCGCGCCGCGGTGGCGCGACGCGCTGCGCGGCCGCCGCTGGCCGGTGTGGGCTGCGGAGGCGCTCGCCGTTCCGGCGGCCGCGCAGGTCGCCTGCGGGCCGGTGGTAGCGGGGCTGTCCGGAACGGTCAGCCTGGTGGCGGTGCCCGCCAATCTGCTGGCCGTGCCCGCGATCGCGCCCGCCACCCTGCTCGGTGTGGCTGCGGCGGTGCTGTCACCGGTGTGGCCGTCCGGCGCTGAGTTCGCCGCCTGGATGGGGCAGTGGCCCGCGCGCTGGCTCGTGCTGGTGGCGACCGTCGGCGCCCGGATCCCGGCCGGCGCCGTTCCCTGGCCGGGCGGCGTTTGGGGCGCTGTGCTGCTGGCCGTGGCGACGGTCGCTCTGCTGGTGGCGGTGCGCAGGCCCCTCGTGCGGCGGCTCGTCGCCGTGGTGTCGGTCGGCGCGGTGCTCGGCACCTTGCCCGTACGGCTGCTGGCCGCGGGCTGGCCGCCGCCGGGTTGGCTGGTCGTGGCGTGTGCGGTCGGGCAGGGAGACGCGATCGTCCTGCCCGCCGGCCCCGGACGTGCTGTGGTCGTCGACGCTGGTCCGGAGCCCGTTCCCGTCGACCGGTGCCTGCGGCGGCTGGGCGTGCGTGAGGTGGCGGTGTTCGTGGTGAGTCACTTCCACGCCGACCATGTCGGCGGGCTGGCAGGTGTCTTCCGGGGCCGTACGGTGGCGGCGGTGGTCACCCCGGACTGGCCGGACCCGGCCGGTGGCCGTGCCGCGGTGACCCGCGCGGCCGCCGAGGCCCACGCTCCGGTGCAGCCGGTCACTCCCGGGTGGTCGTACACCGGGGGCGGCCTGCGGCTGACCGTGCTCGGCCCGGTGGCGCCGCTGCGCGGGACGAACTCGGACCCGAACAACAACTCGCTCGTGCTGCGGGCCGAGCTGCACGGGCGTACGGTGCTGCTGCCCGGCGACGCGGAGACCGAGGAACAGGACGCGCTTCTGGCCGGTGCGGATCCGGGTGCCCTGCGGGCCGACGTCCTCAAGGTGGCGCACCACGGCAGCGCGTACCAGGAACCCCGGTTCCTGGACGCCGTAGGTCCGGGCGTGGCGCTGGTGTCCGTCGGGCTCGACAACGACTACGGCCATCCGAACGCGGCGCTGCTGGCCCGGCTGAGTCGCGCGGGTGCCCGGGTGGTGCGTACCGACCTCGAGGGCGACATCGCGGCGGTGGCGACCCCGGCCGGTCTGGCCGTGGCGGTCCGCGGTGTCCTGGACGCGGGTTGAGCCGGGTTCGCGGCGGTGCGCAGGCCCGTGGCGGTTCTCGCCAGCGCCGGACGGCTTCGCGTTGGCGGCGCGCGCCCGTGCACCATCCGCGTCCAGATCACCGGCTGCGCTATCGGGGTGGACCGATCGCGGCAGCGACGCCCCGAGTCCGCGCTGGCGACACGCCCGGCGACGGGCTCCGGAAGGGTTCGACGCCGGGCGATCGGTACCGGATGTGCCCCAGATCACGTCCGCCCCCTCGTGGGCCCGCCGCGCCTGCTCGGCGGTTGGGGCGCTGCCCGCCGTATGCCGGATAGCCGATATGTCTGTTTTCGCGTTGCGGTGTTCGGCGTCTGCGCGCGCCAGTGAGGCAAGCTGACGGCGATGGCCAGCGTGCGACGATGTGGGGCGTGAACGCCGCTGCCCCACCTGTCCCACTCCTGCTCGTTCTCGGCGACGAGGAGCTGCTGGCCGCCCGCGCGGTCACGGCGGCCGTCGACGCGGCCCGGGCCGCCGACCCGGGCGCGGACGTCCGCGAGTACGAGGCCTCCGCGCTCACCGCGGGCGAGGTCGCCGAGATGGTCAGCCCCTCACTGTTCGGCGGCCGCCGGGTGCTGGTCGTCCGCGGCGGACAGGACGCCCGCAAGGACCTCGTGACCGCGCTGCTGGCGTACGCGAAGAACCCGGAGCCGGACGTCACCCTGATCGTCGCCCACCTCGGCGCCGCCAAGGGCAAGGCGTTCGCCGACGGCCTGCGCGCCGCCGGGGCGACCGTGGTGACCGCCGCCAAGCTCAAGGGCGACCGCGAGCGGATCGCCTTCGTACGCGACGAATTCCGCCGCAACGGCGGCCGGTGCGACGAGGCGTCCGCGGCCGCGCTGCTGGCCGCGGTCGGCAATGACCTGCGCGAGATCGCCGCCGCGTGTTCCCAGCTGCTGGCCGACACCGACGGCCGGATCACGGAGGCCGTGGTCGCCCGGTACTACCGGGGCCGGGCGGAGGTCAGCGGCTTCACGGTCGCCGACGCCGCGATGGTCGGGGACGTGCCCGCGGCGCTGGAGGCGCTGCGCTGGGCCCTGCACGTAGGCGTCGATCCGGTGCCGATCGCGGACGCGTTGGCGGACGGGGTCCGGACCGTGGCGCGGGTGGCGTCGGCCGGGCGGGGCAACCCCTACCAGCTGGCTAGCACGTTGGGGATGCCGGCCTGGAAGATCCAGAAGGCGCAGGAACGCAGCCGGGGCTGGACCCCCGAAGGGCTCGTCGACGCGATGCGGGCGGCGGCCGACTGCAACGCCGCGGTCAAGGGCGGGGCGGAGGACCGCGGGTACGCCCTGGAGCAGGCCGTGGTCGCCGTGGCGGCCGCCCGCGGATCGGGGAGCGGCCGATGACCCGCACGATCCGGTCGCGCCGGGCCCCGGCGCGCCAACAGGCCCCGCTGTACGCGCGCCTGCTCCGGCTCGAGCACCTCGCCCCCAGCGGGTTCCTGTGCTTCGTGTTCCTCGAAGGCTCGGTGGCGCTGGCCATCCTGCTCGCGCTGGCCGAGCTGGTGAGCTGGTGGGGTGTGCTCGTCCTGCCCGTGACAGTGGCGGCGATGGTGAAGCTCAACGACCTGATCGCGGGCGCGGTGAGCCGTGCCGCGACGGCCCCCGATCCGCTCGGCGGCCCGCGTTCGGCCCGGGGCGAGAGGCGGACCGGGCCCACACTGCGCTCGGCGGTCGCCCCGCCGCCTGCCGACGGCCCGATGATCTGGACGCCCCCGCACGCGGAACTGCCCGCGTTCGACGAGGGCGGCTCGATATTCGACGACCCGGAGCCCGCGTACCGGGAGGCGGGGCTCGGGTTCGAGGAGGCCCGGCAGGAGTACGGGTACGAGGATCACGAGCCCGCGGCGGCGGACGCCGGCGCCGGCTACGAATCCGCCGAGCCCGAGTACGAGGATGCGGGCTTCACGTACGGTGACGCCGGACTGGGCCGTTACGGTCCGGTCGATCTGCGGGCCCGTGTCGAGGCCGCGCGGGCGGCGATCCAGACGGCCGAGCCCGTCGACTCCAGCCCGTTCGATGCCGCGCCCCGCTACGCCGCGGCGCTCAACGACGCGCCGACGACCCGGCTGTGGGCCGACCAGCTGGACGCGGAGCAGCGCGCCCGGCAGTCGGCGTCCCACCACTACGAGTAGACGGGCCGCACAGCGCCTGGGTGAGCCTCGTCCCAGGCGCGAGCGCCTTGTCGCCGCCTCAGGCTCAGATGGGAGCCTGAGGCGGTCGTCGTGTGGCGAACCCCCGCAGGTTCGAGCTCGGACACGACAACGGGCACCATCTCGGACCTCGCGGTCCGGGAGGTGCCCGGAGTTGTCCCACCCGTGCTCAGCCGGGCGGGATGCGGGCCGCCGTGGCGGCCCGATGCCTCAGGCGGAGAGCGAAGCGACCCGCTTGGCGATGGCCGACTTGCGGTTCGCAGCCTGGTTCTTGTGGATGACGCCCTTGCTGACGGCCTTGTCCAGCTGGCGGGAGGCGTCACGCAGCAGCGCGGTCGCCGTCTCGGCGTTGCCGGCCTCGCTCGCCTCGTTCAGCTTGCGGATCACGGTCTTCAGCGACGACTTGACCGACTTGTTGCGCAGCCGGGCCTTTTCGTTCTGCCGGTTGCGCTTGATCTGGGACTTGATGTTCGCCACGCGACAGCCTTGTCCTGACTAGGTTCGGATGATGTCTCATGCGAGCGGTCACAGCAGCCGACAACGGCGCGTCACCACACGCGAGGAACCAGGTTACCAGCACCCCCGCAGCCCGCAAAAACGCCCGGGTCGTCCACCGCCGCCCGCCTACGCCCAGCCGCGCCGTGCCGCCAGCCAGGCCAGTGCCTGAGCGCCGCTGAACCGCTGGTGCTGGCGGCTGTGCGGGGACGCGCTGCTGGGCCCGCCGGCCGCCCGGACCAGCCAGTATCCGGCCAGCGCGGCCAGCGCCCCGTCGACGCCGCCGGGGGGTGCCTGCCAGGGCGCCAGCAGGGCGTCGGCGTCGAGGCCGCTCGCGTACGCGCTGACCAGCAGCGTCACGGTGTCGAACCACGGGGCGCCCAGGCACGGCCAGGTCCAGTCGCACAGCCAGGCGGCGCCCGTACGGTCGATGAGCACGTTGTCGACGCGCAGGTCGCCGTGCACCATCCCGGTGCCCGCCGCGAGCGCCGGCAGCGCCGCCTCGAGCCCCACCAGCTCACCGAGCCGCGCGGGCACCCACGCGGGGACCGGGGGCATCGCCTCGTGGCCGGCGGCGATCGCGTGCCACCAGGAGAACTCGGCGCGCAGGATCCCGTCCAGCGGTGGCAGCCCGACAGCGGACAGCTCCGCGGCCGGGGTGTGCAGCGCCGCCGCGGCCGCCGACCACGCGCGCAGGGCCGCCGCCAGCTCGGCCGGGGCCCACGGCAGGACCGGCACGTGCCCGTCGACCGGGTCGAGGCAGAGCACGAACCAGCCGGCCGCCGTGAGGGTCCAGCGCGGGCGTGCGGCGGGTACGCCGGGCGGCAGGGCGGCCGTGATCGCGGCCTCGCGGGCGTACCAGTCGGCGGTGGGGTCGGCCGTGGGGGCGGCCTTGACGAACCCGCGCGCGCCGGTCGCGGTGGTGACCAGAGCTGCGAACGCCGTGGTGAAGCCGCCACCGGCCGAGACCGCGGCCACCACCGGACCGCCCAGGCGGGCGCCGATCGCCTCGCGCACGGCCGCCGGCAGCGCGGACCAGTCCGGGCGGACGGCGGTGGCGCCGTACGGGACGTCAGGCAGCGAGACGGCACGCATGCCGACCATCCTGCCGGTGCCTGGCAAACGCCGAACCGACAATGTCGCACCCGGCTGGCAGCATCCCCGGCATGAGAACGGACGACTTCTGGGCGGTGATCGGCCGGGCGACCGCCGATCGGCCGGGCACACCCGAGGAGGTGGCCGAGCGTGCCGTGGCCGAGCTGGCCGCCCGCGAGCCGCAGGAGATCGTCGCCTGGGCCCGGCACCTCGACAAGGTGCTGGCCGCCTCCGCGACGGAGGACCTGTGGGCGGCGGCATATCTGATCAACGGCGGGTGCTCGGACGACGGCTTCGACCACTTCCGCGGCTGGCTGATCGCGCACGGCCGGGAGGCGCTGGCCCACGCCGTGCGGGCGCCGGATTCGCTGGCCGAGCTGCCCCCGGTGCGGGCCGCCGCGCACAACGGCGCCGTCTTCGAGGCGGAGGAGGTCCTGGCCGTCCCGGCCCGGGCGTACGAGCGGGCCACCGGCGGCGCGCTGCCACCGTCCCCGGCGCCGCCGGGGCGTCCGGATCCCGACCAGCTGTGGGACTTCGACGACGAGGACGAGATGCGCCGCCGCCTGCCACGGCTGTCCGCGCTGTTCCTGGAGCCGCCCGAGTAAGACGGCCCCAGGGCGCCGGGTGTAAGAGCCGGGTGGGACAGAGCTACGAGGCCAGGGGGCTGGCGTCCCGCCAGCGACGCCGTTTCGGGGCGGTGGCGTTCGGGGCGAGGTGGACCCGGTTCCGGCCGCCCCGCTTCGCCCGGTAGAGGGCCTCGTCCGCCTCGCTGAGCAGCTCGCGCTGGGTGCTGTCCGGGGTGGCCGCGGACACCCCGATGCTGATCGTGACCGGAAGCTCCCCGGTGAGCGGCTGCCACGGGTGCTCGGCGATGCTCTGGCGCAGCTCTTCCAGGCGGGTCACGGCCCGGCAGGGGTCGGTGCCGCGCACCACGAGGAGGAACTCCTCACCGCCGAGGCGGGCGGCGAAGCCGTCGGGGCCGGTCTCGACCGTGTCGAGCAGGCCCGCGACTGCGGTGAGCACCTGGTCGCCGGCCTCGTGCGAGAGGGTGTCGTTGATGCGCTTGAAGTGGTCGAGGTCGAGCAGCGCGATGGTGACGGGCGAGCCCTCCGCGGCGGCGCGGTGCAGCAGCGCCGGCAGGTGCTCGTCGACGTAGCGGCGGTTACGCAGGCCGGTGAGGGCGTCGCGGAGCGCCTGCTCACGGAACCACTCGGCCTGGCGGCGCGCCTCGGCCACCTCGAACATGACCTGCCGGTTGCGGGCCTGGACTTCGCGTTCGGCGCTGCTGAGGCGTTCCTGGGCGGCGTTGAAGTCACTCAGTGCGAGGTAGGCGCCCTTGTAGTCGCCGGCGGCCGCGTGGATCTCGGACAGCTCGAACAGGGCCTGGGCGGCGTTGTACGTCAGGGACAGCCGCTCGCTCTCCTGCTGGACCTGCGTGACCGTGCGCAGCGCCGCGGCCAGGTCGCCCTTGCGTCGTTGCACGAGCGCCAGGGTGAGCAGGAGATCCGTTTCGGCGTCGGCGTCCTGGGTGAGGTCCTCGCCGCTCAGGGCGTCGAGCGCGGCCAGCGCGGCCCGCTCCGCCGCATCGTGGTCGCCGCAGAGCGTCTCCACCCGCGCCACGGTGTCCAGTACCGAGAAGCCGAGCGGCATCCCGTGGGCCTGCGCGACCTCACGCAACCGTGCGAGCACGGCCCGGGCCTGCTCCCCGTTGCCCTCCTCGTACTCCGCGTACGCGTAGTTGTTGAGGGCCATGATCCGCTTGTACGGGTTGTCGGTCTCGATCGCGAGCCGGTCGGCCTCCTCGTACCGCTCGCGGGCGGCGTCGGGGGACCCGGTCCGGGCGAACGCGTCGCCGAGCTTGATCATGCAGGCGATCCGGATCGACACGGGGGTGGTGTCGTCCTGCGCGTTCACGCACTGCAGGCTGTGATCCAGGGAGGCGCCCATGTCGCCCATCGCCCGGTGCAGCCGGGCCAGCATGCGGTGGGCGCTGGCCGCCACCGGGCGGCGTTCGTGCGCGTCGGCCCAGGCCAGGACGTCGGAGAGGATCCGCGCCGACGCGGCGAGGTCACCGCGGTACTCGTGCATCGTCGCGCGCAGCAGCCGGGCGCGCCAGACCAGCTCGGTCTCGCCGTGCGCCTCGGCGGCGCCTTCGATCTCGACCGCGATGCGCTCGGTCGCGGCGACGTCGAAGTCGCCGTCGTCCTCGAACTGGTCGAGCATCCGGGCGGCCGCGGCGGGGTCGAACGGCGGGACGGGTTCCGCCTCCGGCACTGCGTTCATCTCTCTCCCTGTGGAGTCTCTCTCCCTGTGGAGTCCGGCTACGAGCTCCCTTTGGAGTCCGGCTACGAGGCCAGGCGGGGCGCGTCGCGCCAGCGCCGGCGCTTCGGCTCGATGGTGGCCGGGGCGACGCTGATCCGGTCCCGGCCGGCCCGCTTCGCCGTGTACAGCGCCGCGTCGGCCTCACCGAGCAGGCTGCTCTGGGTGCTGTCCGCGGTGGCCGCCGCGACGCCGATGCTGGTGGTGACGGGCAGGTCCCCGGTGATCGGCTGCCACGGGTACGCGGCGATCGTGCGGCGCAGCGCCTCCAGCCGGGCCAGCGCCCCGTCCGCGTCGGTGCCGCGCACCACCACCAGGAACTCCTCGCCGCCGAGCCGCGCGGTGAACCCGTCGGGGCCGGTCTCGACCGTGTCGAGCAGGCCGGCCACGGTGGTCAGCACCTGGTCGCCGGCCTCGTGCGAGAGGGTGTCGTTGACCCGCTTGAAGTGGTCCAGGTCGAGCAGGGCGATCGTCACGCGGGAGCCGTCGGCGGCGGCCCGGCGCAGCAGCGGGGGCAGGTGCTCGTCGACGTAGCGGCGGTTGTGCAGGCCGGTGAGGGCGTCGCGATGGGCCTGCTCGCGGAACCATTCGGCCTGCCGGCGCGCCTCGGCCACCTCGAACATCACCCGGCGGTTGCGCGCCTGGATCTCGTGCTGCGCGGAACTGAGCTGCTCCTGGGCGGCGTTGAACTCGCGTACGGCGCGGTAGGCGCGTTCGAAGTCGCCGCCGGCGGCGTGGATCTCGGCCAGCTCGGACAGGGCCTGGGCGGCGTTGGTCACCAGCGGGAGCCGCTCGCACCTGCGCTGTACCTCGGTGACGGTGCCCAGCGCGGCTTCGAGGTCACCGCTGCGCCGCTGCACCAGGGCGAGCGTGAGCAGCAGGTCCGTCTCGGCGTCCACCTCCCGTACGCGGTTCTCCCGCCGGAAGACGGCGATTGCGTCGTGGGCCGCCCGCAGCGCCGCGGGGAGATCGCCGCACAGCATCTCCACCCGGGCGACCGTGTCCAGCACGTTGGAGTTGAGTGGCTCGCCGTGCGCGTGCGCGACTTGGCGCAGCCGCGCGAGCACCTCGCGGGCGCCGGCTCCGTCGCCCGCCTCGTATTCGGTGTAGGCCCAGTTGTTGAGGGCGGCCATCTGCCGGGTCACGATGCCGTGTTCGGCCGCCAGCCGTTCGGCCTGGTCGTAGCGTTCCCGCGCGGCCGGGACGGACCCGGTCATGGCGAATGCGTCGGCAAGCTTGATCAGGCAGCCGATCCGGTTGGCGATCGGGATGGTGTCGTCCAGTGCGCTCACACACTGCAACGTGTGATCCAGCGTCGCGGCCAGGTCGCCCATCAGGTGGTACAGCCGGGCCAGCACGTGGTGGGCGCGGACCTGCACCCGCCGGCAGTCGTGAACCTTCGCCCAGTCCAGGGCGTCGGACAGGATTCGTACCGACTCGGCGGGCTCACCGCGGCATTCGAGCATGTCGGCGCGGAGCAGGCGGGCGCGCCAGAGCAGCTCGGTCTCACCGCTGGCCGCGGCGGCCGCCTCGTAGTGGGCCGCCAGCCGCTCGGCTTCAGCCAGATCGAAGTCGGAACTGTCCTCGTATTCGTCGAGTATCCGGTTCGCCTCGTCGCGATCGAACGGTGCCCGGACGCCGTCCCCGGGCGGCGGCGCGGCCACGTCGGCCGCCGGGTGCTGCTGCGGCACGCCGTTCATCTCGCCTCCCGATCTCGAGTCCCGGCGTACCGATCGACCAGAACCGGTCCGACCTGACCAGGAGGGTGAGCGACCGGGCGAAGCTCACCTGGCCGGGGGCGCCAGCGCGGCGGACGGGTCCGGGGGCGCAGGGCCGCGGGCCGGGTGTGGCCAAGCGCCGGCGCGGGGCGTGGGACGATAGGTGGCGGTCGGCGTGAGCGTTGACCGTCGCAGACGCATCCAGCTCGAGAAGAACGGACGATCGTGCCTGCACCGCTCGACCCCGTGAACGTCATCGGAGCGACCGACCCTGGCCGCATCCGTAACTTCTGCATCATCGCGCACATCGACCACGGCAAGTCGACACTGGCCGACCGCATGCTGCAGATCACCGGGGTGGTCGACCCACGCCAGATGCGCGCGCAGTATCTCGACCGGATGGACATCGAGCGTGAGCGCGGCATCACGATCAAGTCCCAGGCCGTACGCATGCCGTGGGTGGTCCGGGAGGGCGAGCAGCAGGGCGAGTCCGCGGTCCTCAACATGATCGACACCCCGGGCCACGTCGACTTCACATACGAGGTGTCGCGCAGTCTCGCCGCCTGCGAGGGGGCGGTCCTGCTGGTCGACGCCGCGCAGGGGATCGAGGCGCAGACGCTGGCCAACCTGTACCTGGCCATGGAGAACGACCTGCACGTCATCCCGGTGCTCAACAAGATCGACCTGCCGGCCGCCCAGCCCGAGAAGTACGCCGAGGAGCTGGCGAAGCTGATCGGCGTCGAGCCGAGCGACGTGCTGCGCGTCTCCGGCAAGACCGGGGTGGGCGTCGACCACCTGCTCGACGAGATCGTCCGCGAGTTCAAACCTCCGGTCGGGGACGCGGCCGCCCCGGCCCGCGCGATGATCTTCGACTCGGTGTACGACGTCTACCGCGGCGTGGTCACCTACGTCCGGGTGGTGGACGGCCGGATCGAGGCCCGCGACCGGATCAAGATGATGTCGACGGGCGCCGTGCACGAGCTGCTCGAGATCGGGGTGGTCTCACCCGAGATGGAGAAGGCCGGGGCGCTGGGCGTCGGCGAGGTGGGCTACCTGATCACCGGCGTGAAGGACGTGCGCCAGTCCCGGGTCGGCGACACTGTCACCGGCAACGCGCGTCCGGCCGCCGAGCCGTTGGGCGGCTACAAGGACCCGAAGCCGATGGTGTACTCGGGGCTGTACCCGATCGACGGCTCGGACTACCCGGCGCTGCGCGACGCGCTCGACAAGCTCAAGCTCAACGACGCGGCACTGACGTACGAGCCGGAGACCAGCGCGGCGCTGGGCTTCGGGTTCCGCTGCGGCTACCTGGGGCTGCTCCACCTGGAGATCATCGGGGAACGCCTGGAGCGCGAGTTCAACCTCGACCTCATCTCCACCGCACCGAACGTGGTCTACCGCGTCTACACCGAGGACGCGGTGGAGCACGTGGTCACCAACCCGAGCGAGTTCCCCACCGGCAAGATCGCCGAGATCCACGAGCCGGTCGTGCGTTCCACCGTGCTGGTGCCCAACGAGTACGTCGGCGCGGTCATGGAGCTGTGCCAGAGCCGCCGGGGCCAGATGCTCGGCATGGAGTACCTGTCCTCGGAGCGGGTCGAGCTGCGTTACACGCTGCCGCTCGCGGAGATCATCTTCGACTTCTTCGACCAGCTCAAGAGCAAGACCAAGGGCTACGCGTCGCTGGACTACGAGCCCTCGGGGGAACAGGTCGCCGACCTGGTCAAGGTGGACATCCTGCTGCACGGCGAGCCGGTCGACGCGTTCAGCGCCATCGTGCACAAGGACAAGGCCTACACGTACGGGGTCACGATCGCCTCGAAGCTGCAGAAGCTGATTCCGCGCCAGCAGTTCGAGGTGCCCATTCAGGCGGCGATCGGCAGCCGCGTCATCGCCCGCGAAACAATCCGGGCGATCCGCAAGGACGTGCTGGCCAAGTGCTACGGCGGTGACATCAGCCGCAAGCGCAAGCTGCTGGAGAAGCAGAAGGAAGGCAAGAAGCGGATGAAGATGGTCGGCCGGGTGGAGGTGCCCCAGGAGGCCTTCATCGCCGCGCTGTCGACGTCCGATTCGGTCGAATCGAAAGGCACCGGAAAGAAGTAACCCGGGTTTGGGCGGGGTGCGGACGGGAAATTGTGGGGGCCTGAACTTAAGACCCCCCAAGGAGGTTTCCCATGACTGTGACCGGCATCCTCAGCGCCATCATCGTCGGCCTGATCATCGGCGCGCTGGGCCGCCTGGTGGTACCAGGCCGGCAGAACATCCCGATCTGGCTGACCATGGTGATCGGTGTCGGCGCCGCGCTGCTGGGCACCGTGCTGGCCCGGGCGGTGGGCGTCGCGGACACCCGTGGCATGGACTGGACCGAGCTGCTCTTCCAGGTCGTGCTGGCCGCGATCGGGGTCGCGCTGGCGGTCGGTGCGATGGGCCGCCGCGGCATCACCCGCTGAGCCCGGTCGGCATCCGGCCAAACTGAATACCTCACGCCGGCGCGGCGCTCAGTACCGGAACTTGTGCTGGGCGCTGCGCCGGTTGACCCGGGCGGGCAGTTCGCCGACGTGATCGAGCCGGGGGAGCCGCTCACCCGGCTCGTGGCCGTCGGTGACGTCGCGCATGGTCACCACGAAGCCCTGAACCAGCCGGTCCTCGCGCAGATCCCGGTACGTGGCCTCGACGAACACCTGGGTGCCGTCGGGGCGCAGCAGCGCGCAGAACACCACTCCGTCCCCGTCGGCCCGCAGGGCGTCGCGCACCTGCGCCCGGTCGTCGGGGTGCACGAGGTCGTGCAGGGTGGCCAGTGGCGTCAGCTCCGTGACGCCGACGAGCCGGCGTACGGCCGGACTGGCGTACCGGATGTGCTGGTCGGAGTCGATGACCAGCATGGCGTCGGCGGTGTTGCGGATGACCGCCCGCAGGTACAGGTCGCTGTCGCGGCGACCCACGGCGTCGACCAGCGAGATGCGGTCCAGCGCGAGGGCCGCCTGCCCGGCCAGCACCTCCAGGGTGTCACGGGCCGGGCCGAGCGAGTCCCGGGCGCCGGTGAGCACGAGCGCCCCGCCGCTGGGCCGGGCCACCGCGAGCGGTTCCAGCCACAACGGGCAGACCAGGGTCGCCTCACCGTCGGCGGCGGCCGGATCGGGCAGCCACCAACTGCGCTCGCGGTGGCCCACGGCGGCGGAACCCGGCCGGCGTTCGCTCCCGCCGGGCGCGCGGCGGCGGTCGTCCTCGACAATCGCGGGCCGGCGGTCGTCCCCGCCCGGGGCGGCGGTCAGCGCGAGCCTTCGGTGGTCGTCCACGACCGGTGGGGCGGCGATCGCGAGCTGTCGGTCGTCCGTGGCGAACGTGATCCGGTGTACGCCGTCCGGCAGTAGCTGGTGCACGGCGGCGCGGACCGCGTCGTCCACGGCGGGCAGGTCGGCGGCGGCCACCAGGGCGGCGCTGGCCTCGCGCAGCCCCCGTTCCCGGGTCAGCGCCGCGCTGTGCTGGTTGAGCGAGTCGGCCAGCCGGGTGAAGGTGAGCACCACCGTGATCACGCTGGCGGCGGCGATCACCACCCCGTCGGTGACCCCGGTGGTGACCGCCTCGATGAGCAGCACCGCCGGTGGGGTGGCCACGGACACCGCCAGCAGTGCGGCCCACCGGCCGCGCCACGGGGTCGGGCGCGCCTGGTGCGGCGCGGTCAGCCGGGTCATCGACGGGTGCAGCGCGGCGGCACCCCACGAGACGTACAGGATCGTGTAGCCGGTCTCGGCGAGGGGGCCGGGCGTCAGCGGGTAGGTCAGGTCGGCGGCCAGCAGGCCGAGCGCGCCCACCAGTAACAGCAGCGCGGACCAGTTGCGCCACGCCGCCACCGTCAGGCGGGTCGCGACCGCGATCAGCAGCAGGTCGCCGAGCACGTCGGGGGCGGAGATCGCGCCGACGTCGCCGGCGCCGCCGAGCACGAAGACCCACACCACGAGCAGGACCGAACAGGTGAAGGCCAGCAGGTCGATGAGGCGGGCCCGGTCGACCAGGATGGCGCCGCCGCGGGTGAGCTGCAGCAGGGACAGCGCCAGGAGCGGAAACATGATCGCGTACGACAGGTCGGCGGAGGCCGTCTCGCCGAGCGCGTAGCAGACGTCGCCCACGGCGAGGCTGGCCAGCGCGCCGGACAGCAGCAGCCACGGCCCGACGCGGGCGGGCCGGTTCCGGTGAACCCCCACGAGAACGGCGGTGACGCTCGCGGCTCCGAGCACGATCCATTGCACGGCCCCTGACACGCCCTTACTAGTACCAGGGCGGTAGCTGTCTGTCCATGTCGATATATACGCAGCGCAATGACCAGCGATGGTTCGTCACGCCACGGAGAGCAATGTGAACGGACGGGCGTTTCCGCCGGGCGTATCCACTCACATCCGTTGATTTCCTGGTCAGTGGAACACTTCGGCCACCACGGCGCGGCCGCCCGCCGCCTCCGCCGCGGTTACCGGCTGCCACTTGCCCGCGTCGGCGCGCCACTCAAGGTCAGCAAAACGTACCCGTTCGAGGCCGGTGTCGCGGGCGTGGGCGACCAGCCAGTGCGCGTACCGCCAGCCGGTGCCGGCATCGGTCACGCTCAGCGTGAGACCGTCCGCCTGCCGCGCCCGCGACGGGACGCTCGTGCCCCAGTCCCGGCGCAGACCCTCGGCGAGGGCGTCGGCCGCCGCCCTGCCGCGCAGCGCCGGGTCGCCCGGCACGCTGCAGGTCACCGCGCCGGTGGCGCGCCCGGTGAGGGCCCGGGCCAGCACCGCCGACTCGTCCGCCCACTTCTCGTACGCGTTCGGGAACGCCGAGCGCTGCACCTTCTGCGCGGCGTCGGTGACCCGCATCCGCTCCCACCCCTTGACCTTCTTGAGGGCGGAGTAGAACTTGTCGGCGGCGTACCTCGGGTCCTGGATCTTCTCGGGGGTGCCCCAGCCCTGGCTGGGCCGCTGCTGGAACAGCCCGACGGAGTCCCGGTCGCCGTCGCCGAGATTCTCCAGTTTCGACTCCTGGAACGCGGTGGCCAGGGCCACCACCACGGCCCGCTCGGGCATCTTGCGGCGCACGCCGACCGCCGTGATCGTGGCCGCGTTGGCCATCTGCACCGCGTCCAGCGCCACCTGGCCGTCGGCCTGCACGACGCAGTCCGGGCCGAGGCGCGGCAGCTTGCCGCCGAGAGAATTGACCGCGGTCACCACGGCGACCGCGGCCACGAGGACGAGCACCGCGATCAGGACGATCGGCCGTCTTCGCACGCGCACCCCCTCTTCGCTGGCCCCCCAGCGTAGTCAACGGGTGCGCGTCACTCTCCGATCAGCCGTCCGCCGCGCTGGGTACCCAGGAGGCCGGGCGCTTCTCCCGGAACGCCGCCACCCCCTCGACGCCCTCGTCGGAGCGGAAGTAGCCGGCGGACTGTTCGGACAGCTCGGCCAGCTCGTCCTTGATCGAGTCGGACGGCACCCGGCGCAGCAGCTGCTTCGCCCCGGCCAGGGCCAGCGGCCCGCCCCGCACCAGCGAGTCGCGGTACGCGGCGACCGTCGCGTCCAGCGCGTCCTCTTCGACCGCCCGGGTGACGAGCCCGATCTCGGCCGCCCGCACCCCGTCGAAGACGTCCCCGGTCAGGAACAGCTCGGCGGCCGCGCGCGACGACAGGCGCGGCAGCACCGTGGCGCTGATCACAGCCGGGATCACGCCGAGGCGTACCTCGGAGAACGCGAACGTCGCCGCGCGCGTGCAGACCGCGATGTCGGCGGCCGCGACCAGGCCGAGCCCGCCCGCGCGGGCCGGGCCGGCCAGCCGCGCCACCACCGGCTTGGGGAACTCCCACAGCTCGGACAGCACGTCGGCCAGCAGCTCGGCGGGCACCCGGGCGCCCTCCTTCGCCTTCGCGGTCTCCTTCAGGTCGGCGCCCGAGCAGAACACCGGGCCGGTGTGCGTGAGCACCACGGCCCGCACGGCGGGATCGTTCTGCGCTTCGGTGAGCGCGTCGAGCAGCTCTTCCATCAGCTGGCTCGACAGGGCGTTGCGGTTGGCCGGGCTGTCCAGCGTCACGGTGGTGACCCCGGCGGCGGTGGCGGTACGGACCAGATCCATGCGCCCGACCCTATCGGCGGCCGTGCACACTTTGCGGGCCGTGCACACTAGTGACATGCCCGGCCCCCTGCCCGACGGCGAGCCCGTACCCGGTGACGGCTCGCTGCCCGCCGCCGCCCTGACCGACGTGGGCGCGCGGGGCTTCGGCGTCTACGTGCACGTGCCGTTCTGCGCCAGCCGGTGCGGATACTGCGACTTCAACACGTACACGGCCAGCGAGCTGGGCGGCGGCGCGAGCCGGGAGGGCTACGCCGACGCGGTGCTGGCCGAGCTGGCCCTGGCCGCCCGGGTGCTGGACAACCCGCCGGCGCGGGTGGACACGGTCTTCGTCGGCGGCGGCACCCCGACCCTGCTCGACCCGGACGACCTGGCCCGGATCCTGGAGGGCATCGACGCCACCTGGGGGCTGGCCGCCGACGCGGAGGTCACCACCGAGGCCAACCCGGAGTCGGTCACCCCGCGCTCGCTGCAGCGGCTGCGCAAGGCCGGGTACACCCGGATCTCGCTGGGCATGCAGTCGGCCGCACCCGGGGTTCTCCAGGTGCTGGAGCGACGGCACACCGCGGGGCGGGCCCCGCAGGCCGCGACCGAGGCCCGCGAGTCCGGGTTCGACCACGTCAACCTGGACCTGATCTACGGGACGCCGGGGGAGAGCGCCGAGGACTTCGCCGCGTCCCTGGCCGCCGCGACCGGGGCCGGGGTCGACCACGTCAGCGCGTACGCCCTGATCGTGGAGGACGGCACCCGGATGGCCGCGCGGATGCGCCGGGGCGAGCTGCCGTACCCGGATGACGATGTGGCCGCGGACCGTTACCTGGCCGCGGACGCCGCACTCGGCGCGGCCGGGCTGTCCTGGTACGAGGTGAGCAACTGGGCGGCCACGCCCGCCGCCCGGTGCCGGCACAACCTGCTGTACTGGACCGGCGGTGACTGGTGGGGCCTGGGGCCCGGCGCGCACAGCCACGTCGGCGGGGTGCGCTGGTGGAACGTCAAGCATCCGGCGGCGTACGCGGCGCGGCTGGCCGACGGCGTCTCGCCGGGGCAGGCCCGAGAACTGCTCACCGAGACCGACCGGCACACCGAGGACGTCATGCTGCGGGTGCGCCTGGCCGACGGGCTGCCGCTGGCCGCGCTGGACGCACCGGGGCTGGCCGGTGCGCGGCGGGCGCACGACGACGGGCTGCTGGACCCGGCGGCGTACGCGGCCGGGCGGGTGGTGCTGACCCTGCGCGGGCGGCTGCTGGCCGACGCGGTCGTGCGCGACCTGCTGCCGTAGCGCCGCGGCGTTGGCGCCGGGGGTGAACCCGGCGCCACGACCAGGGGCTGTTACTTGATCATCGAGACGGTCATCGGGTACGAGTACGGCTCGTTGTTGTTGGCCTTGACCCCGGCGATGATGCCGAAGATCGTGCCCACGATGATCGCGCCGATCACCGGGATGATGCCGATGACGATGCACATCAGGGCGTAGCCGACCACCGCAATGATCGTCCACAGGAGCTGGAAGTTCAGCGCGGCCACCGCGTGCTGGCGCACGATCGGGGACTGGTTGCCCCGGGCCAGCAACGCGACCAGCGGGCCGATCCAGCCCGCCGCGCCGCCGCCGAAGAACGCGCCCGCCGCGCCGCCGAAGTGGGCGACCAGGATCCAGGTCTTGTCCTCGTTGGCGCCGCCCGGGTTGTAGCCGTACTGCGGCGGGGTGCCCCCGGTCGGGTAGCCACCGCCGGGCGGGGGCCCGTAGCCACCGCCGGGCGGCGGGGCGTACCCGCCCGCGCCGGAGCTGGGCGGCGGGTAGCCCCCGGCCCCCGAGCTGGGCGGCGGGCTGCCGTACGGGGGCGGCTGGGGCGCACCGGGCGGAGGCGGCGGAGCCGACCCGGGCGTCGGCTCGTTGCCCGTGTGTGGGTTGAACGGCGCGGTGGGGTCCGTTGGGTTCCCCTCACCGGGCGGGCGCGGCGGTTCAGTCATGCCAGAGAGGGTAGGGCCGCAGCTCAACACGGTCGAGGTCAACATGCGGACGGCGTCGAAGAATAGACAGTCGGCTAAGGGACCCCGGCCGGGTGGCGCGCGATCATCGCGCCATCGGCCGCGGCGACGTAGACTGGCACTCGCTCAAGCCGAGTGCCAGTCAGGTGCTGACCGACCAGACCGGGGGGAGGGGTCCGATGAGTCTCGATGACCGCAAGCTCGAGGTGCTGCGCGCCATCGTCGAGGACTACGTCGCCACCCAGGAACCGGTGGGCAGCAAGGCCCTGGTGGAGCGGCATCAGCTCGGCGTCTCCCCGGCGACCGTGCGCAACGACATGGCCGTGCTGGAGGAGGAGGGCTACATCCGCCAGCCGCACACCAGCGCGGGGCGGGTGCCGACCGACCTCGGCTACCGGCTGTTCGTCGACCGGCTCTCCCGGGTCAAGCCGCTGAGTCCGGCCGAGCGCCGGGCGATCGAGCGGTTCCTGGCCGGCGCGGTCGACCTCGACGACGTGGTGCACCGTACGGTGCGGCTGCTGGCCCAGCTCACCCGGCACGTCGCCGTGGTGCAGTACCCGAGCCTGTCCCGCTCCGCCGTGCGCCACCTGGAGCTCGTGCCGATCTCCACCACCCGGCTGCTGCTCGTCATGATCACCGACACGGGCCGGGTCGAGCAGCGCCTGGTGGAGCTGCCCGCGCCGGTGGGCCCCGACGACGTCACGGAGCTGCGCCGCCGGTGCAACGAGAAGCTGGCCGGGCAGAAGCTCGCGGACACCCCGCCGCTGGTCCAGGGCCTGGTCGACGAGACCGCCCCGGAGCGCCGTACGACGGTGGCGTGCCTGGCCACGGTGCTGCTGGAGACCCTGGTGGAGCGCGGCGAGGAACGCGTCGCCCTGGCCGGTACGGCCAACCTGGCCCGGGCCAGCGTGCTGGACTTCCAGGGCACCCTGCGCCCCGTCCTGGAGGCGCTGGAGGAGGAGGTCATCCTCCTCAAGCTGATCGGCGAGGTGGAGCCCAGCACCACCCGGGTCCGCATCGGCGACGAGAACAAGATCGACAATCTGCGGTCGACGTCGGTGGTAAGCACGGGCTACGGCCCGGGTGCCACCATCGTCGGTGGGCTCGGCGTGCTGGGCCCCACCCGCATGGACTACCCCGGCACGATCGCTACCGTGCGTGCCGTGGCACGCTACATGGGCGACCTGCTGGCACAGAACTGACGGATCCGCGACGACGAGTGCCCGCACGGGCGTGGCAGACATGAGGACTCGAACCCCAGTGGCCAAGGACTACTACGGAATTCTCGGGATCAACCGGGACGCCACCGACGACGAGATCAAGCGCGCGTACCGCAAGCTCGCTCGCCAGTACCACCCGGACGTCAACCCCGACCCGGAGGCGCACGAGAAGTTCAAGGACATCAACGCGGCGTACGAGGTTCTCTCCGACGACCAGAAGCGGCAGATCGTCGACCTCGGCGGCGACCCCCTCGCTCCCGGGGGCGGCGGTGGACCGGCCGGGCCCGGCGGCGCCGGACCGTTCGTCGGCTTCCAGGACATCATGGACGCCTTCTTCGGCACCGCGGCCGGCGGCGGCGCGCGCGGCCCGCGCCCGCGTACCCGCCCGGGCGCCGACGCGATCCTGCGCCTCGAACTCGACCTGGTCGAGACCGCGTTCGGCGTCGAGGCGCCGATCACGGTCGACACCGCCGTGCTGTGCACCCAGTGCACCGGCGCGGGCACCGCACCCGGCACCCACCTGGCCACCTGCGAGACCTGCGGCGGGCGCGGCGAGGTGCAGTCCGTGCAGCGCACCTTCCTGGGCCAGGTCGTCTCCTCGCGCCCCTGCCAGGTCTGCCAGGGCCACGGCACGGTCATCCCGCACCCGTGCCCGACCTGCGCGGGCGACGGCCGCATCCGTACCCGTCGCTCCCTGACCGTCAAGATCCCGGCCGGGGTCGAGGACGGCATGCGCATCCGCCTGGCCCAGCAGGGCGAGGTCGGCCCGGGCGGCGGCACGGCCGGCGACCTGTATGTCGAGATCCACGAGCGCCCGCACGACGTCTACTCCCGCAAGGGCGACGACCTGCACTGCCGGGTCACGCTGCCGATGACCGCGGCCGCGCTCGGCACCCGGCTGACCATCAAGACCCTCGACAGCGAGGAGGCGATCGAGGTCAAGTCGGGCACCCAGCCCGCCTCCACGCTGCGCATCCGCGGCAAGGGGGTGCCGCACCTGCGCGGCCAGGGACGCGGCGACCTCTTCGTCCACCTCGACGTCAAGACGCCGACCAAGCTCACGGCCGACCAGGAGCGGCTGCTGCGGGAGTTCGCCAAGACCCGCGGCGAGGACGTCGCCGAGCTGAGCAAGCAAGGGGGCTTCTTCTCCCGGATGCGCGACGCCTTCAACGGACATTGAGTTTCTTTTCGGTCCCAGGTCCGTCGTGCTTTCGGGCCGTCGCTCCCGCGGAGACCGGGCGCGGGAGCCCATTCGCCTGGCGGCTCATGAGCGGGCACCCGCACCCTGCCAGGTCCGTGCGATCACAACCGGTACGGTGCGGGCATGTCCGCGCCGCTGTTCCTCGTCGATGACCTGCCCACGGGGCAGACCTTCACGCTGTCCGGGCCCGAGGGTCACCACGCCGCCGACGTGCAACGCATGCGGGTCGGCGAGGGGCTGATCCTGGCCGACGGGCGGGGTGGTTCGGTGGTCGGCTCGGTGTTGCGCGTCGGGCGGGGCAGCGTCGATGTGGCGCTCGGCTCGCGGACCATGTCGCCTGCGCCGGATCCGCGTCTCGTGGTGGTGCAGGGGATCGCCAAGGGGGACCGGGGGGAGCTGGCCGTGCAGGCGATGACCGAGGTGGGGGTGGACGAGATCGTGCCGTGGGCCGCCTCCCGGGCGATCGCCCAGTGGCGTGGGGAGCGCGGGGTGCGGGCCCGGGAGAAGTGGGTGTCCACCGCGCGGGAGGCCGCCAAGCAGGCACGCCGCGCGTGGCTGCCCACGGTCGGTGGGCAGCCGGACTGCACGACGCCGCAGGTGGCGGCCCGGATCTCCGAGGCGAGCGCCGCGTTCGTGCTGCACGAGGAGGCGACCGACCGGCTCACCGCGGCGAAGCTGCCGGACTCCGGCGACATCGTGCTCGTGGTCGGGCCCGAGGGGGGCATCGCCGACGCGGAGCTGGGGCGGTTCGTGGCCGCGGGCGCGGCGCCGGTGCGGCTGGGCGACTCCGTGCTGCGTACCTCGACGGCCGGAGTGGCCGCGCTGGCCGTGCTCGCCACCCGCCTAGGCCGCTGGTGAGTCACGGCGCGCCGGCGGTGGCCGCTACACCCGGCGGGCCGTGGCCAGCGCGGTGTCGAGGACGAACTCGATCGTGCCGCCGTGGGCGTCGATCACCTCGACGACCGAGGCCAGGGCCGCGTCGCGCTCGGCCTCCGGGAGCATCCGGTAGATCGACGTCGTCGTCAGGAACTGCGCGTACGTGTCGGACGGGTACGTCCGGGCCCACCGGTAGTGGCGGCTGCGCAGATCGGTGAAGCGGGCGTCGCCGTGCAGCGCCAGCGGCTCCCACTCCACCGCGAAGTCCTCGACCTCCACGGGCTGCTCGTCGACCCGCCACCGGTGCGATGTTTGCTGGTCCTCCCTGCCCTCCGGCCAGTACCGGCGGTCCACCTCCGCGAGCGCGGCGTGCAGATCGGTGTCCGCCAGCAGGAAGCCGTTCCAGAACAGCGCCAGCAGCCCGCCCGGCGCCAGCGCGGCGTGCGCCAGGTCCAGCCGCCGCTCCGGGTCCACCCAGTGCCACGCCTGCGCGCTGTACAGCAGGCCGTACCCACGGTCGGGTCGCCAGTCCTCGAACGTGCTGGCGACCACCGACACCCCGGGCCGCTCCGCCATCCGGTCGCGCAGCAGGGCCGCCATCCGGGGGTCCGGCTCCACACAGGTCAGTGCGATCCCGTGCGCCGCGAACGCCACCGTCGCCTTGCCGGTGCCGGCGCCGACCTCCAGGGCCGGGCCCTCGCCCGCGTCGGCCAGCACGTCCGTGACGAGCTGCTCCGGATAGCCCGGCCGCAGCCGCTCGTACGTGTCGGCCACCTCGCCGAAGACGCCCCTGCGTTCCCGCTGCACCGTCACCGGTGCCTCCCCTCGCCCGCCGGCACGGTCCACACCGGACCGTCGGCGGCGTGGCGATCAGATGCCGGACGCCGCCGGTACGAGCGTAAGGGTGGCGGTCAGCCGGGGATCGTCCAGTGCGTGCGCGGCGGTGACGTCGTACGCCCCGAACACGGTGCGCCAGCCGGAGTCCCACACCTGCCAGGTGCGTTCGGGCAGCGGGATACGCACCGTGACCCGCTCGCCCGGGTGGGCGGCCACCGGGGCGAACCCGGCCAGCCAGCGCCGGGGGCGCTGCGGGTCGGGCACGGTGGGCCCCGCGTACACCTGGACGACCTCGCGGCCGTACCGGGCGCCCGCGTTGAGCACGGTCACCACGGCCTCGTCCGCGCCCACCTCCAGGGACTCGTACACCCAGGTGGTGTAGCCCAGGCCGTGCCCGAACGCGTATCGCGGCGGGCGGCCCGCGCGCTGCCAGCCCCGGTAGCCGACGAACACGCCCTCGTCGTACCGGACCACCCCGCCGGTCGTGTCGACGGCCAGGACGGGGCAGTCCTGGGCCCGGCGCGGCCAGGTCGTCGGCAGCCGCCCGCCGGGCTCGGCGACGCCGAGCAGCACGTCGGCCAGGGCCGCGCCCGCCGCCTGCCCGGGGAACCAGGTCAGCAGCACCGCGGCCACGTCGTCGGCCCACGGCAGCAGCACCGGTGAGCCCGCGTTGACCACCACGACCGTACGCGGGTTGGCCGCCGCGACCTGCGCCACCAGCTCGTCCTGGCGGCCGGGCAGCGCCAGCGACGGACGGTCGAAGCCCTCCGACTCGACCTGCTCGGTGGTGCCGACCACGACCACGGCCACGTCCGACTCCGCCGCGATCTTCACGGCCTCGGCGATCATGCCGTCGGCGTCCGGGCCGGGCGGCCGGTGCCCGAGGGTGGTGGCGACCGTGTGCGCCAGCCCGGCTGTGATGCTCTGCCGCAGCACCACCTCGACCGGCACCCCCGCCGCCAGCCGCACCCCCACCCGGTGCTCGCGCGGGGACAGCAGCAGTTCGGCGCGCCCGGTCCCGGCCGGGTGCAGGGTTCCGGCGAACCGGGTCTGCCCGCCGACCGACAACTCGAACGTGCCGAAGCCGGATACCGCGAACGTGTGCTCGCCGTCGTCGTCCGGGGTGAAGATGGCGCGCAGTTCCAGCGCGGTGACGTCGGCCGGGGCGAGCCCGCCGGGCAGGTCGCCGATCCACCGCAGGGCGGCGCTGGGCAGCGTGAACACGTGCGCCCGGCCGCCGGTCAGGGTCACCGTGAACCCCTCACCCCACTCGGTGCCCCGGGCGGCGGGCAGGAACGGGCGGGGGTCCGCGCCGACCGCGTACGCGACGTCCACTCCGGACAGTGCCCGGCCCAGCCCCTCCAACGGCGACACCACGTGCGGCGGCGTCACCTGGGCGCTGCCGCCGCCGAGCACCCGGGCGTCCAGGGCCAGGGCGCCGATCACCGCGACCCGGGTCAGCGCGGCCGGTTCCAGCGGCAGGGTGAAGTTCTCGTTGCGGGCCAGCACGAACGAGCGGGTCGCGACCTCGTGGGCGACCGCGTCGCCGTCCAAGTCCGCCGGCGGGGCGGACACGGCCGGTGGCACCCCGTCCAGGAGGCCGACGCGGGCGGCGAGGCGCAGCACCCGCCGTACCTTGTCGTCGACGACGTCTTCCGGCACCTCGCCGGAGCGGACCGCCGCGACCAGCCGCTCGCCCCACGGGTTCTCCATCGCGGGCATGGCGACATCCAGGCCGCCCAGCGCGGCGTCGACCGTGGACCGGGCGGCGCGCCAGTCGGAGACCACCACCCCGTCGAAGCCCCACTCCCGTTTCAGTACGCCGCTCTGCAGCGGCCCGTTGCTGGCCATGGGCAGCCCGTTGACGGCGTTGTAGGCGCTCATCACGGCCCAGGAGCCGGCCGCGACGGCCCGCTCGAACGGCGCCAGGTACAGCTCGCGCAGCGCCCGCTCGCCGATGCGCACGTCCACGGTCATCCGGTCGGTCTCGAAGTCGTTGCCCACGAGGTGCTTGACCGTGGTGCCGACCCCGTGCGCCTGGACCCCGGCCACGAACCCCGCCCCGATCTCACCGCTGAGCAGCGGATCCTCCGAGTAGCACTCGAAGTGCCGGCCGCCCAGTGGGGTGCGCTGCAGGTTGACCGTCGGGCCGAGCAGCAGGTGCACGCCCTTGCGCCGCGATTCCTGGCCGAGCACCAGCCCGGCGGTGCGGGCCAGGTCCGGATCCCAGCTGGCGGCGAGCGCGGTGGGGCTGGGCAGGGTGATCGACGGGTCGTCCGGGGCCCAGCCGGTGCCCCGCACGCCGACCGGACCGTCCGACATGATCAGGGAGCCGAGACCGATGCGGGGCAGGCCGGGCACCGACCAGAAGTCCGCGCCGGTCAGCAGGGAAACCTTCTCGGACAGGTCCAGCTGGGCGAGCAGGGGCTCGATCACCTCGTCGTACTGGGCCATGAGAGCGCTCCCTAGGTCGTCTCGGTCCACTCTAGTCAGCGGCGCGGACACCTCGCGTGGCACGCGGGCCGACCGGGTGTCCGGAACACCCGGCGTCGACCGGCAGGTTGCGGCGAACTTTCCGACATGCCTAGACCCTAGGATCCTTGCGTGGACACCGACTGCCTGTTCTGCCGCATCGTCGCGGGCGAGATCCCCGCGACGGTCGTGCACGAGACCGACACCACGCTCGCGTTCCGCGACATCGAGCCCAAGGCCCCCGTACACGTGCTGGTGATCCCCAAGGACCACCACCCCGACATCGCGGCGCTCGCCCTGGCCGACCCGGGGGTCGCGGCCGACGTGCTGGCCGCGGCCGCGGCCGTCGCCGAAACCGAAGGGCTGCGTACGGACGGCTTCCGGCTGATCGTCAACAACGGCAGGCACGCCGGGCAGGAGGTCGCGCACGTACACGCCCACGTGCTCGGCGGCGCACCCCTCGGCCCGATGGTGTCGCGGTGAGCCCAGCCGAACGCTTCGAACGCGCCGTCCGCAAGGTCCAGGCCGACGGCCGCATCCCCGCGCTGTCGGTCGCCCTGCACCGCGCCGACCGCGACCCGTGGAGCCTCACCGTGGGCACCAGCGGCAACCCGGCGCACCCGCTGGACGCCGACAGCCGGTTCCGGATCGGCTCGGTCACCAAGACCTTCACGGCGGTGCTCGTCCTGCAGGCCCGCGACGACGGGCTGCTGGACCTCGACGACCCCGTCTCGGCCCACCTCGACGTCCCCGCGCACGGCGACGCCACCATCCGGCGGCTGCTCTCGCACACCGCCGGATACCAGCGCGAGCCGCACGGCAACGTCTGGGACACCCTGGTCGCGCCCGACGCCGCCGGGCTGGTGGCGGAGCTGGATCGCGCCGAGCGGGTGCTGCCCACCGGGCGCCGGTTCCACTACTCCAACCTCGGCCTCGCGGTGCTGGGCCAGCTCGTCGCCCGGCTGCGCGGCGGCACCTGGGAGTCGGTGCTCACCGAGCGTGTCCTCACCCCGCTCGGGCTCACCTCGACCACGGCGGCGGCCCCCGCCGAGGCGGCGGTCGGCTACCTCGTCGACGCGTACTCCGACGCCGCCCGCCCCGAGCCCCGGCTGGAGCTGGGCGGTGTAAGCCCGGCCGCGCAGCTGTGGAGCACCGCCACCGACATGGCGCGCTGGGCGGCGTTCCTGACCAGCCCCGAGACCGTCGACCCGGACGGCGCGATCCTCGCCCCGGCCACCCTCGAGGAGATGCGCTGGCCGCTCACCACCACCGACGAGGCCCAGTGGGCGGCCGGGTTCGGCCTCGGCCTGCTGCTGGTGCCGCAGGGCAGGCGGGTCGTGCACGTCGGCCACGACGGCGCCATGCCGGGCTTCCTGGCCAGCGTGTACGGCCGCCGGGGCGGCGACGGCAACCCGGGCGGGCTGGGCGCCGCCGTGCTGGCCTCCTCCGGGACGGGGGCCGCGATGTTCGACCTCGTGCACGAGCTGCTGGCGATCGCGGTCGAGGCGGATCCCGCCGAGATCCGGCCCTGGACTCCGGGGGAGCCGGCGCCGGCGGCGTACCGTTCCGTGCTCGGCCCCTGGTGGGGCGAGGGCTTCCCGCATGTCTTCAGCTGGCATGACGGCACCATGCAGGCGCGCGCCGCGGACGCTCCCGCCGGGTCACCGCCCGCCGTGTTCCGCCCGTTGCCGGACAATCCAGACATCCTGCGGACGGTGTCCGGGCGCGAGGTCGGCGAGCTGCTGCGGCTGACCCGCGACGAGCACGGCACCGTGGTCCGGCTGCACTGGGCGACGTACCGGTTCACCCGTGGCCTGGAGACCTTCGACGGGCACTCGCCCGGCGACGGCTGAGCGGCCCCGCCCGGCGCGGCGGCAACCCGCGAAGAATGGGATCGGCGGCGGGGGTGCCGAGCGGATACGATGGCACGATCCACCAGAGGGCGCCGTCGACCAGCGACGGTGACGAGAACGAAAGCAGGTGGCGTAGGCCGTACGGCCGCCCCATATGACCGGCACCGAACACAGCAGCGCCGCCGCTCGGGTGCAGACCCGGATCGAGGTCTCCGACCCGAAGATCATGGTGAATCTGCTGGGCCCCAAAGATGAGATCCTCAAGCTGATCGAGCGGACCGTCGTCAGCGACGTCCATGTCCGTGGCAACGAGATCACCGTGACCGGCTCCCCGGCCGACAACGCCACCGCGGAGCGCCTCTTCTCCGAGCTCATCGAGCTGATCGAGAAGGGTGAGACGCTGACGGTCGACGCGGTGCGCCGCACGGCGGCGATGCTCGCGCAGAACATCTCCGAACGCCCCGCGGACGTCCTCACCCTCAACATCCTCTCCCGGCGCGGGCGCACCATCCGCCCCAAGACCTTCGGCCAGAAGCGGTACGTCGACGCCATCGACGCCAACACCATCGTCTTCGGCATCGGCCCCGCCGGCACCGGCAAGACGTACCTGGCGATGGCCAAGGCCGTGCAGTCGCTGCAGGCCAAGCAGGTCAACCGGATCATCCTGACCCGGCCGGCGGTCGAGGCGGGGGAGCGGCTGGGCTTCCTGCCCGGCACCCTCAACGAGAAGATCGACCCCTACCTGCGGCCGCTGTACGACGCGCTGCACGACATGCTGGAACCGGACTCGATCCCGCGCCTGATGCAGGCGGGCACCATCGAGGTCGCTCCGTTGGCATACATGCGTGGCCGTGCGCAACCGCTCACCGCGAGCGTGCTGACTCCGGATGGCTGGCGGCGCATCGGCGATCTGGCCGTCGGTGACCTCGTGACGGGATCCGACGGACTGCCGACACCCGTTTTGGGCGTCTATCCCCAGGGCCGCAAGGCCGTCTATCGCGTGACGACGCAAGACGGCGCGGCGACGGTCGCCTGCGGCGAGCATCTCTGGACGGTCCGTACTCCGGATGACCGCAGCCATGGCCGCCCATGGCGGACGCTGGAAACCCAGGAGATGATCGGCCGTCTGCGGCGGGGCCACGTTCACCGCTTTGAGCTCCCGTTGGTTGATCCGGTCACGTTCGTCCCGCAGGACGTCCCGATGGACGCGTACGCGCTGGGGCTCCTGCTCGGCGACGGTTGCCTGACCACCGCGACGACGCCCTCCTTCAGCACCGCGGACCCGGAGTTGGCCGAAGCCCTCGATGCCGCGCTGCCCGGCGTCGAACTGTGGCGTAAGAACGACGTCGACTACGTGTTGCGCCGTGCCGGTGGCGGCGGTCGGGGCGGTGTGATCACGGCGAACCCGGTCACCGCGGTCCTCCGGGAACTGCAGCTTGCCGGCACGCGCTCGGACACCAAGTTCGTTCCAGAGGCCTACCTGCTGAACAGCGTCGATACCCGGCTGGCGCTGCTGCAGGGGCTGCTCGACAGCGACGGCGGCCCGGTCACCCGGCGCGGCCGCACGTGCCGGATCCAGTACACGACGTGTTCGCCGCGGTTGCGGGACGACGTCGTTTTCCTGGTGCGCTCGCTCGGTGGAGTCGCGTACTGGCGGTGCCGGCCCGCCCTGGGCCGCACGCCCGGACTGGCCGACGGCCGCCCGGTGGGGTATCGCAACGATGCGTTCGTCCTCGACATCCGTCTGCCCGCGGGCATGGAGCCGTTCCGCTTGGAGCGCAAGCGCACGAGCTACAACGCCAGCGGCGGCGGTCGGCCGATGCGGTTCGTCGAGGACATCCAACCGGCCGGCGAGGCCGAAACCGTCTGCATCCAGGTCGCGGCAGCGGACTCGCTGTATGTGACCGACGACCTGATCGTCACCCACAACACGCTCAACGACGCGTTCATCATTCTGGACGAGGCGCAGAACACGACGCCCGAGCAGATGAAGATGTTCCTCACCCGGCTCGGCTTCAGCTCCAAGATCGTGGTGACCGGCGACGTCACCCAGGTCGACCTGCCCAACAGCACGGTCAGCGGCCTGCAGGTCGTGCGGCAGATCCTCGACGGCGTCGAGGACGTCCACTTCTCGGAGCTGGGCAGCAACGACGTCGTCCGGCACCGGCTGGTGTCCGAGATCGTCGACGCGTACGCGCGCTACGACGCCGAACAGACCACGCAATCCGTCCATGCCGTGCCCGGACGTGCCGCCAGCGGCGGCCGCACCGGGCGGCGGCGCTGATCACGGGGGTAACCGCACCTGATGTCCATCGAGATCGCCAACGAGTCGGGAGTCGAGGTCGACACCGACGCGATCCTCGCGGTGGCCCGGCACGCCCTCGACGAGATGGGGGTCAACCCGCTCGCCGAGCTGTCGATCCTGCTCGTCGACATCGACTACATGGGGGAGCTGAACCACCGCTGGATGGGCAGCGACGGCCCCACCGACGTGCTGGCCTTCCCGATGGACGAGGGCAGCGTCGACCACGGGCCCGGCGAGGCGGGCACGGGCGAGCCGGCGCTACTCGGCGACATCGTGCTGGCCCCCGAGGTGGCCGCCAAGCAGGCGGTCGCGGCGGGGCACACCGCAGCCGACGAGCTGCATCTGCTGACGGTCCACGGCGCGCTGCATCTGCTCGGCTACGACCACGCCGAGCCGGAGGAGGAGCGCGAGATGTTCGCCCTGCAGAACCGGCTCCTGCAGAGCTGGCATGCCGGGCGGCGGGCCGGCTGACGCCGTGGATACCCCGCTATTCGCCGCGGACGCCACGGGCGGCCTGCCGGACCTGCAACTGCTCAGCTACGCGCTCGTGCTGGTGCTTCTCGCCGGCTTGGCCTCGATGACCGACGCCGCCCTGACCACGGTCTCCACGGCCCGGGCCACCGAGATGGCCCGCGAGGGCCAGCGGGGCGCGGCGGCGCTGGCCGCGGTCGCGGGCGACGTGGTGCGCCACGTCAACCTGCTGCTCCTGCTCCGGCTGCTCTGCGAGCTGACCGCGACCACGCTGGTCGCGCTGGTCGCGGTCGACACGTACGGGGCGGGGTGGCAGGCCGCGCTGGTTACGGCGGGTGCGATGACCGTGGTGAGCTTCGTGGTGGTCGGGGTGGCCCCGCGCACGATCGGGCGCCAGCACGCGTACGCGATCGGCCGGGCGGCCGGGCCGCTGGTCCGCGGCCTGGGCCGGGTGCTGAACCCGCTGGCCTCGCTGCTGATTCTGATCGGTAACGCGGTGACCCCGGGCAAGGGCTTCCCGGAGGGACCGTTCGGCAGCCAGGTGGAGCTGCGGGAGCTGGTCGACCTGGCCGAGCAGCGCGGGGTGGTGGAGCACGGCGAGCGCCAGATGATCCACTCGGTGTTCGCGCTCGGCGACACGATCGCCCGCGAGGTGATGGTGCCGCGCACCGAGATGGTGTGGATCGAGGCCCCGAAGACCCTGCAGCAGGCACTGGTGCTCTTCCTGCGTTCGGGCTTCTCCCGGATCCCGGTGATCGGCGACAGCGTCGACGACGTGCTCGGCGTGCTGTACCTGAAGGACGTGGTGCGGCGCACCCAGAGCGGCGACCCGGCGGCCGGGGCCGAGCCGGTGGCCGAGGTCATGCGGGCCGCCACGTTCGTGCCCGAGTCCAAGCCGGTCGACGACCTGCTCTCGGAGATGCAGGCCGCCCGCACCCACCTGGTCATCGTGGTGGACGAGTACGGCGGGACGGCCGGGCTGGTCACGATCGAGGACATCCTGGAGGAGATCGTCGGCGAGATCACCGACGAGTACGACGTCGAGCGCCCGCCCGTGGACCACCTGGACGACGGCGCGGTGCGGGTCACCGCCCGGCTGCCGATCGAGGACCTGGGCGAGCTGTTCGGGGTCGAGCTGCCCGCCGACGAGGTCGAGACGGTCGGCGGCCTGCTCGCCCAGACGCTGGGCCGGGTGCCGATCCCGGGTGCCAGCGTGGACGTGGGCGGGCTGCACCTGATCGCGGAGGGCACCACGGGGCGGCGCAACCGCATCGACTCGGTGCTCGTCCGCCGGGTGCCCGCGCCGGCCGGGCACTCCGAATCCAGCCCGGAAGCCGAGGAGAGACAGCACGCCGATGCCTGAGCCGACCATCGCCCCCGCCGCCGCTGACGCGGCGCTGAGCGCCGAGGACGCCAAGCTCGTCACGCTCGCCCGCAGTGCCCGCGCCCGTGTCGGGGCCGCCGAGGGCGCCGCTGTACGCGACCAGGACGGCCGTACGTACGCGGCGGCCAGCGTCGCGCTGCCCAGCCTGTCCGTCACGGCGCTGCAGCTCGCGGTCGCGTCCGCGGCCGCCGCCGGCGCCTCGAAGCTGGAGGCCGCCGCCGTGGTGACCGAGGCGTCGAACCTGGACGGTGCCGGTCACGCCGCGGTCCGCGACCTTGCCGCGGACGCGCCGATCCACGTCGCGGCGCCCGACGGCACGCTGCTCGGCACGGTCACGCAATGAGCGAGGCGCCGCAGCCGCCGTCCGGCCGCAAATCCGGCGGCCGACGGGTCGGCGGCCAGGCCGGTGCACAGCCCGCGTCGGGACGTGGCGGGTCCGGCTCCCAGCCCGCGTCGGGACGTGGTGGGTCCGGCTCGCAGCCCGCGTCGCGGCGTGGCGGGGCGGGCTCCCAGTCCGGGTCGCGGCGTGGCGGCTCGCAGTCCGGATCGCGCGGTGGGCGCGGACGGGATACCGGGGCGGCCGGCGGCCACCGGCACCGGACGGCCGCCGAACCCGACACGGCCGGTGACGGCGCCTACCGGGCCGGGTTCGCGTGCTTCGTGGGGCGGCCGAACGCGGGCAAGTCCACGCTGACCAACGCGATCATCGGGCAGAAGATCGCGATCACCTCGAACAAGCCGCAGACGACCCGGCACATCATCCGGGGCGTGCTGCACCGCCCGGACGGCCAGCTCGTCCTGGTGGACACCCCAGGACTGCACCGCCCGCGTACGCTGCTCGGTCAGCGCCTCAACGACCTGGTCCGCGACACCTGGAGCGAGGTCGACGTGATCGGGGTGTGCTTCCCCGCCGACGAGCCGGTCGGCGCCGGGGACCGGTTCATCTCGGCCGAGATCGCGGAGTTGAAGGCCACGGTCATCGCCGTGGTCACGAAGGTCGACCTGGTCGACCCGGCGACGCTGGCCCAGCGCCTGATCGCCGTGAGCGAGCTGTACGACTTCGCCGAGATCGTGCCGGTCAGCGCGGTGTCCGGCCATCAGGTCGACACGCTGGTCGAGGTGCTGGTCCGGCACCTGCCGGAGTCCCCGCAGCTCTACCCGGACGACGTGCTGACCGAGGAGCCGGAGCAGGTCCTGGTCGCCGAGCTGGTGCGCGAGGCGGCGCTGGAGGGGGTGCGCGACGAGCTGCCCCACTCGATCGCCGTGCTGGTCCAGGAGATGCTCGTCGAGGGCAACCTGACCAAGGTCTACGCGGATGTGTACGTGGAACGCGACAGCCAGAAGTCGATCGTGATCGGTACCCGCGGTTCCCGGCTCAAGGACGTGGGCACCCGGGCCCGGGCCCAGATCGAGGCGCTGCTGGGCACGAAGGTCTATCTGGACCTGCACGTGCGCGTGGCCAAGGAGTGGCAGCGGGACCCGAAGCAGTTGCGCAGGCTGGGCTTCTAGCCCGCGGCGGCCTGGGCGTCCCACATGGTGATGACGACGCCCAGGACGAAGATCTGCACCGGCAGCGGCAGGCCCGGCAGGTCGGCGACGACATCGCCGCCCCACATGCTGGTGCGCCGGACCGAGCCCACCGGACCCTGCTCGGTGTGCAGCTCCTGGTCGTTGCTCCAGAGTGATCTGCGCTGGAACCGGTAGGTCTGTCCGGCCGCCTCGACGGTCCAGTGCTTGCGGCCCACCCGGTCCGCGGCGGCGACCATCGTGCCGTCGGCGCCGGTCAGCGTGTACCGGGTGCCCCACATGTTGGCGTCCACCTGGAACCGCCGCCCGTCCAACACGAATTGGCCGCCGGTGCGCCAGAACCTGCTGTCCCAGGTGGCAACCGGGTGGCCGTCGGCGCTGATCGCGTGGCGGCTGCGCCACATGCTGGTCCTTGTCGCAAGGAGCATCGGGGAATGGTAGCGGTTGCCACCCTAGGTGTTCTGGACCGTGACGTTGCCGTCGGTGGTCCGCGCGGTGATCACATTCGCCGACTTCGGGTCGTCGGGGAACTCCACCCGGCTCTCGCCCGAGCGGCTGTCGGCCTGGACGTGATAGCTGCCCTCGGGTACCCGGACCAGCACGTCACCGCTGGTTGCCTCGGCGGTCACCGGGCCGGGGGCGGCCAGCTCGACGGTCACGTCGCCGCTGGTGGACTTGGCCTGAACGGGGCCGCCGACCCGGTCGGCCCTCAGGTCACCGGAGGTCGTGCGCAGCGTCGCCGGGCCCTTGCCGCCCTCGACCGAGATGTTGCCCGAGGTGGTGACGGCCTTGAGGTCGGCGGCCGCGTCGTGCACCACGATGTCGCCCGAGGTGAGCGACACGTCCGTGGGGCCGACCCCGGTGAGGGTGATGTCGCCGGAACGCAGCCCACCGCGGACCGCGACCCCGGCCGGCGCCTCCACGTCGTACGACACGGTGCAGTCGGGGCCGCAGTTGGTGTCCAGGGTGAGCACGGTGCCGTCGAGGGAGTAGCCGCCGGCGGGGTCCGTGCCGCTGCGTACGAGCCGGGTGATCCGCGTCTCGCCGATGGCGGAGGTGCGCACGGCGACGTCACCGACGGAGCCGGTCAGCCGGATCTCGGTGACCTTGACCTTCTCGACGTCGTGGAACGTCAGCTGCGCACCGATCCCACCGCACCCGGACAGCGCGGCCGCCGCCGCGAACATCAGGGTGAATGCGCCCGCGCGTCGGATCAGGGTGGGATTCATGCTGCAGACGGTAGGGCCAGCGGGACGGCCAGACCATCGGTTCTCCCACCCAGCCGACCCGGATTCGACCCTGAGATGCGGCTCGGGGTTGTCGTACCCGCGCGGGGGTCGTCGCACCGGCGGGGCAGAATGGCCGGGTGCCCGCCGGATACCGCCGACAGCTCTACCGCGACGACGCGGTGGTGCTGCGCGTGCAGAAGCTGGGGGAAAGCGACCGGATCATCACGTTGCTGACCCGCCGGCACGGTCGGCTGCGCGCGGTGGCCCGGGGGGTGCGCCGCACGACGTCGCGGTTCGGCGCCCGGCTGGAGCCGTTCGGCCACGTGGATCTGCAGCTCGCGGGCTCTCCCGAGGGCGTGGGCAGCACGCTGCACTCGGTGAGCCAGGTGGAGGCGGTGACGCTGTTCGGCAAGCGGTTCCTGGGTGACTACCCCCGCTACACGGCCGCCAGCGCGATCGCCGAGACCGCCGAGCGGCTCACCCCGGTCGAGCGGGAGCCTGCGCTGCGGCTGTTCCAGCTCACCCTGGGCGCGTTCAAGGCGCTCGCGGCCGGTGAGCACGACGGCAGCCTCGTCCTGGACGCCTACCTGCTGCGTGGCATGTCGCAGGCGGGCTGGGCGCCCGCGCTGGCCGAGTGCGCGGTCTGCGGTGCGCCGGGGCGGCACGGGGCGTTCTCCGTACCGGCCGGGGGCTCGGTCTGCCCGGACTGCCGCCCGCCCGGCTCGGCGCATCCCGCGCCGGCCACCCTGGGGCTCATGCTGGCCCTGACCTCCGGCGACTGGGAGGTCGCCGACGCCGCCGAGCCGCCGGTGCGCCGCGAGTGCAGCGGCCTCGTGGCGGCTCATCTGCAGTGGCACATGGAGCGCGCGATGCGTTCCCTGCCGCTGGTCGACCGACGGGAGAGCATGTCGTGACGCGTCCGCCCACTCCGCACCCCTCCGGCGCGACCCCGCCCGATCTGCCGCGCGACGCCCTGCCCAAGCACATCGCGATCGTGATGGACGGCAACGGCCGGTGGGCCAAGGAGCGCGGCCTGTCCCGTACCAAGGGCCACGAGCAGGGGGAGTATTCGCTGTTCGACGCGATCGAGGGCGCGATCGAGCTGGGCATCCCGTACCTGTCGTCCTACGCGTTCTCGACGGAGAACTGGAAGCGTTCGCCGGAGGAGGTGCGCTTCCTCATGGGCTTCAACCGCGATGTCATCCGCCGCCGCCGCGACCAGCTGATCGAGCTGGGGGTGCGGGTGGTCTGGTCCGGCCGGGCGGGCCGGTTGTGGAAGAGCGTGATCTCCGAGCTGCAGACCGCCGAGCAGATGTCGCGGCAGAACACCAAGCTGACGTTGCAGTTCTGCGTGAACTACGGCGGCCAGGCCGAGATCGCCGATGCCGCCGCGGCCATCGCCCGCGACGTGGCGGCCGGGCGCCTGAAGCCGGACAGGGTCAACGAGAAGACCATCGCGAAGTACCTGTACCACCCCGAGGTTCCCGACGTGGATCTGTTCCTGCGCCCCTCCGGGGAGCAGCGCACGAGCAACTTCCTGCTCTGGCAGTCCGCGTACGCCGAGATGGTCTTCCTCGACACCCTCTGGCCGGACTTCGACCGCCGCCACCTCTGGTACGCCTGCCAGCTCTACGCCCAGCGGGACCGCCGCTTCGGCGGCGCCGTCCCCAACCCGGTCGCCCCGAGCTGAGGCCGCCCGTTGCCGTGTTTGAGCATGTGGGCCCCTGGAGCGGCCAATGCGCTCGACAAGCCTGCGGCTGCGGCGGGTCTCTGGGTGTACGAGGCGGTCAACGTCCGTCTGGGCACGGGCCGCATCGTCATTCCCGACCTCGTCATCGCGGACACGGACGACGAGGGCGCCATCATCGACGCGGCCGAGGTGCCCTTCGTCGGCGAGATCGTGTCGCCCGGCAACGCGGCCGCCGACCGGCTGGTCAAGATGCAGCTGTACGCGGCGGCGCGCATCGAGTGGTATCTGCTCGTCGAGTTCGAGGCGGACGGTGTCGTACTGCGCCTGCACGGCTTGGACGGCGCGCACTACGTCGAGCGCACCGTCGCCCGGGGCGCCGAGGTGCTGCGAGCGGACCGGCCCTTCCCGTTCCGCCTCGACCCGGCGTCGTTGCTTCGCCGGTAGGGACCCGCCGGGTCGAGCGGGCCGCCGTCACGACGCGTGGCGAGGTTGATCACGGTTGATATCATCCGGCCGGATGACGCGGGCCGAGCACCGGCCGGCTTGGAGATGTCGGGTAGGTCCGTATGGCAATGCTGGATAAGATACGCGGCGAATTCATCGATATCGTCGAGTGGCTGGACGGCAGCCGCGACACGATCGTGTGGCGGTTCCCGCGGTATCACAACGAGATCAAGATGGGCGCGCGCCTCGTGGTGCGCGAATCGCAGGTGGCCGTCTTCGTGAACGAGGGCACCATCGCGGACGCCTTCGGACCCGGTACGCACATCCTGCACACCCAGAATCTCCCGGTACTGTCCACTCTCAAGGGTTGGAAGTACGGATTCGAGTCGCCGTTCAAGGCCGAGGTCTACTTCGTCAACACCCGGCAGTTCACCGACCTGAAGTGGGGCACCCAGAACCCGGTCATCGTCCGGGATCCGGAGTTCGGCATGGTGCGGCTGCGCGCGTACGGCGCGTACGCCCTGCGGATCCTCGACGCCCGCCGGTTCCTCACCGAGCTGGTGGGCACGGACCCGGAATTCCGTTCGGAGGAGGTCGCCGGTTATCTCCAGCAGTTGATCGTGAGCAGGTTGACCTCCGCGCTGGCCAGTGCGCACGTGTCCCTGCTCGACATGGCGGCCCACCAGGAGGCCATCGGCCGGCAGCTCACCGAGGTGCTGGCGGAGCAGCTCGCCCCGATGGGCCTGGGGCTTCCGGCCGTCATCGTGGAGAACATCTCGGTGCCGCCGGAGGTGGAGCAGGCGCTCGACCGGCGTACGCAGATGGGCATCATCGGCGACCTGCAGCGGTACACGACGTTCCAGACCGCCAACGCCATTGAGGACGCCGCCCGCAATCCCGGTGCCGCCGGGGTGGGCACGGGGCTGGGCGTGGGGATGCTCTTCGGTCAGCGCCTGGGCGGGGCCGTCGACGGGAACGCCGTCGGCCACGCGCCGGTGCCGGTGCAGCCGCCTCCGTTGCCGGTGACCCCGCAGTGGTACGTGGGTGTGGCGGGCAGTCAGCAGGGCCCGTTCGACCTCGGTGCACTGGCCGGGCAGGTCGGCGCCGGTGCGATGACCAGGGACACGCTGGTGTGGCGGGCCGGGATGGCGCAATGGGCGCCGGCCGCCGACACACCTGAGCTCGCGCACCTGTTCGCCCACACGCCGCCCCCGATGCCCCGATGACCGGCCCGCAGCAGTCCGCCGCCGTCTCCTCCAGCTGCCCGTCGTGCGGAGCCGGGATGGAGGTCGACCACGACGCGGGTGTCATGCGGTGCCCGTACTGCCGGCGAGAGGTCCTCATTCCGGCGTCGCAGGCCCCCGAAACCGCCTGGCCCTTCGGCGCGGACGGTGCGGCCGTGCCGCACATCACCATCAACACCACTCGGACGTTGACGCAGTCACCCCAGGCGATCCGCCGCAGGCAGGTGGCGGCGTTGATCATCGTGGTGGCGACCTTCGTGGCGGTCGGCGCCGTGCTGTTTCCGATCTTCTCGTCCATCCTGTTCGATTCGTCGGACGAGGTGGACGAGGTGGCGGTGGGAGCTACCGCGCAGGTGAAGCAACTCGATACGTCGTACGAGGCGACGGTCCGCGGGATCGACTGCACCAGGAAGGCGATCACCAAACCCGATGACCCGGCGACCGACTACGAGGACAGCCGGACGGAAAAGGCCAAGGGCAAGTTCTGCGTGGTCTCCTTCTCGGTGAAGAACGTCGGCGAGAAGACCGACACCTACCCGTACTTCGACCTCAAGGCCACGAACCCCACGGAACGCGAGCTCGACGAGAACACGACCGCCGAGGATTACCTCAACAACACCAGCAGCAACGCGCTGAGCGAGCCGATCGATCCGGGAAAGACCGTCGACCGACTTCTGGTCTTCGACGTTCCGGCCGACACGACCCTCGCCTACCTGCAGATCTGTGACGGCCGGTTCGGCGAGTCCGGCAAGAAGGTGAAGTTCGACTCGTAGTTTGTCGCGTCCGGCCCGCCGCGTCAGGCGGGCCGGACCCGGCCGCTCAGAACTCGCGGTACATCACGTGCAGCCCGACCCGGCCCAGGCTCGGGTGGGCGAAGGCGCCGGGGACCGTACCGATGATCTGGAAACCGTTGCGCAGGTAGAGCTCGACGGCGGTGCGGTTCGTGTCCACCACGGCGTTGAACTGCATCCCCGCGTATCCCTCGGTTTTCGCCCAGTCCACGGCGTACGTGAAGAGCGCGGTTCCGACGCCCTGGCCGCGCGCGCTCGCGGCCACCATGAAGCTGGCCGTCGAGACGTGCGATCCGGGGCCGGGACGGTTCGGCCCCATCTTCGCGGTGCCCAGGACGCGGCCGTCCTCGGTCGCCACGACCGTCCGGCCCGGGGGCGCCTCGACCCACAGCGGGCGCGCCTGCGCCTCGGTCATCTCCGGGTCGTAGGTGAAGGTGTCGCGCGCCTGGATCACCTCACGGACGATCGCCCAGACCTGCGGCCAGTCGGCCTCATCGAACTCCCGTACCAGCACACCGCGAACCCTAGCGATACGCGTGGCCTCACGCTCCGCCGGTCGGCTCCATCGTGCCGTCCGTTAGGACTACGCCTCCGACTGTCGCGCAAAATGTCCGACCAAGGGGTGAGCCGCTTCACAGCCGGCGTCGGCAGGCGACCGGCGCCGACGTGCCGATCTCATCAGCTGAGACCACCCAACGATGAGGACCCGCGATGAGAAGCAGGAAGATCACTGTCGGCATGCGGCTGGGCGGCGCGTTCGCCCTGCTCGGGATCTTCATCGCGGCGGCGCTCTTCGCCGGATTGCGCGGCTCGCAGCAGCAGACCGCGGCCCAGGCCCGGATCAGCAGCCTCACCGCGGCCGCGGACCAGGTCCAACGGGTACGCCTGTTCGCCGCCGACATCGCGGCCTACCAGGCCCTGGTCCTCGCCGGCGCCGGCGCCGGCGGAAACGCGGCCAGCGTCGAGGACACCGTTGCCCCGGACCGCAAGGCCATCCTCGCCGCCGTGGACGCCGTGCCCACCGGCGTGCTGACCCCGGCCGAGCAGACGTCCTGGAAGGACTCGAAGGCCGCGTGGACCGCCCTGTTCACCAGGATCGACGCGTTCACCGGCCAGCTGCGCGCGGACGAGTCGCAGGCGGCGCGCGCCGCCGCGATGGCCAGCGTCACCAAGGGCCAGGTGGCGCAGGCGCAGGGCGACGTGGTGAAGACGACCGACAAGGTGCTCGCGTCGATCCAGGGGCGCGCCGTGGCGCTGACCGCCCAGGCCGCCGCGGACCTGCGGACCAACCAGATCCTCCGGCTCGGTGTGACGCTGGGCGTGCTGGTGCTGGCGGTGGCCCTCGCCCTCGGGGCGACCCGGTCCGTGACCCGGCCGTTGGGCAAGGTCAACGACGCGTTGCAGCGGGCCGCCGAGGGTGATCTGACCGTACGGGCCGAGCTGAACCGCAGCGACGAGCTGGGCCAGCTCAGCCGGGCGGTGGATCAGACCGTCGCCTCGCTGCGGGGCCTGGTGCGGCAGGTGGCGGGCGGCGCCGAGGCGATGTCCACCGCGTCGGTGGAGCTGTCCGCGACCGCCACCCAGATCGCCTCGAACGCGGAGGAGACCAGCGCGCAGGCCGGGCTGGTGTCCGACGGCGCGGGCCGGATCTCCGGCAACGTGCAGACCCTGGCGGTCAGCAGCGAGGAGATGGTGGCGTCGATCCGGGAGATCGCCCAGAACGCGAACCAGGCCGTCGGGGTGGCGTCGCAGGCCGTGACGGTCGCCGAGGCGACCATGTCCACGGTGACCCGTCTCGGCGCCTCGTCGCAGGAGGTCGGCGAGGTCATCAAGACCATCAACATGATCGCCGAGCAGACGAACCTGCTGGCCCTCAACGCCACGATCGAGGCGGCGCGGGCCGGTGACGCCGGCAAGGGCTTCGCGGTCGTCGCGGGTGAGGTCAAGGACCTGGCCCAGGAGACCGCCAAGGCCACCGAGGACATCTCGCGGCGGGTGCTGGCCATCCAGACCGACACCGCCGACGCGGTCGCCGCGATCGACCAGATCGCCTCCATCATCAACCAGGTCAACGACTACCAGACGGTCATCGCGACCGCCGTGGAGGAGCAGACCGCGACCACCGACGACATGACCCGCAACGTCACCGCGGCCGCCGACGGCAGCAGCGCCATCGCCGGCAACATCGCCGGGGTGGCCGACGCCGCCGCCTCGACCGCGGCGGGCGCCAGCCAGAGCGAGCACGCCGCCTCGGAACTTGCCCGGATGAGTACGGAGCTGAGCACCGCGATCAGCGTCTTCCGGGTCTGAGAACGGCTCAGCCGGTGATGGCCGCGACCGCGGCGTCCACGTCGGACAGATCGGCCAGGACGACGTCCGCGCCCGCCCCGGCCAGTTCCGCCATGCTCGTGCCACCGGTGGCCACGCCCACGGCCAGGGCGCCGGTGGCACGGGCCGCCGCCACGTCGAACGTGGTGTCGCCGATGACCACCGGGTGGACGGGGCCGCCATACTTCGCGTGGGCCGATTCCAGACAGCGGTGGACGAGCGCGGCGCGGGCGACGTCGGCGGCGCCGTACCCGCCGATCTCCATGTCGAACGCCCACGCGAGGTCGAACGCGCCGACCTTCGCCGCCGCGACCGCCGGGATGTTGCCGGTGACCAGGGTCTGCACGACACCGGGCCGGACGGCGAGCGCGCGCAGCACCTCGCGGACGCCGGGCAGCAGGCGGCCCTGCTCGGCGATGAGGTGCCGGGTGGCGTGCACCTCGTCGGCGTAGCGGGTGAAGAAGCCGTCCAGGTGCGGCTCGCAGTCGGCGATGCCGTGGGCGGCGAAGATCTCGGCGGAGATGTCCCGGTCGGTGCGTCCGGCCGTGACCGCCATGGCGCGCCACGCGACGCCGGTGACCGCCGTGAACGCCGTCGCGTACGCCTGGTGCGTGGCCTTGCCGGCGATCAGCAGCGTACGGTCGATGTCCCACATGACCAGCCGGGTCACGGCTGCGCCAGCCGCCGCTCGATGTGCTCGACCTTCGCCTCCAGCGCGCCCGTGACGCCGGGGCGTACGTCGGCCTTGAGGGTGACGCTGACCCGGGGCGCGTGCGCGGCGACCGCGTCGACGGCCTGCTTGACCACGGCCATCACCTCGTCCCACTCGCCCTCGATCGTGGTGAACATGGCGTCGGTGCGGTTGGGCAGGCCGGACGCGCGGACCACGCGGACGGCCTCGGCGACCAGGTCGCCCACGGCATCGCCCGCGCCGAGCGGGGTGACGGAGAACGCGACAAGCATGCCCGCCATCATTGCAGCCCGGCGCTCAGCCGATGACCGGCCGGAACACCCCGGTCGCCACGCTGACCGCCAGGATGGCCCCGGCCAGCACACCCGCGCCCGCCAGCAGCGCGGCGTCCGCAACGCGGAAGACCTGCCGCCGGGCGTACGTGCGCGGCACACCGGCGTCGAATCCGCGCGCGTCCATCGCCACGGCCAGCCGGGTGCCACGCCGGATCGCGCCCACCAGCAGCGCGAACGCCGTCGCCGCGAACAGCCGCAGGCGGGCCACCGGATTGCGGCCCGCGTCGACGCCGCGCGCGCGCCGGGCCAGGGTGAGCATCTGCCATTCCTGGCCCAGCAGCGGCAGCAGCCGGAACGTGGCGAGCGCGCCGATCGCGAACCGGGGCGGTGCCTTCGCGTTCTGCACCAGCGCGTCCGCCAGATCCGTCGGGTCGGTGGTGGCGAACACGATGACCCCGGGCAGCGCCACCGCGAAGATCCGCAGCACCAGCGCGAGCGCGGTGCCCAGCACGCCCGTGGTGACCTGGAACGGCCCCACCGCGAACAGCGGCGTCCCGGCCCGCTCGGCCGCGAACAGCACCATCGTCACCAGCACCCCGGCGCCGGCCAGCGCCAGCGGCCACGCCCGGCGGGCCAGCACCCGATACCGCATCCCGAACAGCGGCACGGTGGCCAGTTCCACCGCGAGGGCCAGGGCGGGGGTCAGCGGGTCGAGCGTGAAGATCAGCGGCAGCGAGAACACCAGGGCCGCACCGAGCTTGGCGACCGGGTTGCGGCGGGCCAGCGGCGCGGTCGGGTCGGCGATCGGGGTGAAGGTGAGGCTCACGCGGGTCGCCGGCGGTCAGGCGGCTCGGCGGCCCTGCCGCGGTCCGGGGCGGGAGCCGTGGAGGCCGAGTTGCGGGGCGGCGGCGCCAGCGCGTGCACCCGGTCGGCGAGGGCCGCCACGAACGCGTCGTCGTGGGTCACCGCCACGATCCCGTGCCCGCCGTCGCGCAGCCGCGCCAGCAGGTCGACCAGCTCGATCCACGTACGCCGGTCCTGGCCGAACGTCGGCTCGTCCAGCACCAGCAGCCGCGGGGCGGTGGCCAGGGCGGTCGCCACGCTGAGGCGGCGCGCCTCGCCGCCGGAGAGGGTGTGCGGGTTCGCCTCGGCCAGCCGGGTCAGCCGCAGCCGGTCCAGCAGTTCGTCCACCGTGGCCGCCACCTCGGCGGCCGGGCGCCCCACGCGGCGTGGGCCCAGCGCCAGCTCGTCGCGTACCCGGGCGGTCACGAACTGGTGCTCCGGCTGCTGGAACACCGACCCGATCCGCTGGGTCAGCACGGCGGCCCGCCACCGGTGCGGCGGCCGGGGGTCGCCGAACGCCTCGACCGTCCCGGATCCGGGGGCCAGCAGCCCGCCCAGCAGCAACGCGAGGGTGCTCTTCCCGGCCCCGTTCGGACCGGTGACGGCGACGACCTCGCCGGCCCGGACGGACATGTCGACCGCGGCGAGGCGGCCGGGAACGGCGACCGCCCGCGCCCGTACCAGAGGATCGGCCGGTGGGGCGACGGCCCGGCGCGGGGCGATCGGCCGGCCCGGCACCCAGACCCCCTGCTCGGCGAGGTGGTCGCCGTGCGCGGCGAAGACCGCGGCGGGCGGGCCGTCCGCGCGGATCCCGCCGCCCGGCTCCAGCACGACCACCCGGTCGACCAGGGGCAGCGCCTCGGCCACCCGGTGCTCGACCAGGATCAGGGTGGTGTCGGGGTCCCGGGCGCGGGTGATCGCGTCGCGCACCTGGGCGGCGCCGGCGGGGTCCAGGTTGGCGGTCGGCTCGTCGAGCAGCAGCAGCCCGGGGCGCAACGCCAGCACCCCGGCGAGCGCGAGCCGCTGCTGTTCGCCGCCGGACAGGGCCGCGGTGGGCCGCTCCCGTGGGTACGCGAAGCCGACCCGCGCCAGCGCCGCGTCGACCCGGGGCCAGATGTCCTCGGCCGGGACTCCCCGGTTCTCCAGCCCGAACGCCACGTCGTCGCCGCTGCGGGCCATGACGAGCTGGGTCTGCGGGTCCTGGAAGACGATGCCGACGCGTTCGCGGGCCTTGCGCGGATCCAGGCCGTCGATCTCGACCTCGCCCTCGGCCTGCCCGGAGTCCTCGGGCAGCAGCGCGGCCAGCGCCGCCAGCAGGGTGCTCTTGCCCGCCCCGGAAGGGCCCAGCAGGAGCACCCGCTCACCGTGCGCGATGCGCAGGTCGACGCCGCGTACGGCCCTCGCGCGGCGCCCGGCGTGGCGCCACCCGAACCCGCGCAGGACGACCTCCGCCATCGCTCAGACCAGCGCGCGGTCGCGGCCCGACGCGAACCGGTCCAGCACCCCGGTGGGTGCCAGCGCCCGCACCAGCAGCCAGCCGCCGACCCCGGCGATCACGGTGCTGCTGGCGATCGTCAGCAGCGCGTACGGAACGCGGTACCCCCACAGCTCGTACGCGGCGTTCCAGTAGAAGAAGTCGAACAGCGCGGCGCCGACACCCGTCAGCGCCCCCGCCAGCAGCGCCGCCGGCAGCTTGTACGAGCGGTAGCGCAGCGCCGCGAACGCCAGCTCCGCGCCGAGGCCCTGCAGCACCCCCTGCACGATGACGATGGCGCCCCACTGGTCGCCCAGCAGCGCGGAGATGAGCGCGGCGAGGGTCTCGGTGAACAGGGACGCGCCCGGCTTGCGGATGATCAGACCGCTGAGCACGGCGGGCATCAGCCACACTCCGTACAGCAGGGCCTGGGCCGGGGGGAAGAACGCGAAGGCGCCCGAGGTGGCGGCCCACAGCAGGTTCCAGGCCCAGAAGACGACACCGAACGCCACGGCGATCACCGACGCGATCACGATGTCGACCGTCCGCCAGCGGTAGGTGGGTGTCGCGCCGACGTCGGCGGTTGTCATGGTGCCTCCCGGGGGCTCTATCGCGAACCGAGAGAGGGCGCACGTCGGCGCGGCTGGAGAGACCGAACTCCCTGCGCTGGCATTACCCAGATCAGGTTCGAGGGTCTGCGGGCCGGGCGGCCCGCACTCTCAGCGCTGTGCGCTCCCCTGTCGGATTGCATGTGTTTCGATGACGCTAACACCAGGTCGGAGCGGGGGACAGCGAGGGGAGATCACGCATGGAGATCAAAGCGCGCGGGCTCAGCTTCGACGTGTACGCCGACGGCCCCCCGGACGGCGAGCCGGTGCTGCTGCTGCACGGCTTCCCCCAGGACCACCGCGAGTTCGATCTGATCATCCCGCGACTGCACGCGGCCGGGTTGCGTACCTACGCGCTGGATCAGCGCGGTTACAGCGCGGGCGCCCGCCCGGACGGGGTGGCCGCGTACCGGCTGCCCGAGGCGGCCGCGGACGCCGTCGCGGTGCTGGACGCGCTCGGCTGCGAGTCGGTGCACGTGGTGGGCCACGACTGGGGTGCCCAGGTGGGCTGGCTGCTGGCGGCCGGGCATCCGCACCGGGTCCGCACGTACACGTCGGTGTCGGTGCCGCATCCGCGGGCGCTGGCGGGCGCGCTGCGCCGGGAGCTGCGGCAGCGGCTGCGGTTCGCGTACATGGCGGTCTTCCGGGCCGGGTTCGCGGAGCGGCTGCTGCTGGCCCGCGACGGTGCGATGCTGCGGTCGATGCTGAAGCCGATCGGCCCGCGCGCCGACGGGTACGCCGAGGCGATGCGCGAGCCCGGTCGGCTGACCGGCGCCCTGAACTGGTACCGGGCGCTGACCCGGGGCCAGCTTGCCGGGGTGGGGAAGATCACCGTGCCGACCACGTACGTGTGGGGTGAGGCGGACCCGGTGCTGGGCCGGACGGCCGCACTGGCCACCGGGGAGTGGATCCAGGCGGACTACCGGCTCGTCGCGTTGCGCGACGTCGGCCACTGGGTGCCGGAGGAGGCACCGGAGACGCTGGCCGAGGCGGTGCTGGCCCGGGTGGGAGTTTGATCATCCGTCGCCGCGGGGATGTCCCAGGCAGTCGAGCGTGGGGAGGATGCCGATGGGTGACGAGAAGGGCGGGCTGCCGGGTGAGAGCGAGCGGGAGCGCTGGAACCGCAACTTCGCCGACCTGCTGCAGGAGCTGCGGGTGGCGCAGACCGGCGTGCAGATCCTGTTCGCGTTCCTGCTGACGCTGCCGTTCAGTAGCGGCTTTCCGCACACGAACGCCTTCCAGCGCGTCGTCTACCTGGTGGCGTTGATCTCCGCGGCGTTCGCGACCACGCACCTGATCGCGCCGGTGGCGTTCCACCGGGCCCTGTTCCGCCGGGGCCGCAAGCCCGAGCTGGTCCGCTACGCGCACCGGATGGCCACCACCGGGCTGGCCTTCATGCTGATCTCGATGGTCAGCAGCGTCCTGCTCATCACCGACTACCTGCTGAACCGCTGGGCCGCGTTGAGCCTCACGGTCTTCATCGGCGCCTGGTTCCTGACGTACTGGGTGATTCTGCCGTATGTGCGGCGCAGCTGGATCGACGCCGAGGACGTGGCCGAGGACCGCGAGTACGCCGAGGATTCGCCGGGTGAGCAGCGGTGACCCGGTCAGCGCCGGGCCGGTCGCAGTCCGAGGCAGCGCAGTTCCAGCGCGGCCAGCGCGTCCACCGCCTCGGGGTCACCGTCGCGCCAGGACTGTGCGATGTCCGGGCCCAGCCGGGTCAGCTCGTTGAGGGGCCGGCCCGCCAGCGCCCGCAACGCCAGCAGGTCCCGCCCGGCGGGCTGCTGGCGGACCCGGCTGGCCACCCCGGCCCGGCGCATCCAGCGCAGCCGTAGCGGCAGCCAGCCCAGCAGCACCAGGGTGAGCGGCAGCGCCACCACCACGAAAGCCATGACCAGGGCCACGGTGCCGATCAGCTCCTGCTGCTGGCGTCCCGCGTCGGCCAGCGAGCGGGCCGCGTCGGCGGCCCCGGTGAACGGTCTGGTGAGCTGGTCGCCGACCACGGGGACGCCGCCGACCTTGCCACCCACGTCGGCGAGGTTGTCGGCGATGCTGGTGCCCGCGCCCTCGAGTTTCGCGCCGGGCACAGCGAGCTTCAGCACGGTCGAGTGCACCCAGAGGGCGACGCGGATCCAGAAGTAGACCCACACCACGACGAGCAGGTCGGTGACGATCTGGCGGGCGGCAACGGGGAGCCGGTCGGCGTACCACTTCACGCGCGACAGCGTCGCACGAGCGGGGCCGCCGCGCCCGGTGACGCGGTCAGCGCCGGGCGCAACCCGGGCAGGTGCCGAAGATCTCGACGGTGTGCGAGACGTGCACGAAGCCGTGCTGGCCCGCCACCCGGTCCGCCCACGCCTCCACGGCCGGGCCCTCCACCTCCACCGCCCGGCCGCAGGAGCGGCACACCAGGTGGTGATGGTGGCCCTGGCTGCAGCGCCGGTACAGGTGTTCCCCGCCGGGCGGGCGCATCACGTCGATCTCGCCCGCGTCGGCCAGCGCCTGCAACGTCCGGTAGACCGTGGTGAGGCCGACCCGTTCGCCGCGGGCCCGCAGCATGGCGTGCAGGTCCTGGGCGCTGTGGAAGCCCTCGGCGGTGGCCAGCACCGCGCTGACGGCGCTGCGCTGGCGCGTGTTGCGTACCGCGGTGGCGGCCGGTTCCCCGGTCACGGGGCGCCTTCCTTGGCGTGGCTGACCGCGTCCGCGACGATGTGCGCGACGTGCTCGTCCACAAGCGAGTAGGCGATCTCGCGCCCGCGCCGGGCGCCGCGCACCACCCCGGCCCCGCGCAGCACCCGCAGGTGCTGCGAGACCAGCGGCTGCGGTGCCCCCAGCTTCTCCACCAGCTCGTGCACGCAGCGCTCACCGGCACCGAGCTCGGCCACGATGGCGACGCGGATCGGCGCGGAGAGCGCCCGTAGCAGCTCCCCGGCCGCCTCGTAGGCCTCGTAGCCGGTCGTCGTCGTCACCGCAGCCACGGTACCGCTTACCCGTGCAGCACCACGTCGGGCGGTTCGACGACCCGCTCCGGTGCGGCGGCCGGGGTGGCCCGGCGGCGCAGCGCCCGCCACGTACCGGCACCCACGGTGAGCGCGACGAACGCCGCGATCGCCAGGATCACGATGGTCGCCCCGGGCGCGGTGTCGACCGCGCCGGACACCCATACGCCGCTGGCGGCCGCGCCGACCCCGATGACCATGGCGACGGTCATGGTGGTCCGGAACCCGCTGGTGATCTGCTGGGCGGCGGCCACCGGCACCACCATGAGCGCGCTGACCAGCAGCAGACCCACGGTGCGCATGGCGATCGTGACGGTCACCGCGGTGGTCACCGCCATCACCAGATTCAGCGTACGGACGGGCAGGCCGGACACCCGCGCGTACTCCTCGTCGGTGCAGACCGCGAACAGCGCGGGCCGCAACGCCAGCATGGCGATCAGTACGGCCGCGCCGAGCGCCGCGATCACCGCGAGGTCCTGCGGCGAGGTGGTGACCAGCGAGCCGAACAGGTACTGCACGAGGTTGGCGCTGGTGCTGTCCGGCGACAGCCCGACCAGCATCACGCCGCCCGCGATGCCGCCGTAGAACAGCAGGGCCAGGGCGAGGTCGCCGGAGGTGCCGCCGCGCTGGCGGACCAGCTCGACGCCGACGGCCCCGGCGGCGGCCACGATCACGGCGGTGATCACGGGGGACTGGTTCAGCAGCAGCCCCACCCCGACGCCGGTCAGCGCGACGTGCCCGATCCCGTCGCCGATCAGCGACAGCCGCCGCTGCACCAGGTAGACCCCGAGCGCCGGGGCGACCAGGCCGATGACCAGCGCGGCCAGCAGCGCCCGCACCATGAAGTCGTAGGCGTACAGGTCCATCAGTTCGCCGCCATCCGGTCGGTGGGTGCCACGCAGAGCCCGCCGACGGGTTCCTCGGCGTGCGGGTGCACGTGGTCGTGGCCGGGGTCGGCGTGGTGGCCCGCGGGTTCCGGCACCGCGCCGGAGTGCGCGATCCGGCCCTCGTGCACGACGACGGCCGTGTCGATCAGGGGCTGCAGCGGGCCCAGCTCGTGCGCCACCAGCAGCACGGTGCCGCCGCGCCCGGCAAAGCGGCCCAGGGTCTGCGCGAACGCCTCCTGGCTGGCCGCGTCCACCCCGGCGGTGGCCTCGTCGAGCACGAGCAGGTCGGGCTGCCCGGCCAGGGCGCGGGCGATGAGCACGCGCTGCTGCTGGCCGCCGGACAGGGTGGCGACCGGGTCGCCGATCCGGTCGGCCAGGTCCACGTCCGCCAGGGCGGCGCGGACGGCCTCGCGGTCGGCGGCGCGCGGCGGGCGCAGGACGCCGCGGCGGGCCAGCCGCCCCGAGGCGACCACCTCGCCCACGGTGGCGGGGACCCCGCCGGTGACGCCGACCCGCTGCGGCACGTACCCGATCCGGGCCCACTGGCGGAAGCGCTGCTGGGGCACGCCGAACAGGTCGATCTCCCCGCCGGCCAGCGGCACGAGGCGCAGCAGCGTACGGATCAGGGTCGACTTGCCGGAGCCGTTGGCGCCGAGGAGGGCGACCACGGCGCCGGGCGCCACGCTCAGCGAGACGTCGCGCAGCACGGTACGGCCGCCGTACGCGACCGCGGCGTGCCGCACCGAGACGACGGGGGCGCTCACGATGTGCACCCGAGCGCGGTACGCAGGGCGGCGAGGTTGCGGCGCATCACGGAAAAGTAGTCCTCTCCGGGCTCGGTCAGCCCCTCCAGCGGGTCGAGGACGGCGGTCCGGGCACCGACCTCGCGGGCGAGGGTCTCGGCGACCTTCGGGCTGACCAGCGTCTCGAAGAAGATCGTGGTGGTGCCGGTGCGTTCGGCCTCGGCGGCCACGGCGGCCAGCCGGCGCGGCGACGGTTCACCCTCGGGGGTGATGCCGGTGATGCCGACCTGGGTCAGCCCGTACCGCTGGGCCAGGTAGCCGAAGGCGCTGTGGCCGGTGACGATCTCGCGCCGGGCGCAGGTGGCCAGGCGGGTCGCGTACTCGGTGTCGAGTGCGTCCAGCTCGCGGTGCAGGGTCGCGGCCCGCGCGGTGTAATCGGCCGCGTGTGCCGGGTCGGCCTGGCCGACCCGGGTGGCCAGCCGGTCGGCGATGGTGGCGAGGCGCTGCGGGTCCAGCCAGACGTGCGGGTCCATGCCCCCGGAGAGCTCCGTGTGCTCTTCGCCGGGCTCCGGGTGGTCCTCGGCCAGCGACAGCAGCGGTACGGCCGTCGCGGCGTCGAACGCCCGGTCCTTCGCCTCCAGGGCGATCGCCTGGTCGACCGCGGGCTGGAAGCCCTTCAGGTACGCCACCAGGTCGGCGTCGGCGATCCGGGCCACCTGTCGGGGGTTCAGCTCGACGTCGTGCGGTTCGGCGCCCGGTTTGGTGAGGTTGCCGACCGTGGGGCCGTCCCCGGCGATCCGCTGGGCGACGAACTGCAGCGGGTAGAACGCGGTGACGATGCGCAGCCGTCCGTCCGCCGCGCCGTCCGCCCGGGCGGTGCAGCCGGTGGCGGCGCCGAGGGCGACGACGGCCGCGGCGGCGAGCAGGAGCCGGAGGCGTGTCACGTATTCAACTGTGGGTGATAATGACAATGATTGTCAAAAGCGCATGAGTGCACCGGTCACAGGGCCTTCGCCAGCGCGGCGAACAGCAGCGCCGCCAGCAGCAGCACCCGCACGACCCGGGTGCCCGGCGTCTGCACCGGCCAGGTGGTGAACGTCAGCCCCGCCGCCCCGGCGGCCAGCAGCACCAGCAGCGCCGCGCCCACGATGCCCGGCAGGAACAGCCCGCCCATCAGCAGGGCCAGCGCGACGACGAACGCCGTCGTCGGGCTGACCCCGGCGAGCCGGCGGAGCAACTTCTCGGACGGTGCCACGGCGACCTCATCTGCAGTGCGTACGCTGACGGCCATGCTGGTGCTCAACCGGTTCCTGATCCCCCCGGACACGCAGGACGCGTTCGCCGAGCGGGCCCACGCCGCCCTGGAGGCGCTGGCCGCCCGCCCCGGATACCTCTCCGGACGGCTGACCCGTGCCCTCGACGACCCCGCCCACTGGACCCTGGTCACCGAGTGGGAATCGGTCGGAGCCTACCGGCGCGCCCTGGGCGATTTCGACGTCAAAATGCGGTCGATCCCGTTGCTCAGCGAGTCGATCGACGAGCCGTCCGCGTTCGAGACCCTGGCCGACGCCGCCCCCGGCGGGCCGGTGCGGGTCACGCCGAGCGACCGGGCCGCGCAGCCCTGGCGCTGAGCACTAGGCTGGCCGCATGACCACGGCGCCCGCGGCCTACCCGCCCCCACCGACGGGCCCGCTCCCACCGACGGGCCCGCCCCCTTCGACGGGCCCCGAGGTGCCCGCCGTTCCCGACCCCCCGCCCGGTCCCGGCGTCTACCCGCCGTTCCCCGCGCCGCCCGTGGAGGGCCGTGGGCGGCGTATCGGGCTCGGCCTGGGCATCGGGGCGGTCGTGTTGGTGCTGGTCTGCGGCGGCGCCTTCGCGGCGGCCGTCGGGCTCGGCGCGGTGATGACCCGGGCGATCAACGAGCAGGCCCACGTCGTCATCGGCAAGTACTTCGACGCGCTCGAACAGGGCAAGTACGCCGACGCGTACGGAATGCAATGTGAGAGCGAGAAACAGCGCCAGACCCAGGCCGAATTCACGGCCGAGCAGAGTACGCAGGACCGCATTCAGTCGTCCGACGTGGGCGACGTCGACCTGACCGCGGTGCAGCTCACCGTGCCCGTCGACGTGACCTACACCGACGGCAGCACGAACCGCCTCGAGGTGTACCTGGACCAGAACCCCGACACGGGCGAATTCCAGGTCTGCGGGGTAGAGGAGTAATCTCCTGACTCGTCCAATTCACTGATATCCCCGCCGACAATCCAGCCGGCGTAGGAGGAACATGCCCGCCGATCGTATCGACGCCGTCGTCAGCCTGGCCAAGCGCCGGGGCTTCGTCTTTCCCTCCAGCGAGATCTACGGAGGCACGCGCTCGGCGTGGGACTACGGTCCGCTCGGCGTGGAGCTCAAGGAGAACGTCCGCCGCCAGTGGTGGCGCACCATGGTCCAGCAGCGCGACGACATCGTCGGCCTGGACTCCGCCGTCATCCTGTCCCGCGACGTGTGGGCCGCCTCCGGCCACCTCGACGCGTTCGTCGACCCGCTGACCGAGTGCCAGTCCTGCCACAAGCGGTTCCGCGCGGACCACCTGGAGGAGGCGTACGAGGCCAAGCACGGCAAGGCCCCCGCCTCGCTGCAGGAGCTGAACTGCCCCAACTGCGGCAACAAGGGCACCTTCACCGAGCCGAAGATGTTCAACGGCCTGATGAAGACCTACCTGGGCCCGGTGGAGAGCGACGAGGGCCTGCACTACCTGCGCCCGGAGACCGCCCAGGGCATCTTCGTCAACTACAACAACGTGGCCACGGCCGCCCGCAAGAAGCCGCCGTTCGGCATCGCGCAGGTCGGCAAGAGCTTCCGCAACGAGATCACCCCGGGCAACTTCATCTTCCGTACGCGCGAGTTCGAGCAGATGGAGATGGAGTTCTTCGTCGAGCCCGGCACGGACGAGACGTGGCACGACTACTGGCTCCAGGAGCGCTGGAACTGGTACCTCGACCTCGGCCTGTCCGAAGCCAACATGCGCTTCTTCGAGCACCCCAAGGACAAGCTCTCGCACTACTCGAAGCGCACCGTCGACATCGAGTACAAATTCATGTTCGGCGGCACCGAGTTCGCCGAGCTGGAGGGCATCGCCAACCGCACCGACTTCGACCTGTCCACGCACTCCAAGCACTCCGGGGTCGACCTGTCCTTCTTCGACCAGGAGAAGGGCGAGCGCTGGGTGCCGTACGTGATCGAGCCCGCGGCGGGCCTGACCCGCGCGGTGCTGGCCTTCCTGCTGGAGGCGTACGACGAGGACGAGGCGCCCAACACCAAGGGCGGCGTCGACAAGCGTACGGTGATGCGCTTCGACCCCCGGCTGTCGCCGATCAAGGTGGCCGTGCTGCCGCTGTCGCGTAACCCGGAGCTGTCCCCGAAGGCCCGCGAGCTGGCCGCCACGCTGCGCAAGCGGTGGGTCGTGGAGTTCGACGACGCGCAGGCCATCGGCCGCCGCTACCGCCGCCAGGACGAGATCGGTACGCCGTTCTGCGTCACGGTCGACTTCGACACCCTCACGGACAACGCGGTGACCGTCCGGGACCGGGACACGATGAAGCAGGAGCGGGTGTCGCTCGACCAGATCGAGCGCTACCTGATCGAGCGCCTGCCCGGCTGCTGACCGTCCATCCCGCGTGGCCCGGCTCCGGCCAGGCCACGCGGGATGGGGCCCGGTCCGCCGAGAGAGCGGCCGGTGTTACCTTCACGTCCAGGGCGGCGTGACGACTCCCGGCCGAAGGGCGCTGCATCGCACGAGCGCGTGACGCGCGGTGGTGTCCAGCTGAGTGCCGTCCGGGCGCACGCTGAGGCCCTCCAGCTCGATCCACGGCCCATCGTTGAGCTGTCGTAACTGCCGAACCCGGGTGACGCGGAGATGAAGCGTGCCCTGCCCGTACATGTAGTCGCATCGTTGAGGCGCAGCACGTCCCCGGGCTTGATCGGTATGGTCATCGGTTGCCCTCCGGGGTGGTGTCAGCGAGCGGGTACGACTCGACCATCGACCGCCCGGCAGCGGCCAGCCGGTCGTACGCCACCACCCAGGTCTCGCACCGAGCCACCCCGCAGTGGTGACACATGCCTGCGCCGAACACCGAGCCGTGCTCGATGAGTACCTCGCGCAGCCGCGCGGCTTCCTCATCCGTCATGTCGACGGACATCACGGAGTCGTCCGATCCATGGCTTGCGGCTGTGGACTGATGATCATCTGTCACCCTCCTAGAGTTCGCGTTTCGGCAATGCGCTGTCCGCACCCGGGCAATTCGCCAAACGGTATGGCGGTGCATCCTGCGGTGAGAACGAAGTTGCCTCGTGTTGCGCAGGCTCCGGACGGGCGCCAGCTTCGGCGCAATCCGCCGCATGTTCTGCGCCACGTCGCTCAGTTGATCGGAGCAGGTGACCGATCAACCTTGACTTGTTTCTCGCTTAACTCCACGCTGGACGATGCCGATGCAACACGAGGCAATCCAACGACAGGAGACGATCGTGCGGCTACGGTTTCTCGGCAAGGATTCGACGCCCAGCAATTCGCCTACCCTCTACGCCAGCGACAACGACAGTTACGTCGTCCAGGGCTGGGTCGTCACCGATCCCGGCATCCTGGCGCGGCTGCAGGTGAGCGACGCGGAGACGGTGGTGGAGGTCCCCGCCAGGTTGCTCAGCTTCCTCGCACTCGACGGGTTGGACGGGGAGGTGACCCGTCTCGTCCCGCCGATCGTTCACGTACTGGACAGCGGAAACTTCATCATCCAAGGTCAGCGCGTTGAGGATCGCGAGGCGCTTGGCCAGATGACGAGTCCCGATGACGAGACCTGCGTGGAGGTGCCCAAGGCGGCCATGCGGGCGCTGCTTGTTGGAGCGTAGGTGGAGCCGATCTCGGAAGAACAGCGCGACAGCTACTTCACCGCCTACCGGCGAGAGGCGTTGCATCTCGAAACACGCGACATCTACTCCACTGACATCGAGCGAAGCCGGTTTCAGACCTGGTTACGCGGCGAAGCGCTCGATCCCACGGCCGAAGCCGAGTGGTGGCGGCCGTGGTTCGAAATGATGGCCGTCAACCGCGCTGCGGGCAAGACCCTGCGGCGGCTACGCGTTGTGTCGGAGCCGGTGACCAAGTACATCTACTTCGAATGGCTGGACGCCTTCAACCTCGTGCAGTCCGGCGAGGACGTGCGGTGGCTCCCGCGCCGCCGAGCTTCCAGGTTGCTCCTCCCGGGCAATGACTTCTGGATGTTTGACAGCGAAATCCTGACCTTCACCCACTTTGACGGCGACGGGCATGTTCTCGACCACGAGCTCACCACCGACCCGGCCATCGTGCGGCAGTGCGAGGCAGCCTTCGAGGCGGCCTGGGACGTGGCGACTCCGCACCACGAATACGAGCCACCACAAGCGTGACCGCACCCGTCAAACAGGCGCGCGAAGCGCTCGGCGCACGTCTCCGTGAGGTCCGCAGGGACGCAGGTCTCACGGGGCGTGCGCTGGCCGAACGCTGCAATTGGCATTTCACCAAGATCAGCAAACTCGAACACGGTACGCAGACGCCCAGCGAGGCGGACATCGGGGCGTGGTGTCGGGCGTGCGGCGCCGACGCGGAAATCCCGGATCTTGTTGCCACGATGCGAGCGATCGAGTCGATGTACATCGAATGGCAGCGCCACATGCGGGCAGGGATGAAGCGCGCGCAATCGTCCGCGGTGCCGCTGTACGAGAAGACCAAACTCTTCCGTGGCTACGAGAACACTGTCATTCCCGGATTGTTCCACACGGCCGAATATGCAGCGTCGATCTTCGCTTGGTGGGCAGACTTCCTCGCCCTGCCCAACGACGCCGAAGCCGCCGTTGCCGCACGTATGGAGCGGCAACAGGTGCTCTACACGGGCGATCGGCGATTCCTGTTCGTCCTGGAAGAGCAGGTCCTTCATACGCGCGTAGGCAATACCGAGGTGATGCTGGGACAGCTCGACCGCCTGCTGGCCGTGATATCGCTACCCAGGGTGAGTGTCGGGATCATCCCCGCGAACGGTCGGCGGCAGTGCTTGTCCCAGGGCAGCTTCTGGATCTTCGATGAGCGCCTCGTCCAGATCGAAACTATGTCCGCCGGTCTTGAGGTTACCCAACCGCGCGAAATCGCAATCTACGGCCGGGCATTTGCGTTGTTGCAAGCTTCAGCGGTGTTCGGCCGGCCCGCACGCGACCTGATCGGGCGGGCCATCGCGGACCTGCCGGCCACCACCGAGGCTGGGTGACGCCACCTCCCTCCAGTTCTGACTCGCGGCTGGCTGGGACACCCGGTCATGGCGGGTGCGGCGACGTTTGGGCGGGCCCGTTACCGTGTCCGCCGTGATGATCCGCTCGCCGGGATCCGACCAGGAGTCGGAGGGCAGTCAGGTCCTGGGTGGCCGTTACCGCATGCTGCGCCGGATCGGCAGCGGCGGCATGGGTGTGGTCTGGCTGGCTCGCGATGAGGTGCTGCACCGCGATGTGGCGATCAAGGAGCTGCACTACCGTGGTGGCATCTCGGACCGCGGCCACGCCGACGGCTACCGGCGCGGCCTTCGCGAGGCGCGGGCGGCCGCCGCGCTGAACCACCCCAACATCGTCGGGGTGTACGACGTCTTGGAGCACGACGACCGGCCGTGGATCGTCATGGAGTTCGTGTCCGGCCGGTCGCTGAAGGACATCGTGGCCCAGGACGGTCCGATGCCGGCCGAGCAGGCGGCCGCCCTCGGCCGCCAACTGCTGTCGGCGCTGCACGCCGCACATGCCGCGGGCATCACGCACCGGGACGTGAAGCCGGCCAACGTGCTGGTCGACGATGGTGGCGTGGTACGGCTCACCGACTTCGGTCTGGCCACGATGCCGGACGCGGAGACCATCACCGAGACCGGCGCGGTGCTCGGCACGCCGGGCTACCTCGCGCCGGAGCAGGTGAACGGGGGCACCCCGGGGCCACCGGCGGACGTGTTCGGCGCCGGGGCCACGTTGTACCACGCGATCGAGGGTGTCGGGCCGTTCCACCGCGCGGGCCTGTTGCCGATGCTGGCCGCGTACGCCCGGCACGACCTGCGTCCGGCCCGCAACGCCGGTGCGCTGGAACCGGCCCTGCAGCGCCTGCTCACCGCCGACCCGGCCGATCGCCCGACCGCCGGGCAGGCGTACGAGCTGCTGGATGACCCTGCCCTGCGGCGGCCGCGGCGGTCCCGGCGGCTGATCTTCACGGATGGGGCCGCCTGGCGGCAGGCGGCACGGACGTTCCAGGTCGCCGCGGCGATGTTCCTGCTCGCCCTCGGCCTCTACCGGGCGGCGGCGCCGCACGTGGAGGCGCTCACGTTGAACCCGGCGATCCGGGCCGAGGGCCTGGAACTGGTCGACGTGTTCGACATCGTGCGGGCGTTGAGCTGGGCGCTGGTGTTCTGGGCGGTGCTGACCCGGCACCGCCGCACGACCGCCGGGCTGGCGGTGCTGGCGGCGACGCTGGAGGTGGTGCGGGTGGCCGCCTGGTATCCACAGTCGCCGGTCCATTTCCTGAACTCATGCTGGTGGATGACCGTGGCGGTAATGGTCGCGGCCACCTCGCTGTGGCTCGTGCGCGGTGACCGGCTCACCCGTCCGGGCTCGCTGCGGTGGTTCGGGGCGGCGCTCGCCGTCGCGGCGCTCGCCGGGTTCTGCGACATCTGGCAGGACCGGGATCCCGGCCGATGGGTCGTCGTCGGGGGCGACGGCGGTCCGTTCGTCTATCTCGGAGTGCCGTTGTACCTGCTCGGTGCCGGGCTCGCCGGGTGGGGGGCGTGGCGCCTGGGCGGTCCGGTACGTCGTCGGCTCGTCGCGGTGGCCGCACCGGTGTGGGGCGTGGCGGCCGTGGTGAACTACGGATTCACCGGCTTCCTGGCGTCCAGCCCGCGCTTCTCCCCGCCGGTGATGCTCGAACCGGCGCAGTGGGCGCTCCTCGCCGTGACACCGCTGTTGGCTTTCGTCGTGTCGGCGTTCGCCGTGAACCGCTGGGAAAGGCCTCGTTCCTGACCGCCGTCCCACGAATGTTGGTGAGTTCGGGCGCGGCGCTGACCGGAAGTCATCGACTTTTCCCGCCCCCGTCCATGGTGCGGTGGCCGGCCGGTGCGGCTATCCGAACGGTGGCCGCGTGTCGATCTCCATCCAGCGTTCCGGGTGACCGACCTTCACGAACCCGGCCTTCGCGTACACCTCGTGCGCGTCGACGGTGGCGAGCACCAGGCGTTTGATGCCATGGCGCCCGGCCCACTCGACGGTCCAGTTCGCCAGCATCGTGCCGAGGCCGCGGCCGCGGTGCTCGTGGTCGACGTACACGTCGCACAGCCAGGCGAACGTGGCGAGGTCGGACACGATGCGTGCCACCGCGACCTGCTGCCCGTCAGGGGTGTAGAGGCCCACCGGGACCGAGTGGGCGAAGGAGCGTTCGACCACCTCGCGCGTGCGCCCCTTGGCCCAGTAGGCATCGGTGCTGATCCACCGGACGACCCGGTCAAGGTCGAGATCGTTCGGGTCTTCGCTCAGCCGGTAGTCGCTCACACCGCCATTCTCGCGGCGAGCAGACGATCATGAAGTAGCCAATCGTGCATCCGTGGCGGCAGGCGGTCAACGGTGCGCATTCACGCCTCTGCGGAGGATCGGCGCAGGGTGCGCAGTGCGGTGACGAACCCGGGCAGCTTGTCGCCGAGGTCGCCGAAGAAGGCGGCGTCGCACGCCTCCACCGCGACGACCGCCCGGTTGGCGAGGTCGCGACCGGCTTCGGTGACCGCCACGGCCCGGGCCCGCCGGTCGGTGGGGTGTGCGGGCCGATGCACCAGAGTGCGGCTTTCCAGCGTGCGCAGCACCTGCGAGGTCATCATCGGGTCGGTGGCGGCCATTGCGGCGAGGGCCTTCTGGGTGACCGGCCCGGATGCCTGCAGGAAGGTGAGCGTGGCCAGCAGCACGAACTGCACGTGGGTGAGGTCGTATGGTTTCAGCGCCGCCCGCTGAGCGGCCTGCCACCGGTTGGTGACCTGCCACAGCAGCAGGCCGGGGCTGTCGTCGGCGCTGTCATGCCGGCTGGCCAGGCTCATGCCGCCATTCCGGCCGTGCGGGCGGCCGCTTCCAGCCGGATGAGATCGCCGTTGAGCGCGTTCGCGATGCCCTTGCCGAGCACCGCGGTCCAGAGGAAGGCGAGCGGGCCGGTGATGGTCACCCGCACCGAGACGGTGGTTTGGCCGCTGGAGTCGGTGCTCACGAGGTGCTGGAACGTCAGCCGCGCGCCGAGCAGCAGGGACACGTCGGTGAGTTCGCGCCCCGGGACGAGCGACGTGACGACGAACCGGGTCGCCGGGCCGCCCTTCGGCTTCAGCCGCCCGGTCGCGCCGGTGCGCAACGGTCCGTCCAGCCGTACCCAATCGGTGTCGGTGTTCCACTGCGGCCAGGTGGCGGTGTCGGCCCACCGCTCGAAGAAGGCCTGGGCGGGGACGTCGGTGGTGATGGTCGCGGTGGCGATCGTCTTCATGCCAATTAGTATGCGCGCTTAGTATCTCCGGGTCAAGCGGGACCATGATCGTCGGTACCCGGGCCGGTCGGGGAGAATGGCGGGGTGACTCTCGCCGTGACATCTCCGCTGGCCCTCGGGCGGCACGAGGTTTGGCCGCCCGTCGTGCTCGCGCCGATGGCCGGCATCACCAACGTCGCCTTCCGCACGCTCTGCCGCGAACAGGGCGGCGGCGTCTACGTCTGCGAGATGATCACTACGCGGGCGCTGGTCGAGCGCATCCCCAAGACGCTCAAGATGATCGCGTTCGCCCCCGACGAGGACTTCCGCAGCCTCCAGCTCTACGGCGTCGACCCGGACGTGACCGCCGCCGCCGTGCGGATGGTCGCCGAGGAGGGCCTCGCCGATCACATCGACCTCAACTTCGGCTGCCCGGTCCCGAAGGTCACCCGCCGTGGCGGCGGCTCCGCGCTGCCGTGGCGGCGGCGCCTGTTCGGCCGCATCGTCCGGCAGGCCGTCGCGGCGGCCGCGCCGGCCGGCATCCCGGTCACGGTCAAGATGCGCAAGGGCATCGACGACGACCATCTGACGTACGTCGAGGCCGGGCTGATCGCCCAGGAGGCGGGCGTCGCCGCGGTCGCCCTGCATGCGCGTACGGCGCAGCAGCGCTACTCCGGAAACGCCGACTGGGATTCCATCGCCACCCTCAAGCAGGCGCTCGACGTGCCCGTGCTCGGCAACGGGGACATCTGGGAAGCCTCCGACGCGATGCGGATGGTGGCGCACACCGGGGCGGACGGGGTGGTGGTGGGCCGCGGCTGCCTGGGCCGCCCGTGGCTGTTCGCCGACCTGTCCGCCGCGTTCGCGGGCACCACCTCGCAGGCCCTGCCGACCCTCGGCGAGGTCGCCGCGATCATGGCCCGGCACGCCCGGCTGCTCGTGCAGGCGCTGGAGGACGAGCGGCACGGCTGCGCCGACTTCCGCAAGCACATCGCGTGGTACCTGAAGGGTTTCCCGGTCGGCGGGGACCTGCGTCGCAGCCTGGCCATGATCTCGTCGCTGGCCGAGCTGGAGGACCTGCTCGGCAAGCTGGACCCGGCGGTGCCGTTCCCGCGTGAGTCGCTGGGCCAACCGCGCGGCCGGATCAACGCCCCCGGCAAGGTGTCCCTGCCGTACGGCTGGCTCGACAGCCGCGACGACGACACCGTGCCCGACGGTGCCGAACTGGACGACTCCGGCGGCTGACGGACCCGGCCGGCGCCGGACAACTGCTCCTCTCGGTCCGTGACCTCCTGGTTCAGCGCGGCGCTTCGTCGCCTAGCCTGTCAGCTCGTCGCGGGGCCGGTGGCAGGAGCCACCGGCCCCGCACCGTCCATTCGGGACCACTGTTCCGACTGCGGCCGGTGGATCGGCAGCCATCGGGCGGCCATGAGCGCGGTCGCCAGCAGCGGCGCCGCGCAGCCTGCGACCAGGACCGACATCGGTGCGACCGCACCGCCCGCACCCACCCCGGCGTAGATCAGCACGGCGCACACCTCGGCCGCGACCCCGCTCACCGACAGCACCGTCGCCCGCGTCCGGCTGCCGATGACCTCCTGCAGTCGCGTCTCGGTGACCACGATGGCGAACTGCAGCGCACCGAACGCCACCGCGATCGGCACCATGCCCGCCAGGTGACGGCTGAGCGCACCCGCCGCCAGCAACCCGGCGGCCCCGGCCAGCACCGCCGCCAGGCGGCGCGGCGCGATCGCCGCCCACCGGCCGGCCAGCGCGCTGCCCACCGCCATGCCCAGCGCGGGTAGCGCGAACAGCAGCGGCACCAGGGCCGTCGGGGCACCGGCCGTACGGGACAACAGCGGCAGGTACTCGTCGAGCGCGGTGAACCCCGGCACCAGCGCCGCGAGGGCCACCGCCCGGGCGACGAAGCGGCTGCCGCGTACCTCCCGCAGGCCCGTGGCCAGCGTGGCGGCGTACCCGCGCAGGCCGCCGAACTCGTCCGACGATTCCCGGCGCGGAGTCTCCGGGAACCCGAGGGCGAGGAACCCGCCCACCACCGGCACGGCGACGCTCAGCGCCCCGACCAGCGGGTAGCCACCGACGGCGTACGCCGGGGCGGCCAGCGTGGTGGCCGCGAGCATGGCCAGGATCCCGACCGTGCCACCGCGGCCTGTGACCCGGGCGTACGCGTCGGCGGCGCCCACCTCGGCCAGCTCGTCGTAGACGAGCGCCTCCAGGGTGCCGGACTGCATCGCCCCGCCCACGCCCCACAACACGAAACCCAGGGCGAAGCCGGGATAGGTAGGCCACAGCGTCCAGGTGGCGTACGCCGCGGCGACCAGGAAGGAGCCGAGCGCGTACAGGCGGCGGCGCGACCAGGCGTCCGCCCAGGCGCCGGACGGAACCTCACAGACGAAAGACACCACCGACCAGATCACGAACAACGACGAGATCTGGGCCGTGGACAGCCCGGCGTCGGCGAACAGCAACGCGTACAGCGGGTAGAAGAGGATGCCCTCCTCGCATCCGCGGACCGCGTACAGGCGCCGGGTCAGGCGGGGGGCGGCGCGGCCGCCCTCAGGTCAATTCGGGTGTCGCGTGGCATCGGCCATGTCGCGACCATCGCACCGCCCGGGCGGCCCCGTCAACCGGCATTCCGCCGGTGACAGGCTTTCGGGTCCGCCCGGCGCGGGACGGGCGCCATCGGTGTTCCGCCCGCCCCGGCCGGTCGGCTCACACGTCGAGCTCCGCCTCGATGCGCCGGAGCTGGTGGCGCGACATCGCCAGGTTCGCGCGGTCCCGGCGCAGGGCGACGTACAGGAACAGGCCCTTGCCGCCGCGACCCGTCAGCGGCCGGATCATGTGGTACTGCGTGTCCAGCGTGATCAGGATGTCCTCGATCTTCTCGGAGAGGTTGAGCATCTCCATCGCGCGCAGCTTGGCGCGTACCACGTCCGTGTTGCCCGCGGCGGCGACCGTCAGGTCGAGGTCCTTGCCGCCACCGAGCGTTCCCAGCGCCATGCCGCTGGTGTGATCCACCAGGGCGACGCCGATGGTGCCGTCGATCTCCATGATCTCTTTGAGTGCGGTGTCCATGTCAGCCACGGTGTCTACCTCCGTCAGGGATGGAACGGCCCGCCGGTCCTTGTGCCGGACGGCGCCGGGTGATGTGGGTACGGAACGTCGCGGGGTGTCATCGGGCTCCGCGGCCGCGGATGCCCCGCAGCGCGGCCATCGGAGTACGCCGGGCCAGCGGCGCCGGCGCGGCGGCCGGCTCCACGGACTCTGGCCCGGCCGGTTCCGCGTTTGCGGCGCGGTGGTCCGGCCCGGCCGGGGAGCGGTCGGCCGTGCCGGTCGGGGCGTGGTGGTCGGGCCAGGCCGGGGGGCGGTCGTTCGGTCCGGCCTGGGCCGGGATCCGGGGGACGGGTGCCGGGACCTGCTGGCCGGTGAGCGCCGGCGGTTCCCGGTCGAGCAGGCGCACCAGGCGCCGCACGCAGCGGCGGGCCTCCAGGTGCACCCTGGCGAGGTTTGCGTCGCCGGAGGTGACGAGCGTGAGCAGGGCCTGCGGCCCGGCCGCGTACGAGGTCAGGTAGCCGCCGTCGCACTCCACCACGCACTCGCGCAGTGCACCGTGATCGACCGCCTGCGCGAAGCGGCGGGCGAGTGCGAGGTGCGCGGCGGCCAGGGCGGCGAGGGCGTCCGGCTCGATACCTCGCGCGTCGTGTGCCACGACCAGGCCGTCGACGGTGGCCAGCACGCTGGCGCGCAGTTCCGGCATCCTGGCCCGCAGGCTGCCGAGTTCCGTAAGGACTGTCATCCGCTATGGCTCCCTCCGGGCGCGCGCGTCATCGCAGGGCCCTCAGCGCGCTGCGGATCCGTTTCAGCAGGACTTCGTCGGCGCCCGTGGGCTCCAGCACGGCGGGCCCGCCGAGCTCGGCGGGGAGCCGGGCGCCGGGCTCCCGGCGCGCCAGCTCCGGCGGCGGCAACCGCGCGCCGTCCCCGGGCGGGCGCATCCCGCGTACCGCGGCGGCCGGGATGGTCACGGTCGGGTGGTCGTCGGCCACCGGACCGGCCGGCTGGTTGTCCGGCACGACACCGGTCAGGTGGCCGTCCGGCACGGCGGTGCTCGGGTGGTCGGCCAAGGCAGGGGCGCTCGGGTGGTCAGCCAAGGCAGCGGCGCTCGGGTGGTCGGCCCGGGCGGGAAGGCTCGGGTGGTCGGCCCCGGCGGCGGCGATCGGGCGGCTGGCGTTCACGGCGGCGCCCCGCACGGGGGGCAGCCGGACGAACTCCGGGCGCCCCGCCGGGCGTTCGGGCGGCTGGGGCACCTCCAGCAGGCCGAGGGCGCCGAGCCGGCGCAGCTCCTGGACGGTCGCGTAGCCGGCCCGGCCGAGCAGTTGGGCCAGGTCCGCCGGGGTGCGCTGGCCGTCGGCGTGCACGATCAGCTCCCACTGCGTCGCGGTCAGCCAGACGCGCTCGACCGGGAGGCGCGCCGCCAGGGTCACCGGGGCCGAGTCCAGCTGCGGATGCGGGAAGATCTCGTCGAGCAGCCGTTGCCGGCGCTGGGATTCGTGATCCACCGCGCCCGCGTCGATCCAGAGCACCGCGCCCAGCCAATGCGCCTGCCCGGCCACGAAGTCCGCCCCGTTCGCCACCGGGCCCAGCGCGAAGTAGGCCGCGTCGTACGTCGCCCCGTGCACGCACAGCTCCAACTCGCCCCGGGTGAGATGACCCTGGTCGAGCAGCAGTTGTCCCACCCGGCCCTGCGCGGTGCCGAGGTCCAGCGCGGCCTGCCAGGTGCGCGCCGCGAGCCGCCCGGAGGCGGTCAGCAGCTCGCCCACCCCGGGCGCGGCCGGCGACTCGGCGTACGTGACGAAGCCGTCGGTCAGGTAGAGGGTGCCCCCCGGACGGCCCGTCACGACCAGCGCGCCGGTCCACCGCTCGGCGGCGGCCGTCCGCAGCAGCCGTCCGGGCGCTGCGGTGTCGGCGATCACGGTCACTCCTGTCCGGGGTCTCGTCGGGCTAGTCGTCGCGAGTGCGGCCGCCGCGCTCAGGTGGCGACCAGGTCGTAGGCGAGCCGTTGCATCCGCCGCCGCGCCACCGCGAGGTTGCCGTGCAGCCGGTCCAGCCACACGTACAGCACGAGGCGGCTGTCGAAGTCGGTCTGCACCGGGCACAGCAGGTGGTAACCCACGGCGGTGGTGATGATCAGGTCTTCCAGCAGGTCGTTGGGTACGGCGGAGACGAACAGCGACCGGCTGTTCGCCGCCTGCAGCACCTCGGCCGTGCCCGCCGCCGTGGCGTGATGATCGGAGTTGGGTGCCGCGCCGGTGGTGGCGACCGGAAACCCGGTGGTGTAGTCGACGATGCCGGCACCGATCGCGCCCGGAATCGCCATGGCCTCCCGCAGACAGTTGTCGACGCCGGGCACATCTCTCCTCAGCCCAGTGAGCTAGCCCCTGTGAAAGCTCCCGCCTTTCCCCTGCGCCGGCCGTTGGCGGGACGTCCGGGCGTCGCTGCCGCCCTCGGCCGTGCTCCTGCGCGGGCCATCCTCTGGCCACCCGCCGGACGCCAGTCGCACCCGCTGTGCGTCACCGGCCGTGACCGCCCGGACGGCCACCGCCGCGTCGTCTCGGCGGGCGCCGCCGGGCCGTGGCGCGTAGCATGATCTCCACCCTTCGAGACGGGAGGAGCCGCATGGGCAGCCAGTGGGAACAGGTCGTCGTGGACTCCGAGGATCCGGCGCGGCTGGCGCGCTGGTGGGCGGAGGCGCTCGGCTACCACATCGTCCACGAGGAACCGGACGAGGTGGAGATCCGCCGTACCCCGGACGCCGTGCCCGGCCTGCTCTTCCTCACCGTTCCGGAACCGAAGACGACCAAGAACCGGCTCCACCTAGACCTGATCCCCGACGACCAGGAGGCCGAGGTCGAGCGGCTCGTCGACATGGGTGCCCGGCCGGTCGACATCGGCCAGGGCGAGACCGGCTGGGTGGTGCTGGCCGACCCGGAGGGCAACGAGTTCTGCATACTGCGAGCCCGGACGACCTAGTCTCGACGACGTGACCGCGGACGCCGACCGGTGGGTTCCCGAACCCGCCAAGGACAGCGGGTACGGGCGCACCCCGTTCGAGCGTGACCGTGCCCGGGTGCTGCACTCCGCCGCCTTCCGCCGCCTGGCCACGAAGACCCAGGTGCACACCGCCGGCTCCGACGACTTCCCGCGTACGCGGCTGACCCACTCGCTGGAGGTCGCGCAGATCTCCCGCGAGATGGGCGCCCGGCTGGGCTGCGACCCGGATGTCGTCGACGTCGCCGGGCTCGCCCACGATCTCGGGCACCCGCCGTTCGGCCACAACGGCGAGCAGGCCCTGGACGCGGTCGCCCAGCCCTGCGGCGGTTTCGAGGGCAACGCCCAGACGCTGCGGGTGCTCGCCCGGCTGGAGGCCAAGGTCGCCGGGGCGGGCCTCAACCTCACCCGGGCCTCGCTGGACGCGAGCTGCAAGTACCCGTGGCCCCGCAAGCCCGGCACCCGCAAGTTCGGGGTGTACGCCGACGACGCCGAGGTCTTCGCGTGGGTCCGCGCGGGCGCACCGACCGGCGAGCGTCGCTGCCTGGAGGCGCAGGTCATGGACTGGGCGGACGACGTCGCGTACTCCGTGCACGACGTGGAGGACGGCATCCACGGCGGCTACGTGGCGCTGCGCCCGCTGCTCGACGACCCGGACGAACGCGCCGCGTTGTGCGCCGACGCCGCCGCCGCGTACTCCGACGAGCCGACGGACGCGCTGGCGGGTGCCCTCGATCAGCTGCTGGCCGACGAGGTGGTCCGCGCGGTCGCCGACTACGACGGCGGGTTGGCCGCGCAGATCGCGCTCAAGCGGATGACCAGCGTGCTCACCGGCCGGTTCGTGGCCTCCGCGGTGGGCGCGACCACCAGCCGCTACGGCACGGCTCCGGTACGCCGCTACGCCGCCGACCTGATTGTCCCCCGTACGGTGCGTAAGCAGTGCGCCCTGCTCAAGGGCATGGCCCTGCGGTACGTGATGCGCGCCCGCGCCGCCGAGCGGTGGTACGAGCGGCAGCGCCAGATCCTGACGGAGCTGGTGGAGGTGCTGACCCGGCGCGCTCCGGAGCATCTGGACCCGATGTTCGCCCCGCTGTGGAAGGCGGCCGCCGACGATGCCGCGCGCCTGCGGGTGGTGATCGATCAGGTGGCGTCACTGACCGATCACGGCGCGGTGGCGTGGCACCGGACCCTCGTGGCGGATGCGGGGTGACGCAGGGCAGGATGTACCGGTGGCCAGGGTCAGGGATGAGGACATCGCGCTGGTCCGCGACCGTACCTCGATCGCCGAGGTGATCAGCGAGACGGTCACGCTGCGCTCGGCGGGTGGCGGCAATCTCAAGGGCCTGTGCCCGTTCCACGACGAGAAGACCCCGTCGTTCACAGTCTCGCCTGCCCGAAATGTCTACTTTTGCCATGGCTGCGGTGCGGGCGGCGACGCCATCAAGTTCCTCATGGACGCCGAGCACCTGACGTTCATCGAGTCGGTGGAACGCCTCGCCGGCAAGGCGGGCCTGCAGCTGCGCTACGAGGAGACCGGCCGTACCCAAACCGGCCCCCGCCCGGCCGCGGGCCAGAAGCAGCGCCTGGTCGCGGCGCATGCCGCCGCGGCCGACTTCTACCGCGAGCAGCTCACCACCCCGGCCGCCCGGGTGGCCCGCGAATTCCTCGCCCAGCGCGGCTTCGGCCGCGACGCCGCGCAGAACTACGGCTGCGGTTTCGCCCCCGAGGGCTGGGACAACCTGACCAGGCACCTGCGCCAGCAGGGCTTCACCGCCGACGAGCTGACCACGGCGGGGCTGGCGAAGCCGGCCCGCTCCGGCTCGCTGATCGACCGCTTCCGGCGCCGCCTGATCTGGCCCATCCGAGACCTGACCGGCGACGTCATCGGGTTCGGGGCGCGCAAGCTGTTCGAGGATGACGACGGCCCGAAATACCTGAACACGCCCGAGACGCCGCTGTACAAGAAGTCCCATGTGCTCTACGGCATCGACCACGCGAAACGCGAGATCGCCCGGCAGGGCCGCGCCGTGATCGTGGAGGGCTACACCGACGTGATGGCCTGCCACGAGGCCGGGGTGCCGACCGCCGTGGCGACCTGCGGCACCGCGTTCGGCGCGGACCACATCGGCGTGCTGCGCCGGCTGCTGATGGACAGCGACAGCTTCGCCGGCGAGATCATCTTCACCTTCGACGGGGACGCGGCCGGGCAGAAGGCGGCGCTGCGGGCGTTCGAGGAGGATCAGCGCTTCGTCGGCCGTACCTTCATCGCGGTCAGCCCGGACAACATGGACCCGTGCGAGCTGCGCCTGGCCAAGGGCGACCTGGCCGTGCGCGACCTCGTCGCGCGGCGCGAGCCGCTGGTGGACTTCGCGCTGCGGCAGGTGCTGTCCCGCTTCGACCTGGACACCGTCGAGGGCCGGGTGGAGGCGATGCGGAAGGCCGCGCCGCTGGTCGCGAAGATCAAAGACCGGGAGAAGCGACCCGAGTACGCGCGCAAGCTCGCCGGCGATCTCGGCATGGACGTCGAGCCGGTGCAGCGGGCCGTGGCCGCCGCGGCGGGCGGCGAGTCGCCCGCCCCGTCGCCGCGGATCCCGGCGCAGCCCGCCGACAGCCCGCAACGGCTGGTGGAGCGGGAGGCGCTGAAGCTGGCCCTGCAGGTGCCGGTGCTGGCCGGGCCGATGTTCGACGCGCTGGGCCCGGAGACCTACGGCCACCCGGTGTTCCAGGCCGTGCGCATCGCCATCGCGGAAGCGGGCGGCACGGCCGCGGCCACCGGCGGCGCGGTCTGGATCGAGGCGGTCCGGGACGCCTGCGCGGACCTGGGCGGCAAGGCGCTGGTCGGCGAGCTGGCGGTGGAACCGCTGCACGTCGACGGCGAGCCCGACCCCCGGTACGTGCAGGTCACGCTGGCCCGGCTGCAGGTCGGCGCGGTGACCACCCGGATCCGGGATCTGAAGTCCAAGGTGCAGCGGGTCAACCCGGTGGCACACAAGGACGAGTACCTGGCGCTGGCCGGAGAACTCTTCTCGCTGGAACAACACGCACGCGCACTACGCGAACAGGCGGCAGGTGGACTGTGAAGCTGCTACGACGACGCCCCAAACTGCCCGCGGCCTCCCGGCCCGCCCTGCACCCCGACGAGCGCGTGCTCGCCTGGGCGTACGTGGGCCCGGAGCCGGGCGGCCCGGTGGTGGTGGCGACGAACCAGGGGCTGTGGCTGCCCGAGCGGGCCCGGCTCGGCTGGCACGAGATCCACAAGGCGGCGTGGTCCGGGCGGGAGCTGCGGATCACCCCGGCCGACGTCGCCGAGCAGCGCGACGGCTACAAGGTGCTGGTGGACGGGCCGATCGTGACGTGCCTGCTGCTGGAGCCGGGGGAGCTGCCCGATCAGGTACGCGCCCGGGTGACCCGGTCGGTGGCGTACACCGCGCACCACGCGTTGTCGCCCGGCGGGGTGCGGGTGGTGGGCCGGCGGGTCAGCGGCGTCGACGGCCTGAGCTGGGCCGTCCGCTACGACTCCGGCACCCCCGTGGACGCGGAACCGGTGATCGAGCTGACCGATGAGCTGGTCGGCGTCGCGCGGGAGGCGACCGCCCCGCCGGCGTGATGCGGCGCCCGACGTCGGACCCCTTCACTAGGGTCAGCCGGGTGAGCGACCAACCACTAATCCACGCCCGCGGTCTGGTCAAACGGTTCGGTGACTTCACGGCGGTCGACGGCATCGACGTCGACGTGATGCCGGGGGAGTCGTTCGGCTTCCTCGGTCCCAACGGCGCCGGCAAGAGCTCCACCATGCGCATGATCGGCTGCGTGTCCCCGCCGACCGACGGGGTGCTGCGCATCCTCGGCCGGGACCCGCGCCGCGACGGCCCGGCGATCCGGGCGCGCCTCGGGGTGTGCCCCCAGCTGGACAACCTCGACCCGGAGCTGACGGTCCGGGAGAATCTGACGACCTACGCCCGTTTCTTCGGCATCCCCCGCCGGGTGGCCCGCGCCCGCGCCGCCGAGTTGCTGGAGTTCGTGCAGCTCAGCGAGCGGGCGGCGAGCAAGGTGGAGCCGCTGTCCGGCGGGATGAAACGGCGGCTCACGATCGCCCGCGCCCTGGTCAACGAGCCCGAGCTGATCCTGCTCGACGAGCCCACCACGGGCCTGGATCCGCAGGCCCGGCACCTGGTGTGGGAGCGGCTGTTCCGGCTCAAGCAGCGGGGCGTCACGCTCGTGCTCACCACGCACTACATGGACGAGGCCGAGCAGCTCTGCGACCGCCTCGTCGTGATGGACGGGGGCCGGATCGTCGCCGAGGGCTCGCCCCGCGCCCTGATCGAGCGGCACTCGACGCGCGAGGTCGTGGAGCTGCGGTTCAACGTGGAGTCCCAGGACGTCTTCGCGGACAAGCTGGACGGCGTGGGGGAGCGGGTCGAGGTGCTGCCCGACCGGGTGCTGCTGTACGTGGCGGACGGCGACGAGGCGGTGGCCGACGTGCACCGGCGCGCCCTCACCCCGGCGAGCGTGCTGGTACGCCGCAGCAGCCTCGAGGACGTCTTCCTGCACCTGACCGGCCGGACGCTGGTGGACTAACAAACCACACGTGACCCCTCCTTCGCCCTGCCACGCGATTCCGAAGCTCGGTCGAGCCCCGATGCAACGGCGGGGGTCACCCCAGAGGGTTCTCAACGGTAACGAGGAGGCCGAGCGTCACGCCAGGCCGGGATGGCGCTCAGGCTCCCGGCACTGAGTCGGTTTGGCTGCTCAGAACCATATCGACAGCTTCTTGAGGTGTGTCGACGGAGTGCAGGCCGGGCACTGATGCGCCGTCCTTGTCGACTAGGCTCCAGCCTGCGAGGCAAACCACTGGGATATTGCCACGCCGCTTGGCCAGGGCTATCTCACTGAGCGTTCCCCAAGAACCGCCCACCGAGATCACGGCGTCGGCGCTCCAAACGATGATGGCATTCCTCGCCTCACCCATGTTGGTGACGATTGTGGCTGTCAGGTCGGGGGATGCGCCTTCTCGGGAGTTTCCCGGACGAATTCCAATGACGATGCCGCCCCTTGCCTTCACGCCGCTCGCCACGGCCTCCATCACGCCGATGCCCCCACCGCATATGACAACAGCGCCTGCGTCTGCGAGCAATTCACCGACCTTTCGGGCGTTGGCCTTGTCCTCGTCGGTGCAATAGCGCGGGCCGCAAACCGCAACCTGAAACGTCATTTGTTGGTCACCTATGCAGACGGAGGTTCTCGACTGGCCGTGTAGACGTTGAACGGTAAGGAGGTCTCGCACGACATCGAGTACCTCCCATCCTTTGGCCGTACAGTACGCACGGCAGGACTCCTCCTGGCGTGCTGGCGACGTCGACGGGTCTGAGTCGCCACGGTGGGACGAGAGGCGGACGTAGATGATCGTACGTAGTGGCGCGTGTGGAGGGGTTGCGCGTCATGTTGGAAAGGGCATCCTCCCGGACGCTGGTGGACTGAGATGACCGCGACCCTCTCGGTGCTGGAGTATCACCTGGCCAGCTACCGCCGTATCTGGCGCTCCAGCGTGCTCTCGTCGTTCGTGCTGCCCCTGATGACCATGCTGGGCTTCGGGGTGGGCGTCGGCGCGTACGTCACCGGCGGAGTCGACGGGGTGCCGTACCTGGACTGGATGGTGCCCGGGCTGATCGCCTCGACCGCCGCGCAGGTCGCGATCGGCGACTCGGCGTGGCCGGTGTTCGGCAACTTCGAATGGACCAGGACGTACTTCGGGCAGGCCGCCGCCCCGCCACGGGTCGCGGACATTCTCGCCGGGCACCTGGCGTTCGTCGTGTTCCGCGCGGTCACCGCCGCCGGTGCGTTCCTGCTGATCGCCACGGCGTTCGGCACGATGCACTCCTGGTGGGCCCCGGCCACGGTGCTGGTGGGCGCCCTGCTCGGGCTCGCGGTGGCCACCCCCACGTTCGCGTACGCGGCCGCGGTGCGCAGCGACAGCTACCTGGCGATCCTGTTCCGGCTCGGGGTGCTGCCGATGTCGCTGTTCTCCGGGGTCTTCTTCCCGGTCGACGCGCTGCCCGACGTGCTGCGCTGGGTCGCGTACGCGCTGCCGCTGTGGCACGCCGTGGATCTGAGCCGGGCCGCCACCCTCGGGGTCGCCCCCACCGGGTCGGTGGCCGTGCATGTGGCGTACCTGGCGGTGTGGGCGGGCGCCGGATGGTGGCTGGCATACCGGCGGTTCCACCGTCGGCTCGTGGTGTGAGGGGACGTGATGGTGACTCTGGTGCTGCCGCGGCTGGTGTCCTTCGAGGGCGCCGGGCGCCGCTCGGCCTCGGTGGTGGAGCGCAACGTCGCCGCGCTGCGCACCGCGTACTGGGTGGTGCTGCTCTCCGGATTCCTGGAGCCGGTGTTGTACCTGCTCTCGATCGGCGTCGGCGTGGGCGCCCTGGTCGGCGACCTGACACTGCCGGACGGCCGGGTGGTCGGGTACGCGGCGTTCGTGGCCCCGGCGATGCTGGCGTCCTCGGCGATGAGCGGAGCGCTGGCCGAGACCACCTTCAACTTCTTCGGGAAGATGAAGTACATGCGGCTGTACGACGGGATGCTGGCTACCCCGGTACGGCCGATCGAGGTGGCCTCCGGCGAGCTGGCCTGGGCGATGATCCGTGGCAACATGTACGCCGCGGCCTTCCTGGTGGTCATGGTGGTCATGGGCCTGACCTCGGCCGGGCTGGCGCTGGTCGCGTTCGCGGCGGCCGCGCTGGTGGGTTTCGCCTTCGGCGCGGCCGGGATGGCGCTGGCCACGTTCATGCGCAGCTGGCAGGACTTCGACCTGATGGTGACGGTGCAGTTCGCCCTGTTCCTGTTCTCCGGAACGTTCGTGCCGGCGCAGGCGTACCCCACGGTGCTGCGCTGGCTGGTGGAGGTGACCCCGCTGTACCGCTCGGTGCACCTGATCCGGGGGATCACCACGGGGGTGTTCGAGCCGAGCCAGCTCGCCGACGTGGCGTACCTGCTGGTGCTGCTGGGGGTGGGGCTGGCCGTGGCGGGGCGGCGGATGGAGCGTCTGTTGTGCCGGTGAGCGCCGCCCGTCCACCCGTTGGTGGGTATCGCGCTGGTCCCCGCCGGGATTAGACGAGACTGGTGGCGGGAATCAGGTGGGCAGGTCGTACGCCCGGTACGCGCCGGATCGTGCGGGCGGCGGCCGGGCAGACGCAGGTGCCGTACCCGGGTCCGGAGGGAAGCCCCGCCATGAAGCTCTTTCACAAGTCCGACGAGCGAACTGACGACGCGCGGGCGGCCGAGGCCGGCAAACGCGACACCGCCCGCAACGTCGCGGGCGCCGACCGCCCGGATGCGGCGACCGACGACGGGCGTCCCGGTGCCACGGACGGGCCTCCCGGCCCGGACGAGGGCCCAAGCGGTCCGTCGAAGCTGTCGGGCAAGAGCAAGCTGGCCGCCCTCAAGCGGACCTTCCAGCAGTTCTCGCAGGACAACATCTCGGACTGGGCGGCCGCGCTGACGTACTACGGCGTGTTGTCGATCTTCCCGGCGGCGCTGGTGCTGGTGTCGGTCGCGGGCATGCTCAGCACGGACGGGCAGCAGACCGTCCAGGACACGGTCCGCCAGATCGCCCCCAACGATCAGCTGCAGGGTCTCGTCGACACGGTGCTGGGCCAGGTGAAGGACCCGGGCACGGCGGGCCTGGCCGCGATCATCGGTCTCCTGGTCGCGTTCTGGTCGGCGTCCGGGTACATCGCCGCGTTCATGCGCGCCTCGAACGCCATCTACGACGTACCCGAGGGCCGCCCGATCTGGATGACCCTGCCGATCCGGGTCGGCGTCACCGCCGTCATCGGCATCATGCTCATGCTCTCCGCCGTCATCGTGGTCTTCACCGGCGATCTCGCCCAGGTCGTCGGCGACAAGCTGGGGCTGGGCGCGGCCGCGGTCACCACCTGGAACATCGTCAAATGGCCGGTGCTGGTCGTCCTGGTCAGCCTGATGTTCGCGATCCTGTACTGGGCCTCGCCGAACGCCAAGACCGGCGGCTTCCGGTGGGTGAGCCCTGGCGGGGTCTTCGCCGTGCTGCTGTGGATCACCGCCTCGGTGGCGTTCGCGATCTACCTGGCCAACTTCGCCAACTACAACAAGACGTACGGCACCCTGGGCGGTGTCATCGCCTTCCTGGTCTGGCTGTGGATCTCCAACATCGCGATCCTGCTCGGCGCCGAACTGGACGCAGAACTGGAGCGCGGCCGCGCCATCGCCGCCGGGCACTCGCCCGACGACGAGCCGTTCCTGCAACTGCGCGACGACCGCAAGCTCAAGAAGGGCAGCGAGAAGGGCCTCAGCACGCACAACACGGCGGACGCCGGCACCCGGTAGCGCGAGCGCGCCGGGTGCCTCGTCCCCCCATGGAGGGATCGTGTCCGAACGTGCATTTGATGCACGAGGGTGGTCGCTCTCCGTGGTGTGCCGACTTGTCCCCCCACCTTTCCGGAGCAGGTCACCGCGGGCAAGCTGATAGACGGGCGGCGATGTATACCCCTTCGCCAAGGTCCTGTTCCCGCCGGTCGTGGCACCGCACCTCGCCCGCGCCGGTGATCCGGCGAGCCGTCCACCCGCGTATCCCGGGACGAGCACCCCACGGATGGAGGCGTCATGGCAACGCTGCGGTCCGCCACGCGCGCGTCGGAAGTCCACGATCCACCGGTCCATACTGGATTCCTGAGCACGGTCCGATGCACGTGCATCTGCATCGGCCCAGCCCTGGTCCCGGGAGGACACTGATGCGGTTGCGCCACCGTTCGGGCCGAATCGTCCACCTCGGCTGCGACCTCAACCTCCCGCCCGCCCGTGACCTCGCCGCACTCATCGCCCAACTGGACACGTACGCCAATGCCGTGCGTGCCCGGCTCGAGCTCGACACCCTCGCGGTCGCCCTCCGGCTGCCGCCCGCCCTGGCCGCTCTGCTCGCCGCCAACGGCCGCGCCCGCATCCGGCTCCGTGCCGCGCTCGACGCCCACGCCCTCGAAGTCGTCACCCTGAACGGCGTACAGTACGACGACGAATTGGTTACCCAGAGTAATCAGCCCGACTGGAGCGTCGCGGCCCGGCTGGAGTACACCCTGGACCTCGCCCGCATTCTCGTCGACCTGCTCCCGGGCGACACCGTCCGCGGCACCGTCAGCACCGTGGGCCTGGGGCGCCGCGCCGACTGGGACACCGACCGGGAACGATCCTGCGCCCGCCTGCTCGGCCGGCTCTCCAGCGGGCTCGCCGAGATCGCCTGGCAGACCGGCCGCGCCGTCCGAGTCGGCTTCCAGCCCGCACCCGGGCAGGTACTGGGCACCGCCGAACAGACCGCCGCCGCGCTCGCGAACGTCGACAAGGACCGGCTCGGCATCTGCCTCGACCTGGCCGACCTCGCCTGCAGCTGGCAGGACCCGGCCGACGCGCTCGCCCGCCTCGCCGAAGCCGGGCTGTCGATCGTCCAGGCGCGGATCGCCGCCGCCGTCGAGGCCGCCGACCCCGACCAGGCCGCCGACGCGCTACAGACCTACCTCGACGACGGCCTCCGCTACCCCGTCACCACCCCCGACGGCGGCTACTTCGACGACCTGCCGCAGGCGCTCGGCGCCGCCGCGCCCGGACCCTGGCGGATCCGATGTCCCGCACCGCTGCACACCGCCCCCGGCTCCGCCCTGACCGCGACCACGGAGGTGTGGCGCACCGCGGTGCGCCACCTGATGGCCGGGGACACCCCCGCCACCGAGTTCATCGACGTGGCCGCCGGCACCTGGCCGCAGCCCCGACCGGCCGGGGACCTCGGCCGGCCCCGCGGGTGGTCGGCCGACCCGGTCACCCAGGCCGACGCCATCGCGGCGGAGTACTCGTACGCCCACGCGGAACTCACCGGCCGCGGCCTGTCGCCGCCGACGGCGGCCCGCGCCGCCTGAACCGCCCCGCCCACGCAATCGGGGCCGCCCAGCAGGGCGGCCCCGATCACACGAAGCGGTCTCAGTACGTCTTGCCGGCGCTGTTCGACCCAGACAGCGAGTCGCTGGCCGCCGTCACCTTCGCGGAGCGCGTGTTCGAGCCTGCCGAAGCCGAGCTCTCCGCCGGGTGCATCATCTCGCCGAGCTTCGACGAATTGAGCTTGTCCTTGCCCTCGGAGTACAGCTTGTTGGCCTGAGCCTGGGCAACGCCAGCGGCCTCCTGCACCGTCGGGTGCTCCCACAGCTTCTTCGCGCTGGCCCGGATCTCCTCGTACTTCTCCCGGCCGGCCCGGCTGCCCAGGACGAAGCCTGCCGCGAGACCGCCGATGAACATGAGCTTTCCGCGCATTGCGGCTCCTTCCACTCGTAGACGCGCGTGCGTCTGCGCTGGTACGTACCCATCCTGCCGGTCCGTCACACCCGGATCCCGCGTTTTGCCCATCCGGCGCGTCCCACCACCCGCCCGGCACAACACCGACCGCATCCTGTACTGTGTATCCCGTCGCCACGACAGCGCGTCTGGCGCGATCCCCTGTAGCTCAATTGGCAGAGCAGCCGGCTGTTAACCGGCAGGTTATTGGTTCGAGTCCAATCGGGGGAGCTCCTTTCACTGCCCGCCCACGAGGCGGGTTTTTGTTTGTCCTGCCCCCGGCGGCACGCGACGTTAGGCTGGGTTCCGCGTCGAATGTCCGTTGGCGAGGTGCCCAGTGTCGCAGCCCGTGCAGGTGGACGTCGCCATCATCGGCGGAGGTCTGGCCGGGCTGGCCGCCGCCCGCCGCCTCGACCGCGCCGGTGTCGAATGGCTGCTCGTCGAAGCAGCCGACCGGCTCGGCGGCCGGGTCGCCACCGACGTCGTGGAAGGCTGGCGGCTCGACCGGGGCTTCCAGGTGATCAACACGGCGTACCCCCGGCTGCCCGCCCTGGTCGACCTCGACGCCCTGGACCTGCGCTACTTCACCCCCGGCGTGCTGGTGCGCCGCGGCGGCACCCTGCACCGCCTGGAGAACCCGCTGCGCGACCCGCTCGCCGCCCCGCAGACCCTCGCCTCCGGCATCGGCAGCCTCGCCGACCGGCTCAAATTCGCCGCGCTCGCCACCCGGTGCGCCACCGCCGACCCCCGCAAGCTGCTCGACGCGCCCGAGACCACCACCGAGGAAGCGCTGCGCCGCGCCGGCCTGTCGTACCGGATCATCGAGGAGGTGCTGCGCCCGTTCCTGTCCGGCGTGCTCGCCGACCGGGCGCTGGACACCTCCAGCCACGTCCTCGCCATGGTGCTGCGCTCGTTCGCCCGGGGACGGCTCGGTGTGCCCGCCGCCGGAATGGCCGCCCTGCCCGCGGCGGTCGCCGGGCCGCTGCCGTACCCGCAACTGCTCATCGGTGCCCGTACGCTCTCGGTCAGCCCCGGCCAGGTGGTCACCGACGGCGGCGAGATCCACGCACGCGCGATCATCGTCGCCACCGACCCGGCAACCGCCGCCACCCTGCTACCCACGCTGCCGCGACCGCGGATGCACGGCCTGACCACGTACTACTTCGGTACGGGCGAGCCGCCCATCAGCGAACCCACCCTCCTCATCGACGGCGACCGGAGGGAGATCATCGCGAACACGGTCGTCGTGAGCAACGCCGCCCCCGAGTACGCCCCCGCCGGTCGCAGCCTGATCGCCGCCAGCGTCGTCGGGGTGTCGGCACCGTCCGGAGCCTCCGAGGCCGTCGTACGCACCGAACTGGCCCGGATGTACGGCGCCCCCACCGACGAGTGGGATCTGATCAGCATCGCCTCGGTGCCCGAGGCGCTGCCGGCCGCGCCGGTGCCGCAAGGCCGCCTGCGCAAACCGGTGGAACTGGGCGATGGGCTGTTCGTCGCGGGAGACCACCGCGACAGCCCCTCCATCCAAGGCGCCCTTTCCGGCGGCTGGCGCGCGGCGGGGGCCGTGCTGGCGATGTTGGGCACCGCGTCGGCTGCGGTGTGACCTGCGGGGTTGTGCGGGCGGGCCGGGGTGCGTCATCCGGATGCGTCCGAGGGGGGCGCGTGGCTCGGTGGCTCGGAGTCGGAGGTGCGGGATAGGATCGCCGCCGGTATGGGGGCGGTAGCTCAGTGGGTTAGAGCAGGGGACTCATAATCCCTCGGTCATCGGTTCGAGTCCGATCCGCCCCACCACCAGGCAAAACGTTGGGACTGTGTCCTGCATAGCGGTCGTACAGCAAGGGACTGTCGGGTACAGTGCCTCTATGAGTGCTGCGCCAATCGACCCGGACATTCCCGTCATTACACTCGATAGTGGGACCTCGCTAGACGACCTCCGGGAGCTGCTGCCCGACTGGCAGCGACACCTCCGTGCCCAGAACCGGGCGCATACGACGATCAATTCGTACCGGACCGTCGCCGACAACTTCATTCGGTATCTGGTCGATCACGGAATGCCGGTCACGGCCAGCAAGATCAATCGAGAGCACGTCGAAGCCTTCCTTGCCGACCTTGCCGAGCGCGTATCGGCCGCGACGGTGGCGAAGCATTACCGCTCGTTGCAGCAGCTATGGAAGTGGCTGCTCGATGATGGCGAGATCACCCGATCCCCAATGGAGCGGATGAAGCCGCCCACCGTGCCCGAGCAGCCTGTGCCCGTACTCCGCGACGACGACCTACGGACTCTGCTGGACGCCTGCAAGGGCAGCAGCTTCGAGAACCGGCGGGACCTTGCGATCATTCGCTTCATGATCGATACCGGGGTCCGTGTCAGCGAGCTGACCTCGATGACCGTCGACGGCGTCGACTTCACACATGACTGCGCTCACGTCCTCGGCAAGGGCCGCCGTGGTCGCGCGGTGCCGTTCGGTCAGAAGACAGGTGACAGCCTGAGCAGGTACAGGCGGGCGCGGACGCGGCACCCGATGGCGACCAAGACAGAGGCGTTCTGGCTTGGCAAGAAAGGCGCGTTGACCGTGTCGGGAATCGCTCAGATTCTCGACCGGCGTACGGCCGACGCTGGCTTGCCGCACATCCACCCGCACCAGTTCCGGCACACGTTCGCCCACCTGTTTCTCTCAGAGGGGGGACAGGAGAAGGACCTCATGAGCCTCGCTGGGTGGCGCTCGGCGCAGATGGTCGGACGATACGCGGCCAGCACCGCAGCCGAGCGCGCCATCGCTGCCCACCGCCGACTGTCCCCGGGGGATCGGCTGTGACTGACGCGCCGATGTACCGCAACCCATCGGAGATTCCGGAGCTTGCGGCGACGTTGAAGGCGCTGCGTCGGTGCAAGCCGTCGGCGCGCTCCCGCTACCTACCGATGGTGATCGCGTGCCCGCGCTGCAACGGCCGCATCGCAGCGGTGTACGCGACCGAAGCGGGGCCTGTCGTCGTCGGGTATGGCGCGGCTCGCACGACCGAGACAGTCGTGACCGAAGTTTCGATAACGAGTGGCGACCCCTTCACATGGTCGGAGGACCGCGCCCGCGCTCGTCATAGGACCGAGCCGCGCGCCCAGTTCGTCCATGAACTCGCCTCCCGCTTCGTCCCGGATGCGCATCTGCAGCACGGGCGACGCGACGTCTTCACGGCTGAGTGCGAATGCGCCACGCACAGCCTTCCGGCGGATCAGATTTTGCAGGGCCTGAGGAGCGGGCGGCGACGCGTGATGGCCATCAACACGCTCAACCCCCTGTCTAGTTAGGAACTTATTCGCGTTCTTGGTACCCGGCGGCAGGGTGGCCGCTATGCTCTAAGTCACTTATCACAGCCTGGCGACCAAGTTCGCCTTGTCGGAGTTGAGGCACCGGCCATTCCCTAAGAGGGAGGGCCAGCCGTGCCCGAATTGACACCAGAGCAGCGCTCGATGCGCGGCCGCCTCGCCGCACACGCCCGGTGGGCGCGAGAGGACCCGGAACATCACCTGCCGAAAGCCCGCGCGGCGTTCATGGACCGCTTTTCGCGCGAGGTCGATCCCGACGGCGTGCTGCCGCCCGCCGAGCGCGAGCGTCGCGCCGAGCACGCCCGCAAGAGGTACTTCACCGCACTCGCCTTCAAGAGCAGCCGTGCGCGCAGCTCGGGGCGCAAGGGGCTGCGCCGTGAAGGTGGGCGGTCGGAGTGAGAGACGACGAAGGCCGGGCTGGGCACCCGGCCAACGCCACCGACAACACTCGCGCCGTCAAGCCTACGTGCAGCGGCGACAGCCTCGTCGCGATTGCGGGCGGTGCGCCCGATCGTGCGATCCCGCGACCCCGACGAGCGGCCACGGGGGCGGGCGCCGAGCGCGTACGCCGTCGCCACGCCCTCGCCGTGGCACGTCGCCGAGGCCGGATCAGCCGGGCGCTCGACCGCCTGCTTGAGATCGGCACGAACGCCGGGGCCGAGGCCATCGACTACCACGCGACGTGGCTCGATCGTGCTCTGCCAGAGCAGCGGCAGGCGGCAGGACTCTCGGCAACGCCGAGGTGGTCGAGATGACCAGCGTGGCGACCTCTGTGAGCGCGTTCGATCGGCTCGTCGACCAGCTCGTAGCCGTGACGGGGTACATGCCGAACGGGACCGGCGTGCAGTGGAAGGCGCGCTGTCCCGCCCACGACGATCACACGCCCAGCCTCGGCATTGCCATCGCCGAGGGCTGCGCGCTCGTCTACTGCCAAGCCGGGTGCAGCATCGACGACGTGCTGAGCGCGCTCGGCCTGACACGGCGTGACCTGTACGACGAGCCGCGCCGACCCGGCCGCGAGGACTTCGCCGCCAGCTACGGGTACGTGACGGCCGAGGGGAAGCCTGCACGGACGGTCCGGCGCATCGAACAGGAGAGAAGCAAGACGTTCCGGCAGGACATCGCGGACCGCAACGCGCCCGCGCTGTACCGGTTGCCTGAGGCGCTCGCGGCGGTGGCGGCGGGCGTACCCGTTCACATTGTCGAGGGTGAAAAGGACGTGCACGCGGTCGAGACGCTCGGCGGCGTGGCGACGTGCAACGCGATGGGCGCCGAGAAATGGCGGCCAGAGTATGCCGAGCACTTCCGTGGCGCGCACGTCGTCGTCGTGTCCGATCGCGACGCGCCCGGCCGCAGGCACGCTGAGCAGGTGGCGGCCGGCCTGGCCGCGGTGGCAACCAAGGTGTGCATCGTCGAGGCAAAAGTCGGCAAGGATGCGGCCGACCACATTGCTGCGGGCTACGGCCTTGACGAGTTCGTGCTCGTCAGGGAGGTCGACCCGGCGCCGATGTTCGGCTCGTGGACCCCCGTCGACCTTGGGCCGTACCTCGACGGGCGGGTAAAGCCCGCTGAGCCGGTCGTGGGGCTCGCCCGCAGCGACGGTCTACGTCTGCTGTACCCCGGCAAGGAACATGCCGTCATCGGCGAAATGGAGGTCGGCAAGAGCTGGGTTTCCCTGGCGTGCGTCAAGGCCGAACTACTCGCGGGGAATCACGTCGTGTACATCCACTTCGAGGAGTCTGACCCGACCGGCACGATAGAGCGGCTGGTGGCGATGGACGTCCCCGAGGCCGCCATTCGGGAGCGGTTCCATTTCGTCGGCCCCGAGCAACCCCGCACGGCGGACGCCATCGCCGCCCTGGTCGAGCTGCACCCGACGCTGGTCGTGCTCGACGGCACCAATGAGGCGATGGCGTTGCACGGCTGGGGCATTCGCGAGGAGGACGGCGCGGCGGCGTTCCGCCGGTATCTGGTCAAGCCGTTCACGGCCGTCGGTGCGGCCACGCTCGCCGCCGACCACGTCGTGAAGGACGCCGAGCGGCGGGGCCGTACCGCCATCGGTTCGATCCACAAGGTCAACGGACTCTCGGGCGCACTGTTCTCGCTGGAATCCGTCGAGGCGTTCGGACGCGGCGGGCGGGGGCGCTCGCGGCTGTACGTGCTCAAAGACCGGCCCGGCCACCTCCGCCGCCACGGTCAGCGGACACGGTCCGAGCCGGGCAAGTTCTACCTCGGCGAGTTCGTCGTGGACGACACCCGGCCACCGGACCGGCCATGGCTGACCGTGGATCTCTGGCAGGCTCGCGAGCCCGCCGAGTCCGACGGGCGCGACACTGCCCGCGAGGCCGAGATCGACGAGACCGTTCTGAACGCGGTGAAGGCTCTCCACGCGGATGGGCCGGTAACCGGGCGCCGGGTTCGGGAGGCAGTGCCGTTGCGCGTCAACGCAGTCGGTGACGCTTTGGATCGGCTGGTCATGGACGGTCACCTCAGCAGAGCGAGCGGCCCGCGAGGCGCTCACGTTTTCGTTCTGACCGGTTCCGGTGACGAGGCTCCGTGACCGGGTCGCGACTGGTTCCCGTGACTGGTTCCCCCCTATAGGGGTGGGAACCGGTGGGAACCAGTCACTCGACCGGTTCCCGGGAACCAGTGGGAACCAGTGGGAACCAGTCACCGGCCGCCTCACCAGAAAGTGTCCGTGACGGACAGACAAGAGAGAGAACATGCTGACTTCCGCGCCCGGCCACAACCGGGCAGACACCATCGCCACAGTGGCCCGCTGCCTCGACGACGACGGCCCGCTGGTCCTGCTCGCCCGCGACGGCAACGACGACCTGTACCACCGTGGCCCAGTGCCCGGCGGGTCTATCTACCTCATCCCCGGACTGTGGTCCACGATGCCGCCGGACCTGTTGCGCGCGCTGCGCGCTCGCCGACGCGCCGACATCACGGGGCGGTGCGACGCCTGCGGGGCGGCCTTGACCCTGAGTACCGGGCAGATGGCGCACGAGTCCGACTGCAACGTCGGCAACGACCGCCTCCGGCCGATGCTCAGCGCGTGGCTTCGCCGCGTCGGGCGGTACGCCCGGGGCCGCCGCCTGACGGAAGACCCGCTCGACCCGATCGACCAGGCCACACCGACCAGACAGGAGCGCCGAGATGTCCAGCAAGAGAGCTAGCACGGGCAGCGCCGCGCCCGCGTCCGACGGCGACGAACATCGGCTCGACCGCGATGGCGAGCCGACACCCGTGCGCGGCGTGATGGTGCCGACAGAGCGCGACCTGTACGGGCGTGCCCGCGCGTACGTCGTCGTCGAGTCGGCGGAGGCGGCTAGCCAATGGGCGGTGGACTCGTGGCACCCGATGCCGTGATGCCAGAGGCGTCGAGACGAGACGACGCCGTCGCGCGATGGGTCGCCGGGCTGGTCGGGCGGGAGACCGACCCGGCGTTCCCGGTCGTCGCGCTCGGCAAGCGGATCGCCGTCGCGTGCGGCGCGGATGTTCTCGGTTTGACGGGCGAGGAATATGCCGCGCTCGCGGAGCGTGCACGGGCCGCCGCCAACGCGGACGTAAAGCCGCGCAAGGGCGAGAGGGAACGCCGATGAGCACGGCGACCAGTCCCGCCGTGGCCGCCGCCTCCCGGTGGCTGCGGCCGTACCTCACCGGACGGGACGGGCCGATGCAGGCGAGCGAGGTTATCGCTGCGGGGCGGCAGGCCGGACATGCCGAACGGTCGGTGCGGCGCGCGGTGCATGTTCTCGGCGTCTGCGTGCAGGGCAAGCGCACCCGGGGCGGCCAAGGCGTGCTCTGGTCGCTGCCGGTCGACGCGGGCAGCGAGCCGGACACCCGCTCGACGCCTGAGCCTCACGGCGACCGCGACGCTCGGCCCGGCGAGCCATCGCCGCCAGAGGACGCGGTGCAGATAGGACGCGAGATGGTCGCTTTCCTCAATGCCGCCTTGCTCGACCCAAGGTCGCACGAGTCGGCCGACGTGTGGCGTCGGCGTGGGCTCCTGTGAGCGCGTGAGAACGACGAACAGGCCGACGACGCGCCGCAGGACGGGCGGCCTGACGCGGGCGCGTACGAGGCAGCTCGGAGGCCGCGCGAGCGGGGAAGGGGTGTCCAAAAGTTCAGCGTCGGGCGCGCCAAGAGACCTCGCTAGCCGCGCATACCCGCGCGCGGGTTTTCAGGACCTTGGTACATAGCGTGATACAAAACGTCGCCTGGATGGCCGTCATTGGACGCCACGGCGACGATCTACCCAACGAAAACGAGGATTGATCATCATGCCGCAATATGTCGATGTAGACGAGGACGTCGGGACCGACCTCGTCGTCGCCCTCACGCTTAACCTGCCGATCGGCGGCACGCTTGGGCGCGTGAGCCTCGTTTCCTCGTTCGGTGTGGTCGCCGAGCAGGCGGACGGCCGGGCCGCCCTGTGGTCGCTCGACGACGATGGCGGTGCGTCGCGGCTGTTGGAGCTGCGCCAGGGGGCCGAGGTCACCACGTGGGTCGAGGGCCGCGAGGTGGCCCGCTATTTCGTCGCAGAATCCCTAGCGGACGGTCAGTGACGCGATACGCTGAGGCTGTAGGCGATCACCGGAGCGCCGGGAACGCGCAGAAAACCTTCTGAGGTCATGCGCCACCGGCAGCGCGCCAGAAGCCCTTTCCGAGGGCTCGCGGCGTCCGTGGGCCAGGCATGAGGCCAACTGCCGAACGCCCCGCACCCGTCGAGGTCACCTCGCTCCGAGGCACGCTCTCATTCACACGTTGACGCTGGCCGCTGCGCGAGCCGCGCCGGGGTGCCCCGCGCACTCGGAGCCCGACATTCGATCAGCGGGAGGGTTCCCAACATGACAGACATCCCGACGCGCTTCGAGCGCCTCCGTGGCGAAGCGCAAGCCAAGATCAAGGCTGTCGACGCGCTCTTGGCCGAGGCGAAGGCCGACCGACGTTCGCTCACTGAGGACGAGTCCGCGCACGCGTGGAGTCTCGTCAAGGAAGCACGCGACTCCGCGTCCGCCGCCGTCCGCGCGAAGGAAGCGGAAGGCATCCGGCAGGCGATGGCAGACCTGCTCGGCCCTGTCGGCAGCCCGTACATGCCGTCTGGCAGTGCCGCGTACGGCTCGCCGGCCGCGAAGGCGCAGCTCGGTTCCGCGTGGACAGAGGCGATGATCAAGGCGAACAGCGATCACCTTGGCCGCTACAAAGCCCTCGTGCCGAGTGGCAGCGTGATTACTGCTCTGCCCGCACCCGCTGTCACGGCGATGGGCACACCGGTGACCGGCGTTCGGGCGATCATTCCGGCCGAGCCTACGGGCGGGTCGTACAGTTTCCTCAAGCAAACAGTCAGGACGACCAATGCTCGGCCGGTTGCCCCCGGTGCCAAGAAACCGACGTCGATCTATACGACGGCGCTCATGGAGGACAGGGCTAGGGTCGTCGCACATTTGTCGGAATCGATATCTCGCATGGATCTGGCCGATGCCCCCGCGCTGAGCCAGTTCCTTGAGCTTGAGATGCGAGCCGGCCTGGAGCAGTCCATTGAGGACCAGATTATCAACGGCGACGGGATCGGCGAGAACTTCACCGGCCTGGCCAACACGTCCGGCGTGCTCACCGTTGCGTACGCGACAAGCCTGATCGCAACGACGCGTGCCGCCGTCACAGCCCTTGAGCTGCAGGGGCTACCGGGATCGGCTTGGATTCTGTCGCCGACCGACTGGGCAAATATCGAGATGAGCGCATCGTCGACCGGGAACCTGCTCCTGACGGAGTCCGGTGCCAACGTGCCCATCGAAAGCGCCTCGCGGCGATTGTGGTCCAAACCGGTTTGCGTGAGCGTCGCGTGCCCGGTGGGTACCGCCTACTTTGGAGACTTTGCCGGGTCGACGAAGCTCTTCGTTCGCGAGGATGCGCGCATCGACTGGTCGGACGCGCTTTATGATCCGGCGCGTTTCGGTGCCGGGAACGGCGGCACGTTGTTCGAGGCGAACCAGGTAGCGATGCGCGTCGAGGCCCGGCTCAATCTGGCCGTGCTCCGCCCCAGTGGCATCGTGAAGCTCGACTTGACCGAGACCCCGTAGCCGCACGACGTCACGTCAACCGAATCCGCCCCCGGCTCTTGTTTGTCGACTCGTTCAGGCCGGGGCGCGGAACGGAAGGGCACTGAGGCGCCGTACCTCCGCCGATGACGTGCCCTGCGTGATGAATGGAGCGGGCCACCCTGACTGTCGTCGCCAGGGTGGCCCGTTCGCGTACGCAAGCGGGCCGCACGATGGCGAGCCGGGCGTCCCACTCGTTTCCATGCGCGCGACCATCCAAAGAGGACGCGCGCACCCTGATAAAGCAAGGGATTGCGCCGCTTGCGGACGGGCCCCTGCCACTTGTCAGGCGCACTCGCATAGCGCTATGAGTTTCGGTACTCATAATCCCTCGGTCGCGGGTTCGAGTCCCGCCCGCCCCACTTCGTTCCTGGCCTGCATGTTCATGCCGGCCGGACGTGGCATTGCGCAAACCCGCGGATCGCTCGGGCGTCGTCCCGGGCTGGGTGTGGTAGACGGGTACATGCCCAAAAGCCGTGGTCGTCCTGCGGGACGCGGTAAGCCGAGACGCCCGCAGCGCCCGGTGCGTGAGTTGCGGTTGTCGGATCGGTTGATGCGTTACGCGGTGACGATCGTGTCTGAGGACAGTGTGCTTGAGGTCGAGCGGTGGGCCAGTGGGTGGCTCGGTGCGGCGTGGTCGATGGCGGGGCTGGGCGAGCGTGATCCGGAGGAGATGTTCCATCTGGAGGTGGTGGGCCGGGCGTCGACCCGGCCGTCGCCGCACGGGCTGGCCGCGGTGGCGGCGTTGCGCCGTGTCGCCGCTCCTGGTGAGTGGTCGATGCTGGACGACACGCTGGAGATCTTGTCGGAGAGCCAGCCGGTGCCGGAGTGGTTGGAGGTGCCTGTCTTTGAGCCGGTCCGGGCGTGGCGGGCAGTGGATGTCTGGGACAGCGAGCATGTGTTGTTCGTCGAGTTCGCCGGGCAGACACCGCACACGTTGATGGCCCAGATCTCCCTCGCCGGTGGTGTGCTGGTGGACAAGCTGGCGGTGTTGCAGCCCGGGGCTGCGGAAGCCTGGGATCGGCTGCGTGAGCCCGATGAGGTGCCGATGCTGGCTGTCGAGTGCCCGGTCGAGGTTGCGCTGGCGGAGCTGGCGGACGCGTTGCGGACCACGGACATGACCTGGCCGCGCCACGATGACGACGACTTCGTCGACTTGCGGGCGATGGCCTGGTCGCGATGCCGGTCGTATCTGCCGGAGTTCCGTGACTGGCAGCCGATGGGCGATAAGGAACGGGAACGACTGCTTGATGGCTTCGCGCCGGTCGACGACACGGTCGCCAGGTCACTGGCCGAGCTGTTCCTGGATTACGGTGACGGTTACATGACCAGCGGTCCATTGTGCTGGAGCCCGGAACAGGTCGGCTTGTTCCTGGCCGACTGGCTGCCGCGCAAGGCGGCGCTGGACGCCGGGCAGCGTGCCGCGTTGCCGGACGTGCTGCGGCGCTGGATCCGATACAGCCTGGAACGCCGTGAAGTCGACCCGGTATGGATCAGTCCGGTGGTGGAGGCCGTCGATGCTTTCCTTCCTGCGTTCGAGGAGGCGTTCGACGACACGGCGGCGTGGGGGCCGGCCAAGCAGATCGCCGCGGAGTTGACGGCGCGTGGTATCGATCTCTCCGACTCGGAAGCCGTCGAGGACGCGATGCGGGGACTCAACGCCGAACGCCTCGCTCGATACCTCACCGAATGATCACCCGAACGAGGCACCCTGTGACGGTCTGACTTCGGCAGCTCATAGGTTGGTGGCATGTCGATGTCTGATGGCGCGCTGCTACGACGGGCTGGTGACCTCAAGGGCGAGCTGGTGGCGTTTTCTCAACAGCCCCGCTACGCCCGGGCGGCGTCGAGTTTTCTGGCCGAGTACGGCAACGGCCTGGAAGACGCCGATGAGCAGCGGTGGATGCTGCTCTGGGATTGTTTCGTGCTGGAGCACCGGCTGGCTAACGGCCGGACGGTGGTGGAGCAGTTCGTGGAGGCCCGGCCGGACCTGCCGGAGGTCGAGCGGGAGATGGTGCTCGGCTGGCGCGATGTGGTGCAGGGCCCGTTCGAGGTGCAGCGCAAGGACGGGTCAGCGCTCGTGGTGGAGAGTCTGGTCGACGACTTGACCTATCGGGTCCGGTCGAACATGGGCCCGGCCGTGTTCAAGCAGATGCCGAGCCGCTCGTTCATCATCGCCCGGCTGGTTGCGGTCGGTGACGAGTGGATGCTGAGCGGGCCGGTACAGATCCTGCGCGCCAGCGATCGGGACATCGCCTATCAGCTCGCGCTGGACATGTCCTTGCGTACGCCGGAAGCGGTGTTCCGAAACCCGGACAAGATGGCACTGGCATGGGAACACCAGCGTGCTGACCGGGCACGGTTCGTCGAGTTCTTCGGCACCGACCTGCTGGTGGTCCCGGGAGAACAGACACAGGAGCGACTCGACGACTACTACACGTACTGCCGGGACGCGGTTCTCGGGCCGGACCCGAAGGACGTCCCTCCTGCGGTGTCGATGTCGTTGCCGCCGGACCTGACCGATGCGGAGACGGTGGCGCTGATCTACGACGAGATGGACGGACTCGGCTTCTACGCGGAGTTCGGCCTCGTGGAGGAAGCGTTCGCGAACCCCGACCTGCTGCGACGCCGCCGATGGCGCGAGCAAGCACTGTCCTACATCGAGGACGACAGCGTGGAACCGATGGTCCTGCGCCGGCTGGCTGCTCGAGATCCGGAGAAGGCGAGTGTCGTGTTCCGGCGGCTGCTGAAACGACCACGGTTCGCCTGGAGCCGGGACGGTGAGGCGCTGCTGCGCGAGGTCAAGCCAGGCTATTTCGATCGGCCACCGCGCCCGCGGGTGAGCCCGCTCAGCGAGCGCTTGGCAGAGTTCGCCAAACGCCGCTGAGCAGCAACGATAGGGCCGGCGCTACTCGTAGTGGTACCGGCAGGAGATGATGGTGATCTCGTTGGCCTCGACGGCGTACACCATGCGGTGTTCGTCGTCGATGCGCCGGGACCGGAGCCCTGCGAGGTTGTTCCGGAGAATCTCCGGCTTGCCGATGCCGGGGCCGTCAGGGTCACGTTTGATGTCGGCGATCAGTGCGTTGATGCGTTTGAGGGTCTTACGGTCCTGGGTCTGCCAGTACAGGTAGTCGTCCCAGGCATTGTCGGTCCAGCTGAGCTTCACTCCTCAGGACCGAACTCGCGCTCGGTAGCCCGGCCGGCTCGCCACTGCTCGACGCTCTCGACGAGGCGTTTGGCGTTGGCGGGCGATCGAAGCAGGTAATTGGTCTCCATGATCGAGTCCCAGTCCTCCTTACTCACCAGGACGGCGTTACCACGCTTGGAGACGATCTCGATCGGGGTGTGGTCCTCGTTGACGCGCTCGATGAGCGGAAAGAGGGACTTGCGTGCCTCGCTGGCACTGATCGCTGAAGTCACGATGCCTCCCAAGGTCGTACCGGATATGGTACCACTCTAGTGGTGGCGGTGCGCCGCTCCTGACACCCGCTCGGGACCGCCGACGGCGACCCCGAGTATGACTACCTGCTAGGTGAACTGGTCAAACGTCCCGGTAGCGGGCCGCCGGGGACGGTGGTGGCGTGGTTCGCGTGGTGCAACGTCCGGCCCGCCATGCAAACCCGTAGCTCAGCCATGATGACGACGACTCGGCTTGACCGCCTCGAACACCGGACCGGCCCCCTCAGTCCGCACTGAGTCCGCAGCAATGCGGGCCGCCGCCCGGTCCAACTGGTCCGCGACCTGGTCCAGGTCGTCCTCGAACAGGTCCGCGTACACGTCGAGCGTCATCGCTGCCGAGGCGTGTCCGAGCATCCGCTGGACGGCCTTGACGTTCGCGCCCTCGGCGACGGCCAGGCTCGCGGCGGTGTGCCGCAGCTCGTGCGGAGTCAGGCCCGCCAGTCAGGCCGACTCGGCGGCCCGATCGAACGCCCGGCGACGGAAGTTGTTGGTGCGCAGCACCTCACCGCCCGGCGACGTGAACACCAGATCGTCCGGTCCTCGGCCACCCATGTGCGCCGGCAACGGCGCCACCAGGAATCGGGGGAGCGGCACTGATCGACGCTGGCGCGTCTTCGGGGTGCCGAACACTGCTCGCCCGTTGATCTCCGTGACCGACTCCGCGACCACCAGGCTGCGCCGCACCAGATCAACCCGGCGCACTCGGAGGGCGGCCAGCTCGCCCCAGCGGAGCCCGGTGTACGCCAGCAAGCGGACGATCAACCCGTGCGGCTCTGCGGCGGCGGCGAGCGCGGCGACCTGGGCGTGGGTGAGGAACGCCTTCTCCGCGCGGCCGACGCGCGGCAGTCGTACGCCGGTTGCCGCATTGCGAGGCAACCGACCATCGTGGACGGCGAGCGCGAGCGCTAGCGAGAACACGCGGTGCGCTTGCCGAATCGTGGACGGAGACAGTCCGGCCTGAGCCATGCGGACCCACTCCCCGACGTCGGCGTGCGTGACTGCTGAGAGCGGAACCCGCTCCCACACCGGCAGGATCTGGGTGCGGTGCAGGCTCGCGTATCGGTGCCGCGTGGACGGTCTGTGATCCGACAACAGATACGCGACACATCTTCGCCAGGTGATGCGCGGCAGGCCTAGAACCCTGGCGACGACCTCAGGCGGCACATGCAGGGATCTGGCTGATGTGCGAGCATTTGGGGCGGGTTGGCGAATCAAGCCGGGGAGATGTCGAGCACGTCGGACGATGGAAGTTCGCCCGGGTCTTCGTCCTCGACGCCGACCCACTCGATGCCGCCAAGTACCTCTCCACGCTGCGGGTCCTCGATCGTGAAGAGGAACAGGCCGTCATTGGAGCCACGAACGCTGGCGTTGACGCGTATCGCCATCCCGAGGCCGCGACCACGCTCGAAGTCGATGGAGGGACACCCGCAGCCGCACATGCCGACGACCGCCACGTCCGCCGCCTGGCGCCGCAGGCGTTCGACGTCCTGGAAGTCAACGGTCAGCAGTGCCTCAAGAACTTCTCGCTCTCGCTGCGTGAGCGGTCTCGCGTCCACGCCATGATCGTCTCATTGGCGAAGCGGGGTTCGGCCGCCATCCGCACTCGTACCTGTCGCAGTCCCGTGGCGGATGACTGTCGCGCATCACCCGACGGAGGACATCGAGGACGAGCCGGGGTACTGCCGAATTCACCTTTTTCAGGATCAAGGCGCCGCGCAAGCGCGGCGCACCGTGCGCGCCGCGGCCCGCTGCTGGCGGCCTTCGGCCGGCATCGCGCGTCGCGGCGCGCCGCACCTGACGCGGTGGCCTTGACGGTTACGGCGTGCCAGGCATTCGGCGTACCTCGTTGACCTTCCGGGTGGCGCTGCGACGGCTGCGGGAGCCCGATGCCGACGCGTTGCGCCGCTGCACGACATCGTGTGCGTGGGCGGCTTCCTTGCTGGTCTGCCGGATGATCCGGTCGGCAGCCGGTGGCCCGGGCCAGAACTGCAACAGGTAGAAGTCGACCGGCTCATCGCTGATGCCCACGCGGTGGGCCTGATCCATGCCACGCACGCAGTACCGGACCCGATACTGGCCCGATGGCAGGTTCAGGGGATAGGTGTCGCCGTCCCATTCCTGAACCATCACCTGGTCCGTGGTGGCGGTGAAGGAGACCTCTACGACGTCCTCCCAGGAGTCCTCTACCGGCGGCTCGCTTCCGTGCAGTTCCGCGCGCAGGCTCACCGGCCCCATCTCGATGCCCGTCGTGAGGGTCATGTTTCCCAGGTCCGCTGCGCCGCACAGCCCGTTCGTCTGTCCGCGGTACGTCTCCTGCAGGTCCGGGCGGTCGTCGTCCGGGTCGCTGACGACGTAGAGCTGCGAGTACTCGACCCTCACCTGGCGGTCCATCAGCACCTCGATCGGCATCGGCGTCCCCCGTTCAGCACGAGCCGACTCTTCGTAATGTTCGCAACTTCCAGGGGTGAGGACTCGCGTTTCGCGCGAATCATCCCGGCCCGGGGACATGCCTCCGGCGGGGGCGCTCGGGATCACGGGATGGGGGAGAGCCATCCCGCCCACCATCGACCCAGGCAAGCCGAGCAGACCACCGCCGGGGCCGCCAGCGTCCGTACCTGTCTTGCGGTGGTCTCGTCGTGGCGGCCCCGGTGGCGGCCCGCTCCCCGGAGGGTGGGTCGACGGTGAGCGGGATGGCCGAAGGGCGGGCAGCGGCGTGCGATCTGCGTGCGATTAGTTGTGGTGATCATGGGTGTTCAGCGGTGAGCAAGGGTCAAAGACGCAACCGAGACCGATGCCGCAACGACGAAGCGCCGACCTGCGTTTCCGCTGGTCGGCGCTTCGGAAGCCCGTTTGGGCGCTGGTGGCCAGGGGCGGGGTCGAACCGCCGACCTTCCGATTTTCAGGCGGACCTACGCGCGGTTGTTGGCCGCGGAGCGCGCCCGGCGCCGGGTAAGCACGACGTCCGCAATTATGATGGGTGCCACCGCTGCGGTCCCGACGAGGACGCCCGCCCACCAGGTCGGGTCGAGCAAGAGGCCGGCCACGATGAGGCCGAAGAACACCAGCAGGTAGGCGACGTTCAACCACTTGATCACCACCTCAGCGTAGAGGTCGGCATCCACAGGCTTTACCCGCGGTTCGCCGCCAGCGGTCCGCATCTGGTCCGCAGCACACCGGCAAGCGCCGTCGAGTGATGTCAGGCGCCGAGGGGGATCCCGGCTGCTCACCGTCGCTGCACCCAGGTCGTCGGTCCCGGCTTCTTGATCTCATAATCCCTCGTCGCGGGTTCGAGTCCCACCCGCCCCACGAGTGGCTTTGACCTGCAGTTGGTTCGACCGAACTTTGGCATTGCGCGAACCAACGCTGTGACCCGACCTGGTATAGCATCGCTGCTATGGCCTGGGGTGCTGTCGAACTTGAGCCAGAGGTGGAGAAGTGGCTGGAGAGTCTCCCGACCCCTCAGTTCGCCCATGCGGCGTTCTACGTCGACCTGCTCGCTGAGCACGGGCCGCTGCTGGATGAGCCTCACACGAAGCAACTTGATCGGAAGCTGCGCGAGCTGCGGTTCCACCTGGAGCGGCGGTCGGGTCCGGATCACCTACTGGATCGCGGCCGACCGGAGGATCATCCTGTTGACGGTTTTCCACAAGACGCGCATGCGGGATGAGCGGGAGATCGACCGGGCGCGCCTGGCGTTGGCGCGGTGTATCGACGAGGCGCACGAGGAGGCTGGGTCATGAGTGAAAGTAGCGGTTGGGCCGCGATGCGGGAGCGGCGAATGGCGGAGCCCGGTGCTGCAGAGGCCTACGATGCGGCGCGCCTGGCCTTTGAACTCGGTCGTTCTGTCCGAGAACTTCGAGAGCGCCGAGGGTGGAGCCAAACACAGCTGGCAAAGGCATCGGGAATGACGCAGTCCGCGGTCGCCCGGTTCGAGGCCGGCGGAACTGTTCCTACCTTGGCGGTGCTGGAACGGCTGGCGACGGCGTTGGACGTACGACTCAGGGTGGGTTTCGAGGCCGCCTGAGCCGCGGCGAACCGCGGCTACCGCGGCACTCAACGCACCCCGCGAGGTGTGTGCGACCTGGACAAACGTCCTGGCATCGGGATTCCTGGAACCACCATAGCCCGGTTCGCATGGTGCAACGTCCGGTCCACCTGCGCAAACATGGCGGGAACCCGCCTGATCGAGCGTCGCATGACGCGGTCCGTGACATGAGCGGTGCTAGCGTCGGGCTCATGACGCGACAGGCGGCTCCCCGCCAGCGACAGCGCGGCACCATCGACGCACTTCCCAGCGGCGCGCTCCGCGTCCGCGCTTATGCCGGGGTGGATCCGCTGACGAAGCGGCGGCACGACCTCACCGAAGTGATCCCACCTGGACCGAACGCGGCCCGCGAGGCCGAGAAGAAGCGGACCGGCTGCTGAACCAGGTGGACGAGCGGCGCGACCCGCGGACCCGGGCGACCGTGAACCAGCTGCTGGACCGGTGGCTTGAAGTGCTCCACGTCGAACCGTCCACGCGGCGCGGCTACGTGCTGAAGATCGAGGACATGTCCGGCCGATGCTCGGCGAGGTCCAGGTGGCCAGGGTGGACGCCGAGCTGCTGGAGACCTTCTACGCCCGGCTGCGCAAGTGCCGAGATCACTGCGACGGCCGCCGGTATGTCCAGCACCGGACGTCGCAACCACACGAGTGCGACGACCGCTGCCGGCGGCATGCCTGTGTGGGCTTGTCCGCGTCCACGATCCGCCAGATCCACTGGATCCTCAATGGGGCGCTCGACCGGGCCGTGCGGTGGAAGTGGATCGCCATTAACCCGGCGGAGCAGGCAGACAAGCCGGCATTGCCGCATCCGGATCCGCAGCCGCCGAGTGTCGATGAGGCGGCCCGGATCGTCACCGAGGCGTGGCGCGACCCGGACTGGGGGACGTTCGTCGACGCCGAAACGGCCGCGGTGCCGGCCGAGCACAAGCATCGCTGGCAGGAACGACTGGACGCGCTCGGCCTGGAGCTGCGCCTGGTCCGCGTGCCGACCACCGTGCGACGGACATCGGCGGGTCAACGGCTGTATTCGCGCACCGCGGTGGAGTGCCCGCCGCCCGTGCCCGCTCGGCCTGACGAGCCGGCCGCGCCGCAGGCCCGTGAAGGCCGCTGGCCCGCCGGCCGAGGCGCAGGCCTGCCGCGCCACGACACGGAAGGGCAACCCGTGCCCGATCAATGCGCGGCCGTCCGGCCTGTGTCACGTGCATGACCCCGCTGTGCGGTGTGAGGCGGTGAAGAAGAACGGCCAACGGTGCACCAACGCCACCGGAGGCGGCCGCTGCCCCTGTCCACCGCGACCGCCCATCATTCGAGGACGCCGCGACGCTGCTGTAACGGCCCGCCCGGACGTTCCAGGGCTTCGCTCACACTGGGCGGCATCTCCCTCACCGGTGCCACCCTGTATGGAGGATGGTGCGGGGAGGGAGTGCCCCACCACACCCACGACGTGTACACGGGGCCGTTGATCGATGGGGGAGACTTCCGTGAAGCCTCACGGCGAATCACGCTATTCGCGCTGCGCCTGCACTGACTGCCACAGCGGCCCAACTCCTCTTGGGACGACGGGTCGGGCCGGGCTCATTCTTCCGCCGGGATGATTCACTGGAGGTGGGCGTCTACTCGCGCTGATCGACGAACCGCCGCAAGATCGTCCACGTACGGTCGAGCACACCGGCGAATGTGGCCGCGCCGAACAACAGCCCCACTACCACCTGGTGCGTCTGAACGTACATCAGCCATCCGCCGAGCATGGCGAACACCGTGGCGACCAGCGCGGAGATGACGAATTGAACCGAGGTCTGCAACTTCGGGTGCCCTGCCGGCTGGGCAGGCACCCGTGGCCCGGAGGGCGTGGCCGGTTGCAGCGCGGGAATACGGTCAGCTTCGCTGTCACCGTCCTCATTCTGGATCATGATGGGCTCTCTTCTCTCGCCTAGCCAGGCGCCGCCGGCCGAATCCGGAGGCGCAAACGTGGTAGTTCAACGTGGAGTCTGTAGACAGGTTACGGAAGACTTTGTGGCTCCACCAGATCCCGGGTCAGTGGATGTCCAATTCGGTCGAACCTGGTACGGTCAGGCCATGGTCGACAATCCCGAAGACGCCAGCAGCGACACCGGTCCCGAATCGCAGCTGAAATCCGCACCCGAACAGGCCCTGGATGCGATCGGCTTGTTGATCGTCGAACAGAAGCCGGGATTCCGGGACGGAGATGTGATCAGCGCCGAAGCTGTCGCCAGACGCACCGGCGTCAGCAAGGCCACCGGCCGTGACGTGATTCAGGCGTTGAGCCAGATGCGGCTGGTGCAGATCACTCCGCGCGTCGGCGCCACCGTGCAGAAGCCGGAGGAGTGGAACATGCTCGATCCGTCCGTGATCGACTGGCGGCTCCAGCTGCGCTCGTCACGCCTCGTCCGCCGTGCTCTGGCCGAGCTGCGCGACGTGCTCGAGCCGGCCGCCGCCCGCTTCGCCGCACAGCGCGCCACCGCGGACGTGTGTCAAGAGCTGTACTGGCTCGCCGAGGACCTGTTCGAGATCGGGCATCGGAAACCGTTCACCGAGGCGGACCGGAAACAGTTTCGCGACGTCGACGGGCGGTTTCACACTGCGCTGCTGGCCGCCTCCGGCAACGAGGCGTTCCGCAGCCTGGCCCATGTCGTCGTGGGGGTGATGAATTACCGGATCGACCGGCAGTGGGCCGGAGACCAACACCGGGCCCGCCCTGCGCAGCTTCCGAGCGGAGACGTGCCCGATTTTCCGAACAGTCCCGAGCCGATCGCCCTGTGGTTACACCGCTGCCTGGCCCGGGCCGTCGTGCACGGCCAGCCGGAGGCTGCGTACGCGTTCAGCCGCGGTCAGCTGGCTGAGATCGACGACGGGCTGCTGCTGGACGCGGAGCTGCGCGCGGCGATCGTCGCCGGCTTCGACAGCATCGAGCTGACGGCCGCCGAGCGCCAGGAGGCTCGTGACGTGTTCGACACGTGCCTGCAAGAGGCCAGGGAACGGCAGCGCCGCAGGACGGGATGGGACCAGTGAGTGTACCGATCGTCGTGATGGGGGTTGCCGGCTGCGGAAAGAGCACCGTGGGCAGTCTGCTGGCCGATCGCCTAGGCCGGCCCTACAGCGAAGCCGACGACTTCCACCCGGCCCGAAACATCACCAAGATGGCGCGGGGTTTGCCGCTCGACGACGTCGATCGGCTGCCCTGGCTGCGGGCGATCGGCCGGCGGATCGTCGAGCTCCGCGGCGACTTGGTCGTATCGTGTTCGGCGCTGCGGCGCAGCTACCGAGACCTGCTGCGGCAAGCCGACGCTCGGACCGTGTTCGTGCACCTGCTCGTCGACGAGCAGACCGCGTCCGCCCGCGTCGCCGCCCGGACGGGGCACTTCATGCCGGCGGCTCTGGTCGCCTCGCAGTTCGCCGCACTCGAGCCACTGCAACCGGATGAGGCCGGTGTGCTCGTGGAACCCTGCGGCGATGTGATGGCCGTGGCCGACGCCGCCCAGCGTGCCATCGAGACCCGGCTGGGATTGACCGCGTGACCGCACCGATGCCACTTCGGCCCCGCTCGGGAAATTGATCCGACGTCGCGCGGGTCAGCCCGGGACCTGGGTCGTCGATCAGCGACTCGTCAAGTAGCCACTCGACGGCCCGGCGGGCGGCCCGGGTGTCATGGAAGTCGTACCAGGGCTGCAAGAGGTCTGTGTCGGTCTGGATGACATGGTCGAGCCGGTCCAGGCGCAATGTCGTGGGCACGGCCAGGCGTCGCCACACCGGCGGGTCAATGTCCAGCAGAGTGACCTTGATCTGAGCGATCTGATCACCTGGCTGCACGGCAGCGAACCTGGCGCGCAGGATCTTCTCGGCGGCAGGGGACAGGTGCGATGTTTCGCCGTCCTCGGTCAGCGCGCCGAACGCGACCAACTCGCCGGCAGCGCGGCGCAGGTCGCGGTCGGTGGCTGTGCGGATGTGCCCCAGTTGCTCCGTGATGGCTCCGTCCAAGTTGTAGCGGATGGAGAGGGTGGACCAGATCTGTTCCTGGGCCTCCTCGATGCGCACGGCGTCACCGCCTCCAACGATGCTGGCGAACAGTACGGCGATCCCGTCGCTGAAGTCCTCGCCGAGCAACGAGGGCGAACCAGCCGGGCGGGCAGAGTGCTCGGCCGAGTTGGTCGAAGGCGGTGAACATGACGATCCACAGATCCGCGGGCTGGTCCAGCAGGCGCTGATTCTTCTTCACCGGCACCAACCGGTCGTGCACGACTCGGAGAAGCCCGACTGCCTTGGCCCAGGCCACCACGATCGCCAACCGGGGAAGTTCGGCGCTGCTACGGGTGCGGAACATCCGGGTGCCGATCACCGGGTCAAATCTCGTCGCAGGTTCCAGAAGACCGACCAGGTGCCGGGCGTCGGCCATGGTCAACTGACCGGTCTGGGGCGGTTTGCGGCCGGGACCGATCCAGCGAGTCAGGGCGACCACCTGCCGCAAGGCCGGTGCTGATGCCGCTGCGGCAGCCAGGTCCTCTTCAGGTATTCGTGTACCGATCAGTTGGGCGGCTGCCACGGATCAAGAAGGCTGATGCCGGTATCGACGAAGTCTCTGGTGTTCCGGGTGGCCAGAGACGCCGCTTGCGAGCGGCAGATGGCGGCGATCTGAGCATCGAACCCGCTGATCGGGTTACCCTGCTTCTCCCGTTCAGCGACGATGTCGGCGTAGGCACTGGCGGAGGCGAGGTCGAAGGGCAGGACCTGGCGAGGGAAGGCCGCGAAGATCTCGTCGGCCGCCTGATGCAGCGATTTTCGCCGGCGGCCCTCCGGCAGGCGCGCGATGCCGTATCGGATCTCGGCGATGGTTACCGCGGTTGTGTACAGCCCGTAACCGGAACTCCGCTGCAGCCAGGCCAACACCGCCGGAGCTGGCTCGGACCGCATGAGTTCGGAGACCACGTTGGTGTCGAGGACGATCGTCACTCCGGCAGACTCGCAGCCCGGGGCGGGGTGGTACGCGGCGGCAGGTCGAAGTCGGCGCCGCCGAGCTGGGCGAACCGGTCCGTGAGAGCGCTGAACAGATCGGTTCGTGGTGCGTCATCGGTGACGGCAGTGGTCAGGATGGCGCGTATCTCGGCCTCCATGGAACGGCCGTTGCGGGCGGCGCGAAGACGTAGCTTCTCCTTCACCGCATCGTCGAGATCTCTGATGCTGAGAGCCGCCATGGATCCTCCCTCGATGGCAGAAGCTGATAGCAATGCTAGCGCGCCACCCGGGCATGTCGCGCCCGCCGCGAGTGACGGGTTGGGCGTATCGACCCACTCTGTGACGGATGTGCCGGCACCACCGCCACCCCACAAACCACACGCCCGGCGACAACCACCCCTGACGGCCCATCCGAATCGGGCCGCTGAGAACCCCTCAATCCCCGACGTGAAGGAGGTGCCCAGGATGCGGCTCAGGCAGGGGTTCCCCGCCGAGAACGGAACGTCGCGCTCTAGCGCTGATCTTGGGCAGCGATACAGACCTCATGCCGGTACCCTCGCGCAATGTCATTTCGGGAGGAGCCTCGGCGGCAGTTCGCGGCGGAATCGGAGAGCGAGGACGTCGCGCGCACGCGGTTCTACGCCGCGGGAACGGCGTCTCCGATGGGCGTGGGGCTGCACTGGTCTGGGCGTCCTGGAAGTCATCGCGGTGGCGAGTTTCACGTCCTGAACAGGACATCGTTGCAAGGCAACAGGTGCGAGCGGACAGGCGAAAATCCTTGCTGACGGACAGTTGAGTCCCGGCTCGCGGACACCGGAATTCCTGGTGGGCGGTCAGGTGATCTCCGTCATGGCCACGTGAAGTGGATCTCTCCGGTCGGGTTGGGTGCCGGTTGCTGACCTTGCAACCCGACCGACCGGAGAGACCGTGACCAAGTCTGACAGGGAGATCATGGAAATCTTGGAGGCGTACGACCTGACCCGCTGCGCGTACTCAGCGGGGCAGTTGGCCGGCTGTGATCCGAAGACGGTGCAGCGGTATGTGGCGGTGCGCGACGCCGGCGGGGACCCGTTCGTGCGGGTAGGGCGGCCGAAGTTGATCGATGCGTTCCTGCCGAAGGTCGAGGAGTTGGTGGACCGGTCGCAGGGAAAGATTCGGGCGGATCGGGTGCATGAGCGGCTGGTGGCGATGGGGTTCACCGGCACCGAGCGGACCACGCGGCGGGCGGTGCGGGCGGCCAAGGACGCGTGGCGGGCCGGGCGGCGGCGCACGTATCGGCCGTGGGTGCCCGAGCCGGGGCTGTGGCTGCAGTTCGACTGGGGCGACGGGCCGCGCATCGACGGGCGGCGCACGAGTCTGTTCTGCGCGTGGCTGGCCTGGTCCCGGTTCCGGGTGGTCATCCCGACCTGGGATCAGACGTTGGGCACCCTGGTGTCGTGTGTGGACGCCGCGCTGCGGCGCATCGGCGGCGCGCCAACGTATCTGCTCGGCGACAACGCGAAGACCGTGACGGTGGAGCACGTGGCCGGGGTGCCGGTGCGGCACCCGGTGATCGTGGCGGCGGGCCGGCACTACGGCTGCAAGGTGGAGTCGTGTGAGCCGTTCGACCCGGAGACCAAGGGCGGCGTGGAGGCCACCGTGAAGATCGCCAAGCAGGATCTGGTGCCCACGTCGGCGAATCTGCGCGGCCAGTACACCAGCTTCACGGAGCTGGTAGTTGCCGCGGACGAGTGGTGTGATCACGTCAACGCCCGGCCGCATCGGGAGACCGGGGTGGCGCCGGTCGAGCGGCTGGCCGTCGAGCGGGAGCTGCTGCATGTGCTGCCGGCCGACCCGCACGCCGCCGCGTTGGGCGAAGAGCGGCTGGTCAACGACGACCAGACGGTGCGGTTCGGGTCGGTGCGGTACTCCACCCCGCCGGGGCACGTCGGGTCGCGGGTGTGGTGCCGTGTCGTGGGCGACGAGTTGGCCATCGCCGCGATGACCGGCACCGGCGTGGCCGAGATCGCCCGGCACCGGCTGTCGACTCCGGGCCACCCGCGGATCGCCGACGAACACTACCCGGGACATCCCGGCGGCAACGGGCCACGCCCGCCGCGGCCACGGGCCCGAACCCGGCAGGAGGCGGCGTTCCTGGCCCTCGGCGCGGGTGCCCACGACTGGCTCGTGGAGGCCGCTGCCAGCGGCGCGACCAGGGTGCGGGCCAAGATGGCCCGGGCCGTGGAGTTGGCCGCGATCGTCGGCGCCGACCGGGTCGACCACGCGTTGGGCCTGGCCGCCGCGGCCGGCCGGTTCGCCGAGCACGACCTGGCCGCGATCCTGGACCACCTGTCCTGCGCCGGCGACCCGGCCGACGTAGTGGTCGCCGACGAAGCCCACTCGGCCCAGCCCGGCACCGGCCCCTGGACAGGATTCGGCGCATGACCACCGACACCACCACGGACCTCACGATGGACGTGACCACCCCGGCGCCGCGGCCCCGCGGCCGGCGCACCACCACGGCTCCGGCGGCGCCGGCGTTGCCGGCCGAGCTGGAGGCGCTGCTGCGCCGGATGCGACTGCCCTACCTGCGCGCCGCCGCCCCCGAGGTCATCGCCACCGCCAAGGCCCAACGCTGGGACCCCGCCGAAGTCCTCCGCGTGCTGCTCACCGAGGAGGTCATCGGCCGTGACGCCGCGACCCGGCGGATGCGCCGCAAGAGCGCGAACTTCCCCGCCGGCAAGACCTTCGCCACCTGGCGACCGGACGAATCGTCGATCCCGGCGGCCACTCAACAGGCGCTGTCCACCCTGGAATGGATCGGCCGAGCGGAAAACCTCGCCATCGCCGGCCCGTCCGGCACCGGCAAGAGCCACTTCGTCGAAGCCCTCGCCCACACCGCGATCGACAACGACCTGCGGGTGGCCTGGTTCACCCTCGAAACACTGACCACCGCGGTCGGCCGAGCCAAGGCCGACGGGTCCGTGGCCCGCACCGTCGCCCGGATCTGCCGGGCCGACCTGATCGTGGTCGACGACATCGGCATGCTGCCCGCCGGGCAGGACGCCGCCGAGGCGTTCTACCGCGTCGTCGACGCCGCCTACGAACGCCGGTCGGTGGCGGTCACCAGCAACATCCACCCGTCCGGCTTCGACACCATCATGCCGAAGACCCTGGCCACGGCGACCGTGGACCGGCTGCTGCACCATGCCCACCTGATCACCACCAAGGGCGACAGCCACCGCCTGGCCCAGGCCCTCGCCGGCAAGGGGGTGCAGCCCTTGACCACCTAAACCCAGCAGGAGATCACCTGGCCACCAGCACGGAATTCCGCTGTCCGCCCACACGGAGGTCACAAGACCGCAGGACAGGACTTCGTCCTGACCGTTGACAACAGGGAGGCAGTCGTTGACCCTCAGGGTGATTCGGAGAGTCTCGACGGGTACGCGAAACAGGTCGGACGGGCCAGTGATGACGCCCCCGCGATCGGCGGCTACCTGCACGGTACCCACCGCCGGACGGAACGTTGTCCAGCGGTGGGCTGATGAAACTCTGGGTCCACCGGTCCATCGGACCAAGACGGTGTTGATGCGTTTGAGGGTCTTGCGGCCGTGGGTTTGCCAGTACAGGCAGTCGTCCCGTGGTTCGCATGGTGCAACGTCCGCTCCGCTCCACGCCTGGCCCGCGTGTTCATGTCGGCCGGATGTGACATTGCGCAAACCACAGGTCAGAGTCCGCTCCCGCCGGTGGGAGCCGGCGGCGTTGGGGTGCCCCGAAGGAGGTCGTCCAGCAGTGTGCCGATGAGCCGCTCCTCCATTACCGATCGGCCGGTAGCAACCATCGCCTCCGCCAAGGAGTGATCCCAGGGGCTGGCCGCCGGAGCGCCGGTCAACGGCAGACCGATCGCGTCGACATCGAGGTAATCGGCACCGGACATTCGCCACGGCACGGCGTCCGGGTAGCGGGCGAGCGCGGCGGCGGTCAGCCGGATACCGGCCCAGTCGAAGTCGTTGCGCCATCGGATCACAGTGCCCGCCGCCCGGCTCGCCAGTAGCGTGTGGACCGCGACGGACGGCACTCCTTCGGTACAGATCAGCGGGGCCGTAGCGTGTCCCGCCGCGGCTCGCAGTACAGCCGGGTTCTCGCACACGTAGATTTCCGGAACCGACAGGGACAACGGCGCGAGTCGCATCTGGTGCAGGGTCACGCGAAACGGCACATGAGCCTTCGCGGCGGAGGACAGCCAGTCGCCGAGAAGGCCGCCGGTGGCGGGAACGTTGAGAACCAGGGCCTGGCTGGCGAGGTCGTCGGGGACCAACCCGGCCATCTCCCAGAGTGCCCGTTCCTGTTCCGCTCCGGTCGGTGGCTTGACCTGGTGCCAGGCGGCCAGCGCCCGGAGCACCAGTCCGCGCACCGGCCCCTCCGCAAAGGCCTTGGTGTCGCCGAGGACCCGTTCGGCGAAGACCGGCATTGGTTCGGCGCTGACCGGCAACCCGTCGAGTGCTGTCAGCACTCGAGAGAACAGTGGTCCGCTTCGGGTCATCCGGGTGAGTGTCCCGTCACGGCGCAGGCTGCCGATCCACTCCTCGAACCAGGGCCGGCCGGCGTGGCGGCTTCCGGCGGCCAGGGCGAGCATCGCCTCCCGCGCCTCGGCGAGGGTGGCGCGCTCGGCGGGGCGGTCCCGGAAGGGGCCCACCGCTGACGGCAGATCGATGTTGTGGGCGTTCCGCAGGAAGGTATCGATCTCGGACAGGCGGATGGTGACCCGGCTGACGCCAGCGGGTCGATGCACGCCGGTCACCCCGATGACGACGTGCCGTTCCGCTTCATCCGGCGCGGTCAGCGAGACCGTCCCGGCGAGGCTGCCGCCAGTGCGCTCCAGGCTGCGCCGGGCGGCGGCCAGCAGCCGCCGCCAGCCCGGATCGGTAGTGAGCTCAGGCATGCGACGAGACGGTACGGGTCGACGGCGAGCCCAGCGCCGCAGCAAGCGTCCCGTCGAAGTCAGCCACGTTCACGGCGCCGTCCCAGACGAGCAGGACCGTCGACACGGCGTGTTCGACCGTGGAATGCGACAGGTCGTAGTGGGCGCATCCGGTCACCGCCGGATGGGTGGCCCACAGGTCGTACCCGGTCATGAACAGATCCAGGTCGAACTGTTTGGCCAGCGACATCAGCTCGCCGCGCCCGTTGTCGTCGACGCCGGCGAACGCCTCGTCGAGTCCGAGCAGCCGGGGCGCGTCCGGGCGGGCCGATCCGAACAGCGCGTTGGCCGCCGCGAACAGCGGCAGGTGCAGCGACACCGACTGCTCACCACCGGAGAGCTGGCTGTGCCGGGCACGGGTGAGCGGCTCAGTGACACCGCCGGGCCGATGCAGGGTGAACGCGAAGACCCGCCACTGCCGGTAGTCCAGCACCTCAGCCAGCAGTTCCCGGTAGGGCTTCTCCGGGGCCTGAGCGCGGGCCGACTTGATCCGGGCCGCGAAGTGTCGGCGCAGGGTGGTCAGCTGGCCCGGCCCGAGTCGTGCCGGGTCCCGTTCCAGCAGTTTGCACACCTCACGCTGCTCTGGGTCGAGGTCGTCGGAGAGCCGCCAACCCACGCCGACGGTCAAACCGGACGACATCCGCCGGGCACGCATCTGCTGGTCCATCGCGTCGACCAGGTCGCGGGCCTCGATCGTACGGCGGTGGATCTGCCCGGCCAGCTGGCCCAGCAGCGCGTCCTCGAAGACCCGCTGCTCGGCGTCGGTAAGCAGTTGTTCCTGGTCTCGGCGTTCTCCGGCAATCCGTTCTGCGAATTGCGCGACCGGTGTCAGGCCCTGCTCGTCGGCGACCCGCACGACGATGACACCCTCGTCGGTGTCCCATTCCGGCCGGTGGTCGAGCCCGGCGGCCGGCAGTTGCGCCTGCAGGTCGGTGAGGGCTCCGGTCAGCCGGGTCGCGCTCTGCTTCAGTGAGGTCTCGGTCGGGCTCAGCTCGCGGGTGGCGTTGAGGATCGCCTCGTGCAGCGCCACGACCGCCGGATCGAGATCGTCCTCCGTGGTGTCGGTGGCCGGCCACCGCAGATGCGGCGGGCAACGGATCAGACCCAGAAGATCACTTTGAGCGTACGGGCGGAGCCGCACCGCCTCCCGCTGGGCCTCGACGATCGCCTCGGCCACGGACCGCTCGCCGACCTCGACCCGTGCGACCGCGCCGGCCCGGCTCTGCAACGCCGCGCTGTGGGCTGCCCTGGCCTCTTCCAGGGCCTGCTCCGCGCCGGTGACTGCCTCCTCGGTCTCGGCCACCTCGGCCAGCACCCGGGTCGCCTCGGCTCCGATGGCCGCGGACAGGGTGCGCAGTTCCTCGTCCTTCTCGGTGTGCCGGGCGTGCGCCGCTCGCGCGGCCTGACCGGCCGCTTCGGAACGTTCCTCCGACTCGGCATGCCGTTCGGCGGCCTCCCCGGCGAGCACGTCGGTGGTGTCCGCGCTGTCGTGGGCGTGCCGCAGTTCCACTCCGAGCCGGTCGAACCGGTCCAGCGCCGCAGCGGTCGAGTCGAGTCGTTCCACCGGCAACGATCGGTCTGCGCTGGCCCGGCGCAGCCCCGTGCCGGCGGCGGCCTGGCCGGCCACGGCCGCGTCGAGCCGGCCTGCGGCGTCGACGGCCGCCTCACGGCGTACCCGTAGCAGGGTCGCGGCCCGGTCCAGTGCGCGTTCGGCGTGGGTGATCGCCGTCCGCGCCGGTAGTGCCGCGCCCGCCCGGTCCACTGCGGACAGCATCTCCCGCCGGGACTCGCGGGCGGCTTCGATGTCGTTGATGTCCCGTTCGAGGGCGGCGATCCGGCGGTCGCAGTCGGCGATCCGTGCGGCCCGGCGCGCTGCGCGGGCGGTCGCCCCGATGTATTCACAACGGTCCTTGGTGAACCAGCCGACGCCGGATCCCTGGGCCCATCGTCCGTCGCCGGTCACTCCGGAAGGACCGGTGATGTTGCCGAGCGAGATACCGCGGAGCACTGTCGTGATCCGGTCGGCCGACACGAGATCCTGGTCCTCGGGCACGAGCACGGCGGCCAGCGTCTCGCCGGTCTGCTCGCCGGAACGCAGGTAGGCGTCTTGCTCTTCGCCGTCCCCGGACGGGTGCACCCAGGCGTCGAGCAGGCCGGCCGCGTGCAGGGCGGCCTCGATGCCGGCCGCCTCCCGCTCCGGTGTCCCGTCGGCGAATCGAACGAGACGCCACAACGGCGCGCCGGCCCGGTTCTCCCGTGACGCCGGGCGGGTCGGGGACGGCGGCGGTGAGTCGTCATGCTCGGCAGCGATGAGCGTCCGCTCGTCCACCGCCGTTCGGCGTTCGGTGGCCAGCCGGTCGGATCTCGAACCGAGCGCGGCAACCTCGTCCCGGATCGCGCCGACCGGAGCGGTCATCCGGTCGTGGTAGAGGTCCCGCAGCGAAGGGCTGGTGACCGCCTCGGCGAGAGTGTCCGGTAGATCGGAGACGTCCAGGGTGGTGAACAGTTCGGCGTGCTCGGTTCCCCAGGTTCTCACCGCCTCGGCCGTCTGCTCGCAGGCCTCCTCGAGGGCGTCGCCGGCCTGTTCCTCCGCCAGGGTGGCGTCCTCCGCCGCGGCACGGGCGGCACGGTCGGCTTCCGCCGTCCGCACATGTTCGCGTTCCGCCTCCGCCAGCCGGTCCGCGAGTTCCCGGATCGCCCGCACGTCCGCACGGCGCGCCGCTGACCGGGAGGCAAGGCGTGTCGCCAACCCGTTAGCGTCCGCATCGCCGGTCCGCCATTCGACGCCGCCGGTTTCCGCCTCCGACGCGAGTTCGGCCGCCACCCGGCCGACCTTGGCACGCGCGTCGTGCAGCGCCGCGGCGGCCCGCTCGGACTCCGCCCGCCGTTTGGCGGCGACGTCACGCTCCGCCTCGACCTGCCGGTCGGCGCGGCGGGCGGCGTCCGCCAGATCGTGCACATGCCGTTCCAGGTCGGCCAGTTGTTCGTGCGAGCGGTAGGCGGCCGAGCTCTTCAACCGGTCCAGGTGCGCCCGCAGCCGGCCGGGCTCACCCTCGACCGTACGCAGCCGCTGCTCCGCCTCCGCCGTCTGCTCACCTGCCGCCTCAGCCTCGTCACGTGCGGCGGCCAGCGCCCTGCGGCGTACGCCCGCGTTGTCCCGGCGCGCGGTGAGCGCGTCGGCCGCGGCCCTCGCGTGGGTCCGCAGGTAGGTGGCGTACACGGCGAGGAAGGAGGTGGTCGCGGCGTCGGCCGCGACCAGCCCTTCGAGGGTACGGGCGACCGCCTCCATGTCGTCGAACGAGCGCGCTGCCTCGACCAGCAGGTGGTCCTCCACCGGGCGCAGGCCGCGTTGCAGGGTGCGGGACAGTTCCAGCGGGTTGAGATCCTTCGCCAATTGCGGCTTTCGCAGCGTCAGCACCAGGTCGAGCAGTTGCTCGTAACGGGCCGGGCCCAGACCGAACAGCTTCGTGTCCACCAAATGCCGGTACTCCTCGGCCGAGTCGCGTACCGCCTCCACGCCGAGCCGGTCGATCAGGTCCCGCCGGGACACCGGCCGGTCGTCGGCGTCCAGCAGCGACAGGTCCACCCCGACCCGGCCGTCGGCGACGAAGTGCCAGCGGGTCACCCGGTCGTTGTGCCGGTGGGCGCGCAACCCGATTCCGATGGTCACGAACCGCTCGCCGTTCCCGAATTCCATCCAGACGTACGCGTAAGCCGTCTCCTGCCCCCGATAGAGCAAATTCGACTTCATCGTCCGGTCCTCGCCGGCGAACGGGTTCAGCCGGCGCGGCTCGATCCGTCCGTCCAGCACGAACGGGAACAGCACCTCCAGGGCCTTGGTCTTGCCCGAGCCGTTCGGGCCGCGCAGTACGAGCCATCCGTCGACGAACAGGAACTCCTCGTCGCGGTAGTCCCAGAGGTTGATGATGCCGGCGCGAGTGGGGGCGAAACGAGCCAAGACAGGTCCTCGATCTAGAAGAGGGTGCGTTGTTTGACCTGGGCCACGGTGCTGCGGTAGCGGCCGATCAACGGGCGGGCCAGCACACCGCCCGGCACCGGGAGCACCGCACCGAACCGGTCGAGCAGCTCGACCGCCTCCGTGCGCAGCCGGTCGGGATCGGCGTGCCAGGCGGCGCCGAAAGCCGACCCGTACCGTTGCAGGATCTCCGCCGTCGCCTCGCGCAGGAAGCTGTCGGTGATCAGCGGCAGCCGTCGCTCCGCGTCCTCTGCCTCCGCCGGCACATCCGCGGTCGTCTCCTCGGCGTCCAGGGCCAGCGGGACGCCCGCGGGCAACCCGGCGTCGATCTGCGCGATCAGCTTCTCCTGGGCCTCCACCGGATCCGGCAGGGGAATGCGGCGGGTCCTGCGGCCGTCCGGATCGGACACCCGTTCTGCGATGGCCACCGCCAGCAGCACCGCTGCCTGCGCCACCGAGCCGGTCCCCGGGAACCGCTCCGCCGACCAGCCGGCCGTGTCGACCAGCAGCACACCCTCGGCCCGCCGCTCCAGGCGCAACCCGGTGAGCCGGTACAGGTCGGCGGGCAGCGCCTGCCCGCGCAGATGGTTGCCGACCTCGGTGGAGACGTCGTCGTAGTAGACGACCGGCCGTTCCAGCACCGCACGGCGGGCGGTCTGCGCGGCGGCCCGGCGTTCCGCGTTGCCGCTGCTGCTCACCGAACGGTCCAGCAGAGCGGTCACCGAGTCGATGTGCTGTAGCACCCGGGGCGGGCGGAACAGTGCCAGTACGGCGTCGCGGGCGACGTCGTACAACGCCTCGCCGGCACTCGGATCGCTCGCCCACGCCGAGCTGGAGCCGTCGGCCAGCCGCAGCACACCCCGCTCCTCCAGCCAGGCGACCGCGTCGACGAACGCTCGCCGGTCCGCGCCGTGGTCGGGGTCCAGCCCGAGGCCCGTGATCCGGCCGGCATCGGTGGCCACCGCCTCGGCCAGTTCGCTGAGCGTGATCTGAATACCGGCACGGCCCAGCGTCGACAGGCACAACGACAGATAGGCGTAGCGCTGCCGGTCGAACGGGCGTCCGGTCCGCGAGACCGCCGGCCGGTCCGTCTGCAGCCGGTCGGCGGTACGGACCAGCCGGGCGGTGGCACCGTGCAACTCGAGCCGGTAACCGAACGCCTCGGACAGATCACCGCGCAGCTCGGCGGCGAACCGGCGGACCCGGGGCAGCGCCTTCTCGTCCGGCCACGTCGCGGTGATCAGCGGATGCCGCAGCAGGAGCCGGACCGCGCGCTGGTAGTCGGCGAGCTCAAGATCGGAGACGTCAGCGGCGAACCTCATGCGGCCATCGGCTCCACGCGGCGAGCGGCGGTGTGCGAGGCCGCCGTGACCGACAGCTCGAAGCCGTCGATGTGCAACCGGCCTGACTCGGTGGGCACTGTGGTGAACCGGCCGGGACAGGGGGTGAGCGTCAGGCGTACCCCGAAAGCGGCGGCCGCGAGAGGAGCCTCCCGCCGGCCCGCTTGCCGGGTCGCCAACGCGATGTCGAGAAGCCGGCGCAGCGCACCGGCCTGCGCGTCGGTGAGCGTTTCCGCGCCAATGAGGCTGGTGGCGGCTTCCGCCTGGCGGCGCTCGTCGGCGATCTGACGTTCTCGCAGCGCCTGGCGGGAGGACTCCGAGCGTTCGATCCGGGCGATCCGGCCGTTGCCCTGCCCCGGCATGCGGCCGCTCTGCACGAGCGTCCGGGACAACTCCACCGCCGGCGCCTCCCACCAGGACAGCCGTCCCGGGATCGCCTCCGGATCGGGGTACGCCACCCCGACGTGCCGTGGCGCACCCAGCCCGAACACCACGTCGAAGACGGCATGCGCGGCCTCGTCGGAGCCGGCGCCGGTGAACCAGGCCGCCAGATGCCGCAACTGCGACTCCCGGCTCACCCCGCCCCGGCGGGCCTCGGTGACACGCCGCAGCAGAGCGAGCACGTCCCCGATCGCCGCCATCGTCGCGCCGGAGAGTCGGTCCGCTTCACTGGGCCGGTCGTTCTCCGGCGCCAGCCACGACCGCAGACCCTGCCAGCGGCGGCGCCAGTCCTCGATCCGCTCGACCGGTGTCGCGAAGAGCCGTTCGTCAGCCTCGGCCGCCGCCTCGATCATTCGCACCAGACCGGTCGCCTCCACCTCGTGCACGGCCTCCCGCAGACGCGGCGTGTACCGCTGCAACTCGTCGTGGAAGTCCCGCAGGTGCGCGAGGAGAGCATCCTTGTGGGTGAGGAAGACCTCCGGACGGACGTCATGGGTCCGGCTCAGATCGCCGAGCATGTGATAGAAGCGGGCGGCGCGCTCCGCGACGTCGGCCAGGGCCCGGTCGAGGCGGTTGAGCTTGCGGTAGACCTCCTCGGCGTCACCTTCGGAGTTCGCCGCGGCGAGGGCCTTGAGGTCGGCGAGCAGGTCGGCGAAGACCAGCCGGGACAGTGTGCTGTCATCCAGGCCGGCGGCCAGGACCGACTCGACGGCGCGGTGGGCGCGGTATCCGGCCTCGGTGAACTGGTAGACCGAATGCCGGTTGCGGTACTCGGCGAGCGTGGCGGCCCGGGTGCCGTCCTGGCCGCGGTCCAGCATGCCCCAGTCGACGAGCGCGTCCAGCAGCCGGGGCAGGTCGAGCCCGGCCGGATCGGGGCAGTCGTGGTGGATGCCGGCCAGCCCGGCCAGGGCCGCCTGCACGTCCGAGGTGTGCAGGACGACGTGGTAGCTGGAACGGGCGGCGTCGAAGGCGCGCAGGAGCCACAGGTACGCGAGCCGGTTGTCCGCATTGACGTAGCTGAACAGCCGAAGGCGATCGTCGACCCCGAAATCGTCCAGTCCGAACGAGGTCCGCGGTTCCGGCATGCGGCCACGATACCGTCAGCGCCCGACCGCCCCCGGACATGGTGTGCGGGCGGTCACATACGCGGATGAGGCCGCCCTTTTCGTGGCGGCGGCTTGTGCTGACCATGCATCTGCGGCATCGCCGTCTCGCCGCAGCAAAGCCAGGGGCCGCCCTACGCCATACGGGAGTGTGGTGGATATATGGCGGTGAAGAAGGTGACGGTCACGCTCCCGGAGGAGTTGGTCGAGCCTCTCGGCTCGGCGGCGCGCGAGGACGGCGTTCCGTTGTCGCGGCTGGTGGCGAGCGCGGCCGAGAGCGAGCTTCGGCGACGAGTCGGCCGGAAGGTCGTGGCCGATTGGCAGGCCGAGCATGGAGCGTTCACGCTCGAGGGACTCGCGACAGCACGGGCGGAGATGGCTGCGGCGGAGATGCACTGAGAGGCAGGACAGCCTGTTCTGCGGTGGGCGTTAGATATTCGCACCTGCCGCGTCGGGTCGCCCCTGAACGCGGGAATAGGTCACCATGCGTCTGCGGCGAGAACTCGGGCCGATGACTCACATTGTGAATCATGAACGGATACAGATAGTGGTGCGCAGACAATGTCGGCGTTGGCGGTCGGCCAACCGGGTCCGTGTTGTTGGTTGAAACCACGGTTACGCGCTTCATCATCCAGCGCGACCAGGGTCATTGCATCGACAATCTTGACGGTCCATGGCGCGTCCTTGACGCCTCGGCATCTTCCCGTGGCTCAAATTGGGGAGCACCCTTCCGCCGCGAGGCGCTCGCTACGTAGCGTAATGTAACCTTCCACTGCGCCCGCTCGAACGCTTGGTTACTGGCGAGGAATGAAGCATTCGGAGTGCATCCAGTCAGGCATGCTTGGATTGTTGGTCATGGCCAACCCTTTGCAGCGCCGCGCCGGTCACCCCGGGTCGCGCATCCTGAGCGTCGCCACGTACCGCCCCCGGACCGAGGTGGGCAACGAGACGATCGCCGCCCTGATCGACTCGAGCGACGAGTGGATCCGCCGCCGCTGTGGCATCGAGTCGCGCCGGCACGCCGCACCCGACGAGGACCTGGTCACGATGGCTGCGGCGGCCGCGAACAAGGCCCTTGCCGGCGCCGGCGTCGATCCGCACGACGTCTCGGCCGTCCTGGTGGCGACGATGTCCCATCGCGGCCGCGCGACCACCACAGCACCCCTGGTGGCCGATGCGCTGGGCGCCACCGCGGCTGCCGCGATGGATCTGGGAGCGGCGTGCGCCGGATTCCCGTACGCACTTGCGACCGCCGACGCGCTCGTCCGCAGTGGCGCGGCCGGCTACGTGGTCCTGGTCGGCGCCGAGCGCATGACCGACATCATCGATGAGCGCGACCGGGGCACGGCGTTCCTCTTCGGCGACGGCGCGGGCGCGGTGGTCGTCGGTCCGGCGCAGACCTGCGGCATCGGCCCGGTGGTGTGGGGCTCCGACGGCTCCCGGAGCGAGCTGTTGCGGTACGACGACGCGGGCATTCTGCGGATGGCGGGCCCTGAGGTCTTCCGCTGGGCGACCTCCCTCATTCCCGACGTGGCCGGCCGCGCGCTGGACGCGGCGGGCATCTCCGCGACCGACCTGGCGGCCTTCATCCCCCACCAGGCCAACCTGCGCATCACCTCGGTCGCGGCCAAGGCCCTGGGGCTCGGCCCGCACGTCCGGGTGGCCACGGACATCACCACCAACGGCAACACCGGCGCGGCCTCCATTCCCCAGGCAATGGCAGCCCTGCCCGATACGACGGGTCCCGCATTGCTCGTGGGCTTCGGCGCCGGCCTTTCGTACGCGGCTCAGGTCGTCACATTGCCCTGACCTGCTCGGGATGTCGCGCTATCCCGACTGAAGGCCGTTCGGTCCGGAGACCTCAGCCGGGCTGGGACCGCAGGCTGCGCTTCAGGCGAGGTCAGTACGGACGTTCGAACCCTCGGCTGGCCGGCGCCCGAGGGCTGGGACTCCGAGGCGCCGTTTCACTTCATCGACGGTGTCGAGGCAGCCGTGGCCAAGGCGCAGCAGCTTGCGGGTGACCGCATTGTCGAGGTCGTCGGTGGCCAGGGGCTACAAGGTGTCGAAGAAGTCTTCGTCGACCCGCCTAAGCGTGAATGTCCTTTCATCCTGAACTCCGACATTATGGAGAATCATGAGTTCAGCTAGCTGTATGCCGTCGATCAGTACAACGCGAGCTGCAACGCGTTCGGCGTAATCCCGTGCCTCCGAAGTGAAGCGAGTGGTTGCGATGAAGACTCCGCGGTCCGCCTGTGCTCCGTGGAGGGCCCCCACGAAGGCCTGGATGTCCGGCCGGCCGATCGACTGCTCCGGCCCATAGCGCTTGGCTTGCACGTAGACCCGCTCGAGTCCCAGGGCGTCCTGTCGGATGACTCCGTCAAGTCCTTGATCGCCACTGCGACCCAAGTGCTGTGCCGCTCCGGCTTTCCCTCCGTACCCCATTGCGGTGAGCAGGCGCAGCACCAGACGCTCCAGGAAATCGGGGTCCCGCTCTCGAATTCTCTGCAACAACTCCGTCGAAACCGCCGAATTCGCCTCCTTTACCGCACGCTCGAGTTGCTCCAGTGGCGTTGTCTCGGCGGTCGGGGCATTGATGGCACCGGCACGGGCGTCCGTACCGGAACCGCCAGGCGTGGCACTTGCTGCAGGTGGTTCGTCTTGGCTCCCCGTCGCCCGCATCTTGAACTCAAGAAACTCGGGATAGCGAGACAGCGTCACGTTGTCCACCCGAGTGGGGTTCTCCGCAAGCACGCTGCGGCCGCGGTCCGTCAGCTCCAAGATCCCACGACGGGGCCGCCGAAGTAGCCCAGCCTGTGCCATGTACGTCGCGGCCCAATTGACTCGGCTGTCGAACACCGGTTGTCCGCTGGGGATCCGCTCGGCGAGATCATCAGGTGTAAGCCCAAGCGTCGACGCGACAGTCCGACGGACATCTGCGACTCGGTACGGCAGGCCGTCACTCACCGCGACCAGAACGGGCAACATGAGGCTTTGATAGTCCGGCACGCTCACCCGAGCAGTCTTCCAACATCAACGGAGTGCTTCAGCATCGGCGCGCCGACAGCTCCGCCTGACTCGCCTCCGGCCCATGTGTACGGCAGCCAGTTGTCCACCGTGGAAATACCTACCCCCGCGCCGGAGGTTCCCGTTCAGGTACACCCAGACCACGACGAGGAAAGCGGCGAGCATGAGCAACGAGACCGCCACGGCGCTGGCGCAGGACCGGGTCATCGACATCACCACCATCGGCCGCAAGACCGGTGAACCGCGCCGGATCGAGATCTGGTTCCACCGGCTGGAGGGTCGGTACTACATCACCGGTACACCCGGCCGTCCGCGCGACTGGTACGCCAACCTGGTCACTCACCCGCGATTCACCTTCCACCTCAAAGAGTCCGCGACGGCCGATCTGCAGGCGACTGCCCGTCCCGTCACTGACCAGGCCGAGCGAGAGAAGGTCCTCGCCGGGCTGCTCGCCCCGCTCGGCGACTTCACCAGCAAGCCGGGCCAGGAGGTCGAGGTCTGGGTGGCAAGCAGCCCTCTCGTCGAGGTCACCTTTCCCTGACGCGCCCCCGCGCGGACGCCTGCAAAACCATCCCTGTGGGCGTCCGCCGTGCCCGCGCGGGCGCTGTCGCGGGCGGTGCGGGCCGGGCTGCCCGCCCACGACATCCCGCTGCTGGCGTGGCGTACCGGCGATGGGACCTGGCGGGGGAGCGGCGCAACCGCGGTGACGTGCCAGGTGCCGACTCGCGCCCACTGTGGAGAAGGCACGTGATATCGCCGGGCCGGATAACGCGACAACGTACGGCTGGTTGTTTGGTTCCACCGCTGGCAGCCAGGACTGAAGCCGGGTCGAACGCCAAGGGCCGTTTTACCACGACCAGCCGCAATGCCTCCGGGCTCGCCTGCCTGGCCCGATGCTCCACCCTCCGCATGAAGAAGCAGCCCACGCCCTGCCGCGGCCACGTACATCGAAATCCTCTCGACCGGTCCCCTCGCCGGTCATTCCGGCGCCCGGCCATCGGCGGACGCCTCGTCGCAGCTTGCGAAAGCCTGGGGACTCGCGCGATGAATGCATTCTTTCGAGCCGCCGCCGGCCAGAAGCCCGCCTGAGCGTGGCCCATCGCTTCACTACGAACTCGTAGCGCTGCGGCGGGAAGCGATCGAGGGATTCTCGGGTCCAAGCCTTATGAGTGAATTCTACGATAATGTCGCGCCCGCAGATCACCCAGAAAGGCGCCGATATGACCATAAAAGGTACTTCTGCTGCCTTCGCCGCGACCGCCGCACTGCTCGTCACGACGGCCTGCGACGCGAGCGGCCACGCGGATCCGTCGGCGTCCGGTGCGACCCTCACCGTCAAGATCGGCGCAGTGCCCACCATTCAGTACGGCGTGATCAAGCTGGCCCAGGCCCGTGGCTTCTTCGCCGAGCAGGGCGTCCGGGTCGACATCACCAACGTGGACAGTGGCCCCAACGTAGTCACCGGTGTGGTGGCCGGCCAGTACGACGTTGGCTGGACCGCGTACGCCCCGGTGCTGCTCGCCGTCGCGGCCGGCAACTCCGGCCTGAAGAAGGTGGCGAACGTCTCCCTGTTGGGCGCGAAGGGCACAAACAGTGGCCTGCTTGTCCGCAAGGACTCGGGCATCACCTCGTTCGCTGCTCTGGCTGGCAAGAAGGTCGCCACCAACGCCCAGCGCTCGTTAGTGACTCTTACTACCCAGGCGGCTGTGGCCAAGGCCGGCGGGGACCCCAGCACGACGGAATTCGTCGCGCTTCCTCTAGGCCAGATCGCCAAGGCGGTCGCGGAAAGGCAGGTGGACGCGGGCGTGACCGCGCCGCCATACCAGTCGCAGGCACTCAAGCAGTTCCCGGAGCTCGCGGACCTCGGTGACACGTTGGCCGAGGTGCTGCCGCCCGGCTCACCGACCGGGCTGGTCTTCGGCAAGAAGGACCTCAGCGGCGACCGTAAGACCGCGATGGAGCGGTTCCAGACGGCGATCAAGAAGGCGCTCGCGTACGCGGACGACCACCAGGCCGAGGTCAAGGCGGCTGGCGCGCCGCTCGCCGGCCTCAGCGCCGAGGAGGCCGCCGCCCTGCCGGACGTCACCTACCGCAGCGAGGTCACCGCAGCCCAACTCGCACCGCTGGTCGCGCTGATGAAGCAGTTCGGCTGGGTGAAGAACGACATCGACCTGGCCGCGTTCGTAGGCGCGTGATGTTTCGCCCCACCGCCCTGTCGGCACTGGGTCTCGCCGGGGCGGCCGCACTCTGGGAGGCGACCACCCGCACCGGCATCGTCGCCGAAACCGACGTGCCGACGCTGAGCAGTACGCTCACCGCGTTCGGCGGTCTGCTCGGCAGCGCGATGTTCTGGACCGCGACCGGTGACACCCTCCGCTCCTGGGCGCTGGGTCTGCTGGTCAGCGCCGCGATCGCGATCCCGCTCGGGCTCGCGGTCGGGGCGAGCGACCGGGCCTGGCGGTTCATCCGGGTCCCGGTGGAGGCGCTGCGCCCGATCCCGCCCGTCGTGATCCTCCCGCTCGCGCTGCTGGTCCTCGCCGGCGGCATCGAGTTCAAGGTCTTTCTGATCGCGCAGGGTGCGCTCTGGCCGTTGCTGATCCAGACCAGCTACGGCGTACGCCACACCGACGCCGTCGTCCTGGACACCGCCCGCAGCTACCGGCTCGACTGGTGGCGGCGGATCGTCTTCGTCCGGCTGCCGGCCGCGCTACCGATGGTGGTGATCGCGCTCCAGATCGCCGCGGCCACCGCGTTCGCCATCTCGCTGGCCACCGAGCTGGTGGGCGGCGCACCCGGCCTGGGCCAGCTTCTGGTGGTCGCCTCCAGCGGCGACGACCTGCCCCAGGTGTACGCGCTGACCCTCGCCGCGGGCGTGTTCGGTCTGCTCGTCGCGACGGCCTTCGGCGCCCTGCACCGGCTGGTGGTGGCGGGCCGGTGAGTCGCCTCAGAGGCTTCCTGTGGGAGTTGATCCTCCCGGTCGGTCTGCTCGTCGCGTACCAGATGTGGGCGCGGCAGGCGCAGAACCCGTACTTTCCGACGCTCGGCGCGATCGGCACCGAGTTCCGGGCGACATGGATCGGTTCCGGCTTCTCCGAACACGTGGTGCCGAGCCTGTGGAACCTGTGCCGCGGCTATCTGCTGGGCGTGTTCGGGGGCATCGCCGGGGGCGTGCTGCTGGGCCGGGTGCCGGTGCTTCGCGGACTGCTCGCGCCGCTGGTCAGTTTTCAGCTCACGCTGCCGGCGGTGGCGCTGCTGCCGATCTTCATCGTGGCGTTCGGCATCGGCTCGGGCATGCAGGTCGGCGTGATCACGTTCAGCGCGTTCTTCCTGGTGCTGGTGAACACCACGGCGGGCCTGCGGGCGGTGGACGCGACCGTGATCGACATCGGGCGCTCGTACCGGATCGGTCCGGTCCGGCGGCTCTTCCTGCTGCTGCTCCCGGCGGCCGCGCCGCAGATCGTGTCGGCCGCGCGCACCGCGCTCTCGGTCGCGGTGCTGGTCATGGTGGTCAGCGAGATGGTGGGCGCGCCGCACGGCATCGGCGCCGTGACGATCCTGGCGCAGCAGGAGTTTCAGTACGCCCGGATGTGGGCCGGGATGGTGCTGCTCGCACTGCTCGGCTACCTCCTCAACGCCGCCTTCGCGCTGGCCGAGCGCGCCACCCTCGGCCGCTTGGGCATCCTCGCCACCGGAGCGAAGGGCCGATCATGAGCGACACGCTCCTGCGGGTCGACGGCCTCGTCATGAGGTACGGCGACCACCTGGCCGTCGGCGGGGTCGCCTTCGACGTGCGTACCGGTGAAGTGGTTTCGATCGTCGGCCCCTCGGGGGCCGGGAAGACCACCGTGCTGCGGGTCGCGGCGGGACTGCTGGAGGCCACCGGGGGCACGGTGACCATCGACGGCGAGCCGGTGGCCGGTCCACCGGCGGATGTCGCCGTGGTCTTCCAGGACTACAGCCGTTCGCTGCTGCCCTGGCTCACCGCGCTCGGTAACGTCACGCTGCCGCTGCGCGCCAAGGGCAGATCCCGGGGCGACGCTCGTTCGGCCGGGTTGGAAGCGCTGGCCGCGGTCGGCCTCGCCGGCGTGTCCCGCAAGCGCCCGCGCCAGCTCTCCGGCGGCATGCAGCAGCGGGTGGCGATCGCCCGCGCCCTCGCCTACCAGCCGAAGCTGCTGCTCATGGACGAGCCGTTCGCGAGCGTCGACGCGCAGACCCGGATGGACCTGGAAGATCTGATCCGGCCGCTGCGCGATGAGTACGGCGTGACGATCCTGCTGGTCACCCACGACATCGACGAGGCCGTGTACCTCTCCGACCGGATCGTCGTGCTGTCGTCCGCGCCGGCTACCGTGCTCCGTGTGATCGACGTGGACCTGCCGCTGCCGCGGTCGCAGACCGCCACCAAGGAGCAGCCCGCCTTCGGCCGGCTCCGCCACGAGGTCCTCGATCTCGTGCGGCTCAGGCCGACGTCCGCTTGATCTGCGGGGCCGACTCGGCGACCCACAGCGATCCCACCGCAGCGAGCACGTCGACGACGCGCGGAGCGAGCTGAGCCGTCGCAGCGGGATCGGCGAACGGCCAGATCAGGAACACGGCCTCGACACCGTGCAGGTGCGGGCGCACCGTGTCCGGGTCGGCCAGGTCGGCGGCGACCACGTCCACACTGGCCGCAACGATCGCGCGAGCGGGGTCGCGGGTGTTGAGGTCAACGCCGTGTCGGGTACGCCACGTCAGGCGACGTCGGCCATGACCGCGTTGAGGGTGCGTCGCCCGATGCCCGCCATCAGGGGGTTGTCGGCGGAATGCGCGAGGAAGGCGACCGACAGCGCAAGGGCCCAGCCATGTGCGCGGATACGCAGGGCGCCATCGGCCGGGTGCTGGCTGGCCGCGGCGTAGGTTCCCCAGAACGCACGATGCTCGTCGGCCGGCAGGAGCATCCAGGCGACCGCCAGGTCGGTGGCCGGGTCACCGGCGGTGATGTCGCCGAAGTCGATGACGGCGCTGACCCGGCCGCCGTGGACGAGGATGTTCGCGGGATGCAGGTCGCCGTGCAACCAGACGGGAGCACCGTCCCACGCGGGTGCCTCGGCCGCGGCCCGGAACACGCGGGTCACGGTGTGGCCGTCGACGCGAGTGCCGAGCCGGTCCAGGTTGTCGGCGAGCCGTGCGGCACGGCCGGCCAGGGGAATGCCTCGAACCGGGTTTCGTGGCGCGTGGTCCGGCGCGGGGACGTGCAGCGCTGCCAGAAACGCGGCCAGGGCGCGGGCCGCCTCGCCGTGGTCGGCGGGCGGGGTACGAGGCGCGATGAGCTCGTCCCCGATCCGCACCATGACGTTGTCCCACCCGTGCGCCAGCATCCGGAGGCGACGGTCGGCCAGATCCGGCATCTGGTCGGCGACGAGCCGGTGGACCAGGTCCAGGCTGACGTCCACGTCGGCGGGCGGCATCGGGCTGGCGTTCATCGGTCGGCGCGGTCCTCGACGGTGCTCTGGTTGCGGCTCAGGGTCATCAATTGTGCCGGCTCAGGGTCAGCGGTCCGGCCGACGCGCCCGATTGATGATGGGGCTCAGGGCGCGGTGCGGTCGCGGTAGGCGCGGCGGCGCGGCTCGGGTTCCGTTCCGGCCACGACGCGGTTGCGCCCGGCGTGCTTTGCCGCGTAGAGGTTGCGATCCGCCGTGGCCAGCGCGGCGGACTGGCTGCGCGGCGAGGTCTCGTTCACCCCGGCCACGCCGATGCTGACCGTGACGGGCAGGCCGTTCGTGGTGTCGTGCCAGTCGAACTCGCTGATCGCGCGCCGGATCCCGTCGAGATGCCGGGTCGCCAGGATGACCGGGGTGGCGGGCAGCACCAGCAGGAACTCCTCCCCGCCGAGCCGCGCGACGAACCCCTCCGGGGCGACAGCGGCCAGTTCGGTTTCCAGGACCTTGGCGACCTGCACCAGCACCTGATCCCCGGTGTCGTGGGAGAGCTGGTCGTTGATCTGCTTGAAGTGGTCGATGTCGGCGATCGCCACCGTGAGGTCGGGATCCCCGGCGATGAGTGCGGTGAGCTCCTCGTCGACGAAGCGGCGGTTGCGCAGACCGGTCAGCGGATCGCGGCGGGCCTGCTCCCGGAACTGCTGGGCTTCCTCACGCGCTTCGGCGGTCTCGAACAACGTCTGGCGGGTCAGCGCCTTCGCCTGCTCCTGCCGGGCGCGCAGATTCTCCTTGGCGGCCACGAAGACCTTCTGGGCGGCGAACGCCTCGGCGAACTCGCCGCGGGCGGCGTGGAGTTCGGCCTGCTCCTGATGCACCCGGACCAGCAGCCCGTGCAGCTCACGGTCGACGCACAGCTCGCGGGCGGCGTCCAGGCTCGCCTGGGCCCGGTCGGTGGCTCCGGAACCGCGCTGGGCGCGGGCCAGATTCAGCAGGTACTCGGCGAGATCATCGGCGTTGTCGCTCTCCCCGGCGTCGCGCCGGGCGATGCAGACCAGCATCGTCTGCTCGGCCTCGGCGTACTCGCCGTTCTCGATCTGGATGGCGCCGATCGTGTCCAGCTGCGCGGGTTCGAGGTCGAAGCCGTGCGCCGCGGCGTGTTCCAGCATCCGGGCGGCGACCTCTCGGGCCCGGGGGAAGTCGTCGTTCTCGTACTCGGAAACCGCCCAGTTGTTCAGCAACATCGTGAGCTGCTCCCACTGGTGCAACTCCCGGGCCAGGGCCTCGGCCTGCCGGAAGCGCGGCCGCGCCGCGTCCATGTCGCCGTTGTCGGCCAGCGCGTCGGCCAGCGTGCAGCGGTACCAGACCTGCATGTACGGCGTGGCCGTCTCGTCGAGCAACTCGACCGCGCTCAACGCGTGTTCCAGGCGTTGAGCCGTGTCGCCGGTCAGCCGGTTGAGGTACGCCCAGGACAGATGCGTCCGGGCCTGGAGGCGGCGGTCGCCGTGTACGAGAGCCCACTCGTGGATGTCGTGGACCTGTCGCGCGGCGGTCGCCACGTCCCCGGTCCGCCTGAGCATGTTGGCGTGGACGAGGCGGGCCCGGGCGATCAGCATCTCGTCGCCGACGGCGGCGGCCTGCCGCTCGAGTTCCAACGCGGTGGTGTATCCCACCTCCGCCTTCACGCTGACCTGTTCCTCGAGCGCCTGCAGGGCAGCCGACAGCTGTGCAACGTCGATGTCAACGCCGTCCACCCGCTCACCCCCCAGCCCTTTTCCGCATCATCGGCCCCGGCCATCGCGGGTTGAAGCATTCAGGGTGTGACAACCGGCAGGGGTGTCCCCGCGTCCTACTTTGGCCACCGACGCACGGTGAACCTGAGGAGACCCCGGGGGCCGTGCGCTGGTGGTGCAGGGCGGCTGATCGTTGCGGTGCGGTGGTCGAGCCGCCCGGGCTCACCGACCCGGCGTTGGTCACGACGCGCCGCAGCGGGTGAAGCTGCGCCTCAGCGTTCGGCCCGCACCCGTTCGGCGTGCTTCTGCTGGTACATCCGGCGGTCGACGAGGCTCATCGCGGCGATCAGGTCGCTGGTCTCCTGCGGCAGGACGACCAGACCGTGCGACGCCGTGACCGGAACCCGGTCGTGGTCCTCGCGCAGCGCCTGGCTCACGAGCGCGATCAGCGCGTCGGGGCTGTCGACGTCCGAGGCGCGGGCGACCACGCAGAACTCGTCGCCGCCGATCCGGTAGGCGCCGCCACGGCCCTGGACCGCGTCCGACAGCCGCTGCCCGAGGCGGGCCAGCAGCGTGTCCCCGACCGGGTGGCCCAGTGTGTCGTTGTAGGCCTTGAAGCCGTTGAGGTCGCTGAGCGTGAGGTACAGCGGGTCGTCCTCGGTGCACTTGGGCAGCAGTACGGCGAGGTCCGCCTCGAGGCGGCGCCGGTTGCGCAGGCCGGTGAGCGGGTCGGTGTTGGCCGCGCGGACCAGTGCGGACTGGCTCTTGCGGAGCATGATCACCGCGTACACGATGATCAGTGCGGCGGTGAGTACGACGATGCCGGGCAGCACGCCGACCCCGGTGAACGGGCCCGGCGCGGCGGGGGCGACGGTGACCACGTACCAGTGGTTGTCGTTGCCGACCTCCGAGGGCACCCGGTGGTACGCGGCCTGGCGACCGTCGACCTTCATCAGGCCCGCGTCCTGCCACTGGCCCACCAGCGGGGTGAACCGGTGGTTTCCCGGGTCGCCGAGCGGCTGGCCGTTCTGCTGCGGGCTGGCGCTGTCGATCACCACGGCACCGGTGGCGGCGTCGACGACGAGCAGGTGTCCGTACCCGCCGTCCAGTTCACGGCGGAAGCCCTCGACGGTGATCTCGAAGTGCACCATCGCGTGCTTGACGTGGTCGGGCATGAGCACCTGGGTGCCGCTGGAGATCACCCAGTCGCCGACGGTGGGGGAGCGGTACGGCCGGGACTGGCGTACCACGCCCGGGGACACGCCGAAGACGGGCTGGAAGTAGGGCGCGGTGCGGCTGTTCTGCGGCAGCTTGTCCGCGACGACCGGCTTACCGTGGATGACCGCGGCGTTGGTGACCCCGGAGACGTCGATGAAGGCGGCGGCACCGATCCGGTCGGCGTACATCCGGCCCATGTGGGCCAGATCCTGATTCACCCGCTCGACGATCTGGTCGGTGGGTTTGGCTTTCAGCGGCAGGTGGCCGCGGTCACCATAGGCGTCGCCACCGTAGTAGTCGACGAATGAGTAATTGCGGCCACCGAGTTCGACGATGGTGCTGGCGCGTTCGAAGAACTCGCTCATTTTGTGCGAGCCGACGGCCGAACGCTGGGCGAGTTCGGACTGCTCGGTCTTGAGCGTGTTCGCCCGGCCCGAGGCGGCGCTGCCGAGCGCGGCGATCAGGAAGATGAGCGCAGCCGTCAGCATCACGACGGTGGAACGTCTGACTGCACCCACGGACCGATTACCTCTTCACGCGCTCCCGAAGTCTGCTGACTCCTGAGCCTCATATCGGTCAGACCTTGTCCGATATGAGGGCATCCGACTTGATTCGGATGTCATCAGCGGAAGGGATGCGCAGCGGTGCCCGGCACATTGGCAAGAAGATCGGTCCTTTTCGCGACGGCCGCACTGATGACCTTGGCAGCGGCGGGATGCGGGCAGGGCGCCGACGGTCAGTCGACCCAGGCCGCCCACCAGGCCGTCACCGTCGGCCTCGCCTACGACCTCGGCGGGCGGGGCGACAAGTCGTTCAACGACGCCGCGGCCGCGGGACTGGAGCGGGCGAAAACCAGCCTCGACGTCCAGATCAAGGAGCTTGAGGCACTGCAGGAAGAGAACGACGAGGCCCGGTACGGCCGGCTGAAGCTGCTCTGTGACGCCGGCTACCAGGCCGTCATCGCGGTCGGTTTCGTCTACGCCGGTTCCGACCCGGCGCAGGGCCCGCTGGCGCGCGCATCCCGGGACTGTCCGAACACGAAGTTCGCGGCCGTCGACGTCGACACGGTCCACGCCCCCAACCTCACCAACCTGGTCTTCGCCGACGACCAGGGCTCGTTCCTGATGGGTGCGGCCGCCGCGCTCAAGAGCAAGTCCGGCCGGGTGGGCTTCGTGGGCGGTTGTGACCTGCCGCTCATCAAGCGCTTCGAGGTCGGGTACCGGGCGGGGGCGAAGGCCGTCCGCGCCGACACCGCCGTGGACGTGCGGTACCTGTCGACGCCGGCGCAGGCGTGCTCCGGTTTCATCAACCCGAACGCCGGCCAGGCCGCCGCGGCGCGGATGTACGCGGGCGGCGCCGACGTCGTCTACCACGCCGCCGGGGGTTCCGGTCTCGGTGTCTTCAAGGCCGCGAAGGCCAGCGGCAAGTGGGCCGTGGGTGTGGACTCCGACCAGTACCAGCTGGTGGCGCCGGAGCTGCGGGACGTGATCCTCACGTCGATGATCAAGCGGGTGGACACGGCGGTGTTCGAGTTCATCAGGTCGGTCGGTGAGGGCAGGTTCACCCCGGGTACGGTGACGTTCGGCCTGCAGACCAAGGGCGTCGAGTACGCCACCTCGGGCGGCAAGGTCGACGACATCAAGTCACAGCTCGAGGGCCTGAAGCAGCAGCTCAGCGAGGGCAAGATCGTGATCCCGGCCGCGCCCGCCGGCTGAGGCCGGGAGGGGTCGCCGGTCCATCCGCGACAGAAACGGATCCACTGTGCCCCGGTCGTGAAGGGGGCTTCGGACATAGGAAAGGCCGGGCATCCACGGGGGAAGATGTCCGGCCGTTCCGCTGTCTATGAAACCACGAACCCGGGTGGTCGTGCCACCCCGGCATTGCCCGGCAATGAGACCGTAATTTCCTTCATTGATCGGCAGGGTTTCCACCCTCCGGCGGCCTGGTGATCCCGATTCGGGGGTTGGCCGGGCTCGGATCGGCTATCGCCGGCTGCTGCTATTTACGCGGGTGCATGTGCTTCCATCCCGTTTGCCGTGAAAGCCGGAAGGGTACGCTTACCGCTGTGGCGCAGCCGAGCCGGAAGCCTTCCTCGGTCGACGCATCGGTGACACCTGCGGTGCGGGGTGCGGCGCTGGCCGGTCTGCAGATGGAACCCGGCGGGCCCGTGCAGACCACCGCCAACCGGCTGGCAGCGCTCGTCGCGCGGGCGGCCGCCGCACCCACGGCGATGATCCACGTCGCCGAGGGCCGCTCGATACGCCTGATGGGGGGCTGGGGGGTGCCCCCGGGCTACCCCCGGACGGCGGCGATACCCGCCTCACACACCCTGTTCGGGTTGGTGATCCAGTACGGCTTCCCGCTGGTGATCGAGGACGTGCGCCTCGACGCCCGGGTGCCCGCCGAGGCGCCGGTGCGCGCCATGGGGGTCCGCTCCTACGCCGGGTTCCCGGTCCGCGACCCGGACGGGGTGATCGTCGGGGTGTGCGCCGTGATGGACATGCATCCACGGCACTGGCTGGCCGAGGAACTCGCCGCGGTCGACGAGGCCGCCCAGACCTGCACCGCCCTGGTCGGGCAGCGCTACGCGCGCCAGCAGGTCGAGATCCAGCGCAGCTTCCTGGACACGCTGCTCAACAGCCTGGACACCGGCGTACTGGCCTGCGACCCGGACGGCCGTCTGGTGATGGTGAACCGGTCGTTGCGCCTGCTGCTGGGGATCGCGGCGGACTACCAGCCGCCCGAGCAGTGGCTGCGCGCGCTGCCGGTGACCCACCCGGACGGGCGGCCGTTCACCGCCGACGAGGTGCCCGTGCTGCAGGCCCTCGAGGGGCGGCACGTCCACGGCGTCGAGCACGCCATCGCCACCCCGGAGGGCGGGCGGCGGCTGTACTCGGTCAACGCCCACCCGATCACCCGCGCCGACGGCGAACGCCTCGGCGCGGTGTCGGTCTTCCACGACATCACCCTGCGGCGCCGCGCCGAACGGTTCCGCGGGTGCGAGCTCGCGGTGACGCTCGCGTTGAACGAGGCACAGACCGTCGAGGAGGCCGCCCCGCGGGTGCTGGCGGCGATCGCCGAAACGCTCGGCTGGCCGTACGCCGAATTGTGGCTGGTCGAACCCACCCCCGGCGGCGAGGTGCTGCGCCACGTCGACCGGTACCGATCGCCCCGGCTGTCCAGTGATCTCACCCCACCGGCGCGCCTGATGCCCGGTCAGGGCCTGGCCGGTACGGCGTGGCAGCGCGCCCAGCCGGTCTGGCAGACCAGCGTCGGGGAAACCGGCGGGCCGGTCACCGTCGAGGCCGCCGACCATGCCGGGCTGCGCACCGCGCTGGCGTTGCCGATCTCCTCCGGCGGCCGGACGCTGGCGGTGATGACGTTGTTCGCCGACGAGGTCGAGGACCCGCAGGACGATCTGGTCGACACGCTGTCCGGCGTCGCCACGCAGATCGGCCAGTTCATCGAGCGCCGCCGCGCCGAGGAGCTCCAGCACGCCCTGACCGCCAGCAAGGACGAATACCTGCACCTGGTCGGGCACGAGCTGCGTACGCCGTTGACGGTGATCGCCTCCTACATCGAGTTGATCGAGGAGGCCGACCCGGCGAGCACCCTGGCCGAGGTCGCGCCGATGACCGCAGCGATCCAGCGCGGCAGCGACCGGTTGCGCCGTCTCGTCGAAGCCCTGCTGGATCTGTCCTCACTGGACTCCGGCCGGGCCGAGGTCCGGCGCGCCCCGATCGACTTCGCGGATGTGGTCGCCGCCGCCGTCGACAAGGCGCGGCCGGCCGCCGAGGCCGCGGACGTGACGATCACCACCTACCTGCCCGCCGACCTGCAGATCACCGGCGACCGCGAGCGGCTCAGCCAGATGGTGGCCGAGCTGCTGGACAACGCGATCACCTTCACCCCGGCGGGTGGGCGGATCGAGGTACGGCTCACCCGGGGCGAGGACTGGGCCGACCTGATCATCGCCGACACCGGCGCCGGCATCCCCGAGGAGGAGCGGCCGCACATCTTCCAGCGCTTCTACCGCGGCCAGATCACCACCGAGCGCGCCATCGCCGGGGCGGGCCTGGGCCTGCCCGTGGCCCAGCTCATCGCGCAGCGCCACCACGGCGAGATCACGCTGCTGCCGACCGACACGGGTACCGCCATGTGTGTGCGCCTGCCCGTGGATCCGCTGGCGGTGAAACCGCCACCACCGACGCAGGTGGGCCCGCCGGCCGCCGAACGTGCTCAGCTCCTCGAGGCACCGGCCGACGACTTCGAGTGACGAGCAGTGCGCTCAGACCGTGGTGGAAGGATCTTGGACGAACGGGTGGCAGTCGTGCGGCAGCAGGCACAGGCCGGCGCGGTCGGTGATCACGCCCGGCGAACGAGCGCTCCCTCGGACGGCGCGGGCGAGACGCCGGCCGGCGGCGGGTACGACGCCGAGCGGGCCGCCTTCCGGGCCAGCCCGGTCGCCATGGCGATCCTCGACGAGGACGACCGGCTCACCGAGGTCAACCCGGCCTTCTGCCGGCTCCTGGGACGGGACCCGGCGGACCTGCTGGGCCACGGGTGCTGGACCCTCACCCACCCTGACGATCTCGGCGTACGGGAAGACGCGCACGCGACCGCCGACGATCCCGCCGCCGCGGTCTGCTACGAGCAGCGGCTCCTGCGCCCGGACGGCGCGGGCGTGGCGTGCAAGGTCACCCTGGTCCCGCTCGAGGGGCCGCAGGGGCGGCGGCACCAGCTGGCGCAGGTGGAGGATCTCACCGGCCGGCACCAGGACGCGGCCCGCGCCACCCGGCACACCGAGATCCTGCTGGCCACGATCAACGTGCAGCGCGCCGTCACCGCGGCCGCCCACGACCGGGCCGAGGTGCTCGAGGTCGTCGCCGCGCAGGCGGTACAGGCGTTCCCGGTTGCCGACGGCGCGGTCGTGGAGCTCGTCCACGGCGACAGTCTCGACTACGTGGCGGCGGCCGGGACGCTGGTCGTCCACCTCGGCCTGCGGCTGCCCATCGAAGGCTCGCTGTCCGGGGTGGCCATGTCGCAGCGCTCCACGGTGCTGTGCCGCGACAGCGAGACCGACCCGCGGGTCAACCGGGAGGCCTGCCGCGCGGTGGGGCTGCGCTCGATGTGCGTCGCGCCGCTGTTCAGCGGCGACCGGCCGATCGGCGTACTGAAGATCTCCAGCGCCGAGGTGGACGCGTTCGACGACGGCGACGTCTACCAGCTTGAGCTGCTGGCCGGCAGCCTCAGCGCCGCGCTGCGCCACGCCGACGACTACGCCCGCAACGCCACCCTGCTCAGCGAGCGCACCGTCGCGCTGAGCGCGCTGGAGGCCAGCGAGCGGCGGTTCCGGGTCGCCTTCGACAACTCGCCGCTCGGCATGGTGCTGACCAGCCTGCAACCCGACACCATGGGTACGTTCCTGCAGGCCAATCCCGCGATGGCGGCGATCACCGGCTATCCGGTCGAGCAGCTCGCCGGGATGCGGGTGTCCGACCTGCAGCACCCCGACGACCTCGAAGTCAGCCTGCCGGTGCTGGCGCGCCTGGCCGCCGGGGAGATCGAGACGGCGAACCTGGAGGCCCGCTACCGCCACGCCGACGGCCACGATCTGTGGGTGCGCATCCGCACCGCCGTGGCCCACGACGAACGGATCCGGCCGCGCTACCTGGTGAGCCAGATCGAGGACATCACCGCCGCCCGCGCCGCCCAGGCGCAGCTGCGCCGGCAGGCCCGCCTGCTCGAGCTGATCCCCGCCGCGGTCATCGCCCGCGATCTGGACGGCACCATCCGGTGGTGGAACGCCGGCGCCGAGGCCACGTACGGCTGGCCCGCCAGCGCGGCCACCGGCAAGCTCACCCACCGGCTGCTGGCCACCGCGTTCCCCGACGGCGGCGCGGTGGCGGAACAGGCCGACATCCTGCGCCGCGACCGGATGTGGGACGGCGAACTCGAGCACCTCACGGCGGACGGCCGTACCATCACGGTCCTGAGCCGTCAGGTCGTGCAGGACGCCGTGGACGGCGCCAGCACCGTGCTGGAGATCAACACCGACATCACCGCGGCCCGCGCCGCGCAGCGTGCCATGCACCAGAGCGAACAGCGGTTCCGCGCCCAGTTCACCCACTCCGCGGTCGGGCAGATCGTCCGGGCCCTCGACGGCACCCTGCTGGACGTCAATCCCGCCTTCGCCGCGATGCTCGGCCGTACCGCGGACGAGTTGATCGGCAGTCCGACCGACCTGCTGCTGCACCCCGACACCGCCGCCGACATGCGCCACAAGATCGCGGATCTGTTCGGCGGCGACCACGACGCCTACAGCCACGAGGGCCAGGTCCGCCACGCCGACGGCGGCTGGGTCGACGTCGAGGCCACCGTGTCCCTGGTCCGCGACACCGACGGCCGCCCGCTGCACCTGATCGGGGTGTTCGTCGACATCTCGGCCCGCAAGGCCGCGGAACACGCCCGCGACGCCGCCGCCGCCGAACTCGCCTGCCGCAACACCGAACTCGAGGCGGCCAACCGGCTGAAACTCGACCTCATCGGCATGCTCGGCCACGAGATCGGTACGCCGCTGACCTCGATTCTCGGCTGCGCCGAGGTGGCCGCCGACGGTTGGAGCGACCTCCCCGACGAACACAAACACCGACTTGTCGAGAGCGTCCACCGCAACGCCCGGCGGCTGGACACCATCGTCCGGGAGGTGCTCGCCCTCGTGACCGTCGAGGCCGGGCGTCTCACCGCCCACCCGCAGCGGGTCGACGTCCGGGAGCACCTGCGGGCGGCGATCCTGCACGTCCCCGGCGCCCAGCCGCCGGACATCGACTGCCCGGACGGCCTCCGCGCGACGGTCCAGCCCGGCCATCTCGACCAGATTCTGGCCAACCTGCTCTCCAACGCCGACAAGTACGGCGGCGGCGCCACCCGGATCACCGCCCGGCGCCTCGGCGGCCAGGTCGAGATCCGGGTCGAGGATCGTGGACCCGGCGTGCCGGAACGGTTCCGCCCCCACCTGTTCGACCGGTTCTCCCGCGCCGACTCCACCGCGGGCAGCGTCAAGGGCACCGGGCTCGGCCTCTACATCGTGCGGGAACTCGCGCGGGCCAACCGCGGCGACATCGAGTACGCGCCCGGCGACGACACCGGCTCGGTCTTCCTCGTCCGCCTCCCCGCCGACGGCTGACCCCCGCCGAGGCCGCAAGCCACCAGACCGGTCACGCCACCAGTCTGGTCACGCCACCAGACCGGTCACGCCGCCCAGCGGATCGCGGCCGCGCCCGCGAAGTCCCCGGCGTGGGCGAAACCGCCGAGCACCACCAGCGCGCCGTCGCGCAGCCGGCCGTGCCGGACCGCCCGGTCCAGCGTGACCGGGATGGCCGCACCGAACAGGTTCCCGCACTCGTCGAAGGTGTCGGGATGCCGTTCGGTGGGCAGCCCCAGATCCTCGCGCCAGTGGCGCAGGAACATCCGGTTGGGCTGGTTGGTGACCAGCACGTCCACGTCCGACGGTGCCGCGCCGAGCCCGGCGCACACCTGCCGTACCACGTCCGGGACCAGGCGGTTGCCCCGCTCCAGCACCCGCGTCACGCCATCCTCCGTGAACCCGATGCGGATCTCGGAACCGCCCGGCTGCCAGTACTTGCGGCCGTCGTCGAGGTGGTGGCGCATCTGCCCGGCGTACGCACCGATGTGCCGGGTGGCCACGTCCAGCACGGGCCGCCGCGCCGAGGTGGTCAGGTAGCCCACGCCGCACCCGTCGCCCGGGATGGCGGCCTGCGCCATCCGCCGCACCCCCGGCTGGGTGAACCACTGCCCGGCCAGGTTCTGGGCGTTGCAGATCAGCGCGCGGCGGGCGGTCGTGGTGGTGAGGATCTGGCGGGCCAGCTTCAGCATGTACACGAAGGACGCGCAGCCCGCGTTGGCGACGTCGACCAGCCACTCCGGGCGCAGGCCGAGCCGGTGCGCCACCTCCGTGCCCGCACCCACGAACGGCACGTCCGGCAACTGGCTGTGCACCAGCAGCACGTCCACGGCGCGGATCTCGGCGGCGCCGTGGCGCTCGACCAGCGGCCGCACCGCCCGTTCGATCATGTCCACGTTGGATTCCTGGGCGCCCGCGTGATGCCGCCACCGGGGGACCCGGAACATCGCGGAGTCCCGCAGCCGGTCCTCCGCGCCGGGATGCTCGGTGTAGAACTCGGCGGGCACCGGCGCGCCGGGCAGGTAACCGGCGACGTCCGTGAGGCTGACGGTCACCGCCCCGCCACCACCACGGCCGGTGCCACCGTGACCGGGCCTCCGGCGCGGTGCCGGTGCTCCAGAATCGCCTTGAGGTTCGTCATCTCCACGGTGTGACCCGCGTAGAAGAGATCCCAGAAGTCGCCGACCCACGGCCGGTCCGGCGCGGGCGCCAGCTCCGGGTGCGGGTTGCTGTCGTAGTACGGGTGCCGGCAGTTCGTCCAGGTCACCACCGAGCCCGGCCGGTCCAGGACCAGCTCGGCCGGCACCACCCGCATCAGGTAGATCATCCACAGCTTGTCGCCCTGGTCCCAGGCGCAGTGGTAGTCGACCGTCATGGCCTGCTCGTGTGCCACCACCCGGCAGTAGATGCGGGTGTCCGGTGCCAGCCGGTCGTCACCCACCCACAGACCGGGCGTCCCGGCCGGGGTGAAACCCCGCAGGCTGTACGTCCACTCCTCCAGGTGGTGGCCCTGCCGCAGGTACGAGAAGACCTGCTCGGGCGGGCAGTCGATGTACTGCTCGATGGTGCAGTACCGCCCGTACACCTGCTCGTGCGGGTACGCCGGGCGGGTCAGCGCCGCGCACCGGGCGATCACCTCGTCGCGGCCGGTGTTCTCGACCCGGATCAGGTCCGGGATGTCAGCCAGCGTGGACTCGTTCGTACTCATCGGTGTTCTCCTCGGCGTCGGCCGGGTGCCGGCCGTCAGGGGTCAGGAAGGGCTGGAACGGGGGTATCTCGTGCGGGTCCACGTCCAGGGCCACGAACGCGGGCCCGTGGCGGGGATCGTTGCGGCGGCGCAGCGCGGCGCCCAGCCCCGCCGCGTCGGCCGGCCGGGCCACGGGCAGGCTCGGGAACGCCGCGGCCACCCCGGCGCCGATGTCGGTGGGCCGGAACAGGTTGAAGCTGTACGCGTCGCCGTAGAACAGCCGCTCCCGCGTCACGCACATGCCGTGCGCGTTGTTGTTGAAGATCACGAAGGTGACGGGTGCGCCGGACTCGATCGCGGTGTGCACCTCCATGCCGTGCATGAAGAACGCCCCGTCACCTGCCAGCACGTACGTCCGTTGCCCGGTGGCCAGCGCCGCGCCGATGCCGGCGCCGAACGCGTATCCCATGCCGCCCATGCCGACGGCGACCACGAAGCGGCCCCGGCGCGGCGCCGGGAGCAGGTGGATCGCCGCCGCGCCCGCGTTGCCCGCGTCCACGAAGACGTGCCCGTGCTCCGGCAGCGCGGTGGCCACCGCGGCCACCGCCTCGACCGTCGACATGGCCCCGGGCCCCCGGCCGGCCGTGATCGGCAGGGGAACGGGACCGTCGTGCGGCGGGCACGGCCGGCTGCCCGCCGGCAGCCGCGCGGTGACGTCGCGCAGCACGGTACGCGGGTCGCCGCGCAGCGCCAGACCCGACACGTACGGCGGCTCCGGGTCGATGCACACCACCAGCGCGCAGCCCAGCGCCGCGTCGAGCCCGCCGCGCGCCAGCACCGGCCAGCGCGTGCCGACCAGCAGGCACACTTCGGCCTCCCGCAGGCAGTCCGCGACGTTGCGGTGCCCCATCACCCCGGCGACCCCGGCGAAGCGGGGATCGGCGTTGTCGAACACGTCCTTGGCGTCCGGGGTGACCGCGACCCAGGCGCCGAGCCGCCGGGCCAGCTCGGCCAGTTCGGCCCGGGCGTGCGCGGCGGCCACCCCCTCGCCCGCGATCACCAGGACGCGCCGGGCGCCGCGCAGGGCGCGTACGGCCCGGTCCCGGACCGCCCGGTCGGCCGCCGGGGCAGGCAGCGGCACCGCCGCCGGTGACGGTGCCGCCCGGAGCAGGCTCTGCTGCACGTCCTTGGGCAGCAGCAGCACCGCCGGGCCGCGCGGTGGGGACAGCGCCGCCGCGATCGCCCGGGGCAGGAGTTCGGAGAGCTGCCCGGGGTCGTCGACGCGGGCACACAGCCGGGAGACCGGCGCGAACAGCCGCCGCGCGTCCAGCGAGCCGGCCTGGCCGCTGGAGTCCTGGAACGCGCCCCGGCCCTGCTGCGCGCGCGGCGGCTGGCCGACCAGCGCCAGCACCGGCACCCGGGAGGCGTACGCCTCGGCCAGGCCCGGCAGCAGGTTCATGGCGCCGCCGCCCGAGGTGGCCGCGACCACCCCGAGCCGGCCGGTCGCCCGGGCGTACCCGTCGGCCATGGTCGCCGCGGAGAACTCGTGCTTGGCCACCACCGCCCGGATCGCGGGCCGGGCGGCGTGCACGGCGTCGTAGAGGTCCTCGATGTTCGCGCCGCCCACGCCGAAGACGTGGTCGACACCGGATCGGGCGAGTTCGCGGACGAGATGGTCGACCAGGCGTTGCCGCACGGCCGCCTACCGGGCCGGGGTGGGCTCGGGGAGCAGGCCGCTGCCGGAGATGCTCTGGAAGCGGTGCCGGTACTCGCTCGGGGTGATCTCCAGCGCCCGCCCGAACCGGCGGAAGAATGTCTCGGGGGCGTGGAATCCGCAGCGGCGGGCCACCTGCCGGATCGGCAGGTCGGTGGTCTCCAGCAGCTTGCGGGCGTGGGCGATGCGCATGCGTTCGACGTACTGGCCCGGGGTCATCCCCACCTCCCGCCGGAACACCCGGGCGAAGTTGCGGGCGCTCATGTTGGCGTGCGCGGCGATCTGCGACACCGAGACCGGGCGGTCCAGGTTGTCGATGATCCACTCCTGTGCGCCGCGGATCGGGCTGGAGTCGGCCAGCTGAGCGTCCAGGATGGAGCTGACCTGCGACTCGCCGCCGTGGCGGCGGAAGAACAGCACCAGGAAGCGGGCCAGCTCCAGCGTGAACGCCGCGCCGTGATCCTCCTCCACCAGGGCCAGCGTCATGTCGATGCCGGTGGACACCCCGGCGGACGTGACGTAGTGGCCGTCCCACACGAAGATCGAGTCGGACTCGACCGTCACGTCGGGGTAGCGCCGGGCCAGATCCTCGGTGTACGCCCAGTGCGTGGTCGCCCGGCGTCCACCGAGCAGGCCCGCCTCGGCCAGCAGGAACGAGCCGCCGCACACCGAGGTCACCCGTCGCGAGCGCCCGGCCGCCCGCCCGATCCAGGACACCAGGTCCCGGTCCTCGAGGGTGTCGTGCAGACTCCACCCGCCGGGCACGAGCAGGGTGTCGATCGGGCCCTGCCCGGCGTCCAGCGGCTCCGCCGCGATGACCACACCGGAGCAGGTCCGCACGAGCGGGGCGGCGGGGGAGACGAACTCGATCTGATACCCGGACTCCGGGTCACCGAGCAGCCGGTTGGCGGTGTCCAGCACCTCGACCGGGCCGGTGACATCGAGCGCCTGGCAGCCCGCGTAGGTAACAATCACAACCCGTCGTCGCGTCACGACACCAGCCTGTCGCGTCCGGCGTATCGGCAGCAATGCCAAGGAATTGGCGATTCCTGCCACCCGGGTGGTGCGGCGGCGATGTCGCGGTCAGACCCCGCGGTAGCCGGGGATCTGCCGGCGCTGCGTGGCGCTGGCCGCCCAGTGGCTGAGGTCCAGCAAGCCCGCGAAGACGACCCAGAACCAGCCCCACCCCGTGAGGCCGACGCCGGGGGTGTACAGCACCACGTAGATCAGCGTGGCGAACGGCAGGAAGACGATCCCGAGCAGCGGGAAGATCCAGGTGTCGAAGGCGGTGTTGACCAGGACCGGGCGGGCGATCCAGATGATGAACAGGGCCAGCCTCGGGAAGATCCCCGCGAACAGCGCGAACAGGCATCCCATGCGTGCCACCTCCGACGACCGGTCCGGATCATTCGGCCGATCATCACGCGGCGGCGGCCGCCGGGCTTCACCCGCGGCGGATGATTGGGTACGCGCGGCGCGCCGCCCCGTGACGGGCCACGATCGGGGTGCGGCCCGGCGAATCGAAATACCTGTCGGACGTCCTCGGTAACGTCGGCTGCCATGACAGCCTTGTCGCGCAACCGCCGGTCGGCCAGCGGGCTGACCATCCTGGTGGCGTTCGGCGCCGCCGCCGTCCTCGGCGTCACCGCCACCCCCGCGTCCGCCGCGGGACCACCCCCGAGGCCCGGGGCGGCCGGACTCGGCGACCGCTTGTATCCGCTGCTCGGAAACGGCGGATACAACGTGCGGGACTACGATCTGCGCCTGCGGTATCCGAAGAAGGATCCACGGCAGACGATCACCGGGGATGTGACCATCACCGCGGTCGCGACCCAGCACCTGTCCCGGTTCGATCTGGACTTCGGCGGCGGCTCGGTGGCGGGGGTGTCGGTGAACGGGCGCCGGGCCACCTTCACCCGCTCCGGTGACGAGCTGGTCATCACCCCGAAGTCCCCGCTGCCGAAGCGGCAGCCGTTCCGGGTCACGGTCACCGGCTTCACCGCCACCCCGGTGGTGCCCGACGCGGACGCCCCGGTCGGCTTCGTCACCACCCCGGACGGCACCGTGCTGGCCGGTCAGCCCGCCTCGTCGCACCTGCTGTTCCCGAGCAACGACCACCCGCGCGACAAGGCCACGTACACGATCCGGCTCACGGCGCCGACCGGCTGGACCGCCACCGCCAGCGGCGCCCCGCTCGGCGTCCGGCGGCACACCGGCTACTCGGTCTCCACCTTCCGCGAGTCGCGGCCGATGGCCAGCGAGCTGGTGCAGATCGCGGTCGGTGACTTCCTCGTGCACCAGCGGCCCGCCGTGCAGGGCGTGCGGATCCGCGACGTCGTGCCGCGCCGGCTCGCCGACACGCTGCTGCCGAAGGCGGCGGTCGAGCGCGACCAGGTCGCCTGGATGCAGCGCCAGGTCGGCCCGTACCCGTTCGAGAACTACGGCTCGCTGGTCATCGACGGCGAACTCGGCTTCGCCCTGGAGACCCAGACGCTGTCGCTGTACGACACGTCGCTGTTCGCCGCGCCCGCATTCGTGCTGAACCCGGTGATGGCGCACGAGCTGGCCCACCAGTGGTTCGGCAACAGCGTCGCACCGCGGTCCTGGAGCGACGTCTGGCAGAACGAGGGCCACGCCACCTGGTACGAGCTGCTGTACGCGGAGCAGACCGGCGTTTTCGAGGAGTACACCGACTACGCCGACCGCGAGGCCCTGTTCAAGGCGGTGTACGCGCTCGGCGACCAGTGGCGGGACCGCTGGGGTCCGGTGGCCCGGCCCGCGAGCTCCGCGTCGATCTGGGACGTCTTCAACCCGAACGTCTACTACGGCGGCGCGCTGGCCCTGTACGCGCTGGAGCGCAAGATCGGCGTGGACCGGTTCCGGCAGCTGGAGCGGGAGTGGGTGCGGACGTACGAGGGCCGGTCCGCCTCGACCGACGACTTCATCGCACTGGCTTCCCGGGTCGCCCACCGCGACCTGAGCACGTTCCTGATCGCCTGGCTGTACGGGGCGAAGACCCCACCGATGCCCGGGCACCCGGGCTGGGTGGTCAAGGCCGTCCCCGCCGCCGCTCAGGAGCGCGCGGCCGCCCGCGCCCTGGTCGGCACCGACGCGGTGACGCAACACCTGCGCGGCCTGATGCACACCGGACGCTGACGTCCGGTCCGCCGGGCGCGCTGACGTCCGGTCCGGCCCGCCAGGCACAACGCCGGGCGGGCCGGTACCGGCGGGTCAGTAGCGGAACACCGAGGCGAGGTCGTGCAGTCGCCCGGCCGTTCCGGTCAGGCTCTCCGCGGCCCGTCGCGTCTCGTCCGCCGCGCCGTGCACCTCGGTCGCCGCCGAGCTGACCAGGTTGATCGCGTGGCTGATCTGCTCCGCCCCGGCGCTCACCGTGGCGGCGCCGTCCACCATCGAGCCCGTCGTGGCGGTCTGCTCCTCCACCGCCGCGGCGATGGTGACCTGGTGCTGCGCGATGGAGCCGATGACGTCGGTGAACTCGCCGACCGCGGTGACGGCCTCGCCGGTGTCGCGCTGGATCTCCTCGATCCGGCGGGCGATCTCCTCGGTGGCGCCGGCGGTGGCCTGCGCCAGTTCCTTCACCTCGCCCGCGACGATGGCGAAGCCGCGCCCGGCCTCGCCGGCCCGGGCGGCCTCGATCGTGGCGTTCAGGGCGAGCAGGTTGGTCTGCGCGGCGATCGCGCTGATGGTCCGCAGCACGTCGCTGATCTGCTGGCTGGACTCGTGCAGCTTGGTGACGTTGCCGGTGGCCCGGGCGGCCCCCGCGACCGCCTCGTCGGCCGTACGGGAAACCTCGGTCGCGTTGCTGCTGATCTCCGCGATGGCCTGGCGCATCTGCTGGGTGCCGTCGGCGATCGCCTCGACCTCGGTGCTGGTCCGGCGGGCGGAGCGGGCGACGGTCTCCAGTTCGGTGGCGGTGGCCGCGGCGGCCTCGGTCATCGTGGTGCTGGTCTGCTCGAGCGAACCGGCCGAGCTGGTGACCTCGTCGACGGCGCGGCGGATGCCGTCCACCGTCGCCTGGAACTGGTCCATCATCGCGTTGAACGCGACGGCCATCTGGCCCATCTCGTCCTTGCCGACGACCCGCATCCGGGGGCTCAGGTCACCCTCGGCGGCGATTCTGATGATCTCCGCGTCGTGCCGCAGCACTCGCACGACCTTGGTCCAGGTGGCGGCGAGGAAGAACAGGCCGATCGGGGCGATGATCACCGGAGTCCAGAGCATGACGTCGGCGAGGTCCTGCAGTTGCTGCTGGGCGGCGGAGTCGGCGGGCAGTTTCGCACCGACCGAGGAGGCGACCGAACGGGTGTAGAAGCTCAGGCCGATCATTCCGCCGATGAGGAAGAGCATGGAGAGGCTGGCCCGCGCCTTTGCGGGCAGCCGGTCGAACAGCGACTGCATGGAACCTCCAGGGGGACTCACCCCCCGTGATCGGCAGCACGGCCGAAAGTCTGAGGATTTGGCGTCTCAGCCCGGCAGAAATCATGCCGATAGGAGACCATTTCCCCCCGGGCCGCCCGGGCACGGAGAGCCTGGCGCGCCAAACAGAATTTCCTGGGAACTTCCGTCTAGGACAAGAAGAGGACCGGTAGCCGCCGAATTGGCGTAGCGATCGCGGGTTTCTTCTCGGCACAGTAAGGCAACGCTCCGCCTCGCCGAACGGGAGACCCGCCATGACACTGCGCCTGGCCCCCGGCACCGCCTGGGCCGACGCCCTGTCCCGGGCCACCGCCGCCACCCCCGAGGCCTTCACCGGCGACCGGCTGCGCAACCACCTCGTCGGCGCCTGGGAGGACGCCGGGCAGCCCGCGCCCCTGCACAGCCCGATCGACGGCACCCGGCTGGGCGCGCGATCCCGGCTCGACGCGCGGACCGCCGCGCTGGCCGTGCGCGACGCCGCGGAACAGCACCGCCAATGGGCCGCGACCTGGCTGCCGGAACGCCGCGCCCGGGTGCAGGCGGCGCTGGAGGAGCTGAGCGCCCATCGCGACCTGCTCGCCCTCCTCCAGGTGTGGGAGATCGGGGCGCCCTGGTCGCAGGCGTGCGCCGACGTGGACCGGGCGCTGGACGCGGCCGGCCGGTCCGTCGATCAGGCCGAGCACCAGCTGAAGGACCGTGATCCGCTGCCCGGCCCGGTCAGCCACCTGCCCTCCTGGCAGCACCCGATGAGCGTGCTCGTACAAGCCGAACTCGCCCAGTTGCTGACCGGCAACGCGGTCATCGCGAGGATCCCGTCGCAGGGTGGCGCGGTCGGCCTCACGGTCGCGCACGCCATCATGGCCCGTGCCGGGCTGCCGGTCACCCTCCTGTCCGGCTGCGGCACCGAGCTGTCCCCGGTGCTCGTACGCTCCCGCGAGATCGGGGCTGTCTCGCGCCCCGGCGAGCAGGACAGCGGCAACGCGTGGGGGATCTGGGAGTTCTCCCAGTGGGACCGGCTCGTCGGTCACCTACGCACCGGCTTCGCGTACGGAAAGCAGCACGGCGCCGCGTACCGGCGCTTCGTCGTGCAGCGCGAACTGGTCGACCGGTTCCTCGATGCGTACCTGCCGGTGCTCAAGACGGTCCACTTCGGCCACCCGCTGGCCGTGGCCACCGACGGCGATCCGCTGCCCGAGCTGGACTACGGCCCGCTGATCAGCGCGGACACGGCCACCGAGCTGCGGCGCGAGGTCGACGAGGCGATCAGCGGCGGCGCCGTTCCGCTGCACCGCGGCTCCCCCGACGCGGGCCGCTTCCTGGACGGGCAGGACACCAGCGCGTACGTGGCCCCGACCGCGCTGCTTGTCCGCTCCGGTCGGACCGAACGGCCCGCCGGGCCGTTCGGCCCGGTCGACACGATCGTCGTGGCCGACACCGAGGACGAACTGCTGTCGGAGCTGAACGCCCCGGCGGGTACGCCCGCGGCCAGCCTCGCCGTCGACGACGAGGAACTGGCCGGCAAGCTCGCCCGCGACGAGCGGGCGTCCCAGGTCACCATCACCCACTTTCCGGGTAACCCCTGAGCCCGGCGACCGGCGCAGCGTGTGGTCCGTGTCCCCCCGCATGCTGCGCCCGGTCGCCGTCTACGCCCCGGCCGCCGTCGCGTCCGTCTCCGCCCGCTCGGCGGCGATCAGGCCGGGGTCGAAGAAGTCGCGCAGGCTCGCGATCCGGCCCTCGCGTACCCGGAAGATCTGGACGAGGGACATGGCAAGGTCGGCGCCGTCACCGGTCATCACGGTGTCGATCTCGGCGATGAAGACGTCCGGGTCGGCGGTGGTGTGCAGGACATATCCGGAGCGCTCCGGATCCGGCCGGCGCCCCGCCCGGGCGATCCGGTGGTACACGGCGAGCCCGGCGCGCAGCTCGTCGTGGCCCCGCATCCGCCGGGGCGCCGGGGAATCGACCGGCAGCAGTGGCGCCTCGAAGACACCGTCGGGAGTGAACAGGGCCGTCTGCGCCTCGACGTCGCGGGTCATTCCGGCCCAGACGTAGCGTTCAAAGAGCTCTTTCGGGGTGTAAGTCACTTTCTCCAGCCTACTGGGTGGTTCGCCTACTGGGTGGTTCGCCTACTGGGTGGTTCGCTACCCCGACCACGGGAAGCAGGCGACGAAGCGGCGCTGCCACGGCGTCTCCACCGCCCGCGCGTCGTAGCCCGCCCGCACGTACGCGACGGCCTCCCCGGCCGGGACACCGTCGAGCACCGCCAGGCAGGCCAGCGCCGTGCCGGTACGCCCACGCCCGCCCGCGCAGGCCACCTCGACCCGCTGCTCCACCGCCCGGTCCCACACCTCCCGCAGCACGCGCGCGGCCAGCGCCCGGTCGCGGGGCAGCCGGAAGTCCGGCCAGGGCACCCAGCGGCTGGCCCACTCGACCGCCGGCGGCTCGCTGCCGAGCAGATAGACCCCGAACTGCGGCGCAGCCCCCGGCGGCAGCGGACGGCGCAGCCCCCGGCCCCGGATCAGCCGCCCGGACGGCAGCTCCAGCACGCCCGGAGCCCCCCGCTCCCACCCGCCGTCCACAACCCGCCCCTCCCACATCCACCCATCCTGGCGCACGCATTCCCGCCCCATCGTCCCCCGCCCCGCCCACCTGCCTGCCCCCACCGATCAGCCCGTCGGCCCGGGCCGATCTTGGAAGGTCGTGGCCCCACCGGGGCCACCAGGCTCCAAGATCCGAAAGCGGGTCCACGATCCGGGCTGCGGGCCGCTAGCATGGTCGCCATGCACAGCAGCTGCGTCCGTCGCGCGCGACGCCGGGTCCGCCCCGTCCGCCAGCGCTGACGCACGTCTTCCGCCGGCGGGTCGACCCGCCGGCGTCACTGTCTGTGGCACGGATCGGCCCGCCCTCCCTGCGTACCGTCAAAGGGGTCTGCCGATGAATCTCGAAGCTCTGCTCTCCGACCGGCTCGCCGCCGCGTTCGCCGCCGTGGCCGGCGGCGACGTAGATCCGGCCGTCCGGCGTTCCCAGCACGCCGACTTCCAGTCGGGGGCGGCGCTGCCGCTGGCCCGGCGCCTGGGCCGGGCGCCGAGGGAGATTGCGGCCGAGGCCGTGGCCCGCGCCGACCTGGCGGGAGTCGCCGTCGCGGAGGTGTCCGGTCCCGGCTTCGTCAACCTCACGGTCGCCGACGAGCTGATCGCGGACCTGACGAACACGGTCGCGGCCGATCCGCGGCTGGGCGTGCCCGTCACCGCGAAACCGGAGACGGTCGTGGTCGACTACTCCAGTCCCAACGTGGCAAAGGAGATGCACGTCGGCCATCTGCGCTCGACGGTCATCGGGGACGCCGCCGCGCGGCTGCTCGAATGGCAGGGACACACCGTGATCCGGGCCAACCACCTCGGCGACTGGGGGACGCCGTTCGGCATGCTCATCGAGCACCTGGTCGATCTCGGCGACACGGGCGAGGGGTCGCTGGCCGACCTGACCGCGTTCTACCAGGCGGCGCGGGTGAAGTTCGACGCCGACCCCGAGTTCAAGCGGCGGGCCCAGCAACGGGTGGTGGCGCTGCAGAGCGGCGATCCGCAGACCCTGGCGCTGTGGCGGCGCCTGGTCGCCGCGTCGGAGCGGTACTTCCTCGCGGTCTACGACCTGCTCGGCGTGAGCCTGACCGCGACCGACTTCGCGGGCGAGAGCAGCTATCACGACCAGCTCGACTCCGTCGTGGCCGAACTGGACGGCAAGGGCCTGCTGCGGGTCAGCGACGGCGCGCTGTGCGCCTTCCCGGCCGGCTTCACCGGCCGCGACGGCGAGCCGCTGCCGCTGATCGTACGGAAGGGCGACGGCGGCTACGGGTACGCGGCGACCGACCTCGCCGCCGTGCGGCACCGGGTGCGGACGCTCGGCGCGTCCCGGATGCTGTACCTGGTCGGCACGCCGCAGCGGACGCATTTCCAGATGGTGTTCGCGGTGGCTCGGGAAGCGGGCTGGCTGCCCGGCGGGGTGTCCGCCGAGCATGTCGAGTTCGGTTCGATCCTCGGCCCGGACGGCCGGATGCTGAAGACCCGGGCCGGCGGCACGGTGAAGCTGGCCGAGCTGCTGGACGAGGCGGTCCAGCGGGCCTCGGCGCTGGCCGCGGCGAAGACACCCGGCCTGGAACCGGCCGCCCTGGCCCGGGTCGGCCGGCAGGTCGGCACGGGCGCGATCAAGTACGCCGACCTGTCCACCGACCGGCGCTCGGACTACGTGTTCGACTGGGACCGGATGCTGGCCCTGACCGGCAACACCGGCCCCTACCTGCAGTACGCGTACGCCCGGATCAGTTCGATCTTCCGGCGCGCCGGTGCGGCCGCCGCACCCGGACCGGTGGCCGTCACCGAGGCGGCCGAGCGGGCGTTGGCGCTGGAGCTGATCGGCTTCGCGCCCGTGCTGGCCGAGGCCGGTCGGTCCCTCGACTTCCACCGGCTCACCGGCTACCTGTACGGGCTGGCCACCGCGTTCAGCGCGTTCTACGAGAAGTGTCCGGTGCTGAGCGCGCCGCCGCAGATGCGGGCCAGCCGGCTGGCGCTGTGCGACCTGACCGCCCGGACCCTGCGGCAGGGCCTGGACCTGCTCGGCATCGCCACCCCGGACCGTCTGTGAACGTCCGTAGGGCTGCGAATGGTTCAGTACGTCGGTTGCTAACGGTCAAGTCGCGCAGGTCAGGTGCCATGCTGGTCGGACCGCGAAGGAGGCGCTGATCCGGCGTCGTCGACCATCGTCCACACCATCAGAATCAGCGCCGAACCGGTTGCCCGGCTGACGGCGGCCACGGCGTCCTCGATCGAGCCGGGGCCCGCCGTCCCGCCACGAATCGGCGGCCGACGACTTCCGCGAGGCGCTGCACGAGCTGGGTTGACCGCAGTCGGGTCACTCTCGATTGTCGATGTCTGGGCCGTTAGGGTGCGGGAGGCGCTCACGAGGCGCCGTACCGATCCCCCGAAAGGCCCACGATGACCCTCCCCTCCCGGGTGTCCCGGCGCAGCATCCTGGCCGTCGCGGCCGCCTCCGTCGCCGCCCCGGTCGCGGCGCCCGCCGGCGCCCAGGCCGCCCCGTCCCAGGCCGCCCCGTCCCACCCCGCCACGAAGACCTACGACCTCACCGTGCTCGGCACCTCCGACACCCACGGCAACGTCTACAACTGGGACTACTACTCCGACCGCGAATTCGACGACAAGGCGCACAACGACGTCGGCGTGGCCAAGCTGGCCGCCCTGGTGAACCAGATCCGGGCGCAGCGCTGCGGCAAAGCCACCCTGGTGCTCGACGCGGGCGACACCATCCAGGGCACGCCGCTGGCCACGTACTACGCCAAGCAGGAGCCGATCACCTCGACCGGCGAGAAGCACCCGATGTCGCGGGCCATGAACGTACTGCGCTACGACGCGGTGACGCTCGGAAACCACGAGTTCAACTACGGGCTGCCGCTGCTGAACCTGTGGATCCGCCAGCTCGGTTTCCCGGCGCTGGCCGCCAACGCGGTGCACGCGGGCACGAGCCGCCCGGCCTTCACCCCGTACGTGATCAAGAAGGTGTCGCTGGGTCCCGGCGCGCCCGTGCTGCGCGTGGGCATCCTCGGCCTGACCAACCCGGGCATCGCCATCTGGGACCGGGTCAACGTCGAGGGCAAGCTGGAGTTCCGCGACATGGTGGCCACGGCCGCGCACTGGGTGCCGATCATCCGCGCCCGCGGCGCCGACCTGGTCCTGGTCAGCGCGCACGGCGGCGACAGCGGCACCTCCAGTTACGGGCCGGAACTGCCCAACGAGAACCCGTGCGCGCTCATCGCGCAGCAGGTGCCGGGCATCGACGCGATCCTGTTCGGGCACGCCCACGCGGAGGTCCCGCAGCGGTTCGTCACCAACGACGCCACCGGAGCGCAGGTGCTGCTGTCGGAGCCGTCGAAGTGGGGCCAGCGGCTGACCCGGATGGACTTCACGCTGACCCGCGACCGGGGGCGCTGGGTCGTCACGGAGAAGAGGGCGGCCACGCTCAACACCAACACCGTGGCCGAGGATCCGGACGTGCTCGCGGCGGTGCGGGCGCAGCACGCCAAGACCGTCGCGTACGTGAACCGGGTCGTCGCCACGTCCACGCAGGAACTGTCCGCGGCCGAATCGCGCTACCGGGACACGCCGATCCTGGACTTCATCAACAAGGTGCAGGCCGACACGGTGGCCGCGGCGCTGGCCGGCACGGAACACGCGGGGCTGCCGGTGCTGTCGATCGCGGCGCCGTTCAGCCGGACCGCGGTGTTCCCGAAGGGCGAGGTGAAGATCAAGGACGTCGCCGGGCTGTACATCTACGACAACACGCTCGAGGCGGTGGTGCTCACCGGCGCGGAGGTTCGGGCGTACCTGGAGTATTCCGCGAAGTACTTCGTGACGCTGGACCCGCAGGCGCCGGTGGATCCGGCGACGATCAGTGACCCGGCGGTCCCGGACTACAACTACGACATCCTGTCCGGGGTGGACTACGACATCGACATCAGCCGGCCGGTGGGGCAGCGGATCACCCGGCTGTCGTTCGGTGGTGCCGAGGTGGCGGCCGACGCCCGCTTCGTCGTCGCGGTGAACAACTACCGCCGCAGCGGCGGCGGCAACTTCCCCGGCATCGTGAAACCGCAGGTCTACAACGCCCAGCAGGAGATCCGTCAGCTGCTCATCGACTGGGCGCAGGCCAAGGGCCAGATCGATCCCGCGGACTTCTTCGTCGCCAACTGGCGGCTGGTGCGCGGGGGTGTGCCCGTCTTCTGACTCCTCCGATGGGCGTGTCGTGCGCGGCACGCCCATCCGCGGCCTCAGCGCCGCTTCATGACGGTCCAGTCCCCGTTGGAGTCCGCGGTCACCCGCAGCACCTTGTCCTTGCCGCTGGCGAGCGTGAGTACGCACGAGTAGCCACGCAGGCCGTCGTCGCCGCGCTCGTCGAGCGCCTGGCACTTCGCCTCGGTCGCGGTCAGCTTCGCGGCCTTCTGCAGTTCGCCGTCGGTGACGATGTTCTCCTGGAGCTGCTTGAGCACCGCGCCCTCCCGCAACTCGAGATACCCGGGCAGGATCAACGCCTGGCCCACACCCACGGTGACCAGGGCGCCGAGCACCAGCGACACGCCGAAGACGATCCAGTACGGCGCCACCCCCGCCCGGATGCGCCGCGCTGTCGCGGCGCGGCGGCGCGCGGGGATGGCGCCGAAAACGCCGAACAGCAGGGTCCACACGGCCACGGGCCACGCCGCCGGCGGCCGCGGCCGTGTCGCCAGCTCCAACTCCTCCGGGTAACGGACCAGTGCCTGTCCGTGACGAAGGTGGGGGGCCTCCAGGTCGAACTCGCTCGGCGGAGCCGTCGGTGGCTGCGCCCACGGCGGCGCGGTCGGGTACTGCGGCCGCGGCAGCAGGGGCTGCGATGTGTACGGGTCGGACGGCGACGGGTAGCCGGCGAAGTCCTGGCCGTACGAAGCCTGCGTGGTCATGTGGGGGGCCTTTCGAGCAGCGGCCCGGTTGCAACCAACCGCGCCAGTTCCCGCCCCATCGGCGCGACCCCGGCGGACTTGATCCCGCCGTGTTCAAGTCTCGCTCTGGATCACCTCAGTGCCGGGTTGACCTTGCCGCGGCCACGCGGAGCCGCAGGTCAGTGCAGAGGTGCGGCGGGGTCAGCCGCCGCCACCGGCCTCCGGGCCGACGCCCTCGCCGTCGCCGCCGCCGCCCGTGGGGGCGGTGGTCGGCGTCGTCGTGGTGGACTGCGTGGGCGTGGTGGTCGTCGTCTGCGTCGTCGGGGTCGTCGTCGGCGTCTCCGTCGTCGGGGCGGTGGTCGACGGGGCCGTGGACGGCGTGGCCGACGGGGGAGCCGACGCGGGGGAGCTCTGGTGCTGGGGGGTACCGGCGGGCTTGTTGGGCGCCCGCGTCGTAGTGAACGTGCGGGTCGGCTCCACCGGTTCGTCCGATACCCCGGTGTCCGTGCTGGCCTCGACTGACGGCGGGTTCACCGTGCCGCCGTTGCTCTCGCCCCCGCCGCCGCCCATCGACGCGAAGGCGATGCCGAATCCGATGATGACCGCGGCCAGCCCGAGCAGGATCAGCAGGCCCGCGAACCGGCTGCGCTGGCCGAGGCTGCGCTGGGGCGGTGCGGCGACCGGGGCGCGGGGGACGGGTACGGTCAGCGGCGGGGCGGTGAGCTGCGTACCGGTCAGCCGGGCGCCGGCCGGGCTGGCCAGGCTGGTCCCGGTCAGGTGGGCCGTGGTCATGCCGGTGCCGGTGAGCGAGCGCCAGTCCATCGGGCCGGCGGCGGCCAGCGCCGCGTCCGCGAACTCGGCCGCGCTGGCGAAGCGGTCGTCCGGCGACTTCGCCATGGCGCGGCTGATCAGGTGGCGCACGGGCAGGGACACGTCGCCGGGCAGCGGTTCCGGCTCCTCCTCCAGGTGGCGCAGCGCCACCTGCAGCGCGTTGTCCCCGTCGAACGGCGGATGTCCGGCGATGCAGTGGTAGGCCACCGCGCCTAGTGCATAGATGTCCGTGGCCGGGGTGACGTTGCCCTTGGCCACCTGCTCGGGGGCCATGTACAGGGCCGTGCCGACGATCGCGTTGAGGCCGGTGACGCTGGTGACCGCGTTCGAGCGGGCCACCCCGAAGTCGACCAGGATCACGGTGCCGTTCGGCTTGACGATGAGGTTGCCCGGCTTGACGTCGCGGTGCACCGTGCCGTTCAGGTGGGCGGCATGCAGCGCGTCCGCGGCCTGGGCGACGATCGACATGGTCTCGGCGACCTCGAGCGCGCCCTGCTCCTTGAGCCGGGTGGACAGCGGCTCCCCGTCGACGTACGCCATCACCAGGTACGCGCACTGCGTCTCGTCGGCGGGGTCGCCGGCGCTGGCGTAGTCGTACACCTCGACGACGCCGGGGTGGCGGAACGCCGCCATCATCCGGGCCTCACCGTAGAAGCGCGCGGCGAACTCCGGATCGGAGATCATGTTCTGCCGCAACACCTTCACGGCGATGGTACGGCCGAGCACGATGTCCGTGCCGCGCCACACATCGCCCATGCCACCGGTGGCGATGCGCTCGTCCAACCGATAGCGGTTGTCCAGAAGGTGTCCCGAACTGAGCACCTGCGGACCTTATCTAATAGAGGCGGGCAAGGGCTCCGACGTTGGGCCGGAGTAAATCGCGGTCAACTGTACCGAGCCTGCTCCACGGCCCGCTGTCCCGCAGCCGACGGTGTGGCGTGGCGCGCCCGCTCAGGAGGTGGTCCGGAGCTGCAGCGCCCGCCCGTCCGGGTGGGTGAGCATGAGTTGGGCGCCGGTGATGCGGTAGGACAGTGTGCCGCGCAACATTCCCAGCACGGCGCGGTCCAGCGCGCGCGATTCGGGGCTGCAGTCCCGTCCGCGGGCCGTGATCTGACCAAAGGTAACTGTCGTGTCGCTGACCGTGACAGCCCCGTCGAGCCCGGTGCAGCCAGCCGAGCCCGTGACCCGCCCGGCCCCGAAGACCAGGTGCGCCTGGGTACCGGCCGGGACCGAGGCGGCCGTGTCGCCCTGGACCAGGGTCTGCACCGACCACCGCGGACCGGCCAGCGGCCGGTCGGGCTCGGCGGAGCGGATGTCGACGAGCCGCAGCCGGGCGGTGCCGGTGCTCAGCAGCAGGACGTCGCCGGTGAGCTGCCAGCGGGGACCCTCCTGGAGGAAGCCGGTCAGCCAGGCGTCCTGATCCATCAGCGCGGCCGGGCAGGCCATCATCGTGCCGCCGACATCGGACACGACCAGCCGCTGATCGTCGGGGGTGACCGTGGCGGTGAGGTGGTTGCATCCGGCCTCGGCGCTCAGGGTGCCCGGCTCGAAGCTGAGCCGCACCCGGGAGCCCGCGACGAGCTGCCTGGTCTGGCCGTCCGCCGGGTCCGGTGCGGAGACGAAGGTCCGTCCGATGAGGGCCGCAGCCGGGGAGGGCTGGTCGGCGGCGCCCTGGCCGCATCCCGCGATCGACATGATCGTCACCGCCGTGAGAAATCGCCGCCATCTGGTCGTCATACCCGCTGGGACGGGATTTCCGTGCCGTACGTTCCCATGATCTCGCTTTTGTCGTCACCACGACGAAGGCCCGGCGCCATTGCCGGGCTCCGCCGTTCATCGGAGGCTGATCACGCCGGTGACAATCCCTCGGCGTAGTCGTAGAGGCTCTTGATGTCGTTGTCGAAGTACGGCCCGTCCATTTGGTCGGGGTTGCCGTGGCGGTGGCTCACGACGCTGTTGGAGTATCCGAGACCTGTTTGATCGTTGTATTCCTGCAGCCAGGGCCCGCCGCTCGAACCCTGCGTCATGTTGCACCAGGCCCGGACCTGCTGGTTGTGACCGTTCCACGTGGTGCCCTGGCAGAAGTACTGGACGTCGCCCGGGAAGCCCCCGGCCGCCGGATAGCCGAGAATGGTCACCGCGACCGAGTAGCCCCAGTTCCACCGCAGGCCCATGCCGCCGACGGTGTCGACCACCTTGGCGTTGTAGATGCCGCCGTTGTTCATGATCGCGATGGCCATGTCCTCGTCACTGCTGCTGCTGCTGACCCACGCCGTACGGGCGGTCAGGTTGCCGGCCACGAACCGGCCCGCCGGCTCGGCGCCCTGCCGGAATCCCGGCACGAAGATGAAGTTGGAGTACCAGCCGCCGCCCGCGCCCGCGTGTACGCAGTGGCCCGCGGTGAGGACCAGGCGACGCTTTCCGCTGTTCAGCGCGCTCGCCGAGCACTGCCCCGTGCCACCGGGCACCGTCACGTACACCTTGCCGACGATGATGGACTGGTTCAGCGCGGCGATGCCTCTGGGCGGGTGGATCGGGGCGATGCTGCCCGGCTTGCCCTGCGGCGCGGCTGCGCTCGGCCCGGTGGTGTCCGGCGCCTTGAGGTCCAGATCCACGGCGGACGCCATGCGTTGCGGGGTCCAGTACGCCTCCACCGCCGCGACGGCGGCCGGGCTGTTGACGGCTTGGCCGTCCGCCGTACGGGCAACCGTGCTGACGTTGCCGGACGCCGCGGTGGACGGTTGAGCCTGGGCCACCGCGCCCCCGCTCAGCGTCAGTGCCAGGGCGATCGCCGAGACGGACGCCGGTCTGATGATTGATCTCATACGGAATTCCCCTTTCCGTAGACGACTGCGGTTCACAAATCTAATTGATCGTTTTCAATGTTGTGTCAGCCGCGTGACTCCGTAACCTCAGTGGCTCATGCATTTGTTCACGGGATTCGGCGCTGGCAGCAGAAATAGTCCGGGAAATGTGAACGCTGGAGAGGGGAAGGCGGTACGGTCCGCGTAAAGGAAGAAATGCGCAAGTCTCGACACCAGGCGGGCAGAGGTGAACGGATCCGCGCGATCGCGCTGTCCGCCCCGGCGGTCACCTGTTCGAGTGCGTGACCCTCGGTTGTGATGCAAATCACTCTGGGTAATTGGGTGGACGTCGCTCGATAAGCTGGGCTTGTTTCATATGGGGCGCACAGCCGCCTGTCAGGTTCGCGGACTAGCCTTTCGGTCGGTTTCACCAGAGCCCAGCGGGGGGAGATAAGTGCGCCCCCCGGCGACGGGTCGCAGTGGGCGTGGCAATACGCTGCGTCGCGGTCCGCGCACAGAGGAGACGCCCGGGGCATCCCGGGCGGGTGGAGGTAGTGCCGTGACGCTGTCGATGCTGACGTCGACGCTGGCCACAGGCGTGGTGGAGATCTCGCCGATCGGCGAGATCGACGTCGAGAACGCCTACGAGATCCGGGAAGCCGTGGCCGCCCAGCTCGACGCGGTCAAGCCCGCCCGCATCGAGCTCAACATGCGGGGCGTCACGTTCATCGACTCCACCGGGATCAGCGCCCTCGTGGCGGCCTTCCAGCTCGCCCGGATCGGCGGCACCCAGCTCGTGGTGACCCAGCCGAGCCGCTTCGCGCACCGCCAGCTCTGGGTCGCCGGGCTGCTGGGGCTGTTCGGCACCCCGCACCCGCACGAGGGCCCCGAGTCGGCGGAGCAGCCCGCGGTGTCCGGCGCCTGAACCCTCGCGCCCCGGGCGCTGCGAGCGGCCGTCCTAGCTGTGCGCGGGCACGGCGAAGTGGACGCCCTCCAGTTGGAGGCGGACGTCCAGGGCCTCGCCGGGGGAGCGCAGCGGGGTCACCACCGCGAACGCGTTGGCGAGGGCCGCCAGGTCGGTGCCGTCCTCTAGGGGCTCGTCGGCCGCCTGCACCGCCGTACGGATATAGCCCTCGCCCGCCTCGGCGATGCTCATCTGAACCTGGCCGAACCGGGCCAGCCCGGCGCGGCGCAGCCCGCGGATGCCGTCGGGATGCAGGTCCGGCACGTTGAGGTTGAGCACGGTGCCCGGCGGGGTGTGCACGAGGGTCGGCAGCAACTGCACGGCCAGGTCGGCCGCGGTGCTCCAGTGCCGGCGCTCGTCGTCGCCGCGGTCCATCGCCGCGCCCCCGCTCAGCGTGGTGGCGGCGGCGGGGGTGAGCACGTCCAGGGACACCGCGAGCCCGTGCAGCCCGGCGTGCGAGGCGGTCAGGGTCGCCCCGACCGTGCCCGAGTGCACGACCGCCGCGCCCGCGTTGGCGCCGCGGTTGATGCCGGACAGCACGATGGCCGGTGCCGGCCCGAACGCCTCGCGCAGCGCCAGCAGCACGATGAACGCGGGTGAGGCGGCCACCGCGAACGCGGCCACATTGGTGGTCCCGGGCAGTTCACGGGGCTGCACCACGATCTTGCCGTCCTGTTCGACGGCGGTCACGGCGGCACTGCTGCCGCTGGCCTCGGTGAGTGGGGCGGCGACCACCACGTCGTGCCCGGCCCCGGCTACCGCCCGGGCGAGCCAGCGCAGGCCGGGTGCGTCGATGCCGTCGTCGTTGGTGATCAGAATTCTGGGTTTGGTCATGCGGGCGCCTGGGTGGGGAGGGGCACGGGCGCATTCATGCCCCCAAGTGTCACCGATGTGCTGGTTGAGCGTGGCGGATCGGCGAAGTTGCCCTCAGTGCGGCTCGGCGCTGAGGTCCTGGACCGCGCCGGCCAGTTCGGGATGCGTACGCAGCAGGTCCTCCAGCCGGACCCGCCACCGGCCCAGTTCGATGTCCGCCGCCCGCCGGTCGCCGCCGGTGGCGGCCGCGGCGGTGAGCAGACGTTCGCGGGTGTCCGCCAGCTCGCCGTAGAGGTCGGTGCCGAGGCGGCTGACCACCCGGCCGGCGAAAGCGGTGTACTCAGAACCCCCCGCGGCGCGGACGAACGCCTGCGCGCCCTGCCATGCGACGCGGGGTTGATGGATCACGGTCTCGGCCATGGTTTCCCTCCGCTCTTGCATAGCCACGAAGTGTAGGGAGGTCGCGGTCGGCGATTCCGGCCGTCGGCCAAGCCGGTGACGGTTGTGACGATCGTGCACCGTGACCTGTGATGATCGCCATAGCTGTTCACCAATCGGCGGGGGCGCAGGTGCCGCCGCCGGTAGCGGGCTCCACCTGCAGCGTCGCGTGCTCGATCGCGAAGTCCTCGTGCAGGGCATGCCGGGCCGTGGCCAGCACGGCCCCGAGCTCGGCGGACGGCTCCAGTTGCAGGTGGGCGGAGGCCACCTCCATGCCCGACGTCAGGGTCCATAAGTGCAGGTCGTGCACGCCGCAGACACCGGGCACGGCCGCGAGCCGCTCCCGGACCGCCGCCACGTCGAGGTGCTTGGGGGCGGCCTGCACGAGGATGCGGATCGCGGAGCGGGCCAGCCCGAACGTGCGCGGCAGGATCATCAGGGCCACCAGGACCGCGACGATGGGATCCGCGTACGACCAGCCGGTGAGCGCGATGATCCCGGCGGCGACGATCACCCCGGCGGAGCCGAGCAGGTCGCCGACCACCTCCAGGTAGGCCCCGCGTACGTTGATGCTCTCCCGGGCTCCGGCCCGCAGCAGCGCGAACGCGACCAGGTTGACCACCAGCCCGGCGGTGGCCACCACCAGCATCGGGGCGGCCGGCACGGGCGGCGGCTCGGTGAACCGCCGGACCCCTTCGACCAGTACGTAGACCGCGACGCCGGTGAGCAGCACCGCGTTGGCCAGCGCGGCCAGCACCTCCAGCCGGTACAGGCCGAACGTCTGCTGGGAATGGGTGCGCGCCCGGGCCGCGGCGGTGATCGCGGCCAGCGCCATGGCGATGCCGAGCACGTCGGTGAACATGTGTCCGGCGTCGGAGAGCAGCGCCAGCGAGCCGGTGCCGATGGCCACCGCGGCCTCCACGACCAGGAACGCGGCCAGCAGGATGGCGGCCCACCACAGCCGGGTGCGGTGTCGCGCACCGGCGCGCAGTGCCTGACCTCCGTGGTCGTGCCCGGCTCCCATCTGGTCCACCCTTCCGGCGCGGCCGTACGCCGCGGTCAATGTATGTTCACATCGCTATGTATGCAAGTTGCGGTTTGGTGGCTGGCTGGGGTATCAGCGAGAGGAATGTTCCATTTTGTCGGGAAGGAAGCTCCGTGTCCGGACGTACTCTCGCGATTGTCGCGCTGGCCGCAGCGGGCGTCACCGCCCTCGCCCCGCCCGCGTCAGCCCATCCCGCACCCGCCGCCGACCGGGCCGCCGTGCCCGTCCGGTCCGTGATTCCCGCGGCGGCGGGTGCCACTCACGCCGGTGCCCTCGATCCAGCCGTCGTCTCCGGCCCGGCCTCCGCCGGGCCCGCCGTGCTGCGGCTGCCGGACGGCTTCGCCCCCGAAGGCATCGCCATCGGCGCCGCCGCCTACGCCTACTTCGGGTCCCGCGTCGACGGTGACATCTACCGGGTGAACCTGCGCACCGGGCGCGGGCGGATCATCAGCCAGGGCCCCGGCACCGGTTCGCTCGGCATGAAACTCGACGCGCGGGGACGCCTGTTCGTCGCCGGCGGCAACGGCGGCGACGCCCGCGTGCTCGACGCCGCCACCGGCCGCGTCCTGCGGTCCTACCGGCTGCAGCGCGTCCCCGCGTTCATCAACGACGTCGCGCTCGCGGGCGGCTCCGCGTGGTTCACCGACTCCGTCAACCCGGTGCTGTTCCGGCTGCCGCTCGGCGGGTACGGCGAACTGCCCTCGGCCGCGACCGCCGTGCCGCTGAGCGGGGACATCCGGTGGGACCCGGCGAGCTTCAACGCCAACGGGATCACGGCCACCCCCGACGGCCGCGGCCTGATCATCGTGCAGTCCGGTACGGGACTGCTCTTCCGGGTGAACCACGACGGGGTGACCCGGCGCATCGACCTCGGCCGCGAGAGCGTGCCCAACGGTGACGGCCTGTGGCTGCGCGGGCGCACCCTCTACGTCGTACAGAACCGGCTCAACCGGATCGCCAAGATCAAGCTGGATCGGCGGGCCACCCGGGGAACCGTGCTGTCGCGCACCACGGACCCGCGCTTCGACGTGCCGACCACCATCGCCGAGTTCGGCGACCGCTTCTACCTGCCCAACGCCCGGTTCACCACGCCGCAGCTGCCGGACACCCCGTACACCGCGGTGGGCGTGCCACGGCCCTGATCACGGGTGCCAGGCCCGGTCAGTCCCGACCGTGGTCAGGCGCTGGGTGGCCCGGGACAACGCGACGTACAGGGTGCGCACGCCGGCGCGGTCCACCGCGATCTCGCCGGGCTCCACGAGCACGACCGCGTCGTACTCCATGCCCTTGGCCTCCAGCGCCGTGACCACCTGGACGCGTTCCGGCAGCCCGGCCACCCAGCCGGCGACGTCGTCGTGGCGCGGCACCGGGGTGATCACCCCGACCGTGCCCGCCACCTCGGCGAGCTGCTTCTCCGCGGCCTCGCGCACCGCGGCGGGCAGCACGGGCGCGTCCACCACGACGTCGACCGGCTCGACCCCGGTGCTGCGCACCGCCGACGGCAGCGGCGTGTCCGGCATGATCGCGCGGATCACGGACGCGGCCACCGCGAAGATCTCGGACGAGTTGCGGTAGTTGGTGGTCAGCGCGTACGTGCGGCGGGCCCGGGAACCGAGCGCCCGGTCCCGGGCCCGGTCCAGCTCCGCGGGGTCACCGGCCCACGCGGTCTGAGCCGGGTCGCCGACGATCGTCCAGGACGCGTACTGGCCCCGGCGGCCGATCATCCGCCACTGCATGGGCGAGACGTCCTGCGACTCGTCCACCACCACGTGGGCGTAGTCGCGGTAGTCGTCGTCGCGGCGGATCTGCTGGGCCCGCGCCGCGGCCTGCCGGTCGGCGTACGTGCTGACCTCGCGCACCCCGTCCCGGACGTGGAACGGGTCCTTGCTGCGCCGCTGCGGCTGCCGTGGGCGGCCCATCAGCTCGTCCAGCTCGTCCAGCAGCGCCACGTCCGCGATCGTCGGGCCCTGCTCGGCCAGCGCGTCGAAGGAGCCCTGCAGCACCCGGATCTCCGCGTGCGACAGCACACCCTCGCCGTACGCCCGCAGCCGATCGGGGTCGGCCAGCCAGCGCAGCACCCGCATCGGGGTGAACCGGGGCCACCACGCCTTGAGGAACTCGCGGAAGTCCTGGCGGTCCGCCAGCTCCGCCTCGAAGTCCGCCCGTTCCGGCAGGCTGCGCAGGTGGGCGCGGGCCTGCGTCCAGAGCGCGGCGAACACCCCGTCGAAGCCGGTGCCCCGGACCTCGTTGCGGCGCGCGCCCTTGGGCAGCGCCCGGCGCCGGATCCGGTCCAGCTCGGCCGCGTCCAGCCGCAGCAGCGTGCCCCGGTACAGCAGCCGCAGCTCGGTCGGGGCGCCCGGCACGGCGTCGTGCGACGCGCGTTCCAGCACCCGGCGCATCTTCAGCGAGCCCTTCACGGCGGCCACTCCCGTCGGGTCGACCCGGCTCGCGTCGTAGCCCACCATGATCGAGCCCAGCGAACGCAGCGTCGCGGTGTCCTCGCCCAGCGACGGCAGCACGGTCGCGATGTAGTCCACGAACACCCCGGACGGGCCGACCACCAGGATGCCGCCGCCCGCGAACCGGTTGCGGTCGGAATACAACAGGTACGCGGCGCGGTGCAGCGCCACCGCGGTCTTGCCCGTGCCCGGGCCGCCGGTGACCACCGTGACCCCGGCGGCGGGGGAGCGGATCGCCTCGTCCTGTTCCCGCTGGATCGTCGCGACGATGTCGCGCATCCCCCGCCCGGTCGCCCGCGACAGGCTGGCCAGCAGCGCGCCGTCGCCGACCACCCGCATGTCCGGCGGGGCGGCCTCGGGGTCCAGCAGGTCGTCCTCGATGCCGGTGACCCGCTCGCGCCGGGACTGGATCATCCGCCGCCGCACCACCCCGAGCGGCTCGGCGGCCGTGGCCCGGTAGAACGCGGCCGCCGCCGGGGCACGCCAGTCCACCACCAGCGGGCGCGACTGCTCGTCGCGGATGCCCATCCGGCCGACGTGGTGCACCGCGCCGGTGGCCAGGTCGAGCCGGCCGAAGACCAGGCCCTCGTACTCCGTGTCGAGGGCGTGCCGGCGGCGGGCCGCGTGGAAGACCATCGCGTCGCGTTCGACCAGCGCCCCGAACGTCCCCACGCCGGCGAGCTGGTATCCCTCCTTCTCGGCGCGGGACGCGTCGCGGCGCAACTCGACGAGCCGGGCGTACACCCGGTCGACGTGCTGCTGCTCGGCGGCGATCTCCTGTTGCAGGACGGTGGCGTCGGTCAAGGTGGTCAGGCTCCTGGAAGAACGCGGTCGGCGACACGGGTGCCACCTGTACGGGCGCCAGGGGGCAATCGAACCTACTCCTGTCGGGGTGCCCGCGTCGATCGGGGCACGCCCGGGTGACAACACGGTGTCGCCCTTAACGTACGTTCCGTTAGATCTTGGCAGCTCGAGCTCGTCGGCGCCGCCGGATCAGCGGGACGATCGGGTCGCCTACGCCGCGCGGTCGTAGCCGCTGCGCCGGCGTGCCCGGGCCCGGCGGCGCGCCCGCTCGCCCGCAGTGCTGGTGGCCGCGCGGTCGGTGACCGCGATCAGCGCCGCGGTCACCTCGTCCGGCCGCTCCACGATCAGCATGTGCCCCGCGCCCGGGCAGACGGTCAGCTCGGTGCCGGGCAGGGCGTCGGCGATCGACGCCGCGCACGGCGGCGGGGTGAGCCGGTCCCGCTCGCCCACCAGCACCGCGGCCGGTACGTCGCCCAGTTCCGCCAGCGTGTGCAGCCGCTGCTGGGCGCCGATGGACGCGCGGAAGCCGCCGATCGAGCGCAGCGATGCCCGGGCCACCGCCCGCATCGTCACCTCGACCGCCTCCTCGCCGTGGCCGTCGCCGAAGAGCAGCCAGCGGATCCCGGGGCGCAGCGCGGGCAGCACGGCCCGGTGCGGCCGCCACGCCCCGCAGCGCGCCAGCACCCCGGCGCCGGTCGTCTCGGCGGCCCGCAACAGCATCGCCAGTTGCGGGGAGAGCCCGTACCGGGTGTGCGTCGTGCCCTCGGCGGTGGTGGAGGCGAAGAGCAGGCCCCCGACCCGGGAGGCGAAGTCCTCGGGGTGGCGGTCGGCGTACTCCATGATGGTCATGCCGCCCATGGAGTGACCGGCCAGCACGACCGGGCCGCGCGGCGCGTACGTGCCCAGCACCTCGGCCAGGTCGTCGCCGAGCTGCCCGAGCGTGGCGGAGAGCCGGCGGGTGGCGGTCGAACGCCCGTGCCCGCGGGCGTCGTAGGCGACCACCCGGACGTTGTCCCGCGCCAGCAGCGCGCGGATCTGGTGATGCCAGGTGCGACGGTCCAGGCACCAGCCGTGCAGCAGCACGACGGTCACGGGCGCGTCGGCCGGGCCGCTGATCTGTACGTGCAGCCGGACGCCGTCGGCGAGCGTCAGCTCGGCGTGGTCTGGCATGGGCACCTCCGCATGTCGCACGGCCCCGTAGTACCCACGGGTAATAAGCATCACGCGGCGGAGCGAGAATTGCCACAGCCGAGTCCGATCTTCATCGGCGATCTGTCCGATGTCTGGCCTGGTGCCCGATACCCGTTGCGGGGGCGTGCCAGCCACCTCCACGGTGCGTGACGTGATCTCGCTCGCAGTAGCTGTCCTGGACCGGTGGCTCGGCGACAATCAGGGCTTATGACGGCCACCTCGCCCGCCGCCCAGCCCGATTCCGCCGCCGCTTCCGGCATCGCGCCCGCCGTGCCGATCACCCGCCCGGGTGACGCGCTGGCCGCCCTCATGGCCGGCAACCGGCGCTTCGTCACCGGACGGCCCGAGCACGGCCACGAGGTCGCCGCCGCGGCCGCCACCTCCGGCGGTCAGCAGCCGCACGCCGTGGTCCTCGGCTGCATCGACTCGCGGGTTCCCCTGGAAGCGATCTTCGACCAGAGCTTCGGATCGATCTGCGTGGTCCGTTCCGGCGGGGAGGTCGTGGACCGCGCCGTGCTCGGCTCGATCGGCTTCGCGGTCAGCGCCCTCGGCGTCCCGCTGATCATGGTGCTCGGGCATGCCCGCTGCGGCGCGGTGGCCGCCACCGTGGAGGCGGTACGGACGGGACAGCGCCCCGACGGCGACGTGGGCTACCTGGTCGACGAGATCACGCCCGCCGTGCTGGCGGTCGGCCCGGACGACCCGGACGCGGCGGAGAAGGCGATGCGCGCGCACGTGACCCGTACGGTGCGGCGGCTGCGGGACATGCCCGGAGTGGCGCAGGCCGTCGCGGCGGGCCGGGTCGACGTGGTCGGCGCGGTCTACGACCTCGACACCGGCTGGGTCGAGCAGCTTTCCTGACCCGCCCGGACAGCGCGAAACGCCCTCCCGGCGCGGGCCGGGAGGGCGTTTGGCGTATGCGGTGCGGCGTGCCGGACTCAGCCCTCGAAGACGCCGGCGTCCACGAGACGCTTCTCGGTGTCGGCCCAGCCGTCGTTCGGGTGCGCCTCGCTGAGCGCGCCCAGCTCGGCCCGGATCTTGGCGCCGTGCCCGGCGGCGGACAGGACCCGGATCTCCTCGACGAACGCCTCGGAGTCGGTCTTGAGGTGGTTGGTCTTGCCGTTGGTCAGGTTGCGCACGTACGCGAAGCGGCCGTTGGCCAGCGGGATGAGGTACTTGAACTCACCGAGCACGCTGAGGGCGCCGCTCTGACCAGCCTGGCCGGCGCGGACTGATGCGCGGGCGGTCTTGGAGGTGTTGCTCGCCACGGCGGTACTCCTTGAGAAGCTGGGTTGCGAAGCGGGAAAAGACAGGGTGGTCGCAGAAAACGCCGCGGCAATCCTACACGCTCCGGCGAATGCCGTGCCGCCGGACCGGGTCCGAACGTTGAGCAGGGTGTGCCACTACGGCCAGTCTCATTGTCGATATTGCGGTTTCTCTGGCGCACCATCCGTACCACCCGGCATCATGGGACACGATCAACCGCGGTCGAGGTCGTAGGGGAAGACGCACCTCGGTCCCCGGGAGGTCACCGTGCCAACGTGTGGCGTCGTATACGTCCACTCGACCCCGCTCGCCGTGTGCCAGCACGTCGAGTGGGCGATCGCGCGCGTCCTGACTGCGCCGGTCAACCTGCACTGGACGGCCCAGCCGGTCGACCCCGGCGCTCGCCGCTCGGAGTGCAGTTGGACCGGGCGCCCCGGGACCGGCGCGGAGCTGGCTGCTGCCCTCCGGCAGTGGCCCATGGTCCGTTTCGAGGTGACCGAGGAACCCAGCCCCGGCTGCGACGGGGAGCGCTTCATGCACGTGCCCGGGCGCGGACTGTTCCGCGGCACCACGGGCGCCTCGGGCGACATCCAGATCGGCGAGGACCGGCTGCGTTCGATCATGGCCTCGGTCCGGGCCCCGGAGGCGCTGCCCCACGCCCTGGAGAAGGCCCTCGGCACCGCGTGGGACGCCGAACTGGAGCCGTACCGCTACGCGGGCGACGGCGCACCCGTCACGCTGCTGACCCGGGTCGGATGACGGGATCACCCGTACACCGGATTGTGCCGAGGTTGCGAGGACCTGTTCCAATGACGCCCGTGAGAAAGGTGTTCCGGATCGCGTCGGCCTTACCTCTGGTTCTGCTGGCCGCGGCGTGTGGCGACGATCCCGCCCCACCGGCCAGCGCACCCAGCGCCACGCCGTCCACCGCCGCCGCGCCGTCGGCGCAGGCCCCGGCCGGTGACCCGGCCGCGCGGGCGGCCGCCGTCGCCGCCAAGCTCACCGACGAGGACCTGGCCGGGCAGGTGCTCATGCCGTACGCGTACGGAAACTCGGCGACCGAGGTCGACAAGGTCTCCGCCGCGGGCAACCAGCGGATCGGGGGCGTGAACACGCCGGCCGAGATGGTGACGAAGTTCCGCCTCGGCGGGCTGATCCTGGTCGGCTTCACGGCGGGTGACCCCACCGCCGACACCAACCCCGCCACGAACGTCGAGAACCCGCGACAGGTCCGGGCGCTCACCGCCGGGCTGCAGAGCGCCGCCGCGCGGACGCCCGCGCAGGTCCCGCTGCTCATCGGCACCGACCAGGAGTACGGCGTGGTCACCCGCGTCACGGACGGCGTCACCATGCTCCCCTCGGCGATGGGATTCGGGGCCGCCCGGCAGCCCCGGCTCACCGAGGCCGCGTGGCGCGCCGCCGGTACCGAACTGGCCGCCATGGGCATCACGGTGGACTTCGCGCCGGTCGCCGACACCCTCGGGTCGCGGGGCAGCTCGGTGATCGGCTCCCGCTCGTACGGTGACGACCCGAAGGCCAACGGCGCCCAGGTCGCCGCGGCCGTGCGCGGCCTGCAGGACGCCGGGGTGGCCGCCGCGCTCAAACACTTCCCCGGCCACGGGCACACCACCGGCGACAGCCACGACGAGCTGCCCGTGGTGGCGCAGAGCCGGTCCGCGCTGCAGCGGCAGGACTGGCCGCCGTTCGCCGCGGGCATCGACGCCGGGGCGGGCGTGGTGATGTCCGGCCACCTCGACCTCACCGCGATCGACCCGGGGGTGCCCGCCACCTTCTCCCGCAAGATCATGACGGACGTGCTGCGCGGCCAGCTGAAGTTCACCGGCGTCGCGGTCACCGACGCGATGAACATGGCACCGGCGAAGAAGTGGCCCGCCGGGGAGGCGGCCGTGCGCGCCCTCAACGCCGGCAACGACGTGCTGCTCATGCCGCCGGACATCGCCGCCGCCCGGGACGGCATCCTGGCCGGTCTCAAGGACGCCAGCCTGCCGCGCCCGCGCCTGGTCGAGGCGGTCACCCGGATCCTGACCCTCAAGTTCCGCGCCGCGGGCAAGTCGCAGCCGGAGCTGTCCGTGCTCGGCTCGGCCGAGCATCAGCGGGCCGTGCTGGCCGCCGACGCCGCCTCGATCACCGTCCTGCGGGGTCGCTGCTCCGGCCCGCTGGTCTCCGGCCCCGTCACGGTCACCGCGTCCGGTGGGCGCGAGCTCGCCCGCGGCACCCTGGAGACGGCGCTGCGGGACGCGGGCGTGCGGGTGCAGCCGTCGGGCGGCACGGTCATCCATCTCGCCGGGTTCGGGGACCGCAAGACCGACCTGAGCGCCGACGCCGCCCTCACGGTCGGGATGGACGCGCCGTACCTGCTGCCGGCGGCGGGCTCGCCCACGGTCGTGGCGACGTACTCGTCCAGCAAGCTGTCGCTGACCGCGCTGGCCGCCGTGATCGCGGGCAAGGCGAAGGCGCCGGGCCGTTCCCCGGTCGCCGTCGCGGGGCTGCCCCGCAGCGCTTGCGCGGACTGACGCCCGCCGCGCTCGTCGAACGGCCGCCGCTCGCGGAGGCCGCCGCTCGCCGAAGCCCTTGCCGCTCGCGGAGGCCGCCGCGCGCCGAAGCCCTTGCCGCTCGCGGAGGCCGCCGCTCGCCGAAGCCCCTGCCGCTCGCCGATGGCCGCCGCTCGCGGAAGGCCTGCCCTGCGCTGAAGTTGTGGAGTTGTGGCGCGGAGCTGACCGTGAGTCTTCAAGATCTGGAGTGGATGACGTCGGCCCACAGCCGGGGCAACCCCAAGCGTCGACAAGCTTGAGCTCAGCGTCAATCCGGCCTGGGGGCCGGCCTGGAGGCCGGCCTTGACGGCGGCCCGGACGCCGGCCTTGGACGGCGGCGCACGACGACGCGCCCGGCCGGATCATCCGGCCGGGCGCTTCAGCGTTCAGTGCGATGTGGTCAGAGCGGGATGTTGCCGTGTGCGCCGCGCGCCGCCGGGGCGTTGGCGAGCGCCTCGGCGATCCGCCGACGCGTCTCCTGCGGCTCGATCACGGCGTCCACCACGCCGATCTCCAGCGCCCGGTTCACCCCGCCCGCGACCTTGGTCTGCTCCTCGATCAGCTCCGTGCGCAGCGCCTCGCGCTGCTCGTGCGGGGCCGCCGCGAGCTTCTTGCGGTGCAGGATGTTGACCGCCGCGCTCGCGCCCATCACCGCGACCTCCGCCGACGGCCAGGCGAACACCGCGGTGGCGCCCAGCGAACGGGAGTTCATGGCGATGTACGCGCCGCCGTACGCCTTGCGGGTCACCAGGGTCACCCGGGGCACCACCGCCTCGGCGAACGCGTGCAGCAGTTTCGCGCCGCGGCGTACCACGCCGTCCCACTCCTGGCCGAGGCCGGGCAGGTAGCCGGGCACGTCCACGAGCACGATCAGCGGCACCCCGAGCGAGTCGCACATCCGCACGAACCGGGCGGCCTTCTCGGCGCTGGACGCGTCGAGGCAGCCGCCGAGCCGCAGCGGGTTGTTCGCGATCACCCCGACCGTACGGCCGGCGAAGCGGCCCAGGGTGGTCACGACGTTCGGGGCCCACTTGGCGTGCAGCTCCACGCCCGGCTCGTCGAGCAGTGCCTTGACCACCGGCTTGACGTCGTACGCCCGGTTGGCCTCGGTCGGCATGGCCGCACCGAGGTCGTGCCCGGCCGTGGACTCGGCCACGTCGGGCGGGCTCAGCCGGCCCTGACGGCCCAGCAGCACGGTGAGCCTGCGGGCCTCACCGATCGCGGTCTCGTCGTCCTTGGTGGTCACGTGCACGACGCCGGACCGCCGCCCGTGCGGCTCGGGGCCGCCCAGGCGTTCCATGTCGACCTGCTCGCCGGTGACGCTGCGGACCACCTCGGGGCCGGTCACGAAGATCCGGCCGCCCTTGCTCATGATGACGATGTCGGTGAGCGCGGGCCCGTACGCTGCGCCGCCGGCCGCCGGGCCGAACACCACCGAGATCTGCGGCACCCGGCCGGAGGCCCGCACCATGGCCGCGAACACCTGGCCGACCGCGTCGAGGGCGACCACACCCTCGGCGAGGCGGGCCCCGCCGGAGTGCCAGAGCCCCAGCACCGGAACCCGCTCCCGGATCGCGGTGTCGATCGCGTCGACGATGTGCTGGCAGCCCTCGAGGCCCATGGCCCCGCCCATGCGGGTGCCGTCGGTGGCGAACGCGATGGCCGGGGTGCCGTCCACCTCGCCGCGCGCCCACAGCACCCCCGAGTCGTCGCGGGGAGCGAGCAGGCGCAGGGTGCCGGCGTCGAACAGCGACTTCAGCCGCAGTTCGGGGTCGCGTTGGTCGACTGTGGACGGATCGGTGACGGGAAGCGTAGCGGTCACGGTGCGGTCTCCAAGTCGGGGGGCGAGGGGGGGTCAGGCGCGGGTGAAGATCAACGCCACGTTGTGGCCACCGAAGCCGAACGAGTTGTTCAGCGCCGCCGGGATCTCCATGTGCCGGGCCTTGTGCGCGGCGACGTCGAGGGTGAGCGCGTCGTCGGGGTCGTCGAGGTTGATCGTGGGGGGTACCACGCCGTCCCGGATGGCCAGGATCGTGGCGATGGACTCCAGCGCCCCGGCGGCACCGAGCAGGTGTCCCGACATCGACTTGGTGGAGGTGAGCACCGGGTGCTCGCCGATGGCCGTACGCACGCCGTGGATCTCCGCCATGTCACCGACCGGGGTGGCGGTGGCGTGGGCGTTGACGTGCATCACGTCGGCCGGGGTGAGGCCGGCGTCCTGCACGGCCCGCTTCATCGCCCGGATGCCGCCCTGTGCCTGCGGGTGCGGCTGGACGATGTCGTAGCCGTCGGAGGTCATGCCGGCCCCGGCCAGCCGCGCGTACACGGTGGCGCCGCGGGCGGCCGCGTGGTCGGCCCGCTCCAGCACGATCGCGGCGGCGCCCTCGCCGAGGACGAACCCGTCGCGGGCCTTGTCCCACGGCCGGGACGCCTTCTGCGGTTCGTCGTTGCGGGTGGACATGGCGCGCATGGCGGCGAAGCCCGCGATGGGCAGCGGGTGGATGACGGCCTCGGTGCCGCCGGCCATGACCACGTCGGCCCGGCCGGAGCGGATGATGTCGAGGCCCCAGGCCAGCGCCTCGGCGCCGGTGGCGCACGCGCTGGCCATCGAGTGCACGCCGGCCTGCGCGCCCAGTTCCAGGCCGATCCAGGCCGCGGGGCCGTTCGGCATGAGCATGGGCACGGTGTGCGGGCTGACCCGGCGCGGTCCGGACTGCTCCAGGATGTCGTCCTGGGCCAGCAGCGTCTGCGCACCGCCGATGCCGCTGCCGAAGCTGACGGCGAGCCGCTCGGGGTCGAGGCCGGCGTCGGCCAGGCCCGAGTCGGCCCAGGCCTGCCGCGAGGCGATCAACGCGATCGCCTCGGACCGGTCGAGCCGGCGCAGTTGCACCCGGTCGATCACTTCGGAGGGCTCGACCGCGAGCTGCGCGGCGATGCGTACGGAGAGTTGGCCGGCCCACTCCTGGGTGAGCGGACTCACCCCGGAGCGGCCGGCCAGCATGGCGTCCCAGGTGGACGCGACGTCCCCGCCCAACGGGGTGGTCGCGCCGAGCCCGGTGACGACGACGTCGGTGCTGCTCATGTCAGTGGTTCGCCTCGATGTAGGAGACGGCGTCGCCGACGGTCTTGAGGTTCTGCACCTCGTTGTCGGGGATCTTGACGCCGAACTTCTCCTCGGCGGCCACCACGACCTCGACCATGGACAGCGAGTCGACGTCCAGGTCGTCGGTGAAGGACTTCTCCTCGGCGACGTCGTCCGGGTTCACCCCGGCGACCTCCTCCAGGATCTCGGCGAGGCCGGACGTGATCTCAGCGCGGGTTGCCATTGTCGGTTGGTTTCCTCTCGGTGGTGGGACTTGCCTTGCGGCCGGACGGGCTGCTCAGGGACAGCGAACGACCTGGCCGGCGTAGGTGAGGCCGCCGCCGAAGCCGAACAGCAGGACCGGGGCGCCCGAGGGCACCTCGCGGCGCTCGATCAGCTTGGACAGGGCCAGCGGCATGCTTGCCGCGGAGGTGTTGCCGGACTCGACGATGTCCTTGGCCACGACGACGTTGGGGCCGAGGCCGAGCCGTTTGACGATGCCGTCGATGATGCGGGTGTTGGCCTGGTGCGGAACGAACGCGGCCAGCTCCTCCGGCGTCACCCCGGCCTTCTCGCAGGTCTGCCGCGCGAACGGCGGCAGCGCCGTGGTCGCCCAGCGGAAGACGATCTGGCCCTCCTGCTGGATGTACGGCCGCCAGCCCTCGATGCGCAGCACGTCGCCCTTGTCGGGCACGGAGCCCCACAGCACCGGCCCGACGCCGGGCTGCTCACCGTCGGGCACCGCGGTGACCACGGCCGCGCCCGCGCCGTCGCCGAACAGCACGGCGGTGGTGCGGTCGGTCCAGTCGGTGACGTCGGACAGCTTCTCCGCGCCGATAACCAGCGCGTTGCGGGCCGCGCCGGCGCGGATGGCGTGGTCGGCGGTGCCCAGCGCGTACGAGAAGCCGGAGCACGCGGTGTTCAGGTCGTACGCGGCCGGGGCGGTGATGCCCAGCCGGGCCGCGACCCGGGTGGCGACGTTCGGGCACCGGTCGATCGAGGAGCAGGTGGCCACCGTGACGAGGTCGATGTCGCCGGCGGTCAGCCCGGAGTTGGCCAGGGCCTTCTCCGCGGCGGCCGTGGCCATGTCCGCCACCGTCTCGGAGTCGGCCACGCGCCGCTCGGCGATGCCGACCCGGTCGCGGATCCACTCGTCGTTGGTTTCGATGATCTTGGCCAGGTCGTCGTTGGTGACGACGCGCGCGGGCTGGTAGTGGCCCATCGCGACGATGCGGGAACCCGCCGTCATGCTCCTGCTCCTTCTGTCGCGATCCCTCGGGTCACTGGTGTCCGCCGATGCGGGCGACCGGCTGGCCAGGCGCCACCGGGTCGTCGTGGTGGGCGAGCCACTCGGTGAGTACCCCGGCGGCGTGTGCCGCCACCTCCACGTTGCCCTGCCGGGTGACGATCTGTCCGACGATCTGGCCGGTACGCACGTCGTGGCCCTCGTCGAGGCCCTCGGCAGGCTGGAACGTGCCCGCGCTCGCGGCGACCACCACGCGGAACAGCGGGGTCGGCTCAAGGCTGGGCGCCACGCCGTGCCGGGCGATCAGGTCGCGCGCGGCCGGCAGGTCATCCGGGGAGTTGAGGGTGACGATCTCGGGAACGCCGTACGGCTTGAGCTCGCGCTTGATCAGTCCGGCCAGGGTGCCGGCGGGCGGCAGCTCGATGACCCCGGTCACCCCGAGGTCGCGCAGCGTACGCATGCACAGGTCCCAGCGCACCGGCGCGGTCACCTGGCGGACCAGGCGCTGCAGCACCTCGCGGCCGTGCACGACCGCGGCGCCGTCGAGGTTGGACAGCAGGATGCGGGCCGGATCGCTCACGGTCACCCCGCCGGCCAGCGCGGCGAGTGCCCGCTCGGCCGGCGCCATGTACGGGCTGTGGAACGCGCCCGCGACCGGCAGGGAGATGATCCGGGTCTTCGCCGGCGGCTCGGCGGCGAACTTGCCGAGCGCCTCGGTCGCCCCGGCGGCCACGATCTGTCCGGCGCCGTTGCGGTTGGCCGGGTGCAGACCGGCCGCCTCGATCGCGGCCAGCACCTCGGCCTCGTCGCCGCCCAGCACGGCGGACATGCCGGTCGGTTCGAGGGCGCACGCGGCGGCCATCTCGCGGCCGCGGACCCCGGCGAGGGTGACGGCCGCCTCGGCGGGCAGCACCCCGGCGAGGGCGGCGGCGCTCAGCTCGCCGACGCTGTGCCCGGCGACCAGGCCGACGTCGTACAGGGGCAGGTGCTCGGCGGCCAGCAGGGCGGCCGCCACCAGCAGCGGCTGGGTGCGCGCGGTGTCCTTGATCTCGTCGGCGCCGGCCTCGGTGCCGAGGTGGATCAGGTCGACGCCGGAGAGGGCGGACCACCACCGCAGCCGGGCCTCGGCACCGGGCAGTTCCAGCCAGGTGGCGAGGAATCCGGGCTTCTGGGCGCCCTGTCCGGGCGAGAGTACGGCGAGCACGCCTTGACTCTTCCGGATGTCCGGCCGCGGCGCGGTAGCCGCCAGGCACGAAACCGTACTACCAGCGTTGTGGTATTCCTACAAAAGCAAGACCGATACCTGAGATTTGTACGGGTTTGTCAGCCTGCTGGGTCAAGGCGGCCGATCGCCAGCGCCATCCGCAGCGCGAACGCGTCCCGGCCGTCCAGCGGCGACAGCCCGGTCACCTCGGCGACCCGCTTGAGCCGGTAGCGCACCGTGTTCGGGTGCACGTACAGCTCGCGGGCCGCGCTCTCCAGGACGGCACCGGCGGAGAAGAAGGCGTCCAGCGTCTCCAGCAGGCCGCCACCGGCCCGCAGCACCGCACCGTACGCATCGTGCCGCAGCGCCCGCCGCGCCTCCAGGTCCCCGGCCAGGGCCCGCTCGGGCAGCAGGGCGTCCGCCGCGACGGGGACCGGCGCACCCGGCCAGGCCGGGGCCGCCCGGAAACCCGCGAGGGCGGCCCGCGCCGACTCCGTGGCCTGGTCCAGCGACGGCACCGCCGGCCCGACCACGATCGGGCCCTCGCCGAAGCTCCCGGCCAGGTGCCCGGCGGTGGCCAGCGGGTCCAGCGCCCCACCCATCACCACCACGAGCCGGTCGCCGTGCACCCCGCTGATCACCTCGATCCGGGCGCGGCGGGCCGCCCGGTAGACCGTGTGCAGCACCGCGGTGATGTCGCCGCCCGGGGAGCGGCCGACCACCACCGCCACCGGCGGGGCGTCCGCCCAGCCCAGCGCGGCGGCCCGGCTGGCCAGTACGTCCGGGGAGTCGCCGCGCAGCAGCGCGTCCACCAGCAGGGCCTGCAGCCGGGCGTCCCAGGCGCCCCGCGACTCGGCGGCGCGGGCGTACACGCGGGCGGCCGAGAACGCGATCTCCCGGGAGAACTTGAGGATGGCCGTGGTGAGCGCCTCCTCCTCGCCGGCCGCTGCCAGCACGCGCACCTGGGACTCGGCCACGTCGATGGTGACCTTGATCAGCTGGACCGTCTGGGTCAGCGTGATCGACCGGGCGAGGGCCCGGGGTGCCGCGGCGAACACCTCGTCGGAGATCTCCTGCGGGCTGCTGGCCGCGGCGCCGCCCGAGCGCAGCCACTCCACCAGCGAGCGCACGCCCGCCTGGGCCACGAGCATGACCCACGAGCGCTGGTCCGCGGGCAGCGCCCGGAACCACGGCAGGGTCTCGTCCATCCGGCTGACGCTGGCGGTGGCCAGGGCACCGGCCCGCTGCTCGATGCGGCGCAGTGTGGCGGCCAGCGGCGGCTTGTCCGCCCCCGCACCCGGCGTCACCTTCTGTGCCACGTGATCCAGCCTGTCACGTCCGGGCCCACCGCTCCGCGCGGGCGCCGGATTTTCCGTCCCGGGCCGATCCGCGAGAAATTTTTCCGGCCATGTGCCCCGGCTTGGGCTCGGGTGTCCGAAATCGCGGTGCGCCCCGGGTGCGACTTCGGTCGGTGACCTGGCATGGTTTCGCCTAGCATTGCCGGCCACGGCACGGCCGGAGGGTTAACCCGGGCCGTGTGGTGCCGATGAAACGACGTGGCACGCGGACGGACGGCACGGCGAGGGGAGGCGAGATGACGGAGCAACCGGGCAGCCAGGTGGCAGCCGACGACGATCCGATCCCCGCCGACGATCCGCAGCCCGCCGCGACCGTCCCGGTCTCCGCCGAGGAGCCGGTCGGCGACGTGCCGCACCGCGGCGGCTGCCGGACATCCCTGCACGGCTGGGCCGGCGCCCACCTGCACGGCGCGGTCCGCCCGCGCCGCCGCGCGACCGGCCGAGGCCGCCCGCCCGGCCGGTGGTGCTAGCCCGCCCGGCTGGTGCCGCCAGCCAGCCCGGCTGGTGCTGCTAGCCCGCCCGGCTCACCCGCCCGGCTCACCCGCTCGGGTGGTTGGTGGGGCGGCAACGGGCGCGTCCGGCGGCGCGGGGGCACTCGCCCGGACACCGTGACGTGGTGGACGACAAACGGCGGCTCATCCTCGACCAGGCGCTTGCCCTCGTCGACGAGCAGGGGCTCGGTGCGATGTCGATGCGGGCCGTCGCGGAGCGCGTCGGGCTGACCTCGATGGCTCTCTATCCGTACGTCGGGGGCAAGGACGCTCTGCTCGACGGGCTCGTCGACCTGTTGCACAGCGAACTCGGCACCGAGTACGGGTCGGAACTGTCCGACATCGACTGGCGTGACCGGCTGCGTGCCCTGGGCCGGGCCGTACGGGCGCTCGCCCGCAAGCATCCGGCCGCGTACCCGTTGTTGTTGAACCGGCCCGCGGCCGGAGCCTCCGCGTCCTGGCTGACCGCCGCGCTGCGCGGCACCCTGCACGACGCGGGCGTGTCGGCCCCAGCCGTGCCCCGGCTGACCCGGATGATCTGCGCGTTCCTGCTCGGCTACACGACCGGGGAGGTCACCGGCGGGCTGCCACCGGGCGACGACGTGGCGCAGGTGGACGCGGCCGCGGAGTTCGACGCGGACCTGGAGGACCTGGTCCGGCTCGTCGAGGTGGCCGCCGAGCAGCGATGATCCGAGCGTTGGCCCCGGCGTCAGACCTTGCGGCGGATCAGGAACGCGATGCTGCCGAGGCCGATCATGATGAGCACGACGACCGCGCCATTGAGCATCAGCAGCTCGCGCATCTCGGTCAGCAGGGCGTCGACCCCGGCCGCCGCGTCCAGCTCCTCGACCTCGACCTGCTGACCGATGCCGCCGCCGATGCCGCCGCTGAGGACGTCCGGCTTCGGCTCCAGCGGCACCCCGCTGGCCCGCAGCGACTCGCGCATGCTCAGCCGCCCGTAGAACCAGGCGTCCGAGCTCTTGCCCTCCGGCTGGCGGCCGGGGCGGTGCGCGCGCGGGCCGCCCTTGGCCAGGGGGAACAGCTCGAACACCCGGAACGGCTCGCCCTTGACCAGCACGGTGACCGTGTACTTGGGGCCGAGCCGGTTCGCCGGCGGCGCGACCGTCTGGGACCGCGCGCCGGACAGCCAGCTCACCTCGCTGAGCATCCGGTCGAAGAGCTGCCGTTGCACGGCCGCCTCGAGGACGAGCTTGCCCTCGAACTCCTTGCCGGTGATCTCCAGGGAGGTCGGGCCCGGGGGTGCCTTGGGCCCGGCCAACGGCCCGGCCGCGGCATCGGTGGCGACGAGTGTCCGGATGCTCGCGGGCGGTCGCGACGCGGCATGGGCCGAGGGCATGAGTCCGAACGCGAGGGCGACCGCGGCCACGGTCGCTCCGGTCGCCGCCAAGAATCGTGCAAAAGCCCTTCGTACCATCGTCCGGCCTCCCCGCCCCGTGGACATGGCTTTGTGTAGAGCTGGTCGCGCCACGGCGGACAGGTGAGGTCCGGCGCCGGCACGGCGCGGTACTGCCAGCCTTTCCCGGACGGTGGTCGGCGCGCATCTGCCGATAGGCTGAACTGCGGCTGACTGGGATTGGCTGAGCGGCGACGACAGCCGTTGATCAGCGGCCGAATAGTACCCACCGGCGGCAAGATGGTGGGGGCATGGTCACCCGTGCAGATGACGGGTGAATTCAGCCGACCGTCACGTCGGCGCGACTGTCCGCCATGGAAACCGGGCCATTGGCGGTAATCGGGCCCGCCGAGCGCGGCAAAGGCGGTCGGCGGGCGGCGCCGGTGGGTTCAACCGGTGTCTGAGATCACCCCGCGAGACGCGCGCGGGCCGCCGCGAGCCGGGCCAGCACACGCTCCCGGCCGAGCACCTCGAGGGACTCGAAGAGGGGCAGGCCCACCGTGCGCCCGGTCACCGCGACCCGGATCGGCGCCTGCGTCTTGCCCAGCTTCAGCCCGCGCTGCTCGCCGACCCGTTCCAGTGCGGCCTTGAGCGGTTCCGCGGTCCAGGTGGCGAGCGCGCCGAACTCCTCGGCGGCGGCGTCCAGGATGTCCGCTGCGCCCTCCTTCATGGCCTTTGCCCAGGACGCGTCGTCGGCCGGTGGCTCGTCGAGGAAGAGGAAGTCGACGTACTCGACGATCTCGCCGAGCACCGCGATCCGGGTCTGCGCCAGCGGGGCCACCGCCGCGAACAGGGCCGCGTCGAACGCCTCCGGGCGCCACGGCGGTGCCGGGATCGTCTGCGTGCCGTGCAGCCACGGCGCGCACGCCGCGACGAAGTCCTGCTCGGACAGCGCCCGGATGTACTCGCCGTTGAACGCGCGCAGCTTCTTGACGTCGAAGAACGCGGGGGAGTGGTTCACGTCCTCGAGCCGGAACTCACTCTCGACCACGGACCACGGCACGATCTCCCGGTCGCCCGAGGGCGCCCAGCCCAGCAGCATCAGGTAGTTGCGCATCGCGTCGGCGAGGTAGCCCTCGTCCCGGTACGCCTCCAGCGCCACCTTGTCCCGGCGCTTGGACAGCTTCTGCCGCTTCTCGTTGACGATGACCGGCACGTGCGCCCACACCGGCGGCTTGACCCCCAGCGCCTCCCACAGCAGCTGCTGCTTCGGCGTGTTGGGCAGGTGCTCCTCGGCGCGGATCACGTGGGTGATGCCCATCGACATGTCGTCCACCACGTTGGCCAGAAGGAACACCGCCGAGCCGTCGCTGCGGGCGATGACGAAGTCCTCGATCAGCCGGTTCTCGAACGTCGGCTCGCCACGGACCAGGTCGACCACCACGGTCTCGCCCTCGTCCGGCGTACGGAAACGCAGCGCCCGGCCCTCACCCGGCCCGAGCCCGCGGTCGCGGCAGAAGCCGTCGTAGCCGGTGTGCTTGTTGCCCGTCCGCGCGACGGCGTCCTCGCGGGTGCAGTCGCAGTAGTAGGCCCGGCCCTCGGCGTACAGGCGGGTGGCGGCGGCGGTGTGGTCGGCCGCGTACGACGACTGGTAGTGCGGGCCCTCGTACGTGCCGCGCTTGATGCCGATCCAGTCCAGCGCGGAGAGGATGCCCTCGGTCCACTCGGGACGGTTGCGGGCGGCGTCGGTGTCCTCGATCCGCAGGACGAACACGCCCTGCGTCTGCTGGGCGACGATCCAGTTCTGCAGGGCGGAGCGGGCGCCGCCGACGTGGAACATTCCGGTCGGCGACGGGGCGAAACGTACGCGTACTGTCACGCGCCCAGCCTACCTAGGCGACCGAACGAATTTTCACCACCATGACCGACCCGCGTTGCGTCACCCCGGCGGTCACCGCGTACAGGGTGGGATAACCCCCGAGGTGGGTGACCAGCGGGGCCGCCAGCGCGGGCCCGAGCACCTGCGGCGCCCCGTCGTAGGCGATCTTGAAGACGTCGGGTTCGCAGCTGACCGGAATTCATCAACGGGCCCCTGCGAGACGCGCCCATGACGTGACGCGGGGCCCGCACGACAACGGGGCCCGCACGACGACGGGGCCCCACGACATGGGGCCCCACGACATGGGGCCCCACGACATGGGGCCCCACGACATGGGGCCCCACGACATGGGGCCCCACGACATGGGGCCCCACGACGTGGGGCCCGCCGCGACGCGACGGGCCCCGACATCGACTACCGGATCAGCTGTCCCCGCCGGTCTCCCCGACCGGGGCCGCGTTGACGTCGTCGATCGCGTACTTCTTGGCGGCCTCCGCCGGTACGTGCGGCGGCACCTCGCCGCGCAGGGCGAGCTGGCGCAGCGTCGCCACCGTGATCGACTCCGCGTCCACGTGGAAGTGGCGGCGCAGCGCGTGCCGGGTGTCGCTCATGCCGAAGCCGTCCGTGCCCAGCGACGTCCAGTCGTTCGGCACCCACCGGGAGACCAGGTCCGGCACGGCCCGCATCCAGTCGCTGACCGCCACCGCCGGGCCGCGCGAGCCCTCCAGCTTGCGCGCGATGTACGGCTTACGCGGCTCGTCGCCCGGGTGCAGCAGGTTGTGCTCCTCGGTCTCGACCGCGTCGCGGCGCAGTTCCGTCCACGACGTCACCGACCACACGTCCGCCGCGACCCCCCAGTCCTGGGCCAGCAGCGCCTGCGCCTTCAACGCCCACTGCATGCCGGTACCGGAGGCCAGCAGCTGCGCGGCCGGGCCGCCGGTCTGCGGCGCCGCCGCGTACCGGTAGATGCCCTTGAGCAGGCCCTCGACGTCCACACCCTCCGGCTCGGCGGGCTGCAGGATCGGCTCGTTGTAGACCGTCAGGTAGTAGAAGACGTTCTCCTGCCGCTCGCCGTACATGCGGTGCAGGCCGTTCTCCATGATGTGCGCGATCTCGTACGCGAACGCCGGGTCGTACGCCACCACGGCCGGGTTGGTCGCCGCGATGAGCAGCGAATGCCCGTCCTCGTGCTGCAGGCCCTCGCCGTTGAGCGTCGTGCGCCCCGCGGTCGCGCCGAGCAGGAAGCCGCGGGCCATCTGGTCGGCCGCCGCCCACAGCTCGTCCGCGGTGCGCTGGAACCCGAACATCGAGTAGAAGATGTACAGCGGGATCATCGGCTCGCCGTGCGTGGCGTACGACGTGCCCGCCGCGGTGAAGCTGGCGCACGAACCGGCCTCGTTGATCCCCTCGTGCAGGATCTGGCCGTTGGTGGCCTCCTTGTAGGACAGGAACAGCTCCCGGTCCACCGAGGTGTACGTCTGACCGTGCGGCGAGTAGATCTTCCGGGTCGGGAACAACGAGTCCATGCCGAACGTGCGGGCCTCGTCCGGGATGATCGGCACCCAGCGGGCCCCGAACTCCTTGTCCTTCATGATGTCCTTGAGCAGCCGGACGAACGCCATCGTGGTGGCGACCTTCTGCTTGCCCGAGCCTCGCTTGACGTCGCCGAACTTCTCCGAAGCCGGGATCGCCAGCGGGATCGTCGTGGTCCGCCGCGACGGCAGGTAGCCGCCCAGCTCCCGCCGACGCTCCTGCAGGTACTGCACCTCCTCGGACTTCTCGCCCGGGTGGATGTACGGCGGTAGGTACGGGTTCTCCTCCAGCTGCTTGTCGCTGACGTCGAGGTAGAGCCGGTCCCGGAAGCTCTTCAGGTCGTCCAGGGTCAGCTTCTTCATCTGGTGCGTCGCGTTGCGCGCCTCGAAGTGCGAGCCCAGCGTCCAGCCCTTGATCGTCTTGGCCAGGATCACGGTCGGTTGTCCGGTGTGGTTCACCGCCGCCTGGTACGCCGCGTACAGCTTGCGGTAGTCGTGGCCGCCGCGCTTGAGACCCCAGATCTCGTCGTCGGACATGGCCTCGACCATCTTGCGGGTGCGCGGGTCACGGCCGAAGAAGTGCTCACGGACGTACGCGCCGGACTCGCCCTTGTAGGTCTGGTAGTCGCCGTCCGGCGTCACGTTCATGAGGTTGACCAGGGCGCCGTCGCCGTCCGCGGCCAGCAGCGGGTCCCACTCCCGGCCCCAGATGACCTTGATGACGTTCCACCCGGCACCGCGGAAGAACGACTCCAGCTCCTGGATGACCTTGCCGTTGCCGCGTACCGGGCCGTCGAGGCGCTGCAGGTTGCAGTTGATGACGAAGGTGAGGTTGTCCAGCTCCTCGCGGGCGGCCACGCCGATCGCGCCGAGCGACTCCACCTCGTCCATCTCGCCGTCGCCCAGGTACGCCCACACGCGCTGGTCGCTGGTGTCCTTGATCCCGCGGTTGTGCAGGTACCGGTTGAACCGGGCCTGGTAGATCGCGTTCAGCGGGCCGAGGCCCATGCTGACGGTCGGGAACTCCCAGAAGTTCGGCATCAGCCGCGGGTGTGGATATGACGGCAGGCCGCCACCCGGATGCGACAGCTCCTGACGGAACCCGTCGAGCTGGTCCGCGCTCAGCCGTCCCTCCAGGAACGCGCGGGCGTACATGCCCGGCGACGCGTGGCCCTGGAAGAAGACCTGGTCCCCACCACCCGGGTGGTCCTTGCCGCGGAAGAAGTGGTTCATGCCGACCTCGTAGAGGCTGGCGCTCGACGCGTACGTCGAGATGTGGCCGCCCACGCCGATCTCCGGGCGCTGCGCGCGGTGCACCAGCATCGCGGCGTTCCACCGGGTCAGCCGGCGGATCCGGCGCTCCAGGCTCTCGTCACCGGGGAACCACGGCTCCGCCTCCGGCGGGATCGTGTTGATGTAGTCGGTGGCGGTCAGCGGCGGGACGCCGATGTGTCGCTCCCGGGCGCGCTCCAGCAGGCGCAGCATGACGTACCGGGCTCGTTTGGCACCGCGGTCGTCGATGACGCCGTCGAGCGACTCGACCCACTCCGAGGTTTCCTCAGGGTCGATGTCCGGAAGCTGGCTCGGCAGGCCATCGCTGATCACCGGGCGCTTGCGCTCCGTGGCCACAGGCATTCCTCTGGGTTCGTGTCGGACCGCGGGCCCCCAGTGTCAGGGCGCGCGGGAATGTCTCCATCCTGCCCCCTGACGGTGGCTGGCGTCACGCCTACCTGCCCCGTACGCGACGCTCGACACAGGTACTGACCAGTAACTTTTCATCCTTCGAGGAAGGAGAGGCGGACCTGCCGGCTCGGGTTGTCGCCGTTCGGGTCGACGAGGCAGATCGACTGCCAGGTGCCGAGCGCGATCCTGCCGCTGATCACGGGCAGTGTCGCGTACGGTGCGATCCACGCGGGCAGCACGTGGTCACGGCCGTGTCCGGCCGAACCGTGCCGGTGCCGCCACCGGTCGTCGGCGGGCAGCAGCTCGCCGATCGCGGTCAGCAGGTCGTCGTCCGAACCGGCGCCGGTCTCGATGATCGCCACCCCGGCCGTCGCGTGCGGCACGAACACGTGCAGCAGGCCGTCACCGCGGCCCGTGACGAACGCTTCCGCCTCCCGGGTGATGTCGACGACGGTCGGACGGCTGCCGGTCCGGACGGTGATCACCTCGGTGCGCACGCGCCCGAGTCTGCCACGCCCGGTGGCACCGCGCGTGTTTCGCCCGCCCCGCGCTCAATGGCACGCGCCCGAGCCGGAATCGGTGAAGCGCGATCCCGGCACCCCCAGGAACTGCCACCGGTATGCGCCGGGGGCCAGGGTCAGCCGCAGCACCCCGTACGTCCGGTCATTGCGGACCTGGCTGTTCGCCGCCCGCCGCCCGAACGTGTGCAGCGGGGCGCCCCCGGTGCCCACCACGAACGCCCGGATGCCGCGCACCGGGTCGGAGCGCCCGTCGGCGTCCTGCGGCGCGAACCGCTCGTACGTGTGGTTGTGCCCGGCCAGCAGCACCTCCACCCCGGCCGCCCGCAGGGTGCGCACCAGCGGCCGGGTCGCGGTGGCCGGCGGGTGCCGGGCGACGGAGGTGAACAGCGGGTGGTGCGCCAACGCCACGGTGCACCGCGCCCCCGAGGCGGCCAGGTCCGTACGCAGCCAGCGCTGCTGCGCCGAGCCGGACCGGCAGGAGACCTCGCCGCAGTTCGTGTTGAGCACCACGACATGCCAGCTGCCCACGTTGAAGGAGTAGTAGCCGCGCCCCCGCGGCCCGGCCGCCGCGCCGAAGTAGTCGAAGTACGGCCGCGCTCCCGCGACGTGGTACTCGTGATTGCCCACGGCCGGGCGGGTGCGCGCGCGGAAACGGCCCCATCCCGGCCCGTAGCAGCGCCGGAAGTCGGCCGCGGTGCCGTCGGGGTACGCGTTGTCGCCCAGCGTGAACACCGTGCCCGGCTGCGCCGCCACCAGCGCGGCCGTCCGGTTGTCGGCGGTGCTCTCGCAGGTGGCGATGTCCCCGGCGCCGACCAGCACGGGGACCGCCGCCGTGGCGCCCGCCTCCGCCTCCGCCTGCGCGGCGCCCGCCTGCCCGCTGCCCGCCGGGCCCGGGCCGGGCGGCATCGGGCCAGGCGACGTCGGGCCGGGCGGGGTCGGCCCGGTCCGGGTCGTCGCGTCCGCGCCGGCTGTGGGCGGGCTCGCCGTCCGGTCAGCCGGCGCGGTGGCCGGCCCCGAACCCTCCGAGCACCCGACGGGCGCGGCCAGCGCCAGCGCGGCCGTGGCCGCGAGAGCGATCCGCCCGGACCTCGGCCTGTCCCACATAGCGCATCGCCGCCCGTCGTCTCACGTGTACAGGTCGAGGACCAGGAAGGTGAGTGCGACGGCCGCGAACCAGACCGCCCCCAGCGCCAGCCGCACGACGAGCGACCGCAAGATCATGTACCGAGTACAGCACCGGCGGCCGGTCCGCCGCAGCACTTCGCCGGAATCGACGCGACACACGGGCGACCGTGCCCGAGTGGATCGCGCGCGCTGTCAAGGCGGACTTCCGACATGGCAGTGCTCGCGCGGGTCGGCAATGCTGGGTCGCGTGACCACCCCGCAGAACCTCGACGAGCGGTTCCGCGACGCGGTGTCGGCGCTGTCGCGCCCGTCCTCGCGCCGTACGCCCGACGAGCCGGTCCGCGACGGCGCCGACCTCACCGGCGCGCGGGCCCGCCAGCTGTTCGACGCCCAGCTCACCAGCCGCCACCTCGACCTCGCCGCCCGCTGGCTGCGCAGCTTCAACGAGGGTTTCCACCCCGTCGGCGCCGCCGGCCACGAGGGCAGCGCCGCCGTGGCCGCCGCGCTGCGGGGCGACGACCCGGCCCTGCTGCACGACCGCTCCGCCGGGTTCTACTGTGCCCGCGCCGCGGCCGCCGCCCTGACCAGCGCGTCAGCCGTGCCGACCAGCGTCGCGCCCACGCCCGCCGGGGGCCCGGCCAGCACCGGCGAGCCCGACCACGAGCCCGGTGACCCGTTCATCGAGGCCGCCCGCGACGTGCTGCGCAGCGTGGTCGCCTCGGCCAGCGAGGCCATGTCCGGGGGCCGCCACCGGGCCCTCGGCCACACCGACCTGCACATCGTGCCGACCACCTCGGCGGCGGCCGGGCACCTGCCGCGCGCGGTCGGCCTCGCCTTCGGCCTCACCCGTGCGGATGAACTTGACGGCGTCGCCCGCCCGTGGCCCGCCGACGCCATCGTGATCGCCTCGGTCCGCGCCACGGCCATCGACCACGCCGACGCCGTGACCGCGCTCAACACCGCCGGGCGGCACGACCACGCCGGGCAGCGTCTGCCGCTGCTCGTCGTCTGCGAGGACGACGGACCCGGCCGCGCGGCGGGCCGGCCCACCGGCTGGGTCGCCGACATGCTGCGCTCCCGGCCCGGCCTGCGGTACACGGCCGCCGACGGATGCGACCTGGTCGCCACGTACGCGGCCGCCGCCGAGGCCGCCGGATGGGTACGCGAGCACCGGCGCCCCGCCGTGCTGCACCTGTCCATGGTCCCGCTGCTGCGGCCCGCCGCCGCGGAACCCGGGGGCGCCGCGAACGGCATCCCCGCCGCCCGCACGCCCGCCGACCGGCTCGCCGAGGACCTCGCCCGCGACCCCCTCGTCGGCACCGCCCGGCTGCTCGTCGAAGCGGGCCTGGCCGATCCGGACGAGCTCATCGCCCGCTACGACGAGGTGGGCTGGCAGGTCCGCAAGGTCGCCGAGGAGGTACTGGGCGAACCGAAGCTCACCACGGCGGCCGAGGTCGTCGCTCCGCTGGCGCCCCGGCGCCCCGTCCGGGTCGCCCGTACCGTCGCCGACGTCGCCACCCGCGCCGCCGGTGCCGGTGCCGCCGCCCGGGCCGCCGCGTTCGGCGGCCGGGCCCCCGAAGACGCCGGACCGCTGACGCTGGCGCAGACCATCAGCGCCACGCTCACCGACGCGCTGCTGGCCGCCCCCGGCGCCGTGGTGTTCGGCGACGCCGTGACGGCGCGCGGCGGCTACGGGATCACCGGGCAGCTGCGCGAACGGTTCGGACCGGCGCGGGTCTTCGACACCCCCGGCGACGAGACCTCCGTGCTCGGCCTCGCCCTCGGCGCCGGGCTGGCCGGGCTGCTGCCCATCCCGCAGATCCGGCACCTGGCACACCTGCACCAGGCCGCCGGACAACTGCGCGGCGAGGCCGCCACGCTGCCGTTCGCCAGCGCCGGAGGGCTGCGCAACCCGCTGGTGATCCGGGTCGCCGGGCTCGCCCACGGGCAGCCGGGCCCCGAGCACGCCACCGACGACCACTCCGTCGCCGCGCTGCGCGACGTACCCGGGCTCGTCGTGGCCGTACCCGCCCGCCCGGCGGACGCCGCGCCCATGCTGCGCTCCTGCCTGGCCGCGGCCGCGGTCGACGGCTCTGTCTGCGTGTACCTGGAACCCATCGCGCTCTACCACACCCGCGACCTGCGCCAGCCGGGCGACAACGAGTGGTTGTCGCCGTACGCGCCGCCCCGGGAGTGGGCCGCCGGGCACGTGCCGATCGGCCGCGCCCGGGCGTACCCCGCCGGCTCCGGGGAGGATCTGACCATCCTCACGTTCGGCAACGGCGTACACATGTCCCTGCGGGTTGCCGCCCGCCTGGCCGAGGAAGGCTACGGAGCCCGTGTGGTCGATCTGCGCTGGCTCAACCCGCTGCCCACCGCCGACCTGGTCCGGGAGGCCAAGGCCACCGGCCGGGTGCTGATCGTCGACGAGACCCGCCGCTCCGGCGGCGTGGGTGAAGGCGTCCTCGCGGCGCTGGTGGACGGCGGTTTCGTGGGCGCCGCCCGCAGGATCGCCGCAGCCGATTCGTTCATTCCGCTCGGTCCGGCGGCGCAACACGTCGTGATCGGGGAGGATGCCATCACACAGGGTGCCCACGCCCTGCTGGCACGGTAAATTGCCTCACACTCGGTGCGCCACTTGCGCCCGGGCCAGCAAGTGTGTGGACTACCCCCAAATAAGGTCGGCACCTTGGCCGGCCGCAGCGCAAGAGGTGAGGAGGCATTCGACTGTGAGCGCGACCGCTGGTCAGGCCGCCGACGGCGTACGTAGCCTGGCGGACCGGTTCGGCCTGGAGCCGAGCATGGTGGTCATGGAGATGGGCTACGACGACGACGTCGACGAGGATCTCCGTGAGGCCCTGACCGAACGCGTGGGAGACCTGGTCGACGAGGACACCGACGAGGTGGTCGACGCGGTGCTGCTGTGGTACCGCGACGGCGACGGTGACCTGTTCGAGCTGCTCACCGACGCCCTGGGCCCCCTCGCCGACAACGGCGTGGTATGGCTGCTGACCCCCAAGGCCGGGCGTGACGGCCACGTCGAGCCCAGCGAGATCAGCGAGTCCGCGCCCACCGCGGGCCTGCAGCAGACCTCCACCGTCAACGCGGGCAAGGACTGGACCGCACACCGGCTCGTCTCGCCCCGGGGCGCGAAGAAGAAGTAGTCGCGATGCCCCTCGACACCGGCGCCCAGGCGCCGGACTTCGCCCTCAGGGACCAGAACAACCAGGAGATCAGGCTCGCCGATTTCCGGGGCCGCAAGGCCGTTCTCCTGGTCTTCTACCCGCTCGCGTTCACCGGCACCTGCCAGGGGGAACTGGCCGAGATCCAGGCACACCTGCCCGAGTACGCCAACCCGGCCGTCCAGGTGCTCACCGTCAGCGTCGACTCGCCGTACAGCCACAAGGTGTGGGCCGAGCGGGAGGGCTGGGACTTCCCGCTGCTGGCCGACTTCTGGCCGCACGGGGCGGTGGCCAGCGCGTACGGGGTCCTCGACGCCGAGCGCGGCCACGCCGAACGCGCCACCTTCCTGATCGACGCCGCCGGGGTGGTGCGCTTCGCCGAGGTGGGCCAGCCGGGGCGGGCCCGCGACCAGCGCGCCTGGCGGGAGGCCGTCGCGGACCTTGAGGTGGACATCAGGGTACGATGACGGCTCCGGTTCGCCGCGCGACCCGGGCGCGTAGCTCAGTGGGAGAGCACTCGCCTTACAAGCGAGGGGTCGTTGGTTCGAAACCAACCGTGCCCACCGTTCCGACCAGCAGCGGAGCAATCCGCAAGATCCATCGGGCGGCTGTTGACAGCAACGAGGTTCACGACAGCCGCCCGTCCAGCTTTCCCAGCGCTGACGCATCGCCTCCGGGTTCGTGTGCGCGTAGATCTTCGAGGTGATCTTCACGTCGGCGTGCCGAGCGATCGCTTGGACCACGTGCGGCTGGACGCCCCGCTCCATGAGCGAGGAGATTGGGTTGGACATCCGAGTCAGCGGGCTGCTGGCCGTGGACTGGGCACCGCATCCCGACGAGGGCGACAAGGTGCTCTTGATCTTTGACGGTGGCGGCCTGTCGCCGGAACAACTCGACGCCATCCGCTTCGTTGACTGTGAGGCTAGGGAATGGTCATTCGTCGACATGGCCAGACTTCAGGACCCCACGATCCCCCGGCTGAAGCAGACGGATCCGCGAGGCGTTGCGCGCCCACAAGAGCGCACGGGCGGTGTACCTAAAGGAAGGCTCGGCGCCCGCGTGAATCTGCTACCGGGCAGACACTCTCCGATCCGCACCGTGACGGACGCTGCCCTATCGACAGCGGACTCGGTCACGGCGCAGCCAGGTGAGGTCGATCCCAGTCAGGCGGCAAGGATGCCGTCGACCAGGCCGAGTCCGGCTGATAGTCGGTCCAGCGCCCGTCAAACGGGAACGCGCCCTGCGCCGCAAGCGACATAAGGCGCTCACCCGTCGCTCGGATTTCAGGAGCTTGCTCAGCGGTCCACCGGCCGGGCTGGCCCGTCAGCGCTGCGAACTCGTCTTCGTCCTTCCACCGCCCGACACGGTCTGGTGTGATCCATACATCGAGGGCCCGATCCGCCGTGTCGATCACACGCAGACTGTCACACTCCCAGCGGACACGCGGGGATTCGAGGTTCACATACCAGCCCTCGAACTGGCCGTTGACATTGAAGAACCACCACAATGACCAGTCACCGTCGGCTGGGGCGTACTTCACGATTCCCGGACCTCGCCAGGTTGCAATCTTGCGGACTCGTGGCAGGTGTAGGCGCTCGGCGATTGGCAGATCCCGCAGACCTCGTCCGTCGGCCAGAACGGACTCGACTTGCGGACTTCCAGGAGCAATCCACAACGCGAGCCCGTCCGGGTTGTCGGCAATGACCCTTCCAACGCGTACGAATCCTGCGCGTCCCTGCCGTCCGTACCGGTACAAGACGGTATCGCCGTAACTCCATGCCATGTGTGGACCGTACGGGGCGGAGTTGAGCTGAGTTCGTCAGCCGTCGGACGACCAGGCGACGGCGGGCCGCCCATACGACCTGCGGCGCTCCAGCATTCTGGGTCTGTTACTACCAACGGCGAGCGGTCCTGCCGGTCACCGTTCTGGCGCGCTGGCGTACGCGACGCCTTCCAGCGCATCTCGTGAAAGGTCTTCGGATACGCCACCGACACCTTCACCGGCGAGTGGGGAGCCCTGTACAAGTTCGGTGACGCCCTGTACTCGTTGGCGCAGTTCCTGCAAGAGGTCGGCATCGCTCGGCAGGGCCATCTGCCGGTGGCGGTGGTAGCTGACCCCGCTGTTGTCGCCCTGCCCCTCCCGTTCGTCGGGTGAGTCCTGGCGCTACCTGATCTCGCGCGGGTCGCGTCGTCGATACGGCGGCTCGTCTGCGAGGGTGATCGGGTGCTGATCTATAAGATCCTGCTGCCCTCCGAGTGGGCCGAGCTTGAGGCCGCAGGACACTTCGATGGTTCACCGGACGATCGCAGCAGTGGGTTCATTCACTGCTCCACCCGTGAGCAGGTTGCGGACACCGCCGCGCGGGTGTTCGGGCAGGAGCCGAAGCTCGTGGTGGTGGCGGTGGATGCCGAGGTGCTCGGCGGGGCTGTGCGGTGGGAGGAGGCACCCACCAGGGGCGACGTGTTTCCGCATGTGTACGGGTCGCTGCCGAGAACGGCCGTGGCGGCGGTGCATGAGATTGCCGGTGCATCCGCTGTGGACGAGGTGTTACCGCTGGAATGACGCGCGGCGTGGCGGTCTGGTCAGGCGTCGGTGAGGCTTGCCGGTGGCCAGGTCGCCGACCGCGCAGCGACCAACGAGCTTCTTCCAAACGGACGCTGCTTGATCCCGTCCAGGTCTACCATCGCAGCGTGCACGACGAGGACCCCAGCGGCCACGGCTGGCGGTTGCTCGGCCTGGTCCTCCGGATCCTCGGCGCAGTCCTGGTGACTGTCCTGTGCTGGATCGGTGCCGCCGGCTCGTTCATCGCGGCCGTGTGGGCGATCCACCCATGGCCGGGCGACCGCCGTGAACCGGCCTGGGCCGTTGCTTACCTGCTGCTGCTCGTACTGCTGATCCTGGCACCGTCGGTGGCGTGGCGATTTCTGCTGCCGCGGCGTTCGATCGGTGTGCCAGGCAAGGTGGTGAACGCCAGCGGCCGGTGGGATTACCACGACCCCCGCCCCGGAGTTCCATCTCCCGGGGCGGGGGTGAGCGGCATGTTGTTAGAAGCCCGGATCCTCGTCCGCCGTGCTGTACGGCTGCATGACGATGAGCCCGAGAATGATCTGAACCGGCAGGGTGACCTTCCAGTCATCCAGCGTCAACACCGAAGGCAGGCAACAAATCGGCACGGCGGCCAATCGGAACTGCCACCAACGTAGATGGCGCAGAACCCAAAGGACACACAGCGCCCCAGCAACCGGCAGGATCGACAACGGCAGCAGGAAGAACGCCGACACCAGGAAGTCCATCACGGCATTACCCCACGACGGATCACTCGAGTGACGAAAGAAGTCAATCGTCGAGACCACGCCCAGGAGACAGACATAGGCGCCGGTGTAGGTAAGCACCCACAACGGGGCCGACAGCCTGCTACGAAAGCGTTGCATGCCATTCTTCCCGCTGATCGCCGTTCTCCTCTCGCCCAATGAAACCCGCGACATCGAACCGGTCAGCGGCATGACGGCATCTGTGGGGCGATCCGGCAGTACTCATACTCCAACCGTCCCAGCTCCGCCACGGCGGCCCGCGCCTGGTCGTTCGACCCGTCTGTCCAGCTGGTCTTGCGGTTCGACGTCCCGTCCCAGAGCTGCACAATTGGACCACCAGGATTCGCGTGCGTCGACTGTGCGAGTACGTCGCCGGTCTGCGAGTTGCCGCGGAAACGCAGGGCCTCGAAGTCCGGGTACGGGTCGCCGTCGATGGAAACCTTGGTTTTGCCGCCGGCGATTTCGACGCCGATCCGTTGGTTGATCGCGGGAACTCCCTTGACGGACGACTGTGCCCGTACCTTGACCTCCAGCTTGCCGTTCTGGCCGACCAGCACCTCGATGTCGTTGCCCTCGCCGAACTTAAGCGGTGGGGAACAGTAGCCGAATCGGAAACAGCTCGGCGCCGCGGTCATCGTGATCTGACCCGTCTCGGTGTCCCACGCCACGATGACACGGTAACCCGCGTCGAACCTGTTGGAGAAGGAGCGACCGTCGCCCTTTCCGCATATCGGCTGGGCGAACGGGCAGTAGAAGTACCGGTCGCTGATGAACAACCGCAGGACGACGATGCCGTTACCCGGCGCCTTCGCGTTGCTGCTGACCCGGCCACGTACCTCGCCTTCGATCTCGCGACCGAAGAACCATTCCCGCACGCTTCCGTCCACAGCGGTGGACGCCTCGGCGCGTTGCTTGGCGAGGTAGGTTTCGAGGGCGTCGAGCGACGCCTCGGCAGCCAGGGTGGCGTCCTTTCCGGCGTCCAGTGCGGACTGGCGTGCCCGCCGGGCGGAACTGTAGGCCCAGTTCGCGGAGCTGCGTGCGGCGCGGGCGGAGGAGGTGGCCTGCGCGGCCGAGGCGGTCGCGGCGTTGGCCGACTGCCGAGCGGAGTTGGCGGCGTCGCGGGCGGACTTGGCGGACGCCGCGGCCTGGTCGGCTGACGCCTTCGCCTGGGCAGCCGACTGTGCTGCCTGCTCCTTGTACTTGTTCGCCTCCGCGGCAAGCTTCTTCGCGCGGTCGGCGTGGGCGGCGGCCTCGTCGCTCGCCTTGCGCGCCCGTGCGGCCACATCCGCCGCCCTGGCGGCGTCTGCCTGGGCGAGAGCGCCGGACTGCGCGGCCTCCGCGACGTACTGACGTACGGTCGCCACGTGCATCGCGGTGTCCTGGTCCCGCTGTGTGGCCCGGTACTGCACCTCGGTCAGGAAGAGTCGCAGGAAGTCGCGGGGGCCGTTGAGCGCCACCTGGGCGGAGGCTTTGACCTCCGGCCCGCCCTTCTCCATGATGTCCGCGATGGCCACCCGGTCGTCCCGTTCCGCCGCCGTGTACTGGCCGGTCCGCAGAAACTCGTACGCGTCGGCCGGTGTGCCGTCCAGCGCCTTCTGCGCCGCGGCGTCGGTCGCCGGGCCGCCCTTTGCCATGATCTCCGCGATGGCGGCCCGGTCGTCGCGGACCCTGCCCTCGTACATCGGCAGGCGCAGGAACTGCACCACCTTGGCATGGTCGCCGGCCAGCGCGGCCTGTGCCGCCGTCTTGAACGCCGCCTTGTCGGTCGTCGTGGCCATGTTCACCACGCGGTCGCGGTCATCCTGCTCGGCAGCGAGGGCCCGTCCCGCGGTGAGGAACTTCTTGAGGTCCGCGTCGCCTCCGGCCAGTGCGTCCTCTGCGGCCGTTCTGGTCCACGGGCTGCCGGATTCGACCAGGCGCATGGCTGCCTGACGGCCACTGTTGCGCACCACGTCGGCCGAGGCTCCGGCCGCCGTGGCCTCGTTCAGCAGGCGCGTCGTTTCGGCATCCACCCGCTGCAGCTCTGGAGTGTCCTCCGTGGGCAGGACCGGCTGCGCCGACTGTTCCTGCCGGGCATCGCGCGCATCCTGGATCTTCTGTTCGGTCTCGAGCTTCAACCGTTCGGCGTCCGCCGCACGGTTCGCTTCCTCGATTCTGGCGGCCTCGGTGGCCGCGTTGACGGCGATGTCCGCCGCGGCCTGCGCGGAGTTGGCGTGTTGCGTGGACTTCTTCGCAGCGGTGGCGGCGTCGCCGGCGTGGTCGGCGGCGTCGTCCGCGGCCTTCGCCGCGGCCTCGGCGTGCTCGGCGGCCGCAATCGCGTGGCGGTGAGCTTCCCCCGCCGCCTGGGCCGATTTCCGGGCCAGGGACTCGGCCCGGTCGGCCGCCCGATCCGCTACCCCGGCGAGGTTACGTGCCCGTGCCGCCGCGGCACGCGCGCGTCGTGCTTCCCGCTCGGACACGTTCGCCTGTGCGCCGGCCTGCTCCGCGGCCGCCGCGGCGGCGTACGAGTTGGCCACCGCGCCGCGAGCCGCCTTGGCCGCGTCGCCGGCGGCCGTGGCGGCCTGCTGCGATTGCAGCGCGGCCGCCGCTGAGTCACGCGCGGCCGTCCCCATGTCCCGGGCGCGCTGTGCGGCCACGCGAGCGTCATGGGCGTTACGCGCGTCGACCGCTGCGGCGCCCGCCGCCCGGTAGGCCCCAGAGGCGGCGGTTGCCGCTGCCGAGGCGGCCGACGCGGCGCGCGCCGCCGCGTTCGCCGCGACACGCGCCGCCGCGTTGGCCGCGTTGGCGGCGCTGATGGCATCCCGCGCGGCGTCGGCTGCGCCCTGAGCGGCATCGGCGGCACGCCCGGCAGCGGCGGCGGCCTTCTCGGCCGAGTTCCTCGCGGCCGCCGTCTCCGCGGCAGCGGTCTGCGCGGCCTCCTTGGCCAACGCCGCCGAACGGACCGCCGCCGCCGCCGCGTCCTTCGCCGCCTGGGTCTCCTTCGCCGCGGCCTGCTGAGCCTTGCGGGCCAGTTCGGCCAGCTGGGAGACGGTCAGCACCTCCTGATCGCGGGCCCGGGCGATGTGCTGCCCGCTGTCGAGGTATTCACGTACGTCGGAGGGCGTGCCGCGGAGGGCGACCTGTGCGGTGCGCTGCACCTCGGGACCGCCCACAGACATGATCCGGGCGACCTCGTCCCGGTTGTCCCGGATCTGCGCGGTGTACTGACCCGATGAAAGGAACTCCGTGACGGCCGCGTCGCCGCTCTTCAGCGCGTCCTGCGCGGCCTGGTTGGTGGCGGCACCACCCACGGCCATGATGTCGGCCACTCGGGCCCGCTGGTCCTTCTGCAGGGGGGTCAGGTAGCCGGTCTGGAGAAACGCCCGCACCGTCGCCGCGTCGCTGCGCAGGATCGGCTGCGCGGCCTGGGTCATGGCGGGGCCGCTGAGGGCCATGAGCTGGGCCAGCACCACTCGGTCGTCGCGAAGCTGCGCCTCTTGCTGCCCGTTGGCGACGAAGCGCTGGAGGTCCGCGTCGGACCCGAGCAGAGCCATCCGCGCTTCCAGCGAGGTGGTGGGCCCTCCGCTGATCATCAGCTGGACGACGCCGGCGCGGTCCTCGGCGAGCGGTACGTCCGGGACGGTCTCCGCGGCGGCAGGGTCGGCGAACAGTCCAGCAGCGAGCACGGCCACGGATGCCAATGCCGCGGCTCGGGAGCCTGAACCGGGCGACCTCCTCGTGCTTCTGCTACGACCATCTGGGAGCAAAAAGGACATAAGTTCCCCGTGAACATCGGCAGGGCGGCAGGAACACCCGCCCTGACAGTGGATTGTTGCCGGCCAGGCAACAGCGCAGGAATCTAATGGAGCTCCGCTCGGCTCGGTTCGATCTTGTGACGAAGGCCATTTATCCCGATCTACTCCCGCCCGGGCCCGGAGGGTCCGCTGGGCGAGGTCGCCGGCGGGACGCCGTGACCGACCATAGTGAACGGTCCTTGCCGTGCCCTGCCAGCCGACCGCATCGCCGGTGGCGGTTCTGGCCAGGCGTTCAGCTCACGTGGTCAGGCCAGTGCTCGGCGAGCAACTGGAAGGACCGTACGCGGTCGGCGTGATCGTGCGTGATCGTGGTGACCAGCAGTTCGTCGGCGCCGGTGACCCGCTGCAGGGTGGCCAGCCGCTCGGCGACGGCTGCCGGGGTGCCGACGAACTGGGTGTCGACCCGGTCGGCGACCAGGTCGCGGTCAGCGTCGGTCCACGGGTACGCGAGCGCCTCCTCGGGGCTCGGGTACGGGATGGCGCCGCCACCGGCCCGGATGCTGCGCACCCACACCCCGTACGGCGCCGCGAGCCGGCGCGCGGTGGCGTCGTCCTCGGCCACGACCACGTCGGCGGAGACCATCAGCCACGGCTCGGCAAGCGTCCTGGACGGGCGGAACGTCGCGCGGTAGGCGGTCGCCGCCTCGAGCACCTTGGCCGGGAAGGCGTGGTAGTTGGCGGCGAACGGCAGCCCGCGCTCGCCGGCCACCTGCGCGCTCTCGCCGCCACTACTCCCGAGGACCCAGACCTGCAGGTCGGCGCCCTCGCCGGGGACCGCCCGGGCCTCGTTGCCGTGCTCGTCCGCGTACGGTCCGGTCAGTAGGGTTTCGATGTCGCCCAGCATGGTGTCCAGGTCGGCCGCGTTGGCGCCGGGTTGTTTCAGCAGGTGGCGCATCAGTTCCAGGCGCTGCGGCGAGAACACCGACGCGAGCGGGAAATGTCGAGGGATCAGCAGCCCGTCGACCGTGCGTGGCTCGCCCGGGCTCTCGTCCGGCGCTTCGGTGTACGCCGCGCCACGGCGTTGCGCCCATCGGCCCAGGCCCAGGTCGAACCGGCCCGGGTACAGGGCGTCGAGCATGCCGAACTGTTCCACGATCGCCAGCGGTGTCTGCAGGCCGGCCAGCACCGCCCCGGAGCCGAGCCGGATCCGTTCGGTGACCGTGGCGAGCTGGCCGAGCAGCAGCGCGGGCTGCGAACTGGCCACGCCCGGAGTCAGGTGGTGTTCGGCCACCCAGTAACGGTGGTAGCCGAATCGTTCGGCATGCCGGGCGAGGTCGAGTGTGCGCCGCAGGGCGTCGCGGGTGTCGCCGCCGGAGACCAGCGGTGCGAGGTCGAGGATGGAAAGGGGCACGGTCACGTGGCGTTCCTCCAAGGCCGGCCAGCTCCTGGCGAGCCGGTGACGGGGGCCGCCAAACGTGGGTGCGTGGCGTCCATCGACGATGATCTCGAAGGGCGTCAAGCGCGGTCCAGCGAGGGCTGACCCACCTGTCCGCCGTCTTCCGCCTCGGCGCTGGAGGCGCGGGCGTCGGTCAACACGTCGGCAGGCACATGCACCTCCAGGAACCGTCGCGCGAGCCGCGTCGCCGGGTGCACGCCGATGGTGGCCACCACGATGATGCCGGCGATCACCAACCAGCCGGCGGCACCCCAGTTCATCGCGAGGAAGGTGAACACCGCCGGCGCCCACACCTTGCCGAGAGTTCCGCTCAGGCTGGCCGCCCCCTGGTAGGCGCCCCGCTGGCGGGGGTCCATCAGTTCGGCCTCGAACGTCCAGGTGGCGGCCGAGAGGTAGAGCTCGGCCACGGTCACCGTGACATGCCCCAGCCAGACCAGGGCGATGGTGACCCAGCCGATGGTGTCGTGGGTCGCCAGCGTGATCAGGCAGGAGATCACGAAGAAGGTCGACGACACCCGGACCGCCCGCAGCGCGGTGGATACGCCGTTGACTCCGCGTGCCGCCGCCATCGGCAGGAAGATGCACATCACCGTGTTGGTGCCGAACAGGAAAGCCAGCAGCACGCGGGGGGCGTCGGTCTCCTCCACCAGCCACAACGGGATCACCACGTTGAGCAGCACCTGGTTGGTCCAGAACATCCCGATGAAGAAGTTCGTGAGCAGCCAGCCGGGGTTGCGTAGCGGTCCCGGCCCGGGGATCTTCGCCTTGCGGTCCTCGGCGGTGCGGTTGTCGTGCGGCGCTCGCGGCAGCCGGCTGACGGCCGCGGCGTTGACCAGGAAGGCCACGGCGGTGAACCAGGGCAGCGCATGCAGGACGGCGTTGGAGTGGAAAGCCAACGCGACTCCGCCGACCAGAGAGCCGAGGGTGAAGCCGAGGTTGAGCGCGGAGTACATGTAGGCCCGTGACTTCACCCGCTCATCGGGCGGCAGGACGTCGATCGTGTACGCGGCGTGCGCGGTGCCACCGAGAGCGCCGATGACTTCCATGGCGACGGCCATGGCGACGTAACCCTGGAAGTCGGTGATGAAGGGCCAGACCGCGAACATCGCCGCCTGCCCGGCCGCGCTCAGGGCCCACATCTTCTTCGGCCCGAAGCGGTCGACCAGCTTGCCCATCGGCAACGCCGCCAGAAACGCGGCGATCCCCGCGCAGGTCAGGCCGAGGCCGACCTGGGCGGCGGACAGCCCGACGATCTGGGTGAAGAAGACCGCCGAGCCGGTCATGAAGGCGCCCTCACCGAGGGCGAACAGCAGCGACTGGGCGGAGAGCCGCCCGGCCAGGGACGACGGGGGACGCACTTGACGCAGGGCGGCGGCGAGAATCACCCGGAGATTCTCCGGGTCTGGATCACCGCTGTCGCGCGATTTTCCGGCGCCATGGCGGGCCTGGAGCATGCAACGCAAAAGCCACGCGAATTTTCCTCAGTTCGCCGGGGGACCTGCCGACAACATGGGTTCGAGCCCGAGCCGACGAAAGGTTCCTTCGCTGATGGAAGACCGCCGCAGCACGCCGCCTGGTGCGCCTCGCCGGGAGCGCCGCATGGCGCCGCAGACTGCGGGAGCCCGCAACCGCCGCAGTACGCCGCGGGGCGCGCCCCGCCGGGCTCCGCTGGTCAGCGTGGTCATCCCGACGCTGAACGAGGCCCGGAACCTGCCGCACGTGTTCGGCGCGCTGCCGGAGGCGCTGCACGAGGTCGTCCTGGTCGACGGTGGCTCGACGGACGACACCATCGAGGTCGCCCGCCGGCTGCGGCCCGACGTGGTGGTCGTGCGGCAGACCCGTACCGGAAAGGGCAACGCGCTCGCCAGCGGCTTCGAAGCGTGCACCGGCGACGCGATCGTGATGATCGACGCGGACGGGTCGACCGACCCGGCCGAGATCACCAAGTTCGTCGAGGCGCTGACCAGTGGTGCTGAGTTCGCCAAGGGCTCGCGGTTCGGCGAGGGCGGCCACAGCAAGGACATCACGCCGTTGCGCCGGGTCGGCAACGAAGGCCTGAACATGGTCGTCAACACGCTGTTCAAGACCAGGTTCACCGACCTCTGCTACGGCTACAACGCCTTCTGGCGGCGGGTGGTGCCGGTGATGGACCTGCCCTCGACCAAGCTGGCGGCCCGGCCCGACGGCAAGAAGCTGTGGGGTGACGGCTTCGAGATCGAGACCCTGATCAACATCCGGGTGGCCAGCAGCGGCATGCGGGTCAAGGAGGTCTCCAGCATCGAGCACCTGCGCATCCACGGGACCAGCAACCTCAACACGTTCCGCGACGGGATGCGGGTGCTGCGCACCATTCTCAGCGAGTTCCACCGCCGGACGGTGCAGCGGCGTGCCGCCGCGAAGGCCGCCGCACCGTCGAAGCTCCGGACGCTGCGCAAGACCGTGCCGGTGCTCGCCGTCCCGGGTGGCAAATGGTACGGGCAGGTGGACGCGCTGCTCACCGCGGAGAAGGCGGCCGCGGAGAACGGGCAGGCCGCCTGATGGCCGATACCGCCCAGGTGAGCATCGTCATTCCGTGCCACACCGAGCGCAACTGGGACACCCTGGTCGGCTCCGTCGCGTCGGCGCTCGGCCAGCGCCCGGTCACGCCCGCCGAGGTGGTCGTGGTGGTGGATCACAACCCGGCGCTCTTCGAACGCGCCCAACGGGAGCTGACCGGCGTCACCGTGCTGGAGAACCGCTTCGAACAGGGCGCCTCGGGCACCCGCAACACCGGCTCGTGGCACACCACCACCCCGCTGATCGCCTTCCTGGACAGCGACATCGCGGCGGACCCGGATTGGCTCACCCAGCTCACCGACCCCTTCACCGACCCGGAGGTGGTCGGTACCGGCGGCGCTATCGCGGCCGCCTGGGACCGCTCGCGGCCGAGCTGGCTGCCCGACGAACTGCTGTGGGCGGTGGGCGCGTCGTACACCGGCATGCCCACCTCCACCGCGCCGATCCGCAACGTCTGGTCGGCCAGCATGGCCGTACGCCGGGACGTCTTCACCTCGGTCGGCGGGTTCCGCGACGGCTTCGGCAAGGTCGGAAGCCGGAACCGGCCCGAGGACACCGACCTGTGCCTGCGGATGAGTGAGGCCGGCGGCCATTGGATGTACGTGCCGGGCGCCGTGGTCGAGCACCACGTGCCGCTGGAGCGGTCGACGTTCCGCTTCCTCATGCGACGCTGCTACGCGGAGGGACGCGGCAAGGTGCAGATGGCCCGGCTGCTGCACGGGTCGCGCACGCTCGGCGCCGAGCGGTCGTACCTGAGCCGGACCCTGCCGCGCGCGGTGCTGCGCGAGGCGTCCGGCGCGCTGCGCGCCGCCGGGCCACGCCGCGCCCAGCACGCCTCCCGGGCCGGGACGGTAGTGGCGGCGGTGGCTGCGGCGGCGGTCGGTGGCGCGGTGGAGACCCTCGGCGCGGCCCGGCGCCGTACACCCGAAACCGCCGTGATGGCTGCCGCCGGAAGCTGACCTCGCGTCGCAGCGGCGGGTTTGAATGTCGTTGCGGGGTTGTGCCGGGTCTGTGAGGGTGAGCCGGTGCAGAGCCTGTCAGACGAGATGGTCGAAGCCCGCCTCGGGTGGACTTCGACCATCATCGCGTCCTGGTATTCCGGGTCCGACCTTCGACAGCAGTTGCGGGACGCGGTGGCCGTCGAGGCCGACCGTCTGGGCGACGCGGACTTCGGTCGCGAATACCGCGACAGCGTAGGAAAGGACGGCCCCACCGAACCGCTCGAATGGGCCAACCGCCGCCTCGATCTGCCCGGCGGTGGATGGGCGATCACCGGCATCCGCTTCCGCGGACGTGACATCAACCGGCCCTTCGTCGACGTGGTCGCCGCGAGTGTCGCCCCGACGCCGGACGGCCTGTCGGTCGTCGCCGCGGCCGTCGGGTCGGCGTATCGGGACTTCGCTCCGCTGTGCTTGCGGGTGGCCGTGCCGGACGCTTCGGGGCTGGTCGAGCGGCTGCGGTCCGACCGCCGCTTCGGCCCGCACTGCGGCGTCGACATGCACGTCGTCGCGGGGCTCGTCACGCGGCTCCGTACCCATCCTCGAGCGGACTCGTACGCCACGGTGCGCCTGCGCGCCGGGGATCCGCGGCGGTTGGCCGGGCGGGTGTCCGCCATCTACGAGGAGCTGGCGCGGCGCGAGCCGCAGCTGGCGATGTGGGCGACCCCGGAGACCGCCGACTCCTTGACCGAGTGCGCCGGGGCGGGACTTCTCTTCGAGGTTCTCGCCGATGGGGCACCCGCCGGGGTCGTCGCGGCGCTGCGCGACGACGCGCACGCCATGCGCGGGTTCTGCGTCCAGGAGCTGTGCCTGGACGCGTCCCATCGGGGTCGACGGCTTGCGTCGGGGGTTGTGCAGAGGCTGCTGGATGAGCTCGGCGCCCGCGATGGAGACGTGCTGTGGGGAACGATCCACCCGTCCAACGCGGCGTCGCTGCGCAATGCTCTCTCGATCGGTCGGGAACTGGTGGGCGGCTACGTCTGGGTCACCCCGGCGGGCTTTCCCGGCATGCCGGGCTGACCGCTCGTGCACCGACCGGGAGCCCGACCGACCGGTCTGGCAGGGTGACCGCATGCGAATTTCGATCTGGCCCGATGCCGGGCAGCCCTACGGCGAGATCCTCGAAGCGGCCCGGCACGCGGCGGACACCGGATGGGACGGTGTGTGGATCGCCGATCACTTCATGCCCAACGCCGGTTCCGCCGACTCTGCGCATCCCGTTCTCGAATGCGGCTCGCTGGTCGCGGCCCTCGGTGCGGTGGTGCCCCGCGTGCGCATCGGCACGCTCGTCTACGGCAACACGTACCGGCACCCGGCGGTGCTCGCCAACATGGCCGCGACCGTCGATCAGATCAGCGGCGGCCGGTTCACCCTGGGCGTCGGTGCGGGCTGGCAGGTCAACGAGCACGAGCAGTACGGCATCGAACTGCCGCCGGTGAAGCAGCGGATCGACCGCTTCGTCGAGGCGCTCCAGGTCCTGCACGGCCTGCTCCGGCAGCCCGAGACCACCGTGAAGGGCGACTACTACCAACTCACCGACGCGGTCTGCGAGCCCAAGCCGGTGCAGGACCCGATGCCGATCCTGATCGGCGCGAAGGGTGAGCGGCGGATGCTGCGGATCGTCGCGGAGTACGCCGACATGTGGAACACCTGGGGCAAGCCCGACCTGATCGCGCACAAGTCGGCGGTGCTCGACCGTTACTGCTCCGATCTCGGACGGGACCCGCGCGACATCGAACGCACCGCCCAGGCGCTGGTCGTGGTGAACGGGCCGTTGCCCGAGAATTCGCCGGCGCCCGTGATCGGTGGATCGCCGCAACGGCTGGCGGAGGCGATCGCCGAGTACCGGGCGATCGGCCTCGACGAGTTGATCGTCCCGGACTGGCGGCTCGGCAAGGGCGCGGAGCGGCTCGCGGCGATGGACACCATCCTCACCCTCGTGCATGCCTGACCGGTTGTGTCCCGCCGCACCCTGAGCGATGGTCGGAGCTACCTCGGTCCGACGTTTGCGGCGCGGTGAGATCGGCAACAGGGGGAGTCCGGGCCCGGGGTGCCGTGGGTATCCTGGAGAGGATGCCGCATATGCGGACATCCCGGACGAGCGCGTGTCGTACCCGGCCAGCGAAGACGACCGTGTCGAAGGTGGCGTGGTCGTCATGGCCTGGCTGATTCTCATCGTGTCGGGACTGCTGGAATCCGTGTGGGCCGTCGCGCTCGGCCGCTCGGCCGGGTTCACCCGCCCGGTTCCCGTACTGATCTTCCTGGTCGCTCTCGCGCTGAGCATGACCGGACTCGGGTACGCCCTGCGCACCATCCCGATCAGCACGGGCTACGCGGTCTGGGTCGGCGTCGGGGTCGCGGGCACCGCGACGGTGGGCATGCTCGTACTCGGCGAGTCCGCGAGCCTGCTACGACTGCTGTCCCTGCTGCTGGTCGTCGCCGGCGTCGTCGGGCTCAAGCTGTTCCAGTAACCGCCGCTACGGGCGGAAGCGGTAGCCCATGCCGGGTTCGGTCAGCAGATGGCGGGGGCGGGCGGGGTCGTCCTCCAGCTTGCGCCGCAGCCGCGCCATGTACTGGCGCAGGTAGTTCGTCTCCGTCTGGTACTGCGGGCCCCACACGTCCCGCAGCAGCGCCCGCTGGCTGACCAGCTTTCCCGGATTACGCAGCAGGTGTTCGAGCAACTGCCACTCGGTGGGGGTGAGCCGGACCTCGCCGTCGCCGCCGGTGATGGCGCGGCCGGTCAGATCCACGGCGTACCGGCCCAGCAGCACCACGGGGGTGTCCTCGCCGGTGGGCTGGGCCCGCCGGGTGACGGCCCGGATGCGGGCCAGCAGCTCGTCGATCCCGAACGGCTTGGTGACGTAGTCGTCGGCGCCGGCGTCCAGGGCGGCCACCTTGTCCGTGCTGTCGGCGCGTCCGGACAACACGATGATCGGTACGCCCGTCCAGCCGCGCAGGCCGTGGATCACCTCCGCGCCGTCCATGTCGGGCAGACCAAGGTCGAGGATCACCAGGTCCGGCGGGTGGTGGGCGGCGGTGCGCAGGGCCGAGCCGCCGTCGGCCGCGGTGTCGACGTCGTACTGGCGGGCCCGCAGGTTGATCCGCAGCGCCCGGACGAGCTGCGGATCGTCGTCGACCACCAGTACCCGGGTCATGCGTGTCCTCCGGCGGGCAGGGCGAGGATCATCGTGAGGCCGCCGCCGGGTGTCCGCTCCGGAGTCAGGGTGCCGCCCATCGCCTCGGCGAGGCCGCGGGACAGGGCCAGCCCGAGGCCCACCCCGGTCTCGTTGTCGCGGTCCCCGAGGCGCTGGAAGGGCAGGAACACGTCATCCCAGCGGTCCTGCGGGATGCCCGGCCCGTGGTCGACGATCCGCAGCTCGATGGTGTCGCCGGCCGCGCTGACCACGACGGTGGGCGGCCGGTCGGCGGGGCTGTACCGCAGCGCGTTGGTGATCAGGTTGGCCAGCACCCGTTCCAGCAGGCCCGGGTCGGCGTGCACCGGGGGCAGATCGTCGGGAATGTGCACCGCGATCTCGCGCCCGGGCGGTCCGAGGTCGTCCAGGGCACGCGGTACGACCTCCTCCGCCCCCACATCGATGGCGGTGAAACCCAGCGCCCCGGCCTGCAGGCGGCTCATGTCGAGCAGGTTCGCCACGAGCCGGTCCAGGCGTTCCAGCGACTCGTCGGCGGTCGCCAGCAACTCCGCCCGGTCCTCGGCGTCGAAGAGGACCTCCGAGCCGCGCAGGCTGTCCACGGCCGCCTTGGCGGAGGCCAGCGGCGTACGCAGATCGTGGCTGACCGCCGCCAGCAGCGCCGAGCGCATCCGGTCCGCCTCGGCCAGTTGCTTGGCGGCGGCCGCCTCGGCGGCCAGCCGCTCCTGGCGCAGCGCCACCGCGGCCTGCGCGGCGAACGCGGCTACGACGCGCCGCGCCGGGGCCTCCAGGGGCCGCCCGCGCAGCACCATCACCAGGTGCTCGTCGGCCCGCACGCGCACCTCGGTTCTCGCGCCGGGCCCGGCCGGCGGGGGCGGGTCCGGCTGGCCGACGGCGGCCACCACCTCGCCGTCCTCCAGCAGGGTCACCGAGCTCAGCTCGAAGGTCTCGCGCAGCCGCTCCAGCAGCGCGATCAGCGGCCGTGCCCCGCGCAGCACGCTGCCCGCCACCATGGCCAGGGTCCGCGCCTCGGCCGAGGCCAGTGCCGCCTGCCGCGTGCGGCGGGCCGCGGTGTCCACCACCCAGCTCACCGCGAGGGTGATCACGACGAAGACCGCGAGGGCGATCAGGTTGTCCGGTTCGGCGATGGTCAGCCGCCCGACCGGTGCGGTGAAGAACCAGTTGAGCAGGAGGAAGGAGGCGGCCACGGCCAGCAGCGCGGGCCACCGGCCGCCGACCATCGCGACCGCGACGACCGCGGCGAGGTACAGCAGGATGTCCGTGGTCAGCGACAGCGGCGGGGCCAGGTGCAGCAGCAGGGTGAGCGCGGGCAGGCCGAGCAGGACCGCGGCGAACCCGGCCAGCCGTCGTTCCCGCGACAACGCGGTGGCAGGCTCCATCGCGCCACCCCCTTTCCTGCCCTCGCAAATCCTGCCCCAGCCGGGCCGGTAACCCGGGGACCAGCGGTTTCTTGACGCTTTGTTAACGCCGCCGGGCCGGGCGCCCGGGTCGCGCCGGTGCCACCATGAGTCGGGCGCCGTTACGGGGAGGATCCGATCGATGGCTGTTGCCGAGAAGGCGGCCGGGGCGGGTGCCCCGCGGTTGCGGACGTGGCTGATGTCCGGGCTGGCCGACCGTTCCCAGCAGCATCAGGGCCCGCACGCCCAGCCGGGCGAGCAGCCGCACTCCTGGTGGAAGGTGATGTGCCTGACCGGCGTGGACTACTTCTCCACGCTGGGCTACCAGCCGGGCATCGCGGCGCTCGCCGCCGGGGTGCTGTCGCCGGTCGCCACGCTGGTGCTGGTGCTGGTCACCCTGCTCGGGGCGCTGCCGGTGTACCGCCGGGTGGCCGCGGACAGCCCGCACGGCGAGGGTTCCATCGCGATGCTGGTGAAGCTGCTCTCGTTCTGGAAGGGCAAGCTGTTCGTCCTCGTGCTGCTGGGCTTCGCCGCGACGGACTTCATCATTACGATCACGCTGTCCGCGGCGGACGCGACCGCGCACGTCGACGAGAACCCGTTCTGGCCCGACAGCCTGCGCGGCCACGAGGTCGTCGTGACGCTGGTGCTGCTGGCCGCGCTCGGGGCGGTCTTCCTCAAGGGGTTCACGGAGGCCATCGGCGTCGCGGTCGCGCTTGTCGGGGTGTATCTCGCGCTGAATCTGGTGGTCGTGGCGGACGGCCTGTGGCGGGTGCTGACCCATCCCACGCTCGTGGAGGACTGGACGTCCGCCATGACCACCCAGCACGGCAATCCGGCGCTCATCGTCGGCATCGCGTTGCTGGTCTTCCCGAAGCTGGCGCTGGGCCTGTCCGGATTCGAGACCGGGGTCGCGGTGATGCCGCACATCAAGGGCGACCCGGACGACGTGCCGGCCCGCCCGCAGGGCCGGATCAGGGGCGCGAAGAAGCTGCTCACCGTGGCCGCCGGCATCATGAGCGTCTTCCTCATCACCAGCAGCATCGTGACCACGGTGCTGATCCCGCAGGAGGCATTCCAGAGTGGTGGGCCCGCGAACGGCCGCGCGCTGGCGTACCTGGCGCACGAGAACCTCGGCAACGTCTTCGGCACTATCTACGACCTGTCGACGATCGGGATCCTGTGGTTCGCGGGGGCGTCCGCGATGGCGGGCCTGCTGAACCTCGTCCCGCGCTACCTGCCCCGGTACGGCATGGCCCCGTCCTGGGCGCGGGCAGTGCGCCCGCTGGTGCTGGTGTTCACCGCCACCGCGTTCCTCATCACCTGGATCTTCGACGCGGACGTGGACGCCCAGGGCGGCGCGTACGCCACCGGCGTGCTGGTGCTGATCACCTCCGCGGCCACCGCGGTGACGCTGTCCGCGCATCGCCGGGGCCAGCGGAAGCTGACCGTCGCCTTCGGGGTCATCTCGCTCGTCTTCACGTACACGACGATCGCGAACGTGGTCGAGCGGCCCGACGGCGTCAAGATCGCCGGGTGTTTCATCGCGGGCATCCTCGCGGTGTCGCTGATCTCCCGGATCTACCGGGCCTTCGAGCTGCGGGTCACCCACATCGAGACCGACGAGGTCACCGACCGCTTCCTGCGCGAGTGCGGCCGCCGCCAGATCCGGCTGGTCGCCAACGAGCCGGACAGTCGCGACGCCGCCGAGTACAGCGCGAAGATCGCGCAGATCCTCGCGGACAACGACATGGCCGACGACCGGGACATCGTCTTCGTCGAGGTCACCGTCGTCGACGCCTCCGACTTCGAGACCGAGCTACACGTACGCGGTGAGGTGCTGCACCACCGGTACCGGGTGATCACGCTGGAAAGCTCGTCCGTGCCGAGCGCGCTCGCGGCCCTGCTGCTGCACGTGCGTGACGTCACCAACCGGCGCCCGCACATCTACTTCGAATGGACCGAGGGCAACCCGGCGGTGAACTTCCTTCGCTACCTGATCTTCGGCCAGGGTGAGGTGGCCCCGGTGACCCGGGAGATGCTGCGCCAGGCCGAGCCGGACCGCAACCGGCGCCCCCACGTCCACGTGGGCTGACTCCACAGGCGAGGGGCGCGGATCGTCCGTCAAGTCACAAACCAGGACTCCTTCGGGTGATTCCGCCGGACGCCTCCGATTCATCAAAATGTGTGCATACACCGTGGGCGGCGGCCTGAGGAGGAACGGTGCGCGCACGACAGGTCCACATCCTCGAGGGGAGCACCTTCGTCGTCAGCGACCCGGCCGGCGACATCGACGCCCGCCCCGACGAACCGGCGGGCCTGTTCTACCGGGACATGCGCCACCTGTCCCGCTGGCAGGTCCGGCTCAACGGGCGCGAGCTGGAGGCGCTGTCCGGCGACGCCATCGAGTACGACGAGGCGCTGTTCTTCCTCGTCTCACCCACCGGCTCGCCGTACCGGAACTCGTCGGTGGTGTTGATCCGGCGCCGCCACGTCGGCGACGGGATGCAGGAACACCTGCAGCTCGACAACCACGGCACGGGACCGCTGCGGGCCGAGATCAGCCTGCTGTTCGCCGCGGACTTCGCGGACATCTTCGAGATCAAGGACCACCTCGCGAAGGTGGGCCGCTTCTACCACCGGCTCGAACAGGACCGGGTGGTCCTCGGGTACGAGCGGGCCGACCTGCGCCGGGAGACCACGATCGAGGCCCCGGGCGCGTTCTTCACCGAGTCGTCGCTGGCGTACCGGGTGGAACTGCAACCCGGCGAGACCTGGCGTACGGACATCGAGATCTCCGTCGCGACCGAGCATCTGCGCCCCGTGCCGAAGCTGTCCCACCAGCCCAACATCCCCGGCACCCTGGACGGCTGGCTGGCCGCCGCCCCCCGCCTGGAGACGGACTGGCAGGACCTGCACCGCGTGTACCGGCGCAGCCTCGTCGACCTGGCCGCGCTGCGGTTCTTCCCGGAGACCGTCCCGAACTCGTCGCTGCCCGCCGCCGGACTGCCCTGGTTCATGGCGCTGTTCGGCCGCGACAGCCTGCTGGCCAGCTACCAGGCGCTGCCGTTCGCCCCGGAACTGTGCCGCACCACGCTGCGCGCGCTCGCCGCGCAGCAGGCCGCCGAGTTCGACGACTTCCGCGACGCCGAACCGGGCAAAATCCTGCACGAGCTGCGGCACGGCGAGCTGACCCACTTCGCCGAACGCCCGCACTCGCCGTACTACGGCTCCGCGGACAGCACGCCGCTGTTCCTGGTCGTCCTCGACGAGTACGAGCGCTGGACCGGCGACCGGGCCACGGTGCGGGAGCTGGAACCGGCCGCGCGGGCCGCGATGACCTGGATCGAAGAGCACGGCGACCTCGACGGCGACGGATACCTGGAGTACCGCACTCGCAATCCGCGTACCGGCCTGGTGAACCAGTGCTGGAAGGACTCCTGGAACTCGATCGTCCACCCCGACGGCACGCTCGCGGCCGGACCGCCCGCGGTCTGCGAGATCCAGGGGTACGCGTACGACGCGCGCCGCCGCACCGCCCGGCTGGCCCGCGAGGTGTGGCGGGACCCGGCGTGGGGGATGCACCTCGACGCGGACGCGGACGCCCTCGCGCAACGGTTCCACCGCGACTTCTGGCTCGACGACATCGGCTGCTACGCGTTCGCGCTCGACGGCGCGAAGGCGCCCGTACCCACCCTCACCTCGAACGTCGGCCACCTGCTGTGGAGCGGGATCGTCCCGGACACGGCCGCCGAACGGGTCGTCGCCCACCTCACCGGCGACCGGCTCTTCTCCGGCTGGGGCATCCGCACGCTGGCCAGCGGGCAGCTCGCCTACAACCCGGTCGAGTACCACAACGGGACGGTGTGGCCGCACGACACCGCCCTGGTCGCCGCGGGCCTGGCCCGGTACGGCTACCGCGAGCAGGCCAGCCGGCTGGCCGTGGCGACGCTGGAAGCGGCCCGCTACTTCGACGACCGGCTGCCGGAGGTCTTCGTCGGCTACGACCGGCACGTCACCCGGATGCCGGTGGAGTATCCGACCGCCTGCTCGCCGCAGGCCTGGGCCACCGGCACCCCGCTGCTGTTGCTGCGGGTCCTGCTCGGCCTGGACCCGACCCCGGAACGGCTGCTCAGCAAGCCGCACCTGGTCGCGCCGATCGGTTCGCTGGCCCTGCGCGGCATCCCCGGCCGCTGGGGCCGCGACGAGGTCCAGGGCACCCCGTGAGTCAGTGGGTGAGGTTCAGCGCGGCGACGTAGCCGGTACCGCCGCCGCCGGAGTAGCCGCCCGCGACGTAGACGTCGCGCCCGTCCGGGCTGGTCGTGAGGGCGTTGGCGTAGCGCATCCCGCTGCCGGTGACGCAGCCGGTGGTCGTGGTCGAGATGCAGCCCGACGTACCGGTGATCTGGGTGAGCTCGCCGGTGGTGTTGTCGTGGCGGAACGCCGCGACCGCGTTGGCCCCGAACGCCGACACGAACGCGAACAGGCCGTCGTCGCTGAACGTCATCGAGGTCGGCCCGGTGATCGCCCGGGCGCTGCCGCACCCGGTGATCGCGGTGCTGCCGGAGGCGTACAGGCAGGCGTTCGGGCTGGCGAGCTGGGTCAGCACCCCGGTGCTGGTGTTGCGGGTGAAGGCGGCGACGCTGTTGCTGTCGTAGCCCATCACGTACACGGTCTTGCCGTTCGGGGCGATCGCCACGTTGTAGGCGCCCGAGAGGCCCTTGGCGGAGGTGCAGTTCGCGATCGCGGTGGAGCCGCTGTCGTACAGGCAGGCGTTCGGGTCGGCGGGCTGGGTGAGTGCGCCGGTGGTGGTGTTGACCTGGAACACCGCGACGGCGTCGCTGTTGTACGACGCCACGTACAGGCTCGTGCCGTCGGGTGCGATGCGCAGGTAGTACGGCTGTCCCAGCCCGTAACCCCGCGCGCAGCCGCTGACTGTGGTGTTGGTGATGCACCCGGCCGTGCCCGCGAGCTGGGTCAGCACTCCCGTGGTGGAGTTGCGGCTGAAGACCGTCACCGAGTTGGAGGAGTACCCCGCCACGTAGACGAAGTCGCCGTCCGGGCTCATGGCGATGCCGTCGGCGCCGGCGATGCTGCGCGCCGACGTGCAGCCGCCGGGGTTGCTGACGGTGCTGTCGTACAGGCACTTGTTCGGGCTGGCCAGCGCGGTGAGCACGCCGGTGCTGGTGTTGCGGCTGAACGCGGTGACCGTCGAGCTGCGGGAGGCGACGGCGTACAGGTGCTTGCCGTCCGGGCTGATCGCCATGTCGTAGACGCCGTCGAGCGAGCCGGACACGGTGGTGCAGTTGGTGATGGCGGCATTGCTGACACACCGGTTCGGGCTGGCCAGCTGCGTGAGCGCCCCGGTCGAAGCGTTCCGGGAGAACTCGGCGATGCTGTTGCTCACGGACGTGGCGACGTACGCGTGGTCGCCGTCCGGGCTGACCACCACGCTCTCGCCCTCTTGGATGCCGGTGGCCGTGCCGCAGCCGCCCGAGCCGTTGTGGCTGAAACAGCCCACGGTCTGGGTCAGGCCGAACGTGGCGCGCGCCGTGAACGACGACGCGGGGCCCGAGGTGGTGGCCGAGAAGGCGGCCAGGCTGGTGGGGAGCAGCCCGAGTCCGGCCAGGCTCAGCACCACCAGCAGGGCGAGGCCGGCCCGCAGGCCGCGATGGGTACGGCCGGGCCGCCTCACCGGGCGCCGTCCCCGGCGAGCCCACGATGCGCCGCCAGCCATCCGTCCTCCCTCCGGGTCTACGTCGGCCGGGATACGCCGGACATGAGAGTTCTCGATCAGTTCAGGCGTGGGTTTTGCGCTTGCCGTTCGGCCGGGCATTGCGGGGATGCTTCTGCCTCGGCCGGGTGTCGACGGGACGCTTCGGCCTCGCCTGGAGGGAAACCTCGGCCCTGCCGGGGCTCTGCGGCGACGCTTCGGTCTCGGGTGCGCTCTGTGTGGGCGCTTCGGTCTCGGGAGCGGTCTGCGTGGGCGCTTCCGCCTGGGGAGCGGTCTGCGTGGGCGCTTCCGCCGCGGCCCGGAGGCGCGGGGTGGCGGGCAGCCGCAGCACCAGTCCCAGCGCGGCCAGCACCAGCAGGCTCTGCGTCACGAACATCGCCGGGTGCCCCTCGCGCAGCAGCAGCGTGGCCAGCCCGATCCGGGGCACCAGCAGCCGTCCGATGCCGCGCACCTGGTCCCGGTTCGTACGGAACGGGTCGTCGCTGCCGTTCGCGTCGCCGCGCGTGAGCAGCCGGCCCTGCTCGTCGAACCCGACGATCCGGTGTGTGAGGGTCTGGCCGGGGTGCACCTGGTCGGGGACGGTCACGACCTGGCCCACCGCGGGCTGCCAGTCCGGCCCCGGCGGGGAGCTGATCACCACGTCGCCGCGGTGCACCCGCGGGCTCATCGACCCGCTCACGATCACCGCGGAGGTCCAGCCCCAGGTCAGCGGCAGCAGCGTCCAGGCGAGGACCGCCGCTGCGGCGGCCAGCAGGCCGATCGCCACCAGCCGTACCACCGGCAGGGACCAGCGCAGCGTCAGCCCGGGCCGCGAGTCGGGAACCTGCTGGTCCTCGATCGCCGTGGGCACCTTCGCGACGGCGTCGGTTGCCGGGCGGCCCTGGGTTGCGGTGCCGGGGCCGCCCGGGAGCTTCGAGTCCGTGGCGTGGCGCTGCGTGGTCGTGGTGGTCATGGTCAGCTCGCCGCCTGCCAGTTGAACGTCGCGCTCGCGGTGGCGCCCTGCTGGGCGTCGGGCGTGGTGGCGTTCAGGGTGTACGTGATGCGGTAGGTGCGGACCTGCCCGGCGCCGGTGGGGGCGAAGGTGCCCACGCCCGAGGTGAAGTCGGTCTTGGTGCTGCCGAAGTTCGCGAGCGTGCCGGTGTAGGTGGGCCCGCCTGCGGGGGTGAAGCCGGTGCAGCTGCTGAAGTCGCCGCCGGTGCCCTCTTCGACCTGCAGGTCCAGGTAGGGGCCGAGGGCGCCGGACACGGCGGAGCTGTACAGCTTGACGGTGCCGGAGAGGCTGCCGTTGTAGGTCAGCTTGATGCACTTCTGGGCCGTCGAGCCGGGCCGCAGGCCGCTGGCGGTGAACATCGCGGAGCTGCTGTCGTCGTCGTTGAGGGCGACGGTGCCGGCGTTCCAGGAGTTGGCGGCGTTGTTGGTCGACGCCGTGAAAGCGGCGCTGGACGCCTGCCACATCACGCCGGTGCTGAGCGCGATGCCACCGACGACCGTCGCGGCCGCCGCGATCATGCTCATTCCGCCACGCTGCATCAGAAGTTCCTTCCCTCGACCGGGAGCTCTGAGTGCCAACCGGTGCTGTCGACATCCAAGGTCGGCGACCAGGGTCAACTCAGCCTCAATCGGGCTTCAAGGAACCGGCAAGGATCTGACGAATCTGTCCGGGCGTGGCGGAACCGGTTCAGCTCAGGTCGTGGGCGCAGTCGTAGCCGTAGTCGCCGCCGGTGTCCGTGACATGCATGTCCGCGGGCACCCGCAGGGGTGGGGGCGCGGCGGGTGGCCGCCCGGTACGGCCGTCGGCGTCGTGCGCCTCGTCGTACTCGTACTCATCGCAGTCGGGCTGCGGGACGGCCTGGACCTCCGTCATGGCGAACCTCCGCGGGACTCGGTACGCGCGTCCCCTCCATGCTGCCCACCCGGCGTCCCGGGCGCCAGGGATTCAGGCGCCGCGCCGGGTGGCCAGCGTGGCCCACACGGTCTTGCCGGCTGGGTGGCGGGCCAGCGTTCCCCAGCCGGTCGACACCCGCTCGATGATCATCAGCCCGCGGCCGCGGTCGCGCAGGGGGTGCCGGTCCGCGTCGGCCGCGCGCGGGGCGGGCGGCGCCGGGTTCTCGTCGCGTACGGCGATCGTCAGGGTGCCGTCGCGCAGGTCGACCGAGACGATCACGTCGCCGCGGCCGTGCTCGACCGCGTTCGCGGTCAGCTCGCTGACCACCAGCTGCGCGTCGTCGATGGCGTCGAGCGCGTCCCACTGGTGGCAGGCGCGGGCCACCAGCCGCCGGCTGGCCGCCGTCGCCTCCGGGGCGGCCGGGTACCGCTCGCACGCCCACGGCGGGGTGAGCATGCCGCCCGGGTTGCGCAGCGCGTACCCGACGGCCTCGTCGACGCCGCGGAACAGCGACCGCGACTGCACCAGCCACCCCAGCCGCAGCGCCAGCGCCGGGCTGGGATTGGCCCACAGCAGCAGGACGCCCGGCCGGCGGCCCGCGCCCGAGTGCAGCTCGCCGAGGGCGGCGCCGTCGATCTCCCCGGCGATCTCCAGGCGGGTCAGGTCGATGATCACCGCGCGTGGCTGCTCGTTGCAGGCGTGATCCAGCGCCTGAGCGAGATCGGTCTGGCTGCGCGCGGTCCACAGGCCCGCCGGGCACAGCATGATCAACCCCTGGGCCAGATCCGGCTGGGATCCCACGGTGAGATCGGCAGGCTGCGTGGTCATCGCGTGACGGGCACCGGGCCGAGAGGGGGCTGCATGGTGGCCCCAGTATGCCCGACCCCGGCACGCCGGTGATGCTGGGTGGCGCCATGGCGCCCGGCTGGTCGTCGTCAGCCGTAGAGGCGCTCGGCGTACGAGGGGCCGTAGTAGCGCTCCAGCTCGGCCAGCTCGTCCTCGGGCCGCTCGACCGCCTGGGCGATCCGGGGGCGGCTCGGCACCTGCTCGGGCCGCCACGTCTCCGGGCGCCACAGCGCCGAGCGCAGGAACGCCTTCGAGCAGTGGTAGAAGACCTCCTCGATCTCCACCAGCAGGGCGAGGATCGGCCGGTGGCCCTTCACCACCATCCGGTCGAAGAAGTCGGCGTCGCGGATCAGCCGGGCCCGCCCGTTGATCCGCAGGGTGTCGCCGCGCCCGGGGACGAAGAAGTTCAGGCCGACGTGCGGGTTCTCGATGACGTTGTGGAAGCCGTCCGCGCGGCGGTTGCCGGGCCGTTCCGGCAGGGCGATCGTGGTGTCGTCCACGACCAGCGTGAAACCGGGCGGGTCGCCCTTGGGGGAGACGTCGCAGCGTCCGTGGGCGTCCGATGTGGCCACCAGACAGAACGGTGAGTTGGCCAGCCACTGCCGGTCGTAGTCGTGCAACCGGTGCCGTTCCTTGTGCGCCACCCGCGGCATCGGGGCGCCCAGGAGTTCCCGGATCTCGTCGTGCGTGGTGACCTCCTGCATGGCGCCGACTCTAGCCGCCGGGCCGCTGCGGCGTCCCGCCGAATTCGCGCGCCGGTCCCGACCCGCGCCGGGGCCGGCCGTGCATCTTGCGACCCTGCGGTGAGCATGGACAACCGGAGATCCATCACTTAACGTCGATGCGTGCTTGACCCCGTGTGCGGGGCGCCGGGAGAGTCGAGACATGACGGACGCACCGCAGAATCTGTGGCGCAACCGGGAATTCACCCTTCTATGGGTCAGTCAGTCGTTATCGGACCTGGGCTCCGCCACCGCCGCCCTCGCCGTACCGTTGCTGGTCCTGTCCCTGACCAACTCGCCGGTGCAGGCCGGGCTGGTCGGCACGATCGGCCTGGTCGCCGCGCTGGTCTGCCGGCTGCCCGCCGGGGTGCTGGTCGACCGGATCGACCGCCGCCGGGCGATGCTGGCCTGCGACGCGGTCAGCGTGCTGGCCTACCTCACCCTCGCGATCGCGGTGCTGCGCGGTGCGCCGCCGCTCGCGCTGGTCGTGATCGTCGCGGTGATCGGCACGATGAGTTCGTCGATCTTCCGTACGGCCGAGCAGTCCGCGCTGCGCAACCTGGTGCCGAGCACGCAACTGCCCGCCGCGGTCGCCCGCAACGAGGCCCGCACGTACGCCACCTCGCTGGCCGGGCCGCCGCTCGGCGGGCTGCTGTTCGGCCTCGGCCGGGCCCTGCCGTTCCTCACCAACGCGCTCGCCCACCTCGCCTCGCTGGGCGGGGTGCTGCTGCTGCGCAAGCCGCTGCAGGAGGCCCGCGAGGAGACCCGGGGCGGGCACGCGGCGGCGATGGTGGAGGGGCTGCGGTTCGTCTACGCCAACCCGTTCCTGCGTTCCATCCTGCTCATCGCCGCCCCGCTCAACCTGGCGATCGACGCGATCATCTTCACCATCATCGTGACGTTGCAGCGGCACGGTGTCGCGCCCGCGCTGATCGGCTCGGTGCAGACCGTCGTCGCGGTCGGCGGCCTGCTCGGCGCGTTCGCCGCGCCCGCCCTGCAGCGGCGCATGCGGCTGCCCGTACTGATCCGTGGCATCTGCTGGTTGGCGGCCGCCCTGATGTCCACCTGCGCGCTGCTGACCGGCAGCGTCGCCGCCGCGGTGCCGGTCGCGCTCGCGGTCTTCCTCGGCCCCGCCTGCAACGCGGCGCTCTTCGGTCACCAGGCCGCGATCACCCCGGACCGGCTGCAGGGCCGGGTGGTCAGCGTGATCTTCTTCGCCACCAGCTTCGCGTCGGCGGCCGCGCCGCTGCTGGCGGGGGTGCTGATCGCGGGCTGGGGCAGCGCCGTCGCGGTCATCGTGTTCTCGCTGACCGTCGCCGGGGCGGCGGTCGCCGCCACGGTCAGCCGCGGCATCCGCTCCATCCAGCCCGTGCCGGAGCCGACCCTCTGAGTCAGCCCGCGCCGCACCGAACGTTGGAGTCTTCGGGTCAGTCACACACCGCAGGTCAACAAGATCCGGAAGTGCCAAGGACACCTCGACCTTGTCACAGCTTCTCCAGCCAGGTGCGGTAGTCCGTGCCGAAGGGTTCCACGCCGTTGGTGAGGTCGGCGTGCAGGCCGGCCGCCGCGGCCCGGGCCCGCGCCACCACCTCGGCGGGGTAGCCGAACGCGGCGCTGTTCGCGACGAACTCGTCCGCGTCGTCCAGCTCCACCCGGCCGTCGCGGTACCGGACGAGATCCAGGTCCAGATCGATGAGGGTCACCTCGGCCGGGCCGTGCCAGCGCGCCGGGGCGGTGATGTCGCAGTACACGTCCCGGTGGCTGGGCGCGGCGAAGAACACCGCACACCACCACTGGTCGCGGGGCACGAGCCGGACGGCGTTCTGCTGGGTCGGTGCCGGCGCCTTGTCGCCGTAGCTGTAGTGCACGATCGTGCCCATCGGGGTGCCCAGCCAGGTGCCGTGCCGGTCCTCGCCGAGGTGGATCGTGCTGACCCGCCGGTGCGGGCGGCCGTCGTACTTGCGCAGCACCACATCCACCCCGTCCATGCGGGCAGCCTAGCGGCCGGAGTCGATGCGGACCGGGCCCCGCCGGGGCCCGCACCCGGGATGCACCCCGGCCGGGCTCAGGTAGCCCCCCGTACACCCGATTCGAATGGCGCCTGCGGATCACACCGCAGGCGGGCGGGCCCGGACGTACCCCCTCGGCGCCCTGGGCCCGCCCAAGGTCAAAGAGGGGCAGACCGTGACCGAGCGCACCGCCGCGAAGCAGGAGCCGGGAGGCAACGCCCCTGGCCGGCTCGGCGTGAGTGCGCGGGTTGCCGCCGGGTTGCACATCGGGATCGACGCCGAGAAGGTCGTCGTGTCGCCGCAGCGGCTGCGGATGCGTACCGGTCGGGCCCACCGTACTCAGCATGGATCCGTCATCGAGGTCGTGCCGGCCCCGCCCAGCGGACGCAGCCGGGAGAGCCGGGTCGCGGTCCTGTGGCAGCTCGGCCTCGGCCTGCTGGTCGGCTGCGTCGTACTGAACGCGTTCGGCATCGCCTGGCAGCCGCCCGCCCTCGGCTCGATCGGGCTGCTCGTGCTGGTCGCCTGGGTGCAGGCCCGGGCCGCCCGCCCCGGCGTGCTCGCGACGCCCCGGGGCGAGCACGCCCACGTGCTGCTGGCCCGCGAGGAGCGGATCGCGTACGAGCGGGCCGTGGCCGTCTCGCACCGGATCCGGCGGACCTGGCCCGAACTGCGCGAACTGATCGACCCGGTGGACGCCGACCGGACCCTGGCCCGGGGGCTCGAACAGCTGGCCGCGCTGCTGGCGCGCCGCCAGCAGATCCGCGTCCTGCGCGACGAGCTGATCGAGGCCGCCCGTACGGAACTGCCGCACGGCAGCCCGGCCGCCGACGCGCTGGCCGCGCAGCGGGAGCGGGTGGAGGAGCTGTGGCGGGAGACCGGCCTGACCGCCAACCGGATGCTGCGCAGCATCGCCGCCGCCGCACACACGGGGGAGACCCTGCTGCGTGAGCAGCGGGTCGGCCGGACCGCCCGGGACGCGGAGCTGGCGATCAGCCGGCTGGCCGCCGTGGGTGGGACCGGGCCGTCCGAGGCCGGGCCGGAGCTGGCCGAGCGTACGGCGGCGGTGGTCGAGGCGTACCGCGAACTGGCCACCTGGGTCTGATTCCCGGTCGTCCGCGAGGCGCCCGGCAGGACGGTCCACCACTGTCCATTTCGGTGAAGTTGTTTCATTCCATCGAGTGACTCGACCCTGCTCGGGGATGTCGCTACGTTGAGTTCGTCATGTGTGCCCCCGCTCATGCCCGCGAACCCTTCGCCGTCCGCCCAGACGATCGGGTGGACAGCGGTGTGCGGACCGCTCTACCCGGCGCGGCGCGAAGTGGACAACTGCCGCGGCACGCACAGGATCTGCCCGGTGCCGTGCGGCGGGCGTGCCGGGTCGGCCCGGCGCCGCAGCGATGCCAGCGCGTCGCAGAGCATGGTCTGCACGGCGCCCGCGGCGGGCAGTCGCCAGTGGACCTCGTCGGGAGCGACCGCCCAGTGGACGGGGCCCTCCGGCATCCGGCTCGGCGCCGCGGGCACCCACGAACCACGGCCGTGCCGCACGATGTCGAGGCATGCGTCCAGCTCGGGGCGCAGCGGGGTGCCCGGCCGGACGAAGAACATCCACCGGCCCGCCGGGGTGACCGCGACCGGGCCACGCCCGTCGGCGTGTTCGAGGCCGAGCACGCCCGCGTGCAGCCGGGCCGCGCCGAGGGCGCGCAGCCCGAGGGCCGCGGGCACGTCGACCACGTCGAAGCTCACGCCGGTGGCCAGCAGCACCGTGTACGGCCGGTGCCGCCACCAGTCGCTCACCCGTGCCCGGTCCGTGCTGGCATCGTCCTCCCAGGACTCCAGCGCGGGATGGCATCCCATGATCGGGCAGCCCGCCCGGCCGCAGGAGAAGCGGTCGCCGGTCAGGCAGGCACCGGGCGTCACCGCCCAGCCGTGTGCGGCGTAGCGCCGGGCGGCGCGCCGCAGCCGCAAACGTTCCACGCCGAGCCGCTCGGCGAGGCGTACCGGGACGACTGGGTGCCGCGTTCTCCACTGCATGGTTCGAAAACCCCGATTCTCCGACTCGCCGCCGCTATAGCAGGCGGGGGTGCCGTCACCAAGCGCGACACGCATCGTTGGTTCGAGCAGATTCACCCTTTGCAAGTTGCATGAGAAACTACGAGCAGCGGTGGGCAGGCGATCACACAGCTTGTGCGACCAGCACGGGGACCTGGGATTCAGACTGCAGACGACACACCGGTGCTCACCGGCAGGGGTCGCCGGATGAGTTGGGGAGGCACCGTGGACGAGCTGCCGATCGGCCGCCGCGTCGCCTATTGGCGCGGCCGACGCAAGATGTCCCAGCAGGTCTTCGCGGACCGGTTGGGTAAGTCCAAGAGCTGGGTCGACAAGGTGGAGCGGGGGGTACGCCGACTCGACAAGTTCTCGGTCGTATATGAGATCGCCGACGTGCTCCAAGTGGACGTTCAGCTGCTGCTGGGCAAGGACGTGGAGCGGCGTCCCGAGACACAGAACTGCATCGACCAGGTCGAGGTCGAACAGATCCGCGCGGCGCTGGAGCGCTACGACCAGATGAGCGCGTTCTTCCAGGCGGTGCCGCATTCGCCGCCGTTGTCGGAGATGCGCAAGGCGGTCAGCCATGCCTGGCTGACCTACCAGCACGCCAAGTACGGCGTACTGGCCCGCAAGCTGCCGCAGTTGCTGCGCGACGCGCAGGCCGCGGACAGCGCGTACGCGACGGGGCCGGACGCCCGCGACGCCGCGCACCTGCTCGGGCAGGTGTACCAGATCGCCTCGTCCGCGCTGCGCAAGGTCGGCGAGCACGAGTTGTCCTGGCTGGCCGCGGACCGTTCGATCGCGGTCTCGCAGCGCGCGGGCGACCAACTGCTGGCGGGCATGGCCAGTCACCGGGTCGGCATGGCGCTGCTGTCGCTGGGCCGGGTGCGTTCCGCGCTGGAGGTGAACGTCAACATCGCCAACCGGCTGGCGCCCACGTCGGAGACCTCGACCCCCGAGCGCCTGTCGGTGTACGGGTTGCTGCTGCTCACCGGCGCGATGGCCGCCGCCCGGATCGGTGATCACGCCACCGTACGTGACCTGGTCAGCGGCGCGGAGGCGGCGGCGGCCAAGCTCGGTGGCGACTACAACTACTACTGGACGTGCTTCGGCCCGACCAATGTGGAGTTGCACCGGGCGGCCGCCGCGGTGGAGTTGGGCGAGGGCGGCAAGGCCGTCGAGACGCACGAGCGGCTCGACATGGAGTCCTTCGCCGCGATGCTGCCCGAACGCCGGGCGCACCACTACCTCGACATCGCCCGCGGGTACACGCAGATCGGCGACGTCGAGAAGGCCAGTGAGATGTTGCTGGAAGGGGACCGCCTGGCGCCGTCCGAGATCCGGTGCCGTCCGCTGGCGCACGAGGTTCTTTCGGACGTGCTCCGGCGCACCCGGGGCACCCCGCCGGCATCCATCGCGGAGCTGGCAGAACAGATGGGAGTCGGCGTATGAGGTGGGTCTCTCGGTGATCGGGGAATCCTCGTCCGGGGTGCTGTACGTGCTGGTGTGCGGCTCACCCATCGCCCGCGACGTGGGCGTTCTCGTCGACCTCGCCCAGCGTGACGGCTGGGAGGTGTGTGTCATCACCACGCCCGACGGGCGCAAGTTCGTCGACGTGGGAGCACTTCAGGCGCAGACCGGACATCCGGTACGTACCTACTACAAGAACCCCGGCGATCACGACGTGCTCCCGCCCGCGGACGCCATGATCGTCGCCCCGGCGACCGTCAACACGGTCAACAAGTGGGCGGCCGGGATCACCGACACCCTGGTGCTGGGCCTGCTCGTGGAGGGGTACGGCTTCGGCGTGCCCACCGTGGTGGTGCCGTACACGAACAAGGTCATGGCCCTGCACCCGTCGCTGCACGAGAGCCTCGCCAAGCTGCGCGACTGGGGTGTCCGCGTGCTGTACGGCGACGACGTGATGCGCCTGGGCGGTCCCGGCCAGACCGATCGGTTCCGCGGCCAGTTCCCGTGGCGGCGCGCGTTGCAGGCGGTCAGCAACCCGTTCGCCAGTGACAGCCGAGTCGAACCGGGGGCGCTGTCGTAGCCAGATAGAGTTAGCGCCCGTGACGACCGACCCTGTGCCAACCGTCCGGGAGGTGGTGGCCGCCCTCGACGGGCGGTACCCGCGCGCCTGGGCCGAACAGTGGGACCGGGTCGGGCTCGTGCTGGGCGAGTTCGACGCCCCGGTGCGCCGCGTGCTGTGCGTCGTCGACTGCGTACCCGAGACGGTCGAGCAGGCCGTCGACGCGCGCGCCGACCTGATCGTGGCCCATCACCCCCTGCTGCTGCGGGGGGTGTCGTCGGTCGCGCCGGACACGTACAAGGGCCGTGCCGTGCACCGGCTGATCAAGGCCGATGTGGCCCTGTATGTGGCACACACCAACGCCGATGTGGCAAATCCGGGCGTCTCGGACGCCCTGGCCGCCCGGCTCGATCTGAGCGCCCTGCGCCCGCTGGTGCCCGCCGAGGGTGCCGCCGCGGGCGCGGGCCGGGGCATCGGCCGGGTGGGCGAGCTGGCCGAGCCGGTCACCCTCGCCCGCTTCGCGGATCTCGCGGCCCGCCGCCTGCCCGCGACCGCCGCCGGGGTCCGGGCCGCCGGAGACCCGGAACGCCTGATCCGTACGGTCGCGGTGTGCGGCGGGGCGGGCGACGGCTTCCTGGGCGCCGCCACGGCCGCGGGCGTCGACGCGTACCTCTGTGCCGACCTAAGGCATCACCCCGCCAGCGAACACCTCGCCGCGGGCGGGCCCGCGCTGCTCGACGTCGCCCACTGGGCGAGCGAGCGGCCGTGGCTCGACGAGCTGGCCGCCTGGCTGCGCGCCGACCTCGGCGTCGACACCCTCGTGTCCGACCTCGACACCGACCCCTGGACCGTCCACGCGGTCAGCCGAACGCAGAAGGAGCCCCGCACGTGAAGGCCGCCCCGGAAGCCCAGCGCCGCCTGCTCGACCTGCAAGCCATCGACACCTCCCTGGCCCAGCTCGCCCACCGCAAACGCACGCTGCCGGAGCTGGCCGAGATCGACGCGGTGGCCCGGGAGCTGTCCGCGCTGGAGGACGAACGGGTCCGCGCCCAGGTCGCGGTCGACGACCTGGACCGCGACATCTCCCGGTACGAGAAGGACATCGAACAGGTCCGCGTCCGCAAGGACCGCGACCAGCAGCGGCTCGAGGCGGGCGGGGCGCTGCGCGAGATCGAGGGCCTGCAGCACGAGCTGGCCACCCTCAACCGGCGCCAGTCCGAGCTGGAGGACGCCGAGCTGGAGCTGATGGAGCAGCGCGAGGCCGCCGAGCAGACGCTCAACGCGGTGCTGCAGCGGCTGGCCGAGGCCGGAGCGCGCCGGGCCGCGGCGGAACAGCGCCGCGACGAGGCGTACGCGGAGATCGCCAAGGAGCAGGAGTTCAAGTCCTCGGCGCGCGGCCCGCTCGCCGCCGACCTGCCACCGGACCTGCTGTCGCTGTACGACAAGATCCGCGAGGACTCCGGCCTGGGCGCCGCGCTCGTGCGTTCCGGCCGGTGCGGCGGCTGCCGCATCGAGCTGTACGGCGCCGACCTGGCCCGGGTGAAGGCCGCTCCCGCCGACGAGGTGGTGCGGTGCGAGGAGTGCCGCCGCATCATGGTCCGCACCCCGGAATCCGGCCTGTGACCGTGACGCGGGAGCTTCGGGTGGTCGTCGAGGCGGACGGGGGCGCACGGGGCAATCCCGGCCCCGCCGGGTTCGGCGCCGTGGTGCGGGAGGCCGCGACCGACGAGATCCTGCTGGAGCGCTCCGGTGCGCTGGGCACCGCCACCAACAACGTGGCCGAGTACTCCGGCCTGATCGCCGGGCTGCGCGCCGCCGCCGAGCTGGGCGCCACGCACGTCGCCGTACGGATGGACTCGAAGTTGGTCGTCGAGCAGATGTCGGGCCGGTGGCAGATCAAGAATCCGGGACTGCGCCCCCTGGCCGCCGAGGCGGCCGGGCTGGTGAGCCGGTTCGCCGAGGTGAGCTTCGAGTGGATTCCACGGGAGCGCAACCGGGCCGCCGACGCGCTGGCCAACCGGGCGATGGACGAGGCGGCGGGCAAGCCGGTACCCGACATCGGCTCGGTCCGCGATGTCGGTTCGGCCTCCGATCGGGAGCCGCAACCGGAAGAGTCCACCCCCACGGCGTCGTGGGCGCCGCCATCGCTGGAGGACGCGACCCGGCTGATCCTGGTGCGCCACGGCGAGACCCCGCTGACCGCCCAGGGCCGGTACTCCGGCCGGGGCGACGTGCCGCTGACCGACGAGGGCGAGGCGCAGGCCATGGCCGCCGGTGCCCGGGTGGCGGGCATCAGCCGCGACGTCACGGCGGTCGTCTGCTCCCCGCTGGCCCGGTGCGTGCGGACGGCGGAGCTGATCGCCGCCGAGCTGGGCGGGGCCACGGTCAGCGTGCTGCCGGATCTGATCGAGTGTGACTTCGGGCAGTGGGAGGGGATGACCTTCGCCGAGGTGCAGCAGCGCTGGCCGGTTGAGCTGGCGGCGTGGCTGAAGTCCACCAGCGTCGCCCCGCCCGGCGGGGAGTCGTTCCAGGCGGTCGCCAAGCGGGTGCGCGGGGTGGTGGCGACGCTGCTGCAGACGTACCCGTCGGCGACGGTCGTGGTGGTCTCGCACGTCTCGCCGATCAAGCTGATCCTGCGCGACGCCCTGGCCGCGGGTGACGCGTTCCTGCACCGCCTGTTCCTGGACCCGGCGGGGGTCTCGGTCGTGGATACCTGGCCCGACGGCGGCATCGCGGTACGGTCGGTCAACGAGACCGCTCACCTGCGCTGACGCGTCTTGACCAGTCCTAGGGGGAGGGTTAACTTCATCGATCAGGAAAGTTTGTTCACAGTTCCTGATCCCCGCCCCTGGAGGGCCCATGCGCGGATTCTCCCGCCGCCTCGCCGCCGTGGCCGCCGCCGTCCTGACCGTCGGCGCGGCCGCACCCGCCCCGGCGCAGGCGCACGGCCGGCAGGTATACCACAAGGTCGGATACTTCACCCAGTGGAGCATCTACGGCCGTAACTTCCAGCTCAGCAAGGTCGAGGCGTCCGGCGCCGCGGCCCGCCTCACCCACCTCAACTACGCGTTCGGCACGGTGACCGCGGACGGCCGCTGCGCCTCGGCCGACCCGTGGGCGGACTGGGGTACGTCGTTCCCGGCCGAGCTCAGCGTCGACGGCGTCGCCGACGTGCCCGGCCAGCCGCTGGCCGGCAACCTCAACCAGCTCGCCGAGCTGAAGGCGAAACACCCCGGGCTGCGGGTGCTCATCTCGCTGGGCGGGTGGAGCGGCTCGACGTACTTCTCGGACGCCGCGCTCGACGAGCCCAGCCGGGAGAAGTTCGTCGCGTCCTGTGTCGACCTGTGGCTGCGCGGAAACCTGCCCGGCCTCGCCCCCGGCGTGGCCGCGAACATCTTCGACGGCATCGACCTCGACTGGGAGTGGCCCGGCTCCGCCGGCAACACCGGCAACGTGATCCGGCCCGAGGACAAGCGGAACTTCACCCTGCTGGCCGCCGAGTTCCGGGCCCAGCTCGACCGGCTCGGCCGCGACGCGCACCGGCACTACGACCTGACCGCGTTCCTGCCCGCGGCGCCCGCGAAGATCACCGCGGGCTTCGAGGGTACGAAGATCTTCCGGTACCTGGACTTCGGCACGGTGCAGGGCTACGACTTCCACGGCTCGTGGGAGACCCGCACCAACCAGCAGTCGGCGCTGCGGGTGCCCGCCGGGGCCCCGGACGACCCGGACTTCTCCGCCGAGAACGCGATCGACGCGTGGGTGGCCGCCGGGGCATCGCGCCGGGAACTGGTGCTCGGCATCCCGTACTACGGCCAGGGCTGGACCGGCGTCACCGGCGGCGGCAACGGGCGCTTCCAGCCCGCCAGCGGGCCCGCGCCGGGCGTCTTCGCGGCCGGGACCGAGGACTACAAGACCCTGGCGACGCTGCCCGGCAAGGGCTACCGGGTGTACCGGGACTGGCGGGCCGGCAACTCCTGGCTCTTCGACGGCACCACGTTCTGGACGTACGACGACCCCGCGCAGATCCTGCAGAAGACCGCGTACATCCGGGGTGCCGGACTCGGCGGCGCGATGATGTGGTCGCTCGACGGAGACGACGCCCACGCGTCCCTGACCAGGACCATCGCGGCCGGACTCTGGGCGCCCCGGCGGTCCTGACCGGACGATCCACGGCCGGCGCGGGGTGCCGCTCGGCGCACCGCGTCGGCCGTTGGGCGCACGATGATCGGGCCTCGCCCCGTCGCTCGTTAACCTCCTGAATGGAGACCGTGACCCGCGGTCACCGCACTCCGATGAGGAGGTACGGCTCATGGCCGAGCCCGCTGAGCCCGCACCCGCCGCCGAGGCGGGGCCCGCCCGGCGCACCGATCACAGCCCGTGGAACTGGCTGCTGCTCATCCCGATCGTGCTGCCCCTGGTCACCCCGCTGTACAACCGGGACGCGCCCCGGCTGTGGGGCTTCCCCGCCTTCTACTGGATCCAGTTGTCCTTCATCGTCGTCGGCGTCGTGACCACCACGGTCGTCTACCAGATGACGAAGCGGAGGTGACGGCGGTGCGCGACCACATCACCGAGATCGTGATCTTCACGGCTCTGTTCCTGCTCGTCAGCGGCATGGGTTTCGTGGCGGCGCGGTGGCGGGCGCCGCAGGACATGCTGCACCTCGACGAGTGGGGACTGGGCGGGCGCAGCTTCGGCGCCTGGATCACCTGGTTCCTCATCGGCGGCGACCTGTACACCGCGTACACGTTCGTGGCGGTGCCGGCGCTGATCTTCGGGGCGGGGGCCGCCGGGTTCTTCGCCGTGCCGTACACCGTGATCATCTATCCGATGGTCTTCCTGGTGCTGATCCGGCTCTGGTCGGTGTCGCACCGGCACGGTTTCGTCACCCCGGCCGACTTCGTCCGTACCCGGTTCGGCTCGCCGACCCTCGCCCTGCTCGTGGCGATCACCGGGATCGTCGCCACGATGCCGTACATCGCGCTGCAGCTCGTCGGCATCGAGGCGGTGCTCAAGGCCATGGGGGTGACCGGGGAGGGCTGGCTCGCCCGGCACGCGCCGATCATCGTGGCGTTCGCGATCCTGGCCGCGTACACGTACCAGTCCGGACTGCGGGCGCCCGCACTGATCGCGTTCGTCAAGGACACCCTGATCTACGTGGTGATCCTGGTGGCGGTGCTGTACCTGCCGTACAAGCTCGGCGGGTGGGGCCACATCTTCGACGCGGCCGACGCCAAGTTCGCCGCCTCCCAGGCACCGAACGACGGCATCCTGCTCAACGCCAACAACCAGCTTCAGTACGTGACGCTGGCGCTGGGCTCGGCGCTCGCGCTGTTCCTCTACCCGCACAGCGTCACCGGGGTACTGGCCAGCCGAAACCGTACCGTCATCAAGCGCAACATGTCCGCGCTGCCCGCCTACAGCCTGCTGCTGGGGCTGATCGCGCTGCTCGGCTACATGGCCATCGCCAGCGGGGTGCAGCCGCTGCCCGGCTCCCGGCCCGGCACGGTGGACAACAACACGGTGGTACCCCTGCTGTTCGACCAGCAGTTCCCGGCGTGGTTCGCCGGGGTCGCGTTCGCGGCCATCGGCATCGGCGCACTCGTGCCCGCCGCGATTATGTCCATCGCCGCCGCGAACCTGTTCACCCGCAACATCTACAAGGAGTATCTGCGCAAGGACGCCACCCCGGCGCAGGAGGCGCACGTCTCGAAGATCACGTCGCTGGTGGTGAAGGTCGGCGCGGTCGCCTTCATCATCTTCCTCGACCCGCAGTTCTCCATCGACCTGCAGCTCATCGGCGGCGTCATCATCCTGCAGACCGGGCCCGCGGTGGCGCTCGGCCTGTACACCCGGTGGCTGCACCGGGGCGGCCTGATCGCCGGCTGGGTCGCCGGCATGGGCCTGGGCATGTGGATGCTCTACCAGATCCCGAACGCCGCCGGCCGCAAACACTTCGGCGGCTCCGCGTTCCCGCTGTCCGAGTTCGGCTTCGACACCAAGCGGACCATCTACGTCGGACTCGTGGCAGTGTTCGTCAACCTGCTCGTCGCGGTCGTGACCACGCTGATCCTGCGGGCCGCCAAGACCCCGGACGGGGTCGACGGCACCGTCGCCGACGACTACTTCGCCGACGAGGGCGACCCTCGCCTGGAGAAGGCCCGGGTGACACCGGAGGCCGTCGGCTCCTCGACCTGACCCGCTCCCTGGCGAGCGCCGCGACCACGGGGGCGCGGCGCTCGCCCCTATCCTGTCTAGCTGACGAAGGCGCGGACCAGCAGGTACAGGCCGATCGCGGTGCCGAACGAGACGATCACGATCCGGAGCACGGCGGCCGGGAGCCGGCGGGCGAGCCGGGCACCCGCGTACCCGCCGACGATCGTGGCCGGCGCCACGATGAGCACCGCACCCCAGTGCACCGGGCCGAAGATCGCGAAAACCACGATCGTGACCAGGCCGATCGACGCCGACAGCACGTTCTTGAGCGCGTTGATCCGGTTCAGCGTCTCGTCCAGCACCAGGGCCAGCGCCGCCACCAGCATCACCCCCAGCGCCGCGCCGAAGTAGCCGCCGTACACCGAACCGGCGAAGACGACCACCTGCAAGGTGACCGCCCGGCGGCGCCGCGACAGGGCCCGCGGATGCCCCACCAGAGCCCGCAGCCGAGCCTGGAACGCCAGCGCCGCCGCCGCGCCCAGCACCAGGAACGGCACCACCAGCTCGAACGCCCGCGCCGGAGTGGCCAACAACAGCGCACACCCGGCCGCCGCGCCGAGCAGGCAGGTCGGCACCATGACCCGCAGCCGGTGCGCCTGGCCCGCCAGGTCGGCGCGGCTGCCCACCACGCTGGAGACGTACCCGGGACAGACGGCGACCGAGTTCGTCACGTTGGCGGCCACCGGCTGCAGGCCCGCCGCCAGCAGGCTCGGGAAGGTGATCAGCGACCCGCCACCGGCGATCGCGTTCACCGTCCCCGCGGCCAGGCCGGCGACGACGAGCAGCAGAACATGTGCGAGATCCATGACCCGTCCGAATGTACGGGCCGTCACCCGCGCCCGGACCCCGACCCGGCTACCATGTCCGGGCGACGGACGAGTCGGCTGGGCGGTCGCGTCGGCGCCTTCACGGGCGCCGCCGAGGAACGTCCGGACTCCGCAGAGCAGGGTGGTTGTTAACGGCAACCCGGGGTGACCCGCGGGACAGTGCCACAGAAAACAGACCGCCGGCCGTGCCTCGGCACGCGCCGGTAAGGGTGAAACGGTGGGGTAAGAGCCCACCAGCACCCCGGGTGACCGGGGTGGCTTGGTAAACCCCACCCGGAGCAAGGCCAAGCAAGGCCACGGCCGCGAGGCGGTGGCCGGCGCAGGCGTTCGAGGGCTGCTCGCCCGAGCCTGCGGGTAGGCCGCAAGAGCCTGTCGGCGACGGCAGGCCGAGATGGATGACCGCCGCCGGCGACCGGAAGGTCGCCGGACACAGAATCCGGCGTACAGGCCGACTCGTCCGCCGCCCTCGAGGTCACGACCCTGAGGGCGGTGCCGACCTCCCCTTATAGGTGGGCGTTGATGGTCGGTGTTGGCCAACATTGGTTGCCGTCTGACGCCCCGGAGACGCCCCGACGCCCCACAGACGCCCCGAGATCTCCATGGTCGGCCGGTTGATCTCGCGCCTTCGACCTTCTGATCCGTAACTCCGGGCGAATCAAGTGCTCAAGGTTTAGTACGAGTTCGCGGAGGCGCCACCGGTCCGACCTTGCGGCTCGCGACGCGGTTGGTTGCTGTACTTCGCGGCTGTACCATTCGCCAGTCCAAGATCCAGACACGAACTCAACCCAGGGACACAGACTGAACAGCAAGACGGTCACAACTCGGACCAGGCGACAAGATTTTGGGTCGAGACGTCCACGAGTCCGCTACCAGCGAGCCGCACCTGCCATGCACATAAGCAAGAGTCCGCCTATCGTTCCCGCGAGGATACCCAGGCCCCAAAGCCATACTGGCCTGATGGCTGCCATGACAATTCCCGCGATCACGGCGCAGGGCAGGATGTACAGCTCGAGGTAGTACAGGTACCCCGCGTAGTTGGGCTCATCCTGAGGCTTGGTTGCCGCGCTGTGGGCGACCGCTATCGCAATAAGGACATGCGGTAAGGCGCTGATGAGCGCGGCAGGCCACCATCGGCGCGCAGTCATGTGTGCTGCCGCAGAAAGCGGTGGAGCATTTCGCCCCCCGGCGTAATGGGACAGTTGGCTTCAGAGAACTGCGCAGTACTTCAGCATGCGCATCTATCTGTATCGGCGGCTTGCCCCGCTTACTTAGGGCGTCTGCGGCGTTAGGACCGCCACGATGCGAACGAGGCTTCGCAGTAGCCAGCCTGCACGATTAGAGCCGTTTGGCCTAGTCGTGGCCATCCGGTCACCGGGGATCACCGCGGCTGACGCTGGCCCGAATCGCGCCTACCCAACTGAGGTGCTGCCGTCCCGGGCCCGCAGCTGGTCGCCCTTGAGGGCGCGCTCATCGGCAGCCGAGCCGGACGCCCCGGCCCTCGCGTTCAACCGTCTCACCAACGTCAGCACGCCGTTGAGGGCCGCCGCGTTGACCAACGCACCCACCACTACACAGCTCCCGAACACCAAAGCCCAGTGGCCCTCACCGAACAGCGGCAGTAGCAGAAGGTCGTACACCGAACTCGCCATCAGGTAACCGGGCAGGGTCAACAGGGCAGGCACGAGTTCGTGCTTGCTGTAGTCCCACTCGTCCCGCGACAAGATCGACACCACGGCCTCCACGGTCACGACAGCGACCAGGGCCAGGTAGATCCGCGAGAGCCAGCTACCGACGAACCAAGGAACGATCTTCACGGCTCGCATCCTGCGCGTTTTAGCAGGTCAGCGTCGTGAGTACCCGTACCTAGGCACGCTGAGCTGCTCAGACCATCACCCGGTGATCATCGATCGACCCCTGGGGTCGCGCCTGTTACGTCGGCGACAGCAACCAACTGCCGACCAGGCCAACGGTGGCCAGCAGGAAGCCGGCGATCAGGGCAGGGGTGCGAACCGGGCGACCAGCCAGGATGCCAACGAGACCAGTGAGCAGGCCCAGCAGGGCCGCAGCCCCCGGCAGGGGGCGTGCCCAATCCGGCCCGCTCGTCGGGCAGACCATTTGACCGCCGGTACCGATGCAGGCGTTCGACATGAGGTAGCTCGAATCGAAGATCGCGTACCCGACCAGGAGGAACAGCAGGCCGAATACACCGACGAATCCGACGACGTCATGCCGACTGCCGTACCGCCTGCTGGTGAACCATCTAGACCGCACCGTTACCCGTTCCATTCCACTTCTGCCGGCCTCAACACTCGGACGAGGCGCTTGACTGGCCATCCCGCTCGTCCTTGCAAGCGCAGACGGTAATCAGATGACAAGCGCTTTCGCATCGGCCGACGCAGCCGACTAGTCCCCCGAACGGAGGGAGAGACCGTGTGAGGCGGCAGCAGCCGAACGTTCCCGAGGAGTCATCCCGGTCGCCTGGGCTTCGCCATGCCGGGCGGGGGCCCGGCATCCCTTGGGCAGGCGGCCGGGATGACTCCACCCCGACTCCCACCACCCACGAGCCGGGACCGAACCGTCTGGATCATCCTGGGAGCCTGCCCGTCCGGCGAGGATGCCTGTTGGACTGGTTGTTCTGGCAGCCCACCAGTACGCTGCGCTTCCCCGATCGTGAGGTCATCGGCAAGGCGCTGCAGGGGAGACCGACGTGGAGAACCCCGGCACCCGAACAGCTTGGGAGACGGCACCGGTTCTGGATGGGACGACGCCAGACGACCTGCTCGCCGACGAACCATTCCAAACACCGTCCGGCAGCTACTGGGAATGCGGGCACACCGGCTGGGACTTGATGCTCGCGTGGCTGGCCGGGCCTGAGAGCATCGCACGTTTCCCGGACACCCGCACCCACCACTGGCAGGTCGCGGAGGAGATGGGGCCGGGAACGCGGGAGTACCGACTACCCATCCTCGCCGACGAGCTGGCCGAAAACGAGAACGCCGCCGACGAGTATCTCCGCGACGGAGGGGTGCCAGACCGCCGACCCAGGGGATACCGGTGGTTCCAGTTGCTGCCGGAAGGATGGCTCCCGTCGGAGATCCACGCCGCAGCCCACCGCGCGATCGCCGAATCCGGCGTGCTGAGCGGCCACCCCCGCGACCTGCTGCCGATCGTCCGCGTAGCCATCGGGCGGATCTACGGCTCTGACACTGGAAGCCCCGGCCCGTCCTCCTGACTGAGGAGGAGCCGGGGCTTCTGCATGTCCGTTCACGCCTGCCGCAGGGCTGCAACCCCGGCGCCAGCCCGGCCCTGCTGGGCGGCGCGACCGGCCCGCGAAGCGGGCCGTTTTAAACCCGCATAGAAACTCCTCACAACATCAGGCTCGGATCACACAGGCTCGGCACATCAGGCTCGGCACAGGCTCGGCATTGGCTGGATCGGCCCCGCCCGAGCTGGTTGAGGGACCGAGGGTCAATCGAAGGTGAGCTGCGGGAGCCTCATGATCAGCGATCATCGGGGTCTCGGGAATTTTCCATCAGCCGCGCCCAGCGGCCGCCCAACCGCTCTGCACGCGATACCGACTGTAGGTTTGCTCGCCGGCGAGGCTGCCTATAGAGATGTTCTCAGCGGTGCCCGTTCCTTCCAAAGCTTCACCCATTCCCACGTTCCAAGCTCAGAACCAATACTCTACGTTGCGCAGAGAGCATATGACCGACTTGGCGAGGGGGCTTGGCAGCATATTTCTCCCCATGGCTATGAGACTGGGTCGAATGAGGAGGCTGGCAGTGAGCTCAGCGGCCCGCCTGGTGACCTGCGCCTGGGGGCAGGGCACATCGTGCCCATGACTGAGTCTCATCAGGCGGTCCTGAGTGCTTCGAGCAACGGTTCGAATGATCTCGTCAGGCTGGCGATTACAGCTGCGCCTTCTTGGCTGTGCTAAAGCGACGGTCGCCCGATGACACCAGACTTTGTGTAGCCGGCCATCCCGAGTGCCAGGAGGAGGGTCGCTCGTCAGCTGCCCAGGCTGGGTCCCGCCCGGCCGCGCGTCACCGCCGACATCTACGCCCACGTGAGGCCGCCTCTGCACCGCAACGCCATCGAAGCACTCAATCAGGTACTCGACCGCCACCCGGCCAAACCCTCCGTCAGCAGGGCGTTCCGTTGAGGAGGTCGGCGGGTCGTCGGGTCGTGGCGTGCGGGTGCCGAGGTTGACGTACCAGGACCGTCGACCTTTCTGACCGTCACCTGATCGGTGATCCTGTTGCGATCGGAAACCGTGGCGGTGAGGCGGGCGGCATCCGGGTCTCCGGTTACCGGGTTCGCGAGCCAGCTGGTCTGGACGCCGATCCATTTCTGGTCGCCAATGGCGGCGATCTTCTCGTCGATCTCGCCAACCTGGTCCAGCCGTGGGTTGTCAGCTCGACGAGGCGGTCCCGGTCGCCCCGCTGAAGGGCGTCCACGTACGCGTCGATGACCTGTTCCCTGCCCATGCCGGCGGTCGGAGACCCAGGGCAGCATCACCGCCACGGCGAGGATGCATCGAACCAGCTCGCCCTGCATGCGTACTCCCGCACGACTCGCCGTCAAACCCAACAATGATCAGGACCCCGGACGGGACCGGGCCGGCACCGCACCGGTGCCGGCCCGGAGTGTACGGCCGGGTCAGGGCAGCTGGCCCGGCCGGTCGACGAAGGCGGTGACCAGGTTGGCCGACGAGCTCGCCACGTCACCCGCCTGGAAGTCCGCGAAGGCGCGGGTGAGGGTCTTCCGTTCCCCGAGGAACGCGTGGGTGTGCGCGTCGAAGATCAGGTCGGAGCGCGTTCCCCGGGCGTCCTCGGGCATCCCGATCGCCACGCCGGAGCGGCCGGCCTCGTCGGTGACGGCACCGACCAGCTTCGTGCCGGGGACGTCGGCGAGCGCACCGAACACGGCCCCCAGTTGCGCCGGGGTCAGGTACCGCTCACGGATCAGGTCACCGGCGGTGATGAAGGCCTGCACGTCACGCGGATTGTCGCCCTGGCTGTGCTCGTAGAGGTAGCGGCGCATGGCCCCGGCCTCGGTCGGCAGGTCCGCCTGGAACGCCGCATGCGGCTGGCAGGTGGCGGCGTCGTCGACGCCCCGGGCGGGCCGTCCATCCAATCCGACCTTCTTCCCGTTCTTGCACCCGGGCAGTTCGATGCGGTTCCACGGGCCCGTGCTGCCCTTGGCCCGCCGCAGGAGCAGACCGGCCTTGCTCCCGTCCACGGACAGCCAGATCCGGCGGTGCTTGGCGTTCAGCTTGTACTCCGTCTTGCCGCCGGGCAGGTCGCGAGTCTCCACGTCGGAGCCGATGGACTCGACGTACACGAATCGTCCGGGGTCGATCTTGGGGGTGGGCTGGGCCGCCTCGTGAGCGGCCGCCGCGCGCAGGATCTGCGCCGCGGCCGCCTGGGATGCCGGGGGGCGGTGGTCGATGGAGACCACCTGGGAGACCAGTACGGCGCCGGTGACGACCGCGGCGAGGCCGCCGGCCAGCACCAGCCGCCCGGGGTGCCCGAGGCGGCCCCAGCCTGCCCTGCGGGAGCGGGCCGTACCGTGGAACTGTGCCAGTGTCCGCTGGCGGGCTTCCGGCGACGGGCCGTCGGCGCCGTCCAGGGTCGCGCCGAATTCCTTGACTGCGGTCAGCTCGCGCATCATTTCTCCTCGTCGAAGTCGATGGGATTGGTGTCGCCGAGGGCCTTGCGGACCCGCTCGCGGGCCCGGTGCAGCCGGGACCGCACCGTGCCGAGCTTGATCCCGAGCGCGTCGGCGACCTCCTGGTAGGTGAAGTCGTTCCACGCCACCAGCAGCAGCACGTCGCGGTCACCCGGCGCCAGCCCGGTCAGGGCCCGCACCAGCCCGGTCCGGGCCGCGGCCGCGCTGACGTGCTCGGCGACGCGGCTCGCCAGCCCGTCGTCGACCGGTTCGGTCGCGTCGGCCCGGGACAGCGCCCGGTAGCGCGCCAGCTCAGCGCGGCGCCGCCCGGCGATCAGCTTGGTGAGGATCCCGAACAGCCACGGCCGGGCGTCGAGATAGTTGAGGTCGTACCGGTGCCGCCGGCGGAAGGCGGCCAGGAACGTCTCCGAGACCACGTCGTCGGCGTTTTCCGGGCCCAACCGTCGGGCCGCGTAGCGGAACAACTGGTCGGCGTAGCGGTCGTACAGCAGTGAGAAGCATTCACCGTTGCCCAGCGACGCCCTGATGACAGCGGCGTCGTCGGGTCTGGCGCCGACGTCGTCGGCCAGCATGGTGGTGTGAACGGACACCCGTTTTCCCCTCGCCTGGTAACACGAACACCTATGTCTCCGCGCCAGCCCGCCAAAGGGTTCACGGTGTGGGGTGACGGCAGGAATTCCGGTTGCACGTTCGCGCAGGTCAACCAAGGATGCGTGGCCATGTCCAGTGAGGTTGTGGAGCTGTTCGACCGGGTCGCCGATCGCTATGACGAGGTGCTGCCGTTCTTCGAGGCGTTCGGGCGGTTGTGCGTGGACCGGCTGCCCCCGCCCGGTCCCGGTGACCGCCTGCTGGACGTCGGCGCCGGGCGCGGCGCCATCGCCGTGCCGGCCCACGCCAGGGGGTTCGCGGTGACCGCGACGGACGCCTCGGCCGGCATGGTCGGGCGGCTGCGGCAGGAGCATCCCGAGCTGGACGCCCGGGTCATGGACGCGGGCCGGCTGGACTTCGACGACGACACCTTCGCCGTCGTGACCGCCGGTTTCGTCATGCACCTTCTCGACGATCCGCGGGCCGCCGTACGGGAGGTCAAGCGCGTGCTGAAGCCGGGCGGGCTGTTCGCGTTCACCGGCCCGGGGCGGGTGCCGGACGGATTCGAGTTCGCCGACGGGTCCGACGCCCTGTTTGCGGAGTTCGCCCAGTACCTGCCGCCGCGCGGCGGCATGGGTGAACCCTTCGAGGAGTTGGCGGCGCTGGCCGCCGAGGGTTTCACCGACCTCGACGAGACGGATCTGCGCATCGAGTTGGCCGTCCCGGACGCCGAGACGTTCTGGCAGTGGTTGCAGACGCACGGCACCCGCAAGTTCTTCGACGATCTCAGCGCGGGGCACCGGGCGGAGTTCCGCGCCCGGCTGATTGCTGACCTGGAGTCGCGCGAGCGCGTCGTGCTGCACCGGTACGCCTGGCTGTATCGCGGCCGGGCCTGACGCTGATCTCCGTGGGGTTGCTAAAGATATCTTTCTAAAGCATCCTCTAGGGTATGCCGGACGGGACACCTGACCACTCGATCAAGATCACTGACCCGCGCATGCTGCGGGCCTACGCCCACCCGCTGCGGATGCGCCTGATCGGGCTCCTGCGCAGCGAGGGCCCCATGACCGCCACCCAGGCCGCGAGCCGGCTCGACGACAACGTGCCGAACTGCTCGTTCCATCTGCGGCAGCTCGCCAAGTACGGGCTCGCCGAACGCGCGCCGGGAGCCGACGGCCGGGAGCGGCCGTGGCGGGCCACCGCGCAGTCGACGTCCTGGGACGACGACACCGACGATCCGGCCATGCGGGCGGCGGCGGACGAGCTCAACGGCGTGCTGCTGGGCCTGTTCGTGCAGCGTGCCCAGGACTATCTCGCCGTGCGCGCTGACGAGCCCGCCGAATGGCGCGCCGCGGCGGGCTTCAACGACGCGCTGCTGCACGTCACCGCCGCGGAGTTGCGCGAGCTGACGGCGGAGATCGAGGAGCTGTTTTCCCGGTACGACGAACGGCTCACCGACCCGGCGAAGCGGCCGCCGTCGTCGCGCCCCGTACAGCTCATCCAGATGGCGCTGCCGCGCGGCCCCGTACCCGACGGGGGCGACCGTGGGTGAGCCGACCACCCTGGCGCGACCGGCGCCGCCGCGCCGTCGGCGCCTGCCGGACCCGCTGCACCGGCCCGCGTTCCGGCGGTACTTCTCGGCGCAGACCGTCTCCCTCATCGGCGACCAGGTCACCGTGCTCGCGTTGCCCCTGCTGGCCGCGCTCACCCTCGGCGCGGGGCCCGCCGAGATGGGCTACCTGACCGCCGCCGCGCTGCTGCCGAATCTGTTCTTCTCCCTGCCGGCCGGCGCCTGGGTGGACCGGTATCCGCGCAAGCGCCGACTCATGATCGTCGCCGACCTGGGCCGGGCGGGGCTGTTGCTGGCCGTGCCGCTGCTGTGGTGGGCGGACGCGTTGAGCCTGTCGCTCCTCTGTGTCGTCGCCTTCCTGGCCGGCACCCTCGCGGTGGTCTTCGAGGTCGCCCACAGCAGCCTGTTCGCCTCGCTGGTACCCCGCGCGGACTACGTCTCGGCCAACAGTCTGCTCAACGGCAGCCGGGCCCTGTCGTATCTGGCCGGGCCGAGCCTCGGTGGTGTGCTGGTGCAGGTGCTCACCGCACCGTTCGCCCTGGTCGCCGACGTGCTCACCTACCTGGCCTCGGCCCGGCTGCTCGCCCGCGCCGACATCGCCGAGCAGCCCGTGGACCGCAGCCCCGGCCCGCGCCTGGTCGCCGGCGTGCGGTACGTGGCCCGATCCCCGATCCTGCGGGCCGTCCTGCTCGGCACCACCACGCTCAACCTGTTCAACTACCTCTTCGCCGCGCTGTTCATCCTGTACGTGACGAAGCACCTGCACGTCGCCCCGGGCACGCTCGGCCTGGTCATCGGCGCCGGTGCGGCGGGCGGACTGCTCGGCGCGGTGATCACCGGCCCGGTCAGCCGCCGCATCGGCATCGGCCCGGCGCTGATCCTTGGCCTTGTGGCGTTCCCGGCTCCGCTGATCCTCGTACCCGCCGCCGGTGGACCTCCGGCGCTGGTGCTCACCCTGCTGTTCGCGGCGGAGTTCGTCTCGGCCCTGGGCGTCATGCTGCTCGACATCACCGCCGGGTCGGTGCAGACCGCGGCGACGCCGCAGCCGATGCTGGCCGTGGTCGCCGGGTTCGACCGCACCGTCAACTACGGCATCCGGCCCCTCGGCGCGGTGCTCGGCGGCGCGCTGGGCGCCACGATCGGGATCCGCCCCACGCTGTGGATCGCCACGCTCGGGGCGCTGCTCGGGGCCCTGTGGGTGCTCTTCTCCCCGTTGCGCACCATGCGTCAGCTCCCGGAGCAATGAGGCCAGGCGCTCAGAGCACGCGGGTGGCGCCCTCCGCGGCGATCCGGGCGTCGAGGGCGGCGCGGTCCAGGTTCGCGCAGATGACGATCGACGCACCGGCGGTCAGCGGGGCCAGCAGCCAGGCGACCGGCTGTTCGTGCGCGGACGCGTCCACCAGCAGCCGATCTCCGGGACGCAGGTCCAGCGACGCGGCGATGCCCTGCGCCACGGTCTCCCACTGGCGGAAGGTCGTGCCGTCGGGGCTGGCCGCGTCGGTGCCCAGGATCGAGGCGTACGGCGGCGGGCAGTCCGAGTAGCGGGCGACCTCGGTGAGGTAGTCCCGGTATCCGGCCGGGACCTCGGCCGCCGGGGTGTCGCGTGAGTCCAGGCCCAGCACGAACCGGTGCCGGGCCTCGGGCACCACCTCCAGCCAGCTACCCAGGCGCTGGCGGGACACGAACACGGCCTCCACCGGCTCGTCGGCGTCCGTGTCGGCCGGGGACAGGCCCGCGCTCGCCCACGGGCGGAACGACACGGCGATCCCCACCGACCACGCGCCGAGCAGCACGGCGGCGGTCTGCCAGTGCGGCGGCAACAGCACCGCGGCGCGGTCGCCGACACTGAGGCCGCACCCGTCGTACAGCAGCCCGGCGGTCCGCGCGGCCCAGGTCCCCAGGGCGTCGGCGGTCAGCTCGATGCGTTCACCGGTCGCGTCGTCGCAGTACGTGAGCAGGGCACGGCCGGACCGGGCGGGTGCCGTGCCGCCGTGCACGGCGGTCCCGGTGGAGGCGTTCGGCTGCATCGGCAGCTCCCAGCGGACGTGGTCGACGGTGCGAGCAGACCCTACCGCCTGCGTGGCGCCGCGCGGCCCGGATCGCGGCACGGCTACCCGTCCGGTCCGCGCCGTGCGGCGACTTCATCCGGCGCGGGGGATCTCGCCGGCGGCCGGGCGGGCGACGCTGGGACGGCCGACGCCAACGGGGCCCGGTCGCGTTCCCGCCATGATCAGGGAGGCTTTCCATGAACGGCTGGCTGATGTGGGGCCTCTTCCTGCCCATCCTGCTCGTCATCGCCGGAATCGTCACGCTGCGCCGCAAGAAGGGCCGCTGACACCGGCCACCGGGGTGGTCCGCGCGCGATACGGTCCGTACCCGTGACTCAACGGATCCTCATCACCGGTGCCACCGGCCACCTCGGGCGCCGCACGGCGGCCCGCGCCGCGGATGCCGGTTGGACGGTCGTCGGCACGTACCTCACCGCCCCGGGCGTGGGGGCCGCCGAGCGGCTCGACGTGCGCGATCCGGTCGCGGTCCGTGAGCTGATGCGGCGAGTACGTCCGGACGTGGTGGTGCACGCCGCGGCGGGCCGCGACGACTGGCGCGTGATCGCGGACGGCGCCGCGCACGTGGCGCTGGCGGCCGTGGCCGTCCGAGCCCGGCTGGTGCACCTGTCCAGCGACGCGCTGTTCTCCGGCCGGGAGGTCCACTACGACGAGTCGGCGCAGCCCGACCCGGTGTACCGCTACGGCGCGGCGAAGGCCGCGGCCGAGACGGCCGTGCGCGCGATCGATCCCGGCGCCGCCGTGGTCCGGACCTCGCTGATCCTCGGCGACGGGACCGGTGTCCACGAAGTCCTGACCCACGACCTGATCGCCGGCCGCGCCGACGGGACGCTGTTCACCGATCAGATCCGTAAGCCCGTGCATGTGGACGATCTCGCCGACGCGCTGCTCGAACTGGCGACCAACGGGCACGCGGGCATCCTCAACGTGGCCGGCGCGGACGCGATCAGCCGCTACGACCTGGGCGTGCTGGTCGCCCGGCGCGACGGCCTCGACCCCACGCTCATCCCGGCGGGCACGATCGGCGACCGCGGTCTGCGGTTGCCCACCGACGTGCGGCTGCGTACGGAAAAGGCGACCGCGCTGCTGCGCACCCGCCTGCGCGGCGCCCACGAGTTCCTGGCCGCGCCCGTGGCGAGATAGGGGCGCTCGCCGATGTCGTGGCGCGCTTGTGCGGCGGCTGGCAGAGTGGCCGTGTGGATCTCGACTCCGGCGCCGGTCTGCTGCACCGGCTGACCTCCTATACCCCCGACCGGGAGTGGGACGCACCCGTGGACGACCCGCGGGTGCGTCACGACCTCACCCCCAACGATCCCGACACGATTCCGCCGCAGGTCAAGGAGTATCCGGACGGCCTGCCCGTCCTGGACCTGCCGCGTGAGCTGCCCGACCCCGGGGTCTCGGCGACCGCGGTGCTGGCCGGGCACCCCTGCCCGGCGCAGCCGTTGGACGCCGCCCAGCTCGGCCGCATCCTGTTCCTCGGCGCGGGTGTCGTACGCACCGCCGAGCGTCACGGCCGCCGGCACCTGTTCCGCGCCGCCGGCTCCGCCGGGGCGCGCTTCCCGCTGGAGGTGTACGCGTCGACCCGCGGCGTCGCCGGCGTGCCCGACGGGGTGCACTGGTACGACCCCGTGCGGCACGCGCTCCGACGAGTCGGCCCGCCCGCGTCGGGCACGGCGACCACGCTCGTGGTGACCGGGGTGCCGTGGCGCACCGGCTGGCGGTACGCCGAGCGCGGCTTCCGGCATCTGTACTGGGACGGGGGGACGCTGCTGGCGCAGTTGCACGCCGCGGCCGGCGCGGCGGGGCTGGACCCGAGGCTGCGCACGCTGTTTCCGGACGCCGCCGTGCGTACGCTGGTCGGCGCCGACGGCGTGCACGAGTACCCGCTGGCCCTGCTGTCGCTGGGCGACGGCGCACCGGCGATCGACGCGGGTGGCCCGGCGGCGGTCGGTGAGCTGCCCGCCGTGGAGTTCCCGCTGTGCACCGAGGCGCAGCGGGCGGGCGAGCGCGACGAACTCGGCCAGCCGTGGCCCGGCGGGGCGCCGCTGGAGGACGCGCCACCGTCCGCCTCGCTCGACGCGGTCACGCTGCGGCGCGGCTCCCAGCGCCGGATGGACCGCTCCCGTACGGTGCCCCGGCCGGTCCTCGAATGGTCGATGGCGGCGGCGCTGCGCGGCATCGACGTTCCCCACTGGGTGGCGGTGCACGGCGTGGACGGCGTGGCCCCGGGCCTCTACCGCTGGCCGGACCTGGCGGCCCCGCTGAAGGCGGGCGACCTGCGGGCCGAGCTGGAGTGGCTGTGCGTGGGGCAGACGCTGGGCGCCGAGGCGGCGTACGTGGCGATGTCGGCCGCGCCCGGCGCGGCGCTGGACGACCGGGGGTACCGGGAGGCGCAGCTCGCGGCCGGGGTGGCCGAGGGGCGTCTGCACCTCGCCGCGTACGCCCTCGGCGCGAGCGCCACCGGCATGACCTTCATCGACTCCGCGGTCCCGGGGCTGCTGGGCGAGCCCGACGATCTGGTGTCGCTGCTGTTCACCTGCGTGGGGGTGCCCGAGTACGCGGGCCGGGCGGGCGGCGAGCCCGGCGCCCCGGTCGAGGTGCGGCTGATCTCCCCCCGGGTTGCCGAGGACTGACCCACGGACAGCGGCGCGGTGACCGAGAACCGGCTCCCTGGCTCGATCACCGGCCGTCCATTGAGGATCATAGTTGCGCCCCGGCGTGGCGAGCGCGTCGGGCCTCAGGGATGATCTCCTGCGGGTCGCATCGCCAGATGCGGTGTGACACCGGGGCGCGACCACCGTCCACGTTGCATCGTTCGGCGTCTGAGCTGGGGTTTCACGTCCACACGCGAGGGCGCGTTGACGTGTAACTTGCGTACTCATAGTGTCTGACAAGTGACGTCCTGTTGAACCTGGTAGTGATACCGATACGGTCGCGCCATGTGGAGCACCCTGCGGCCGTGAGGAGTCTTGGTGACTGTCGCGATTGGCATCAACGGGTTCGGGCGGATCGGCCGCAGCCTCATGCGGATCGTCGGCGCGGGCCCGGAGACGGGGCTGACCGTGGCGGCGATCAACGACGTCGCCCCGGTCGAGCGGCTGGCGTACGCCTTACGACGCGACAGCCTGCGCGGCGGCTTCCCCGGCACGGTCGCCGCCCGGCCGGACTACCTGGTCGTCAACGGGCGTCCCATCCGCGCCTTCAACGAGAGCGGCCCGCGCCAGATCCCCTGGTCGGCGGTCGGCGCGGACGTCGTCATCGAGGCCACGGGCCAGTTCCGCAGCGGTGATCTGGCCCGGATGCACATCACCCACGGCGGCGCCCGCAAGGTCGTGGTCAGCGCGTCCGCCACCGACCCGGACGCGTTCCTGGTCTACGGCGCCAACCACCACACCTACGACCCGGCGCGGCACGACGTCGTCTCGCCCGCCTCGTGCGGCGTCAACGCCCTGACCGTGATGGCGAAGGTGCTGCTCGACCGGTTCGGCCTGCGGGGGGTCAGCACGTCGGTGATCCTCTCGGCGCAGGGCTGGCAGCGGGTGCACGACGCCACCTCGGGCACCTCCCGCGACGATCCCCGGCTGGGCCGGGCCACCAACGAGAGCATCGTCCCGCACGACCACGTGGTCGGCGACCTCGTCCGGGTGGTGCTGCCCCGGCTCGGGGAGATCCGGTACAGCTACTACTGCGTGCCCACCCCGATCGGGTCGCTGGCCGAGCTGTCCGGGCAGGCGGAACGCCCGCTCACCGTCGAGGAGATCAACAGCGCGATGGCCGAGGCCGCGGCGGGGTCGCTGCTGGGGGTGCTGGCGTACGACCCCGACCCGACCGTCTCGATCGACGTCAAGGGCAACCCGGCCTCGTGCCTGTTCGACCCGTCCGGTACGCAGGCCACGGCGGACGGCGGGCTCAAGGTGCGGGGCTGGTTCGACAACGAGTGGGGCTTCTCACACCGCCTGCTCGACCTGGCCAGGTTGGTCGGGGGCGAGCACCCGGCCCTGCCGCTGGCCCGGCACGCCTGGAGTGTCGTGTAGAACTGGGCCGGTGACCACCAGCGACGATGTCCGCGCGGCGGCCGAGCGGATCGCGGGGCGGGTGCGCCGTACCCCGGTTCTGCGGGACGGGCCCGCGCTGTTCAAGCTCGAATACCTGCAGCACACCGGGTCGTTCAAGGCCCGGGGGATGCTCAACCGGATCCTCGCCGCCGCGCAGCGCGGCGAGCTGCCCCCGGCCGGGATCGTCGCGGCCTCCGGCGGCAACGCGGGCCTGGCCGCCGCGTACGCGGCCCGCGAGCTCGGCGTCCCCGCCGAGGTGTACGTGCCGGTGACGGCCCCGCCGGTCAAGGTCGCCAAGCTGGGCAAGCTGGGCGCCCGGGTGGTGCAGACCGGCAACGAGTACGCGGAGGCGTACGCCGCCGCGATCGTGCAGGCCCGGGCCACCGGCGCGCTGTTCTGCCACGCCTACGACGATCCCGACATGATCGCGGGCAACGGCTCGGCCGGGCTGGAGCTGCTCGACGAGCTGCCCGGGGGCTTCGACACCGTGCTGGTGGCGGTGGGCGGCGGCGGCCTGGTCGCCGGTCTGGCCGCCGCGCTGCACGGGCACGCCCGGGTGGTGGCCGTCGAGCCGCGCACCTGCCCGTCGCTGTCCGCCGCCCTGGCGGCGGGGGAGCCGGTCGACGTGCCGGTCTCCGGGGTGGCGGCCGACTCGCTGGGCGCCCGCCGGATCGGGACGCTTCCGTACGAGGTGGCGGTGCGTACCGGCGTGATCTCGGTACTCGTCGACGACCAGGCGATCGTCGACGCGCGCCGCCGTCTGTGGGAGGACCACCGGATCGTGGTCGAGCACGGCGCCGCGACGGCGCAGGCCGCGCTGACCAGCGGGGCGTACGTGCCGGCGGCGGGGGAGCGGGTCGTGACGCTGCTGTGCGGCGCCAACACCAACCCCGCCGACCTGGCCTAAGGCGGGCGCGGGCGGGGTCGATGTGACGTTCGGCTCGTGGCTTCGCCTGTCGCGGGGGCGTATCGTCGAGGCGCACTTGAAGCGTCAAGTGCAGGAGAGGGGCCGTCATGTCTGAGGTTCGGACCCGGGTCACGGTGCCGCTGAAGTTCGCCGACGGGTACACGACGACCGCCGAGGTGGTCACGTTCACCGGCCTGGCCGACGGGCGCGAGCACCTCGCCCTGGCCCTCGGTGACGTCGCGAACGCCGACGTGCCGCTCGTGCGGCCGCACTCCGAGTGCCTCACCGGCGACGTCCTCGGCTCCCAGCGCTGCGACTGCGGCCCGCAGCTGCGCGAGGCCGTCGAGCGCATCGCCTCCGTCGGCGGCTACCTGCTCTACCTGCGCCAGGAGGGCCGCGGCATCGGCCTGTACGCCAAGCTCGACGCGTACGCCCTGCAGGACGACGGCCTGGACACCTACGAGGCGAACCGGGCGCTCGGGCGCGACGACGACGAGCGCGACTACACCGCCGCCGCCCAGATGCTCACCGCCCTGGGCGTGGGCGCGGTCGACCTGCTGACCAACAACCCCGACAAGCCCGCCCAGCTGCGCGCGCTCGGGGTCGAGGTGCGCGACGTGGTGCCCACCGGGGTGCACGCCTCCGCCGCGAACGTCCGGTACCTGGCGGCCAAGGTGGCGCACACCGCCCACACGATCGCCCTGCCGCTGGCGGTCTGACCGCGAATTTTCTCCTCAGATTCCCTGGCCCCGGCCGAACGTGGTGGTGTGGGAATCGACTCAGTGAACTCGCGCATCGCCGACATCCAGAGCCGGATCATCTCGCTGCAGACCGCGCAGGCCACCGCAGCCACCACCCAGGCCACCCGCGCCACCTCGGCCACGGGCGGCGCCGCGTTCGCGAACTACCTGGCCGACGCGGTGTCGGCGCAGTCGTCGACAACGGGCCCCGCCAAGTCGTACTCGCTCAACGCCAAGGGCATCCCGACGGACCTCGCCGCTTACGGCAACGGCAAGATCCCGGCGAGCGCCCTGGGCCAGGTGGGCGACACCCGGCACCGGCTGTGGGCGCCCGCCGCCGAGTCGCTGACCAAGATGATCGCCGACGCGAAGAAGGACGGCGTCAAGATCGGGATCACGGACTCGTACCGGTCCTACGACGAGCAGGTGGACCTGGTCCGCCGCAAGGGCCTGTACTCGCAGGGCGGGCTGGCCGCCAAGCCGGGCACCAGCGAGCACGGCTGGGGCATGGCCGCCGACCTGGACCTCAACGCCAAGGCGCTGGCCTGGATGCGGACCCACGCGGCCAAGTACGGCTTCGACGAGAACGTGCCCCGCGAGACGTGGCACTGGGCGTACAAGCCGAACGGCGTCTGACGCCGCGCCCTGATGAGTTCGGGTCAGCTTCGAGCCTGAACTCGTCAACGTCCGGTCCGCCCGCTCCGACGCGCCTCCCGCGGCCGGTCAGGCGCGGCAGATCAGTTCGCCGTGCAGCAGCGACAGCCAGCCGTCGGGGTCGGCGGCCCAGCGCCGCCACCCGTCCGCGATCCGGTCCAGATCCCCCGCCGTGGCCGCGCCACCGGCCACGGCGGTACGGGCGAAGTCCGACTGCCGGATCCGGTCGGCCCACAGACCGCCCCACCAGGCACGGTCCGTCTCATCCGCGAAGCACCAGGTGCTGGAGGTCGCGGTGACGTCGGTGAAGCCGGCCGCGTGCGCCCACGACAGCAGGCGGCGGCCCGCGTCCGGCTCGCCACCGTTGCCCCGGGCGACCCGCTGATACAGCGCCAGCCACTCGTCCAGCTCCGGCAGCCGGGGAAACCAGGTGAAGGCGGCGTAGTCGCTGTCGCGGACCGCGACCACGCCACCAGGCCGGGTGACCCGGCGCATCTCGCGCAGCGCGGCGACCGGATCGCCCAGATGCTGCAGCACCTGGTGGGCGTGCACCACGTCGAAGGTGCCGTCCGGGAAGGCCAGCGCGTGCGCGTCCCCCACCGCGAAGTCCACGGTCGTGATGCCGCGCCCGCGCACCTCGGCGCGGGCCAGCTCCAGCGCCGTATCGCTGACCTCCAGGGCGGTGACCCGGCCGGGTGTGACGCGCGTCGCGAGATCGGCCGTGATGGTGCCCGGCCCGCAGCCGACGTCCAGCACGCTCAGGCCGGAAGAAAGCCACGGCAACAGGTACGCGGCGGAATTCTCTGCGGTGCGCCAGCGGTGGGAACGCAGCACCGACTCGTGATGCCCGTGGGTGTAGACAGCAGCCATGCCCTCAGGAGTACTCCTGTGTCCCGCCATTCAGGAAGAAAATCCTGAAATATGGAACGACGAGGAGCGGTCGGCATCGTCCTGCGCTCAGCGGGTGGGATACCGCCTACAGCGCGTGGATGCCAGGTCGTACTTTGTTGCCATGAGGATCGGCATCATGGGCGCTACGGGACAGGTCGGCGGAGTCATGCGCCGCATCCTCGCCGAGCGCCAGTTTCCCGTTGACCAGCTCCGGCTCTTCGCCTCCGCCCGCTCCGCCGGGCGCACCCTGCCCTGGCAGGACTCCGAAGTGACCGTGGAGGACGCCGCGACGGCCGACTACCGCGGCCTCGACCTCGTCCTGTTCTCCGCCGGCAAGGGCAGCTCCAAGGAGTACGGCCCCCGCGTCGCCGAGGCCGGCGCCGTGGTCGTCGACAACTCCAGCGCCTGGCGGATGGACCCGCAGGTCCCGCTCGTCGTCGCGGAGGTGAACCCCGAGGCGGCACGGCAGCGGCCGCGCGGCATCATCGCCAACCCCAACTGCACCACGATGGCCGCGATGCCGGTGCTGCGCCCGCTGCACGACGAGGCCGGCCTCGTGGCACTGGTCGCCACCACGTACCAGGCGGTGTCCGGCGCCGGACTGGCCGGGGTGGCCGAGCTGGACGAGCAGGTGAAGAAGGTCGCCGACCGCGCCGCCGAGCTGACCCACGACGGAGCCGCGGTCGAGTTCCCCGCACCCCGGTCGTTCGCCCGGACCATCGCGTACAACGTCCTGCCGCTGGCCGGGTCGATCGTCGACGACGGCAGCGACGAGACCGACGAGGAACAGAAGCTGCGCAACGAGAGCCGCAAGATCCTCGGTATCCCGGACCTCAAGGTGTCCGGCACCTGTGTCCGGGTGCCCGTGTTCACCGGCCACTCGCTGCAGGTCAACGCCCGCTTCGCGCGGCCGATCAGCCCCGCCCGGGCCCGGGAACTCCTGGCCGGGGCGCCCGGTGTGGAGCTGTCCGACATTCCGACGCCGCTGCAGGCCGCCGGCCGCGACCCGTCGTACGTCGGCCGGATCCGCGCCGACGAGACCGTCGACAACGGCCTGGCACTGTTCATCTCCAACGACAACCTGCGCAAGGGCGCCGCGCTCAACGCCGTCCAGATCGCCGAGTTGGTCGCCGCCGAACTCGGCTGAAACCGCCCGCCTGTCCCTTTCCGACGCCCGTTCCGCCACCCGGCGGGGCGGGCGTCGCCGTCTGCTGGAGGGCCACAGATCTACGATCCACAATGGAAGGGCTGGGCTTTTTGCCGGAATCGGTAGCGCTTGGCCGGTTCTGGGTGCACAGTGATGGCATGAACGACAGTGGGCCGGGCGACGGCGCCTATTTCTGGTGCCTGCGCCACAACCGCGTCGAGACTGGGGACGACAAGTGTCCTGCCCAGTACCGGCTCGGTCCGTGCCCCTCCGCTGAAGACGCCACGCATGCACTCGAGACGGTCGCGAAGCGCAATGCGGCGTGGGATGCCGAGGACGCCCGCTGGACAGGGGAGCAGAGCTAGGCCGGCGCGACGTCCTGTGTCCAAGCCGGAACCTTCGCAGTCGCCAGGCCCAGACGAGCCCGCAGTCATCGCAAGGAGGAACAATCCCCATGGCCGAAGTCAAGAAGGCCGCGAGAACGGCCGCCGCCCGCACGGGCGCGGGCCGGGCGTCGCCGACGGCCGCGAAGAGAACGACGAAAGCCGCGACGTCCGCAACCGCGAAGCGGACCGCGACGAAGGCCGCCACGCGGCCCACCGCCAAGAAGACCACCGCCAAGAAGGCCGCGGCGAAGCCGGCCGCGAAGCGGACCGTGGCGAAGAAGACCGTGGCTAAGAAGACCACCGCTAAGAAGACCACCGCGAAGAAGACCACCGCGAAGCGGACGACCGCGCGGCCCGCCGCCAAGAAGTCCACCGCGACCACGAGGCCCGCCGCGAAGCGGACCACGGCGAAGGCCGCCGGTACCAAGGCCATCGGCAAGAAGGCCGCCGGTACGAAGACCACCGGAGCCGTGAAGAAGGCCGCCGGTGCGGCGAAGAAGACCGCCACCAAGGCCGCCGGTACCGCGAAGCGGACCGCGACGAAGGCCGGTGCCGCCCGGAAGTCCACCACGACGGCGAAGAAGACCGCCGCGAAGGCGACGCGCACCGCCCGGCCCACCGCGGCCAAGTCAGCCGCCGCGAAGAAGGCACCGGCCCGCGCCACCAAGGCCGTGAAGAAGACGACCGCGAAGGCCGCCGGCACGGCCGCGACCAAGTCCACCGGTACGGCCCGCAAGGCCGCGACCAAGTCCACAGCCCGCAAGGCGGCGACCAAGTCCACAGCCCGCAAGGCCGCAACGAAGACCACGGCCCGCAAGGCCGCAACGAAGACCACGGCCCGCAAGGCCGCAACGAAGACCACGGCCCGCAAGGCGGCGACCAAGTCCACGGCGCGGAAAGCCGCGACCAAGACCACGGCGCGCAAGGCCGCGACCAAGGCCACCGGTACGGCGAAGCGGACCGCGACGACCGCGAGGTCCACGGCCACCAGGACGGCCGCGAAGACGGCGACCAGGTCCGCCGTGAAGAAGGCGGGCGTCACCCGCAGCACGGCCAACGCCGGGGCGGCGAAGATCCGGCCGGCCGGCGCCGGCAAAGCGGCCAACGTGGCCAAGCCCGGTCGCACGACCAAGACATCGGCCACCAACGCGGGCCGCGTCCGAGCCCCCGCCTCACCGGCGGCAGCCCGCAAGGCCGCGGCCGCCAACAGCCGCCGCACCGCCACGGCAGGCACCGCCCGCAAGGCGTCGGCCACCCGCAACGCGGCGACGACCCGCAACGCGGCGACGACCCGCAACGCGGCGACGACCCGCAACGCGGCGACGACCCGGACGGCGTCCGGCACCCGGAAGGCGACCGTCCGGGCCTGACGGCACACCGGGCGCGGCCCGGAGACACGGCGCGGCGCCGGGCGCCGCGCCCAGACACGCGGCGCGGCCGTCGCGCTCGGCATCGCGGCGGCCCGTGGTGCGATCCGGACGGCGGGGACGGCCGCACCTCGATCGTGGGACGGGCGGGGTCGCGTACCTGCTGGTAGTAATGAGGCGTGCCGATCAACCGGGTGGTGCGGGCGCCCCGCATCGACTTCTCCGCGCTGCGCCGCGAGCTCCAACTGCCCGCCGAGTTTCCCGTCGCCGCCCTGCGCGAGGCGACGGAGGCGGCGGCGCGTACGCCCACCGGGGCCGACCGTACGGACATCCCGCTCGTCACGGTCGACCCGGCGACCTCGCGCGACCTCGACCAGGCGTTGTGCCTGACCCGCCGCGCCGGCGGCGGCTACCGGGTGCACTACGCGATCGCGGACGTCGCCTCGTACGTGCGCCCCGGCGGCCCGCTGGAGGACGAGACGTGGGCCCGCGGCCAGACCGTCTACCTGCCCGACGGCAAGGTGCCGCTGCATCCGCCGATCCTCAGCGAGGACGCCGCCAGCCTGCTCCCGGACGCCGACCGGGCCGCCGTGCTGTGGACGATCGACCTCGACGCCGAGGGCGACATCGCCGCGGTGGGCCTGGAGCGGGCCCGGGTGCGCAGCCGGGCGAAGCTGGACTACGCGGGAGTGCAGGCGGCCGTGGACGCGGGCCGGGCGCCGGAGCCGGTGGCGCTGCTGCCCGAGATCGGCGCGCTGCTGGCGCGCCGGGCGGCCCAGCGCGGCGCCATCAACCTGCCGATCCCGGAACAGGAGATCGAGCCCAGCGGGGACGACGGCTGGCGGCTGGTGCTGCGCGCGCCACTGCCCGTCGAGGAGCACAACGCGCAGATCTCGCTGCTCACCGGCATGGCCGCGGCGTCGCTCATGCTGGCCGGTGGGGTGGGACTGCTGCGGACGATGCCGGCGCCGCAGCCGGACGCGGTCGCGCGGTTGCGCGCCGCAGCCGGGTCGCTGGGCGTGGCCTGGCCGGAGGGCGCGCCGGTGGGCGACGTCGTGGCCGGGGTGGACGCGGGCAGCCCGCGCGGGGCGGCGTTCGTCGATCAGGCCGCCGAGCTGCTGCGCGGCGCGGCGTACACGGCGTTCGCCGGTCAGGCGCCCGCGCAGACCGGGCACGGCGGCGTCGGCGCACCGTACGCGCATGTCACGGCCCCGCTGCGCCGCCTGGCCGACCGGTACGCGACCGAGGCCTGCCTGGCCCTGCACGAGGGCCGGCCGGTGCCGGACTGGGTCCGGGAGGCGCTGGTGCGCCTGCCCGCCAGCATGTCCGCCAGCGACCGGGTCGCCTCGGCCGCCAACCGGGGCGCGATCGACCTGGCCGAGGCGGTGCTGCTGGCGGACCGGGTGGGTGCGACGTTCGACGCCGGGGTGCTGGACGTGGACGAGCCGCGCAACGGTGCCGCGAACCGGCGGCCGCCCGGTGGCACGATCGCGATCGACACCCCGGCGGTCCGCGCCCGGTGCACCGGCGAGCTGCCGCTGGGTGAGCGGGTCCGGGTACGTCTGACTACGGCCGATCCGCAGACCCGTACGGTGCTGTTCGCCCGCGAGTGACCGGTCAGGGCAGGCGCGGGACCCGGGTCTCGTCGAGCGGCCAGCCGGGATCGTGGGTGACCTCCCACGTTGATCGCCAGCAGCTGCCGTCGCCGACGCCGAGGGTGGCGAGGCTGACCCGGGCGGGTACGGACACGTGGCACCTCCGATCACGGAGTCTGCCGTCGGCCCGCCCGGGCAGCCGCGCCGCCGCGCCTAGCTGAAGGTGTGCTCCGCGGCCGGGAACTCGCCGCCGCGCACCTCGTCGGCGAACCGCCGGGTCGCCTCGCCGAGCACGGTAGCCAGGTCGGCGTAGTGCTTCACGAAGCGCGGTGCCTTGCCCGTACGCAGCCCGGCCATGTCCTGCCAGACCATCACCTGCGCGTCGGTGTCGGGGCCGGCCCCGATGCCGACCGTCGGGATGCTCAGCTCCTTGGTGATCTGGGTGGCCACCTCGCCGGGCACCATCTCCAGCACCACCGCGAACGCGCCCGCCTCGGCGACCGCGCGGGCGTCCGCGACCAGCTCCTCGGCGGCCCGGTCGCCGCGGCCCTGCACCCGGTACCCGCCGAACGCGTGCTCGCTCTGCGGGGTGAAGCCGATGTGCGCCATCACCGGGATCCCGGCGCCGGTCAGCGCCGAGATCTGCCCGGACACCCGGCGGCCGCCCTCCAGCTTGACGGCGTGGCAGCCGCCCTCCTTCATGAACCGCACCGCCGTACGCAGGGCCTGGGTGGGCCCCTCCTCGTACGAGCCGAACGGCAGGTCGCCCACGATCAGCGCGGTCTTCGTGGCGCGCACCACCGCGCGTACCAGGGGAAGCAGCTCGTCGGCGGTGACCGGGACGGTCGTCTCGTAGCCGAAGACGTTGTTGGCCGCGGAGTCCCCGACCAGCAGCACCGGGATGCCGGCGGCGTCGAAGATCCCGGCGGTGTACTGGTCGTAGGACGTGAGCATGGCCCAGCGGTCGCCGCGCTGCTTGGCGGCGAGCAGGTCGCGGGTGCGGACCCGGCGGGTGGGTGGGCCGCCGTAGAGGGTGGGCACCTCGATGTCGGACATCGTCGTCTCCTTTCCTCGAGGCCGCGTGGTGCGGTCCCCGGGTTGTGCCCTCGATCGTCGCACCACCGGGCCGTTCCCGGTCAGGGTTGAGTGCAGGTCGTCACACGCCCTCGCGGAATCTGTTCGTGATGGGCAGCCGCCGGTCCCGGCCGAACGCCTTGATCGAGATCTTCGTGCCGGGCGCGGACTGGCGGCGCTTGTACTCGGCGCCGTCGACCAGGCGCAGCACCCGGTCCACCAGCGCCGCGTCGTACCCGGCCGCGATGAGGTCGTCGCGGCCCGCGTCGTTGTCGATGTAGCCGGTGAGCACCGCGTCCAGCAGGTCGTAGTCGGGCAGCGAGTCCGCGTCGACCTGGCCGGGGCGCAGCTCGGCGCTGGGCGGCTTGGTGATCGAGTTCTCCGGGATGGGCGGCTGGTCGCCGCAGGCGGCGGCCTCCGCGTTGCGCCAGTTCGCCAGCCGCCACACCATCGTCTTGGGTACGTCCTTGAGCGGGTTGAAGCCGCCGACGGAGTCGCCGTACAGGGTCGAGTAGCCGACCGCCAGCTCGCTCTTGTTGCCCGTGGTGAGCACCAGGTGGCCCTCCTGGTTCGACAGCGCCATGAGGATCACGCCGCGTACCCGGGCCTGCAGATTCTCCACGGCCAGCCCGGACAGCGACAGGTTCGCCAGGAACGCGTCGACCATCGGCTGGATGGGCTCGACCCGGTAGTCCAACCCGGTGCGTTTGGCCAGGTCGGCGGCGTCGTCGCGGGAGTGGTCCGAGGAGAACGCGCTGGGCATCGAGACACCGAACACCCGGTCGGGGCCGATCGCGTCGACCGCGATGGCGGCCACCACGGCCGAGTCGATGCCGCCGGACAGGCCCAGCACCACCGAGCGGAACCCGTTCTTCTCGACGTAGTCGCGCAGCCCGAGGACCAGCGCGGACCAGATCTCCGCCTCGTCGCTGACGCGCTCGGCGACGCCACCGACCACCCGGTCGCCGGTGACCGGTCGCGGCGCGCCGGTCAGCGTGACCCGCTCGATCGCCATGTCGTCGTCGCGGGCCTGCTCGCCGTGCAGCGACTCGCCCGAGCGGCGGGTCAGCTCCGGGCCGGAGCCCGCCACGTTGGGGGTCTCGTCGGCGGCGGGCAGTTCCAGGTCGTGCACGAGCAGGTCCTCGACGAACTGCGGGGAGCGGGCCAGCAGCTCGCCGGTCGCGCCGACGATGATCGAGTCGCCGTCGAAGACCAGCTCGTCCTGGCCGCCGACCATGTTCACGTACGCGACGGTGGCGCCCGCCTCGGCGGCGCGGCGCTGCACCAGCGGGAGCCGTACGTCGTCCTTGTTCAGCTCGTACGGTGAGGCGTTGATGTTGACGACCAGGCCGACGCCCGCGCGGCGCGCCGCCGCGAACGGGCCGCCCGCCTGCCACACGTCCTCGCAGACCGTGAGCGCGACGTCGACCCCGCCGAAGCGCACCACGGTCAGGGCGGACCCGGGCTCGAAGTAGCGGTCCTCGTCGAACACTCCGTAGTTGGGCAGGTGGTGCTTGAAGTACGTGGCCGCGACCGCGCCGCCGTGCAGCAGGGCGGAGCCGTCCCGGCGGCCGCTGCCGGGGGCCGCGTCGGCGCTGGTCGGGGCGGGTCCGTCGGCGTCCACGTAGCCCACCACGACGGCCAGCTCGCCCAGTCCGTCCGCGGCGAGATCGGCGGCGAGGGTACGCAGCGCCGACTGCGAGGCCCGCACGAACGAGTCCCGGAACACCAGGTCCTCGATGGGGTAGCCGGTCAGCATCATCTCCGGGAAGGCGACCAGCTGGGCTCCGGCGTCGGCGGCCACGCGGCACCAGCGCCGGATCGCGGCCGCGTTCCCGGCGATGTCGCCGACCGTCGAGTTCACCTGGGCCAGAGCGATGCGCATCGAGGGCATGGCCTCATTGTTCCCCAGCGCGGCGACGTCGCCGGTGTGTGGCCCGTCGCACCGTCCGGGGACGCCTGCTCTACCGTTTGCTGATCACCATGGGACCTCACCCGGGACATCCGCGTGCGGCACGGTCAGCGTAATCTCTGCGTAACGGAGCCGGGGGACACTGACCGCCGAGCGGGCGGGCCGGTCCCAGCCGCTGGCGTACGAGGGGTTGACGTGGACCGACAGCAGGAGTTCGTGCTTCGCACGCTCGAAGAGCGCGACATCCGTTTTGTCCGGCTCTGGTTCACCGATGTGCTCGGCACCCTGAAGAGCGTGTCCGTCGCGCCCGCCGAGCTGGAGAGCGCCTTCGAAGAGGGCATCGGGATCGACGGGTCGGCGATCGAGGGCTTCGCCCGGGTCTACGAGTCCGACATGGTCGCCATGCCGGACCCGACCACGTTCCAGGTCTTCCCGTTCGAGGGCGGCGCCAGCGGGGAGAGCGCCCGGATGTTCTGCGACATCCTGCTGCCCGACGGCAGCGCCGCGTGGGCCGACCCGCGGCACGTGCTGCGCCGCATGCTCTCCAAGGCCGCGGAGAAGGGCTTCACCTACTACACCCACCCGGAAATCGAGTTCTTCCTCGTCCAGGACGACCCGCTGGACGGCTCGGTGCCCGTGCCGGTCGACAACGGCGGCTACTTCGACCACACCAACCACGTGGTCGCCCGCGACTTCCGCCGCCAGGCCGTGCTCGCCCTGGAACGCATCGGCATCTCGGTGGAGTTCAGCCACCACGAGGTCGCGCCCGGCCAGCAGGAGATCGACCTGCGCTACGCCGACGCGCTCACCACGGCCGACAACATCATGACGTTCCGGCACGTCGTGAAGGAAGTGGCGCTGACCCAGGGGGTGCGCGCCTCGTTCATGCCCAAGCCGTTCACCGACCAGCCCGGCAGCGGCATGCACACCCACCTGTCGCTGTTCGAGGGCGAGCGCAACGCGTTCTTCGACGGCGACGACCCGCAGAAGCTGTCCAAGACCGCGCGGGCGTTCATCGCCGGGCTGCTCGTGCACGCCCGCGAGTACACCGCGGTCACCAACCAGTGGGTCAACTCGTACAAGCGGCTGTTCCCGATGCAGCTGCCGGACCGGATCACCGAGTCGCCCGCGTTCGTGAGCTGGGGTCACCTCAACCGCTCCGCGCTGGTCCGGGTGCCCGCGTTCGGCAAGCCGAACTCGGCGCGGGTCGAGGTCCGTTCGATCGACTCGGCCACCAACCCCTACCTGGCCTTCGCGGTCATGCTCGGCGCCGGGCTCAAGGGCATCGAGGAGGGGTACGAGCTGCCCCCGGGCGCCGAGGACGACGTCTGGTCGCTGTCGGCGGCCGAGCGCAAGGCGATGGGGTACGACGCCCTGCCGGAGAACCTGTCCGAGGCGATCGACGTCATGGAGAAGTCGGAACTCGTGCCCGAGGTGCTCGGCGAACACGTCTTCGACTTCTTCCTGCGCAACAAGCGCACCGAGTGGGAGCAGTACCGCCGCGAGGTCACCCCGTACGAGCGGCAGCGGTACCTCGCGCTGTGACACGCGAAAATAGGCCCGGCGGTGGATCACTGTCGGGCCGCGGTCCGCTACGGTGCCTGCGTCAGGTCACGTACTGAGGAGACACCGTGCTGCAAGACTTGCTTGAGGGCGCCGGACGCAGCGTCGTGTTCGGACTGGTCGGCATCGGGCTGATGGCGCTCGGCTATCTGCTCGTCGACGTGCTGACCCCGGGCAAGCTGAAGGATCTCATCTTCGTCGAGCGCAACGCCAACGCCGGCATCCTGCTGGTCGCCAACCAGCTCGGCATCGCGCTGATCGTCTTCACCGCGATCTTCACCAGCTATGACGAGTTCGGCAAGGGGCTCGCCTCCACGCTGATCTTCGGGCTGATCGGCATCGGCGTCATGGGCTTCGCCTTCCTCGTCCTGGACTGGCTGACCCCGGGCAAGCTGGGCGAGGTGATCTGCACGCCGGACCGGCACCCGGGCGCGCTGGTCAGCGCCGCGTCCCACTTCGGCGCTGCCCTCATCGTCTGCGCCTGCATCGCCTGACCGGCGCCTGCCGGAACGCTCAGGCCCCGTCCAGGTGGGAGGCGAGGGCCCGGGCCTCCGCGCGCAGCCGCTGCGCCTGCTCGGGCCGCTGCAGGTGGTCGTACTCGTCGGCGGCCGCCAGGCGGTCGGTGATCTCCGCCCGGACGATCCGTTCCACCTCGGCGTCGTCCTGCGCTCGCCGGGCCACCTCGCTGACTCCCAGCCCGGCAGCGGACTTCGCGAACGAGCCGCCGCCCGAAGCCGCCGCGTCGCTCGGTGGCGCGCTCGCGGCCTCGCCAATGCCCGGTGCGGCCGCGTCCTGGTCCCCGGCCGGCGCGACCGCGGCCGCGTTCTCGATCGCGGCCAGCGCCGACCGCAGCGCCGCCACCGCGGCGGTGTCGCGCGCCTTCATCGCCGGGACCAGGGCGGCCTGCAACCGTTCACGCAGCATCGACATGGGGTGTCAGATCCCGTTCTCGCGTAGGTGGCCTGACCGTACCGGGCTGTCGTGGGTGATGGCCGCCGATTTTCGGCGAGCTGGACCAGGGGCGGCGCGGCATGGGCGCCGCGCCGCTGAGGCCAATTCCGGACCCGCCCGCCGCCCGCCCGGCGACCCGCCGCGATCCGGCCACGGCGGGCGGCGCGCCATTCGTTAGCCTCGGGGGGTGGGGACTGCGCTGGTGGTCGAGAACGACCCGACGGACGATCTGCGCCGGCTCGGCGACTGGTTCGCCGAGGCGGGACTGGCGGTGAGCGTGGTCCGCCCGCACCTGGGCGAGCCGCTGCCGGAAAGCCTCGACGACTACGTGGCCTTCGTGGTGCTGGGCGGCGAGCAGGACGCGTACCCGAACGCCGCGGGGCAGCCCGGCGCGCCCTGGTTCCCGGCGGTGGAGGCGCTGCTGCGCAAGGCCGTGCGGCACCGGGTGCCGACGCTGGGCGTCTGCCTCGGCGGCCAGCTGCTGGCCGCCGCGCACGGCGGCGTGGTGGAGCGCAGCACGGCCGGGCCGGAGATCGGGCCCGCCCTGGTCGGGCGCCGCGACGCCGCGGACACCGACCCCCTTTTCCGGTACGTGCCGCTGCTGCCCGACGTGATCCAGTGGCACACCGACGAGATCACCGAGCTGCCCAGGGGTGCGGTGCTGCTGGCCGCGTCGACGCGGTACCCGCACCAGGCGTTCCGGCTCGGCGACCGGGCCTGGGGGGTGCAGTTCCACATCGAGTGCGACGCCGCGATGATCGCCGACTGGGCGACCGACTCGACCCTGCTGGCGGAGCTGGGCTACGACCCCGAGGTGGTGGTCGCGGCCACCGCCGAGGTGCTGCCCGACGTGGAGGAGGTGTGGCAGCCGTTCGCGGCCCGGTTCGCCGCGCTGGCCCAGGGCACCCTGCCGGACGCCGACATCGCCAACCCGGGAACGGGCCCCACCCTGCCGCTGCTGGGCCGATGACCCGGCTCAGCCGGCTCGCCCGCTACGGCTTCGACGACGCGGCCCGCGCCGCCGAGCTGCTCGGCGAGTCCGGGCTGCGGCTGTGGGACCCCGCCGCGCAGGAACCGCTGGACGACGCCGGCGGTGAACTGCTGCACGCCCTGTCCCGCACCGCCGACCCCAACCTGGCGCTGCTCCAGCTGCACCGCATGGTCGAGTCCGCGGGGCGGGCCGCGATCCGCGGCAACGGCGGCTCGGTCGCCGCGTCCCGGGGCCCGATCGCCGACAACCCCGCCGCCGAAGCCGTCCTGACCGCCCTGTGCGGCGATGCCGGGCTGCGCCGCCGACTGCTGGCCGTACTCGGATCGTCGGCCGCGCTGGGCGACCACCTCGTCGCCAACCCCGACGAGTGGCGGGTGCTGGCCACGGGCAAGACCGGGCTGCCGCCCAACGCCGAGGGGCGTCTGGAGTTCGGCGAATCGGCGGGGGAGGGCCCGCCGACCGTGCCCGCCCTGCGCCGGGCGTACCGGATCGCGCTGTTGCGGATCGCGGCCGCCGACCTGACCGGGGGCCGCGGCCTGGAGCCGACGATGGCCGCCCTGTCCCGCCTGGCCGACGAGACGCTCGCCGCGGCGTACGCGATCGCCGTGGGCGAGCTGACCGCGACCGCGCCCCGGCTGGCGGTCGTGGCGATGGGCAAATGCGGCGGCAACGAGCTCAACTACGTGTCCGACGTGGACGTCATCTTCGTCGCTCGCGGCGACGAGGACCTGGCCGCCGGAACCACCGTGGCGGCGCGGCTGATCGAGATCTGCGGGCAGGTGGCCTGGCCGGTCGACGCGGCGCTGCGGCCCGAGGGCAGCCGGGGCCCGCTGGTGCGCACCCTGGCCAGCCACGACGCCTACTACCGGCGCTGGGCGCGGACCTGGGAGTTCCAGGCGCTGCTCAAGGCCCGGCCCGCGGCGGGGGATCTGGCGTTGGCGCAGGAGTGGATCGACAACCTGGCGCCGCTGTTGTGGCACGCCGCGGAACGGCCCGAGGCGGTCGCCGACGTCCGCGACATGCGCCGCAAAATCATCGAGAACGTCCCGCCCAAGGAGCTGGCCCGCGAGATCAAGCGAGGGCCCGGCGGGCTGCGCGACATCGAGTTCGCGGTGCAGCTGCTGCAGCTCGTGCACGGCCGCGTCGACGAGACGCTGCACGAGCCCGGCACCCTGCCCGCGCTGCGCGCGCTGGTCGCCGGCGGCTACGTGGGCCGCGACGACGGCGAGACGCTGCTGCGCGGCTACCGATTCCTGCGTTCCGTCGAACACCGCCTGCAACTGCAACACCTGCGCCGCACCCACACCGTGCCCGACGATCCCGCGGCGCTGCGCTGGCTGGCTGCCGCCCTCGGGTACACCGCGGTGCCCGGCCGCGACGCGGTCGAGGAGTTCCGCGCCGACTGGGTGGGCCACGCCGCGCAGGTCCGGCGCCTGCACGTCAAACTGCTGTACCGGCCGCTGCTGGAGGCCGTGGCCCGGGTACCCGCCGAGGCGCTACGGATGACACCCGAGTCGGCCGGGCGCCGGCTGGAGATCCTGGGCTTCGCCGACCCGGGCGCGGCACTGCGGCACCTGCAGGCGCTGACCGGCGGGGTCACCCGTACGTCGGCGATCCAGCGCACACTGCTGCCGATGCTGCTGCAGGAGTTCGCGGACGCGCCCGAGCCGGACCGCGGCCTGCTCAACTACCGGCACGTCTCCGACAAGCTGGGCAGCACCCCCTGGTATCTGCGGCTGCTGCGCGACGGCGGCCCGGTGGCCCGCCGCCTGGCCCGGGTGCTCAGCCTCTCCCGGTACGCCACGGACCTGCTCACCCGCGATCCCGAAGCGCTACGGCTGCTGGCCGACGACGCCGAGCTGCAGCCCCGCCCGGCCGACGTGCTGCGCGACGGCTTCCTCGCCGCCGCCGAACGGTACGCCGACCCGCAGAAGGCGATCGACTCGGTGCGCGCCCTGCGCCGCCGCGAGCTGTTCCGCATCGCCTGCGCCGACATCCTCAGCCGCGCCGGGGACCTGGCCCCCGAGCATCCGCTCGACGTCGACGCGATCGGCATCGCGCTCTCCGACGTCACGGACGCCACCCTGGGCGCCGCGCTGGCCGCCGCCCGGCGGGCCCGCCCCGGCCCCGACGGCCTGCGCTTCGCGGTGATCGGGATGGGTCGCCTCGGCGGGTACGAGATGAGCTACCCCTCCGACGCCGACGTGCTGTTCGTGTACGACGCCCCGGCCGCCACCCCGGAGAGCGAGGCGTCCGCCGCCGCGCACGCGATCGCCGAGGAACTGCGCCGCCTGCTGTCCGCGCCCGCCCCCGACCCGCCGCTGGGCATCGACGCCGACCTGCGCCCCGAGGGACGCCAGGGCCCGCTAGTGCGCAGCCTCGCCGCGTACGCGCAGTACTACGCCCGCTGGTCGCGGGTGTGGGAGTCGCAGGCGCTGCTGCGTGCCCGCTTCGTCTGCGGCGACGCCGGACTGGGCCGCGAATTCGAGCGGCTCGCCGACGGCATGCGGTATCCCGGCGGCGGGCTCACCCGCGAACAGGTCGTGGAGATCCGCCGGATCAAGGCCCGCGTCGAACGTGAGCGAATGCCCCGCAACGCCGACCCCCACATGCACACGAAACTGGGCCGTGGCGGGCTCGCCGACGTCGAGTGGGCGGTCCAGCTGCTGCAGCTGCGACACGCGTACGACGTGCCGGAGCTGCGGCTCACCCGGACCCTGGAGGCCCTGGCCGCCGCCCGCGACGCCGGGCTCGTCGACGGGGCGGACGCGGCCGCGATGGCGGCGGGGTGGACGCTGGCGGCGCGGGTCCGCAACGCGCTCACGCTGGTGCGGGGCCGCCCGACCGACCAGCTGCCGCAGCACGGGGTCGAGCTGGCGGGCGCGGTGCAGGTGCTCGGCGGGGGAGATCCGGGAGAGTTCGTGGACCGGTACCTTCGCGTGACCCGCCACTCCCGAGCCGCCATGGAGCGTGTCCTGGAGTCCTGACCGGTACGCGCCTGGGTGGCAGGTAGAGCCGTCCGGGATGTCGTGCGCCCCGGGTGCTGCTGGCAGGGGGGTGCTGGACATCCCGGCCGGCTGCGGCTGCTGGGCGCTCGATGTCGTGGTTCGCGTCCCGGCCTTCGCCGCGCTCCCGCCGCGCGTCCCGGCCTTCGCCGCGCTCCCGCCGCGCGTCCCGGCCTTCGCCGCGCTCCCGCCGCGCGTCCCGGCCTTTGCCGCGCTCCCGCCGCGCGTCTCGGCTTGCCGCACTCCCGGCGGTCTTACGGATCTTGGTGTGTTTCGGTGCGGTGCTGACCCGAAGTCCCCAACGATTGCCGCTGCACTGGATGGGAGCTGTGTCCTGCGAGTGTGGTCTTGTAGATCTTGGTGTGTTTGGGCGCGGTGCTGACCGGAAGTCCCCAACTATCGCCGCTGACCCGGGCGGAGCTGCCTCCTATGAGCGCAGGTTGTACCGGCCTGCGGCGGGGACCCGGACCACGGTCCACTCCCCGTCCGCCGCAACGGTCGCGCCACCGTCCACGCGCAGCCACGGGGAGTACCGCACGCGCACCCGCACGTCCCCCGCGGCGGGCGCGTCGAACGTGACCGTCGAGGCGGTGTGCGACACCTGCCGCCCCGGGGCCGCGACGATCGGCGTCGGGTCGGTCACCGCGTACAACTGCCAGCGCGCGTCCGACCAGACCGGCGTCAGGTAGGGCAACCCGCCCCCGATCAGCTGCGCCTCCGCCCGTCCCACCCAGGACAGCGGTGCTTTCGGAACGGCCACGTACTGCACCGCCTCGCGGGACAGCCAGTCCCGGTAGCTCTCGGCGGTCAGGGGCACACCGGTGCCGGCCGCCCCCGGCACGCTGGTGAAGAACAGCGGGTTACGGTCGATGTCGGCCTGCCGCAGCCAGCCCCGGGCCAGCGGCACGTCGCCCATATAGGCCGCCTCCCAGTAGTCGCGGGTCGGCGGGATCTCCACCCGCCCGGTCAGGGACCCGCCCGCCAGCCGGTCGCGCAGCGGCGCGAAGAATCCCGGATCGGCCGTCGGGTTGCCGATGTCACGCAGGTCGGCGACGACAACCGGCGGCTGCCACCAGCACACCGCCACCAGCACCGCGACCAGTGCCCACGGCCGCCAACGGACGGCAATCCCGGCCCACAGCCGCGCGGGACGCCCCACGCCGGGCCTCGAGGGGTGCTCGCTGGGCTGGGCGGGCGGTGCGCTGTCCGGCTGGGCGGGCGGCCGGCCGCGTGGGCCTGCGGGCAGGATTGGGCTCAGCCGGGCCGGTGGCCGCACGGGCGGGCGGGCGGGCAGGATTCGGCTCAGCCGGGCGGGTGGCCACCCGGGCGGGCGGGCGCAGGCGGCCAGCAGGGGCAGCCCGAACATGACCGCCAGCCGCGTCGCGTTCAGACCGACCGGGGTGTGCACGAGGGTGGCCGCGACCACCCCGGCCGCGGACAACAGCGCCCCGTACCGGACCGGGCGGTGCGGCACCAGGACGGCCACGAGCAGGCTCATCCCGACAGCCCGTACCGCGTCCGCCTGGCTGATGTTCATCCACCCGCCGTCGCCGAAGAGCCCGGCGCTCACCGCGAGCGGCACCGCCGCCGGGACGGCCACCAGCAGCCCGTCGCCCCACCGGCGCGCCGCCAGCAGGGCGACTCCGGCCAGCCCGAGGAACAACCCGGCCACCGGGCTGGTCGCGGACGCCAGCAGCGCGGCGACCACGACGGCCGGGCGCAGCCTCGGGTACGTGAGAGCCAGCAGCGCCGCCAGCCCGAGCGCCACGCCGAGCGCGTACGTGACCCGGCCGGACAGCAGATTCCCGGCCAGGCACACCGCGCCGACCAGGGCGCCCGGCAGTGGCCGGGCCACCCGGGTACGGCGCAGCAGCGCGGCGAACGTCACCGCGGACACCAGCAGCGCCAGCACCCCGGTCACCCGGACGCCCAGCAAGGCCATCACGGGCTGTGACACCAGGCTGTAGCCGAGCTGGTTCACCCCGGCGTACCAGCGCAGGTCGACGACCGCCCAGCCGTGCTCCGCGAAGAAGTCGGCGCGGGCCACCTGGGCGGACAGATCCGAGCCCGGCCGCGGAAGCAGCAGGTACGCGACACCGAGGGCCGCCGCCAGCCCGGCGGTGACCACTTCGGTTCGCCACCGGGCCCACACGGGCACCGACCATACCCGGCGGGCTGTATGGAGCGCCGTCAGGAAACCGTCGGTTGCGGTGAGTCACGGTAGGGTGGCCGCCATGCCCCGCGCCCGCCTCGTCCGCTACACGGGCCTGGCGGGCAGCTTGCTGCTGGCGCTGGCCGCCCAGTTGGGTGGGGCCACCTGGCCGTGGCAGCCCACGATGACGCCCCGCACCGTGTTCGCCGGCACCGACGGTGTGCTCCTGCCGCTGAGCTGGCTGCTCGGCACCGGCTTGCTGATCGGGGCGTGGTGGCTGGGCCGCACGTCGGTGCCGTCGCTGCGCTGGGCGTACGTGACCGCCGCGCTGTGGGCCGCGCCACTGCTGCCGGTGCTGCCGCTGGGCAGTTACGACGTCTACTCGTACGCATGCCAGGGGTATGCGCTGGCAGCCGGGCACGACCCGTACGCGGCGGGGGTCAGTGTGCTGGGCTGTCCGTGGGCGGACGCGGTCGCACCGACGTGGCGCGCCGCGCCTGCCCCGTACGGTCCGGTGTTTCTGCTGCTGGCGGCGGGGGCGGCGAAGGTGGGCGGCGGTCTGGCCGGGACGGTTGCGGTGCTGCGCGTGCTGGCCGTGCTGGGTGTCGTGCTCGTTGGCTTGTGTCTGCCGGTGCTGGCCCGGCGCCACGGGGTGCCGCCGGAGCGGGCGGTGTGGCTCGTGCTGGCCTGCCCGCTGGTCGCCGTGCACCTGGTGGCGGGGGCGCACAACGACGCCGTGATGGTGGGCCTGCTGGTCGCGGGCCTGGCCGTCGCCGCCGCCGTGGGTACGACGCTTCCGGGTTCACGGCTGGACCGCCCGGCCGCGCGGATCGGGCTGCTGGCGAGTGCGGGGGTCCTGCTCGGGCTGGCGGTCGGGGTCAAGGTCACCGCGGTCGTGGTGCTGCCGTTCGCGGTGCTGGCCGCGGTCGAGTCCCGTCCGGGTGGTCGCCGGGCGGGCCGCGACGCGGTCGACTCCGGTCTGGGTGGTCGCCGGGCGGGCCGCGACGTGGTCGACTCCGGTCTGGGTGGTCGCCGGGCGGGCTCCGACGCGGTCGAGTCCGGTCTGGGCGGTGGCATGGCGGATCGCGCCGCGCTGCGGGCGCTGCTGCGCCCCGGCGCCGTGCTGGCCGCCGGTGCGGCGGGGGCGCTCGCCGCGGTGTCGCTGGTCGCCGGCCTCGGCTTCGGCTGGGTACGCAACCTCGCGGACAGTGGAGTCTCCGTACAGTGGACGTCCCCGCCCACGGCGGTCGGCCTCAGCGTTTCCGCCCTCGCCAGGGTGTTCGGCGCCGATGTCGACGCGGTGCCGGTGGCCCGGCTGCTCGGCGTCGCGGCGCTCGCCGCCGTGTTGGCCGTGCTGTGGTGGCGGGCCCGGGGCGGTGGGGCGCTGCTCGGCGCGGGGCTGGCCCTCGCGGCCACGGTCGGGTTGGCCCCGGTGTTCCACCCCTGGTATCTGGTCTGGCCGCTGGCGGTGCTGGCGGCGACGGCCGCGGGTGGGCACAGGTGGCTGGCGGCTGCCTGCGCGGTGGCCGCGGCGTTGTGTCTGCCCGACGGCTACAACCTCGCGCTGGCGACCCGGGTGCAGGGCGCGTTCGCGGTGACCGCGCTACTGGTCGTGATGCTGGTGGTACCGCTGGTGCGGGCGCGGCGGCGGGTGCCGGTGCGGACCGGATCTTAATCACTGTCCGCGACATGCGGTGTGGGCCGTCTCGTATCCTGACGCCCATGTTCACCCCCCGCTCCGTTCGCTACCTCGGCCTGGTCGGCAGCGTGCTGACCGCGCTCTGCGCCTACCTGGGGGGTGCGGAACTTCTGCGGGGCAACGCCTACAACGTGGTGGACCTGCTGCGCGGCGACCTCGGTGTGCTGCTCCCGGTGTCCTGGGTGGCGGGCACCGCGCTGCTGATCACCGCCTGGTGGCACGGGCGCCGGGTGGTCCCGTCCACCCGGTGGGCGCTGGTGACGGCCGGGTTGTGGGCGCTGCCGCTGCTGCCGTTCCTGCCGCTGGGCAGCGAGGACGTGTATTCGTACGCCTGCCAGGGCTACGTCCAACTGGCCGGCGGTGACCCGTACGCGACCAATGCGCAGGCGTTCGGTTGTCCCTGGCTCGGCTCGGTGTCGGAGGCCTGGCGCGATTCCCCCGCCCCGTACGGTCCGCTGTTCCTGCTGTTGTCGGCGGCCGCGGTGCATGCCGGGGGCACCCTGATCGGGACGGTTGCCGTGTTCCGCCTGATCGCCGTGGTCGGGGTGGCGATGATCGCGGCCGGGGTGCCCGCGCTGGCCCGCCGGGCCGGGGTGGCGCCCGCGAAGGCCACCTGGACCGTGCTGGCCTGCCCGCTCGTGCTGATCCACCTGGTCTCCGGCGGCCACAACGACGCGGTGATGATCGGCCTGCTGGTGGCTGGTCTGGCCCTGGTGGCCGGTCGGCGGTCTGCCCCCGACTCACCGCAGTCCGGTGCGCCGTCGCTGCCCCGGACGGCGCCGTTGCTGCCCCGGACGGCGGCGTTGCTGCTGGGCGGCGCGCTGCTCGGCCTCGCGGTCGGGGTCAAGGCGACGGCGGTCGTGGTGTTGCCGTTCGCGGTGCTGGCGGCGGTGCCGAAGGGCGCGTCGCTGCGGGCGCTGTGGCGTCCGGGGGTGGCGATCGGCGGCGGTGCCGTCGGAGCCCTGGCCGTCCTGTCGCTGCTCTCGGGCCGCGGCGTGGGCTGGGCGTACGGCCTGCTCCGCAGCGGAGACACCATCGAGTGGACGTCGCCCTCGACCGCGGTCGGGATGACCGTGGGCAGGTTCCTGGCGGTCTTCGGCGTCCATGTCGACGCGCTGCCCGCCACCCGGCTGATCGCCACGGTGCTGCTCGTTCCGGCGCTGGTGGCGCTGTGGTGGTGGGCGCGGCGGGGCGAGGCGCTGCTCGGGGCGGGGCTGGCGCTGGCGCTGACCGTGGTGCTGGCCCCGGTCTTCCACCCGTGGTACGCGCTGTGGCCGCTGGCGGTGCTCGCCGCGACCTGGACGCGGAACGAGGCGATCTTCACCCGGTGGGTGCTGGTGCCGTGCGCGGTCGCGGCGACCCTGACGATCCCCGACGGGTACAACTGGGCGCTGGCCACCAAGACGCAGGGCTCATGGCTGATGACGGCGGCGCTGGTCGCGCTGGCGGTGTGGCTGATCCGCCGCAGTCGTGCCCAGCGCCGTGCCGCCGGGGAGGCCACGTACCTCGCGCCGGAGCGCGCCGACCTGCACTGAGGCGCTGGTCGTCACGGATGACGCCCGCGCCGCGATGGCGACCGGCTCAGTGTTGCCCGGCCGGGTCCGGGGTGCCGGCGTGCCGGCGGGTCAGCTCGGCCAGGGCGTCCGGCTCGTCGGCGTAGAGCCGGATCTCGCTGACGTTCTCGGTGCGCCCGGCGGGCAGGTCGATGGCCAGCGGCTCCCGCAGTACGAGATCGACGCTGGTCTGGCGGCCGGTGCCGATGCTGAGCACCGTGCCGGAGTCCGCCTGCTCCAGGTGGACCGCGCGGCTGGAGGGCAGTGACCGGTACCGTGCCCGGACGGATTCGACCGCGTCCCACGGCACCTGGAACTCGAGGGTGGCGCCGTTGCGGACTCGCAGTCCCGCCTTCTCGGCGACGTGGGGATGCATGCGCAGCATCGCCATCAGACCGATCATCCACAGCAGGCCGTAGACGCCGAGCACGAGAACGGTACGGCGCAGGCCCTCCCAGGGCAGCACGTGCCGCAGGATGAGGTCGAAGATGGGGATCTCCACGGCGGACAGCACGATGAACGCCCACAGGATGGGCTTGACCACGCCGATGTAGCTGAACTCCCGGGCGCCCGGTTCGAGCCGCAGCGGGCGGCGGAAGACCCAGCGGTAGAGGCTGTGCCACATGGCCAGCTCGTACGCGACCAGCCTGCGCAGCATCCGTACGGCGTACGACATGAGGCGTCCTCCCTTTGCGTTGCAGTCGCAATCTTAAACGGGCCCCTGGCCGGAGTCAATGCGACTGCAATGTGAAAGCATGGGCGTATGCCGAAGAAGGTCGACCACCAGGCGCGCCGGACCTTGATCGCCGACGCGCTCATGCGGGTCGCCGCCGCCAGCGGGCTGGAGGCGGTCAGCCTGCGCCATGTGGCCGCCGAGGCGGGTGTCACGTCGGGCATGGTGCAGCACTACTTCGCCACCAAGGACGAGATGATGAGCTTCGCCCTGGCGGTGATCCGCGAACGCAACGAGGCCCGGGTGACCCGGGCGGTCGGCGCGCTCAGCCAGCCGCTGACCCCGCACGCGCTGGTCCGCACGATCCTGGTCGAGCTGCTGCCGCTCGACGAGCAGCGGCGGGCCGACGGCCGCGTCGCGCTGGCGTTCCTCGCCTACACCGCGGTGCGCCCCGCCGCGGCGGCTCGGATGCGGGAGGACACCGACCAGATGGTCACCTTCATCGCCGACCAGATCCGCGCCGCGCAGGCGACCGCGAGCGCCCCGGCCGCCCTGAACCCCGAACACGCGGCGGCCGGCCTGCTGGCCGCCATGGAAGGACTCGGGGTCTACCTCCTCGGCGGTCAGTACGACGCGCAGACGGCGGTGTCCGCCCTCGACGATCACCTGTCGCTGATCTTCACCGGGTAGGCGCGGCGGCCGTCGGGGCCTGACGACCGGCGTCGCGGGCGACGCTCTCCAGGCGCTCGCGGTGCTCCTGCCACCAGGCCCGGTCACCGGGCGGCATGTTGTCGTTGCCCTTGCGCATCCCGGCGGCTCCGTCGATGAGCTCCCGGACGATGTCGGCGTGACCGGCATGCCGGTGCGTCTCGGCGATCACATGGGTCAGGATCCGGTGCAGCGTCACCTCGTTGTGCTCGGGCGGCCACCACGGCACGCGGCCGACGGCGTCCAGCGCGAGGGCGTCGATCGTGGCGTCCGCGTGCGCCCGGACGCGGCGGTACAGGTCGGTGATCTCCGCCCGGCTCTCGTCGGCGGTGGCCCACATGTCGGCGTTCGGCTCGGCGCCGGCGTCCATCCAGGGCAGCGGCTGGCCGAACGGGCGGCCGAACGTCTCACCGAAGTACCCCGCTTCGACGCCGGCCAGGTGCTTGATCAGGCCGAGCAGGTTGGTGCCGGTCGGCACCAGGGGGCGGCGTACGTCGTACTCAGAGAGGTCGTCCAGTTTCCACAGCAGTGCGTCGCGGGCGGCCTGGAGATAGTGGCGAAGGTCCGCCTTCGGATCCCATCCGGTCATGACAGTGAGGATGGCACGGGGGTCCGACACCCCGTTCACCGTGACGCGACAGCAATACGTCCCGGAAAGGGGACGACGTGTACCTACCCTGGCGCTTTGTGAAGAGGTCAGGAGCTCGTCCCCGCTGGAGCGCCGCCGTCGTCGCGGTGGCCGTCGCCGCACTGATCACGTCGCCGCCCGCGATGGGTGCCGGTCAGCGCCCCGGTGCCGGCCACCAGCTCGCGAACGCGACCGCGTGGGCTCAGGACGGCTTTAATGCGGCGAACACCAGCTACAACGCCAATGAGTCGATCATCAACGCGGCGACGATCAGGAAGGTCACCCGCCGCTGGCGAATCACGGTGCCGGCCTTCCCGTCGGACTGTCCCACCGCCCAGGCGCCGGTCGTCGCGGGTGGCCGGGTGTTTCTCGTCGACGACGGCGGGGTGGCCGCGTTCCGGGTCGGCGACGGGCGCCTGCTGTGGCGGTGGAACCGCCCGGTCGCCGAGCCCCCGGGTCGCGTCCACCTCGCGGTGGTGGGCGGCGCGCTCGTGGTCGGCGTCGCCCACTGTGGAAGTGTCAGCGACCCGACCGGCAGCCTGAGCGCCTTCGACGTGGGCACCGGAACCGTACGGTGGAGCAGGTCTCTCCCGGTGGGCTCCCTGGTCACCGACCAGGGTCTGGTCGTCGTCTCGGACACCAGCGCGTCCGAGCACCCGGAAGGAATCGTACGGGCATACCGGGTCACCGACGGTGTTCAGGTGTGGTCCCGGGAGGGCGTCGCGAACCGCAGCAACGTGTCCGCCAAGGGCCGGCTGCTGTTGTCCCGGTACGCGGGCGGCACGGTGTGCGTCGCGACCAGCACCGGCGCGGTGCTCTGGGAACGCGCGCAGCCCTACGAGGGGGTGCTGGCCGCCAGTCCCGCCGGTGACCGGTTCTTCGTCGTCGACTTCGACCGCGTCCTGCGCGCGGTGAACGCCGGCACCGGCGCGACCCTGTGGAGCCGTCCCGGGGTGGACATCCATTTCGGAAACGACACGGTGGCGACCGACGGGCGTCGGCTGTTCGTCGCCGTCGGCCTGACCTTGACCGCCTACCGGGCCGATACCGGAGCCGTCAGCTGGACCAGGACCCTCAACGGCGGGGTGGGCCAGCCGATCCGCGCCGGTGGCCTGGTCTACACGGTGGTGAGCGCCGACACCGGCTCCTCGCTGGCCATCCTGCAGGCCGCCTCCGGTGCGCCCGCGGTCAAGGGCACCGCCTACCGCGGCGCGGTGGATCATCCCGTGATCGTCAACGGACGCCTCTACCTCAGGCAGTCCGGTGCGTTGAGCCTCTACCGGCCCTAGCCGGTCGGCGCGTCACACTTCGTCGCCGGACTCCTGCCACCAAGGTGATGCCAACGATCCGTCCACGGTGAGCCCGAAGCGCCGCATGTGGCGCGCCTCCGGACGCTTCTGGTCCTCCAGCAACGAGACCAGGCTGGCTAGGCAGTAGAAGTCCCCGGCGCCGATGCCTTGGCGGTAGACCTCCTCGGCTTTGTCCTCCTGCCCCCGCTTGCGGAGCAATTCCGCGAGACCGGCACGAGCGCCGGGATCACCGGCGGCGATACCCTCTCTGTACACCTGCTCGGCGTTATCCTGCTGTCCCCGAAACTCGTACAGGTCGGCCAATCCGGCCCAGGCATTCGCTCCGCCCGCCGCGATCCCGTCCCGGAACACCTGCTCGGCGCGATCCGCTTGCCCCCAACGCTCAAGTACGTACGCCAAGCTGGCTCGAGCGCCCAATTCGCCGGCGACGATGCCTTCCCGCAGTATCTGTTCGGCTCGGTCGCGCTGTCCCCGGCCATCGAGCAGAGCTGCCAAGGAGACTCTGGCTTCTGGTTCGCCTGCGTTGATGCCCTCCCGCAGTACCTGCTCGGCCCTGTCCGGCTCGCCCCGCTGCTCGAACAGGACCGCCAGGTCGGCCCGGGCGCCCGATTCACCCGCCGCGATGGCTCCGCGAAAGACCTTCTCGGCCTTCTCCGGCTCGTTGCGGTTCTCGAACAGGTTTGCCAGGTTCGCCCAGGCGTCCGGCTCGCCCGCGGCGATGCCTTCGCGGTACACCTCTTCCACCTTCTCGGGCATCCGGCGGTATTCGAACCAGCCGGCCAGGCCGGTTCGGGCGTCTGGTTCGCCTGCGGCGATGCCTTCGCGGTGCACCTGTTCCGCCTTGTCGGGCTCGCCGCGCTGTTCGAACAGGACGGCCAGGCCGGCCCGGGCGTTCGGTTCGCCCGCGGCGATGCCCTCGCGCAGTACCTGCTCCGCCTTGTCCGGTTCACCTTGGCGATCGAACCAGCCCGCCAACCGGCTCCTGGCGTTCGGCTCGCCTGCGTCGACCCCCTCCCGGTACACCTGCTCTGCCTTGTCCGGCCGGCCGCGCTGTTCGAACAGGACCGCGAGGCCGACGCGGGCGTTCGGTTCCCCTCCGGCGATGCCTTCGCGCAGTGCCTGTTCCGCCTTGTCCGGCTCGCCGCGCTGTTCGAACAGGTCTGCCAGGCCAACCCAGGCGCTCGGCTCGCCCGCGGCGATGCCTTCGCGCAGTGCCTGTTCCGCCTTGTCCGGCTCGCCGCGCTGTTCGAACAGGTCCGCCAGATTCGCCCAGGCGTTCGGCTCGCCCGCGGCGATGCCTTCGCGGTACACCTCTTCCACCTTCTCGGGCATCCGGCGGTATTCGAACCAGCCGGCCAGGCCGGCTCGGGCGTCTGGTTCGCCTGCGGCGATGCCGTCGCGGTGCACCTGTTCCGCCTTGTCGAGCTGGCCGCGCTGTTCGAACAGGACCGCCAGGCCGGCCCGGGCGTCTGGTTCCCCTGCGGCGATGCCCTCCTGGTACACCTGTTCCGCCTTGTCCGGCTGGCCGCGCTGTTCGAACAGGACCGCGAGACCGATGCGGGCGTCTGGTTCGCCTGCGGCGATGCCTTCGCGCAGTGCCTTCTCTGCCTTGTCCGGTTCACCTTGGTGGTCGTACCAGCCTGCCAACCGGCTTCGGGCGTTCGGTTCGCCTGCGGCGACGCCGTCCTGGTACACCTGTTCCGCCTTGTCGGGTTCGCCGCGCTGTTCGAACAGGACGGCCAGGCCGATGCGGGCGTCTGGTTCGCCCGCCGCGATGCCTTCGCGCAGTGCCTGCTCCGCCTTGTCCGGTTCACCTCGGTGGTCGAACCAGCCCGCCAACCGGCTTCGGGCGTTCGGTTCGCCTGCGGCGACGCCGTCCTGGTACACCTGCTCCGCCTGATCGGGCTCACCCCGCTGTTCGAACAGGACCGCCAGGCCGACGCGGGCGTCGGGTTCACCTGCGGCGATGCCTTCCCGCAGTGCCCGCTCCGCTTCGTCCGGGTCGCCGCGCTGCTCGAACAGGTCCGCCAAACTGACCCAAGCGTGCGACTCGCCCGCGGCGATGCCTTCGCGCAGTGCCTGTTCCGCCTTGTCCGGCTCGCCGCGCTGTTCGAACAGGTCCGCCAGGTTCGCCCAGGCGTTCGGCTCGCCCGCGGCGATGCCTTCGCGGTACACCTCTTCCACCTTCTCGGGCATCTGGCGGTATTCGAACCAGCCGGCCAGGCCGGCTCGGGCGTCTGGTTCGCCTGCGGCGATGCCGTCGCGGTGCACTTGTTCCGCCCTGTCGGGCTGGCCGCGCTGTTCGAACAGGACCGCCAGACCGGCCCGCGCGTTCAGTTCGCCCGCGGCGATGCCTTCGCGCAGTACCTGTTCCGCCTTGTCCGGTTCACCTTGGCGATCGAACCAGCCCGCCAACCGGCTCCTGGCGTTGGGCTCACCTGCCGCGATGCCCTCGCGCAGCACCTGTTCCGCCTTGTCCGGCTCGCCGCGCTGCTCGAACAGGCCCGCCATGCCAACCCTGGCTTCTGGTTCGCCTGCGGCGATGCCCTCGCGCAGTACCTGCTCCGCTTCGTCCGGCTCGCCCTGCTGCTCGAACAGGACCGCCAGGCCGACGCGGGCGTCCGGTTCGCCCGCGGCGATAGCCTCGCGCAGTACCTGCTCCGCCTTGTCCAGCTCACCCTGCTGCTCGAACATGTCCGCCAAACTGACCCTGGCGTTCGGCTCGCCCGCCGCGATGCCCTCCCGCAGCACCTGTTCCGCCTTGTCCAGCTCGCCGCGCTGCTCGAACGAGTACGCCAGGCCGACCCGGGCGTCCGGCTCACCCGCGGCGATGCCTTCGCGGTACACCTCTTCCACCTTCTCGGGCATCTGCCGGTACTCGAACCAGCCGGCCAGACCGGCTCGGGCATCTGGTTCGCCTGCGGCGATGCCTTCCCGCAGCACCTGTTCCGCCTTGTCGGGCTCGCCGCGCTGCTCGAACAGGACGGCCAGGCCGACCCGGGCGTTCGGCTCGCCCGCCGCCATGCCCTCGCGCAGTACCTGTTCCGCCTTGTCGGGCTCGCCGCGCTGCTCGAACATGACCGCCAAACTGACCGTGGCGTTCTGATCCGCGGTGCCGTCCTCCGGGAGTGCCTGCTTCGCTTCACTGAGATGCACCTCGCCGTTGCCGATGGCATGGTCCGGCGCGTACCCGTCCTTGCCCGGCTCACCGACCGCCGTGAACTGGCGCGGCAGCGGGATCCCCACATCGGCCTTGCCCGCGTCGGCGCTTCGCTGGTCCACGTGGCCCGCTTGGTTACCGTCTCGACTCGCCGGTGCCGCTGGTTCGTCTACGGGCGCCTGCACCGCGGTCTGGCCTCGGCCGCCATCGCCGGAAACTCCTACCTCACCGTCCGACTTCGGCGTCGCGACGAGGGCGGCTGGCCGAGCGGACCGGGTATTCTCAAAGGCCAGGTCACGCTCCCACGCCTCGCTATCCAAGTAATTGCGCAGCTCCTCTGACGTATTCTCCTCAATCCGCGCGACGACATTCGCCTCCAACCGGAGCCGCCTGAAGTCGTCGATCCGGCCATCGGAACGGACATGCTCCAGCAGGGCTATCCAAGCTCTCAAGTTTCCGGCAGTGATTGCTTCACGCAGGATCGCCTCGGCATGGGCCTTGCGTCCTTGCCACGCCAGCATTTGAGCGAAGTGCAACGGCGCATCGGGATGACCCGCCTCGGTCGCGCGACGGTAGAGTGCGTCCGCGTGCCGTAGCAGGCCACGATCAAAGGCATTGAACGCAAGGAACAAGAGGTCTTCTGAATGGACGACATTGTTCAAGAACGCCTGCCAGGCGAGCTCCGGGACGCGGGCATTGTGACGCTCTCTGAATCCCTGTTGGAGCAGGTACTCGGCAACATCGTAACCAAGGACCGTGCGGTTTTCCTCGTCTCGAACCGGAATCAGAAGGCTGATGCTGCCCTGATCTTGCCGCTCTTCCGTAGCATATGTGAGGGCGCCTCCGAACCACTGGTCGTCACTCTCGACCACCGGTAGGTATGCCCGTGCGGCCTGAGTGAGTAACGGCTCGGCAAGTGGGCTGACAATCCCAACGCGGCGGGCGTCGATTGCGGAATTGATGACCGACTCTTCACGCTGATTCGCCTCCTTCCATCGACGAATCAACCACGGAGCGCCGGCAAGAACCTGGGTGACACTGTAGTTCGGCTCCTTCAAGGCATCCGCGATCCGTGCGTCCTGGACGGCGATCTCTCTGGCGGTCTCCTTCTCGTCGTCGTCAAACTCTCCCAACAGGACTTCAAGTCGGTTGAAGTAGGTCAGAACCTCTTTGGCTCCGGGGTATTTCTGTCGCTCGTTGACCCCGTTGGAGTCCTTCTCAACCGCCCGTAGCTCTCTTGCCCGATCCGGCCAGATGGTGCCGATAATCACGACCGGCGTGGGTCTCTGCAGCAGCTGTTTGATATTCGCGACGGAAAGCGGTGTCGAACCGGGCTTCAGGCTGGGCCCTTCCAGATATCCTTGAATTTCGTCGAGCCAGATCACCAGTTTCGGCAAGCGGAGAGCCGATTTCGCAACGCCGGCAACAACGTCTGCGGAGTCTGGTTGCAGCAGTGCCCAGTTCCTGAAATGGGTACGGACGACCTCGTACGCCATCCGGGTCTTGCCCACCGATGAGCGGCCAACTATGAGCAAGAAGCCGCCCTGCTCCTGGGCGCCTGGCAGCCACTCCTCGATGTCTTTCTCCTTGCGTCTCCTGACCCAGGTAGGCAGGCGAGGGTCAGGTACTTCGCTAGGCACCCGCTTCTTTTTTCTGAGGCTTGCTCGCCCGGCCGGTGCCGGGGCCCTTTCCGAAGGCTGCGCGGCCGACGGGATTGGGACAGAGTCGTGCACGCCAAGCTCAAATGCGCTGAAATCGTCCACCACCCGGAGTTTCCCCTGGCGGTTCAGTGATGGCCGTAATGCCTCTATTGCCTCTTGCTCCTGCTTGGTTTGAATGCGGCGCCGCTCGAGCCACGGCTGGACCAGATTCTCCGCAAGCACGGGGAGGACGGCTACGGGCACGGCGACGGCAACCGCCCACCAGCCGGATACGTCCAGCGCCTCCAGCGCAGCGGCACCGCCGGTCACGATGCCGAGCGCCAGCAGAGGACCAACCAGGAGACGGTTCCTGAGGCTACTCCCGAACATTGGGTGATTCTTGCGCGACTTCACATCGCCGTTCCATAGTCGACCCCTATCGTGTCAACTTTTTGTCTAGAACTGAGCGACGTAACGCGAGCGCTTCTCGATTACGGCGAGTCGAGCGAGGAGACGTCCGTGACCATCGAATCGCGCCACGCACCTGCCCGGTGATTTCGGACGACCAGGGCATTGATCTCTGCGGCGGCCGCTGCGGGGCGGAAGGTGTAACGGCTGGAGGCGGCGGGGTGCGCAGCCGCGAGAAACGGCGGCCACGCCGGCTGGGGAGCCGATCGTGACCGCCGCTTCGACGCTTGTACCGGGCTTTCACCCGCGACCAGGGTCGTCGTACAACGCCTTGGTCAGCGGCTCAGAATCGGTCAGACGTTGTAGTACATCTCGAACTCGTGCGGGGTCGGGCGCAGGCGCACCGGGTCAATCTCGTTGGCCCGCTTCCAGTCGATCCAGGTCGAGATCAGGTCCTCGGTGAACACGCCACCGGCGGTCAGGAACTCGTGGTCACCCTCGAGCGAGTCGAGCACCGCGTCCAGCGAACCCGGCACCTGCTTGACGCTGCCCCACTCCTCCGGCGGCAGGTCGTACAGGTCCTTGTCGATCGGGGCCGGCGGCTCGATCTTGTTCTTGATGCCGTCCAGGCCGGCCATCATCTGGGCCGCGAAGGACAGGTACGGGTTGCCCGACGGGTCCGGCACGCGGAACTCGACGCGCTTGGCCTTCGGGTTGCTGCCGGTCACCGGGATCCGGGTGCAGGCGGAGCGGTTGCGCTGCGAGTACACCAGGTTGACCGGGGCCTCGTAGCCGGGCACGAGCCGCCGGTACGAGTTGACGGTCGGGTTGGTGAAGGCCAGCAGCGACGGCGCGTGCTGCAGCAGACCGCCGATGTACCAGCGGGCGGTGTCGGACAGGCCCGCGTAGCCGGTCTCGTCGTAGAACAGCGGCTCACCGCCGAGCCAGAGGCTCTGGTGGGTGTGCATGCCGGAGCCGTTGTCACCGAACAGCGGCTTGGGCATGAAGGTCACGGTCTTGCCGTGCTCCCAGGCGGTGTTCTTGATGATGTACTTGAACAGCTGCATCTGGTCGCCGGCGTGCAGCAGCGTGGAGAACTTGTAGTTGATCTCCCCCTGGCCGGCGGTGCCCACCTCGTGGTGCGAACGCTCGACCGTGAAGCCCACGTCGATCAGCCGGCGCACCATGGAGTCGCGCAGGTCGGAGTAGTGGTCCACCGGCGAGACGGGGAAGTAGCCGCCCTTGTACGCGGTCTTGTAGCCGCGGTTGCCGCCCGCCTCTTCCCGGCCCGAGTTCCAGGCGCCCTCGATCGAGTCGATGTAGTAGAACGCCTGGTGCGCGGAGGTCTCGTGGCGGATCGAGTCGAAGATGTAGAACTCCGCCTCGGCGCCGAAGTACGCGGTGTCGGCGATGCCGCTGGAGGCCAGGTAGGTCTCGGCCTTCTTGGCGACGTTGCGCGGGTCACGCGAGTAGGCCTCGCGAGTGAACGGGTCGTGGATGAAGAAGTTCAGCGCCAGCGTCTTCTGTGCCCGGAACGGGTCGATGAAGGCGGTGGTGACGTCCGGCAGCAGCATCATGTCGGACTCGTGGATGGCCTGGAACCCGCGGATCGACGATCCGTCGAAGGCGAGGCCGTCGGTGACGACACTGTCGTCGAACGATTCCACCGGCATGTTGAAGTGCTGCATCACACCGGGCAGGTCACAGAACCGTACGTCGACGAACTTAACGTCCTCGTCCTTGAGGTATCGCAGGAGTTCCTCGGGATTGGCGAACACACGTCCTCCTGGCACGTCTTATCTCAAACCGGGGCGGCGTCACCGCCACGTCGCTAGACTCGTCGCGACGTTATGGGCACACAGTTGCCCGCGCGTGTCCCTATTGTTTCCTTCATGTTACGGACGCGTGGGGCCTGGTCGCGACCCCTGGAGGTTAGCGTGGCGGGTCGGCGTGGCGGTTCGGATCGCCGCGGGATCACCCCACCCAGGTACACCCGTTACGCTCACCGATCGTGGCCACACGCGCGAACGACACCCCGCCCACCGGCGCCTACGACCTGACGACGGTCGAGCTCGCGCCCCTCGGTCGCCGCCTCGGCGCGCTGATGATCGATTGGGCGATCTGCCTGATGGCGGCCGCGTTCTACGCCGACCCTCGGATCGTCGCGTGGCCGCCCGTACTCGTCCTGATCGTGATGAACGCCGTCGGGATCGGCCTGTTCGGACAGACGCCGGGCATGGCCCTCGCCGGTCTGCGGTGCGTCGCCGTCCGTGACGGCGGAGCGATCGGCGTGACCGTTGGGCTGGCGCGGGCGGTCCTGCTGGCCCTGCTCGTCCCAGCGGTCATCATGGACGGCGACCGGCGCGGCCTGCACGACCGCGCCGTCGGATCGGTCGTGATCCGCAAGCCGCGTTGACCTGCCCCGAGCTCGGGATCAGCGGGGACGCTGCTGGCGGAAGGCGCCCTTGCTGGGCCGCATGTTCTTCGGGATGGCGCCCTTGGGCATCTGCGGCCGGGCCATCAGCGCGCCGAGCCGCTTGTCCAGCGCGTTGACGTCCTTGCCGCTGAGGTTGCGCGGCAGCTTCATCACGGTGGTGCGCAGCTTGCGGATCGACAGCTGGCCCTCCTCCGTGCCGATCACGTAGTCGTACAGCGGGGCGTTGCCGATCACCTTGGCCAGGCGGCGCTTCTCCTGGCTCATCAGGTTGCGCACCCGCTGCGGCTGGCCCTCACCCAGCAGGATCACCCCGGGACGGCCGATGACCACATGCACCATGTCGAACTGGGTGGTCGAGCTGGCCGCGGGGCGCACCCGCCAGTCGCCGCGCATGTTCTCCAGAATCGAGGCGGCCGCGCCGGGCTGACCCTCGGCCGCGTTCATCATCGCGGCGTTGGACCGCAGGTTGAGCACGATCAGCGCGCCCAGCAGGGCGATCATGATCCCGATCGGGATCCACACCAGGCCGCCATCCAGGAGTACGACCAGCACGGTCAGCGCCAGCGGGATCAGCACGGCGGCGGCGACCAGCGGGACGAACCACTTGTCCTGCTTCGCCGTGAACCCGACGACCTGACCGATCTGCTTCAGGCGCGTGCCGAACGACACCTTCTCCTGGGGTTTTGCCATACCCCGGAGTCTAGTGGTGGCGCTCCGGGCCGCCGCGCGGTGGATCGACTGAGTGCCTTACCCCGCGCAGCGCCCCCGGCCGGGCCGGGTAAGGCACCTGAGGCGGCCGAGATGAGGCAGCGTCCCCATGTGCCGGTACCCCCTTCGCGCGAAGAGTCGACGTCAGCACCGATCGCGAAGGAGAAGCGATGTTCCTGTACACCGACCCCGGCCTGCGACTCGACATCTACCACCGGCGCGCCGAGGAACTGCACCGGGCCGCCGACGCACAGCGGCTGGCCGCCCAGGCGCGGGCCGAAGCCCCCCGCCGGTCGTGGTTGCGGTGGCCGCGCCACGGCCGCACGCTGCGCACCGTACGCGCGCCGGTGGCGTCGTGACGGTCACGCACGACGCGGTCCTGTCGTACCGCCATGGCATGCTCGATTTCGTGGCGGCACATCCCCGTACGTGCAGCAGCGCGGTCATGGTCGGCCGGGAGGCCGACCTGGCCGCGCTGCGCGACGCGCTGAAGGCCGCCCGCAGCGGCGAGCCGTCGGCCGTCCTGCTCGGCGGCGAGGCCGGGATCGGCAAGACCCGCCTCGTCGAGGAGTTCTGCCGCACCGCCGAGTCCGACGGCGCGCAACTGCTCACCGGGCAGTGCCTGGAGCTGGGCGAGGAGGGCCTGCCGTACGCCCCGTTCGCGGCCGCGCTGCGCCAGCTCGTGCACCGCGACGGGCCCACGGTGTTCGAGGGCCGCGAAGCGGATTTCGCCCGCCTGCTGCCCGAGCTCGGTGTCCCCGGCGCCGACCGGCGCGGGCACCTGTTCGAGCTGGTGGGGACGCTGTTCGCGCGCCTGGCCGAGACGCGCCCGCTGGTGCTGATCATCGAGGACCTGCACTGGGCCGACCGCTCGACCCGCGACCTGATCGCGTTCCTGGTCCGCTCGGCCCGGCTGCCCCGGGTGCTGATCGTCGCGACCTACCGGACGGACGAGTTGCACCGCGGGCATCCGCTGCGGCCGTTCCTGGGCGAGTTCGAGCGGGTGCGCGGGGTGCGCCGGCTGGAGCTGGACCGGCTCGACCGCGACGGCACCGCCCGCCTGCTGGCGGAGCTGGCCGGCGCGGAGCCCGAGCCGCGAACGGTGGACAACATCCACGCCCGGGCCCAGGGCAACCCGTTCTTCGTCGAGCAGCTGGCCGCCTCGGCCGCGCAGGGCTGCGGCGACATCCCGGACACCCTGCGCGACCTGCTGCTGGCCCGGGTCGACCAGCTCCCCGAGGCGGCCCAGCGGGTGCTGCGGATCGCCGCCGTGGGCGGCACCCGGTTCGGCCACGAGCTGCTCAGCCGCGTCGTGGGCGGCTCCGAGGCCGAGCTGGAGTCGGCGCTGCGGGCCGTCGTCGTGGCCCAGCTCATCGTCGTGGACGGCACCGGCGGCTACGAGTTCCGGCACGCGCTGGTCCGCGAGGCGGTGCACGACGACCTCCTGCCCGGCGAGCACGCCCGGCTGCACGCCCGCTACGCGCAGGCCCTCGAGGCGGAGCCGGAGCTGGTCGGCATGGGCCGCGCCCCGGCCGAGATCGCCCACCACTGGCACGCGGCGCACGACCACCCGCGCGCCCTGGTCAGCGCCAAGCAGGCCGCCGACGAGGCCGGGCGCCGCTTCGCGTACGCGGAGCAGGCCCGCCTGCTGGACCGGGTGCTGGAGCTGTGGGAGCAGGTCGGCGACCCCGCGCACCTGCTCGGCGAGAGCCACCTCGACCTGCTGGAGGAGGCGGCCCTGGTCGCCATCGAGGCGGGTGAGCTCATGCGCGCGCTCAAGCTCACCCGGGCCGCGCTCGGTGACCTCGACGCCGCCGCCGAGCCGGTGCGCGCCGCCCGGCTGCTGGTGCGCCGCGGCAAGCTGCTGCACAACGCGGGCACCAGCGACGGCGCCGCCGAGTCCCGGGAGGCCTACCGGCTGCTGACCGCGGCGCCGCATTCGGAGGAACGGGCGATGCTGCTGGCCGACGTCGCGTACGCGCTGGCCCCGGTCGACCACGACGAGGGCGGCCGGATCGCGCGGGAGGCGATGGCCGCCGCCGGTGAGCTGGACGACCTCACGGCCGAGGTGTCCGCCACGATCATCTTCGGGCAGCTGTGCGCGGGTTCCGTGTCGCCCGAGGAGGGCCTCGCCACGATGCGGACGGCCGCCAAGCAGGCCCGCGCCACCGGGCACCTGCCCACCCTGGCCCGCGCCCTGGTCAACATCTCCGACACCCTCTTCGCGCTGGGCCGCTACGAGGAGTCGGCGGCGGCCGCCGACGAGGGCATGCCGTACGCGGACCGGGTCGGCGTGAGCCGCACCATGGGGGTGTTCCTGCTGGCCAACCACGCGGAGGCGCTGCTGGCCCTGGGCCGGTGGGACGAGGCCGACGCCCGCCTCGCGCAGGCGGCCCGCCTCGATCCGCCCGGCACCCTCGCGCTGCCGTGGCTGCTGCTGCGCGCCCGGCTGCGGCTGGCCCGGGGCCACGAGGGCGCCGAGCCGCTGGTGACCCGCGCGGTCGGTTTCCTCACCCGCCCGTTCCTGCACGCCGACAACCGGCTGTCCCTGCTGGATCTGCGCATCGAGGACGCCCTGCACGCGGGCGACACCACGGCGGCGCTGACCGCCGCCGGCTCCGCGGTGGCCGAGCCGGCGATCGTGGAGCGCCCCCGCTACAGCTGGCCGCTGCTGGCCTCCGCGGCAACCGCCGTCGAGCGGGCCGCCGCCGGGGACGTGATCGAGCGGGCGGGCGTGGACGATCTGCGGGAGCGGATCCGGGCGCTGGCCGCCGCCACGCCGCAGCGGCACGGTGCCGACCGGGCGTACGCGGCGCAGGTCGCGGCGCTGCTCGACGGTGGCCCGCAGCGGTGGGAGGCGGCCGTCGAGGCGTGGCGGGCGGACGGCCGGCGTCACCCGCTGGCGGTGGCACTGCTCGGACTGGCCGGTGCCGCGGCGCGGGCGGGTGACCGGGCGGTCGCGGCCGCCTCCGTCGAGGAGGCCGTCGCGGTGGCCGCCGCCCTGGGCGCCCGGCCGCTGTGCGAGGCCGCCGACACCCTTTCCCGCCGCATCGGGCTGCGGGCCCCCGGGCAGCCGACCCCGGCCGGCACCGAGGTGCTCACCTCGCGCGAACGTGAGGTACTGCGCCTGGTAGCCGAGGGGCACAGCAACGGGCGCATCGCCGAGCGGCTCTACATCTCACCCAAGACCGCCAGCGTGCACGTCTCCCGGATCATCGCGAAGCTCGACGTCGCCAACCGCGTCGAAGCGGCGGCGGTGGCCCACCGCCTCGGCCTGCTGGACGAGCGGTAGAGCCCGGACCGGCTTGGTGTCAGCCGCGGGCGGCGAGGGCCTGCTGGTAGAGCCGGCCCGCGCGGTACGAGGAGCGCACCAGCGGGCCGCTCATCACCCCGGCGAAGCCGATCTGCTCGGCCTCCTGGCCAAGCTCCACGAACTCCTCCGGCTTCACCCAGCGCTCGACCGGGTGGTGCCGCGGGGTGGGCCGCAGGTACTGCGTGATGGTGATCAGCTCGCAGCCCGCGCCGTGCAGGTCGCGCAGGGCCTGCGACACCTCGGCCCGTTCCTCGCCCATGCCGAGGATCAGGTTGCTCTTGGTGACCAACCCGGCGGAGCGGGCGCGGGTGATGACCTCGAGCGAGCGCTCGTACCGGAACGCGGGGCGGATCCGCTTGAAGATCCGGGGCACGGTCTCGACGTTGTGGGCCAGCACCTCGGGGGCCGCCCCGAACACCTCGGCGAGTTGCTCGGGCTCGGCGTTGAAGTCGGGGATCAGCAGCTCGACGCCGCAGTTGGGCTGCAGCTTGTGGATCTGGCGCACCGTCTCGGCGTACAGCCAGGCGCCGCCGTCGGGCAGGTCGTCGCGGGCGACACCGGTGACGGTCGCGTACTTCAGGCCCATTGTGGCGACGGACTCGCCGACGCGGCGCGGCTCGTCGGCGTCGAACTCGGCGGGCTTGCCCGTGTCGATCTGACAGAAGTCGCAGCGGCGGGTGCACTGGTCACCGCCGATGAGGAACGTCGCCTCCCGGTCCTCCCAACATTCGTAGATGTTGGGGCAGCCGGCCTCCTGGCAGACCGTGTGCAGGCCTTCCTTCTGCACCAGCCCGCGCAGTTGCGTGTACTCGGGGCCCATCTTCGCCTTGACCTTGATCCACGGCGGCTTGCGCTCGATGGGAGTCTCGGCGTTGCGCGCCTCGATGCGCAGCATGCGGCGGCCCTCGGGAGCAACTGTCACGACGACGAGGTTACGCCCGAGACAAGATCATGCGGGCGGTGGGCGACGAGGCTCACGTCCCCGGTTCTGTGACCGCCCTCACGCCGTACCGGGAAAACGCTTTCACTTCGCGTCACCGCGCTGTTAGCGTCCGGCCACGGCGACGACGGAACCGAGTAACGCCCCGACCCCGCCGGCTCAGAGAGCCACCGGCAGCTGTGAAGGTGGCCCGGCGCCGGGGCGTGAAGACACTCCCGAGCCGGGCACGACAAGAGGCGCCGCTGTGCGGCGTGAAGGTGTGGTGGCACCGCGAGGATCCCGCTCGCCCACACCTCCCTGGGGCCGCGTTGCAGACACCAGAGGAGGTACCCGCCATGCAACGCATCCTCTCCACCGAACTGGCCGCCCACGCGGGCCGGACCGTCACGGTCGCCGGCTGGGTGCACCGCCGCCGGCTGCTCAAGTCGGTGGCCTTCCTGATCCTGCGCGACGCCGCCGGGCTCGCCCAGATCGTCGCGACCTCGGCCGAGGACCGCGCGGTGCTCGAGGCGCTGACCGAGGAGAGCGTCGTCGAGGTCACCGGCACGGTCACCGCGAACGCCGCGGCGCCCGCCGGGGTCGAGCTCACCGCGCCGACGGTACGGGTGCTCAGCGCGGTCGCCGTACCGTTGCCGGTCGAACTGCACCGGCCCGCCCCGACCGGGACCCTGCCCACCCAGCTCGACCATGCCGCGCTGGCCCTGCGGCACCCGGCCCGGGCCGCCGCGCTGCGGGTGGCCGCCGCGGCCACCGCGGGGTTCCGGGCGGCGCTGGAGGCCCGCCGGTTCGTCGAGATCCACACGCCGAAGATCGTCGCGTCGGCGACCGAGTCCGGGGCGAACGTGTTCCGGCTCGACTACTTCGGCCGCCCCGGCTACCTGGCCCAGTCGCCGCAGTTCTACAAGCAGCTCATGGTCGGTGTCTTCGAGCGGGTGTACGAGGTCGGTCCGGTGTTCCGGGCCGAGCCGCACGACACCGCCCGGCACCTGGCCCAGTACACCTCGCTCGACGCCGAGCTGGGCTTCATTACCGACCACCGCGACGTGATGGCGGTGCTGCGCGACGTCGTGGCAACCATGGTCGACACGGTGGCGGACCGGACGGGCACCCCCGGGCCGGGCGTGCCGGAACAGATCCCGGCGGTGCACTTCAGCGAGGCGCTGCGGATCGCCGGGGCGCCCGCCGACGAGCCCGACCTGGCCCCGGCCCACGAGCGGGCGCTGGGGGAGTGGGCGGCCCGCGAGCACGGCAGCGACTTCGTCTTCGTCACCGGCTACCCGATGCGCAAGCGGCCGTTCTACACCCATCCGCAGCCGTCGGACCCGACCTGGTCGAACAGCTTCGACCTGCTGTTTCGCGGGGTCGAGCTGGTCACCGGCGGGCAGCGGCTGCACCGGTACGACGACTACACGGCGGCTTTGGCGGCGCGGGGCGAGGCGGTCACGGCCTACGAGGGATATCTGGACGGCTTCCGGTACGGGATGCCCGCGCACGGGGGCTTCGCGATCGGGCTGGAACGCTTCGTCGCCCGGCTGCTCGGCGCCGCGAACGTCCGCGAGGTCACAGCGTTCCCGCGAGACCTGCACCGCCTCACGCCTTGATCGCGCGCCCGCCCTGATCGCGCGCCCGCCCTGATCGCGCGCCCGCCCTGATCGCGCGCCCGCCCTGATCGCGCGCCCGCCAGACCGCGTGGCGGCCTGGCGCCATGACGCGTCGTTTGGTGTGCCGCCGGATTCGCTCGGGCGGCACACCAGCGGGCGGTGCGCGCTCAGGCCAGCAGCGTCGGGAGGTGGCGTTCGACGACCGGGAGAACTTCGGCGACCGGCACCGGACGGCCGAGTTCGACGCTGAGCGACGTGACCCCGGCGTCGCGGATGCCGCACGGCACGAAACGGTCGAAGTTCGACAGGTCGCAGTCGCAGTTGAGGGCGAAACCGTGCTGGGTGACGCCGCGCGAGACCCGGATGCCGATCGCCGCGACCTTGCGGTCCGGGCCACGCTCGTCGGCGCGCACCCACGCGCCGCTGCGCCCCTCGATCCGCTCCACGACGACGCCGAAGTCGGCGCACACGTCGATGAGCAGCTGCTCGGTGCGCCGCACGTACGCCACCACGTCGACCGGGTCGGGCAGCTTGACGATCGGGTAGCCGACCAGCTGGCCCGGGCCGTGCCAGGTGATCCGGCCGCCCCGGTCGACGTCCACCACCGGGGTGCCGTCCAGCGGCCGGTCCTGCGGCTCCGTGCGCTTGCCGGCCGTGAACACGCTCGGGTGTTCCAGCAGCAGGATGGTGTCCGGGCGGGCACCGGCCACCACGTCGTCGTGCAGGCGGCGCTGCTCGTCCCACGCCACCTGGTAGTCGACCAGGCCGGGGCGCAGCACCGCGAGCGTAGAAGTCGTCACCGTTGCAGCGTAGTCCGGCGCGCTCGGGGGCCGCGTCAGCCGCCGGGCGTGACCGGATCCACCCCGGGACGGATGCGCCACACCAGCACGTCGTCGACTCGTTCCGGCGGCCCCAGCAGGGCGGTCGTGGTCTGCTCCAGCGTCGTGTGGAACAGCAGCCCCTGAGAGCCGATGACCCGGTCGGCGAGGAACACCGCCTGGAGGTTCCAGTACGCGAAGTCGCGCCGGGCCTGCTCGCGTTCCGCGTCGGTGATCGGCGGCAGGTAGCCGTAGTGGGCGGCCTGCTGCAGCAGCACGTCCGTGGGCAGCAGCGGGGTGCCGATCTGGCCCTTGCCGTCCGGGCCGCCGGGCCCCAGGAAGTAGCCGCCCGGGATCCGGAACACCGGCCCGCCGCGCGCCAGCGTGTACGCCTGCCAGCGCTGCGCGTCCGGGCCCGGGTTCGTGGCGAACGGCAGCGCGCTGAGCACCCCGCCGTCGGGCACGTACTCCCGCCAGGTGCCGTCGGCGATGAACCGGGGCTCCGGCGCCCGTTCGGCGGTGAGCACCGGCAGGGGCAGCAGGGGCAGCAGCGCGAAGGTGAACGCGGCGGCCCAGGCGGCGCGGCTGCGCGGCCCGGCCGTGCTGAGCACCCACTCCGCGGCCAGGGCCAGCAGGATGCCCAGGACCCCCGCGACGACCAGCGCGTACCGGGTGGGCAGTGCCGAGTCGAACAGCGGCAGGCGGGCCAGCGTCGCGTACGGCAGCGGGAGGTGCGTCTCGTCGTCGAGCACCCGCAGCCGGGGCCCCCACGACAACACCGTGAACACCGCGCCCACGATCAGCAGGGCACGCAGGGTGGCCCGGCGGCCGGCGTCCGCGTGCCGCCACAGGGTGACGGTCGCGAAACCGGCCAGCACGATCAGCGGCAGCCCGAAGAACGACGCCTGCTCGGTCGGATTCGACGCCAGATCCGCGCGGTCCAGCCCGGCCCAGCCCGCCACCGACCGGCTGGGGTAGGCCAGGTACGCGGCGGCGTCCTCGGAGAACTCGCGCTGGTCGAAGCCCGTACCGGAGAACGTCTGCGGTCCGGCGAAGTGCATGTACAGCGGGTAAGCCAGCAGGGCGCCCGCCACCGCGGCGGTTACGCCGAGGGCGGCCAGCACGGTGGGGGCGGCGGCCCGCGCCTGCGCCCGGGTGGCCGGCGCGGCGGCCCAGGCTCCGATGAACACCCCGCTGGCGAGGGCGGTGAAGAACAGTCCCTCCGCGGCGATCGAGAAGCAGAGCGCGACCACCGCGCCGAGGATGGCGCCGTTGCGCAGCCACCGGCCCGGCTCGCGCAGCGTGAGCACCCGCCACAGCAGCAGCGGGGCGATCCACCCGGCGGTCCAGTTCAGATGGCCGTTGGCGTGCGAGACCAAGCCCGGCGCGAAGCCGCAGAACAGCCCGCCCAGGGCGGCGGCGGCCCGGTGCCGCACGAGGTGGCGGTGCAGGAACAGGTACCACGCGAAGGCGGAGCACGCGAGGTTGAGGGTCAGGATGGTCACGTAGCTGACCTGCGGCCCGGCCAGCATCGTGAGCGGCGCGAACAGCAGGATGTACGCGGTGATGGAGGTGTTCGCCGCGAGGTTCACCCCGAGCGGGGCGTTCAGCAGGTCGGTGAAGAACGGGTCGCCGCCGTGCCGCAGCAGGTGCACCCCGTACCCGAGAAGTCCTTCGAAGAAGGCCTGGTCGCCGGGGTTCGCGGCGATGGTCCGGGTGGTGGGGGAGGCCCACAGGCCCCCGGTCACCCAGAGGGCGAGCAGCAGGGCGGTCGAGGCCACCAGCAGGTGAGCGGCCCAGGCCCGGCGGCCCCGGGACGCGTCGGCCCGCGCGACCGGCGGGTCGGCGGGGGCGGTGGCGACGGTCACGAGCCGCACGGTAGCAAGCGGAAGCCGTCAGAGCCCGCAGCCAGCGCGAATCGCGGCCGGCCGCCGGCCCGCATCGGGGCCGGCCGCCGGCCTGGGTCGCGGCTGGCAGCCCCTGGGTCGCGGCTGGCAGCCCCTGTGGCTCGCGGCCGCCAGCCGGCCTGGATCGGTGCCCCTCGGCGCCCCTCGGCGGTCTCGGTCGCGGCCCGTCAGCGGGCCGTGGCCGGGGCCGGGGTCAGCGCGGCCTGCAGGGCGGAGTCGACGGTCGGGTGCTGCCAGGTGAAGCCGGCCCGGCGCAGCACCCCGGGCAGGACCCGCTGGCTGCGCAGCGCCTCGTCGGCGAGCCCACCGAGCGCCACCCGCAGCGCCACGCCGGGGACCTGCATGATCGTCGGCCGGTGCAGCACCCGGCCGAACGCGGCGGTGAAGGCGGCGTTGGTCACCGGCTCGGGGCCGACGACGTTGACCGGACCGGCGAGGTCGCTGCGCTCCAGCAGCACCTCGATCGCGTCCAGCCAGTCGGCCAGGGACATCCACGGCACCCACTGCCGGCCGCCGCCGAGCCGGCCGCCGATGCCCAGCCGGAACGGCAACAGCTGCGGCTTGAGCAGGCCGCCACTGGCGTCCAGCGGCATGCCGGTGCGCAGCAGCACCACCCGGGTGCCGGCGTCCTCGGCCGGGCGGGCGGCGGCCTCCCATACCCGGCACACGTCGGCGAGGAACCCGGTGCCCGCGGGTGCCTCCTCGGTGACCTCCTGGTCGCCGGTGTCGCCGTACCAGCCGACCGCGGAACCCTGCAGCAGGACGCGGGGGCGGTCGGCGGCGGGCAGCTGGCTGATCACCCGGGCCAGGGTGCCGGCGCTGTCCACCCGGCTGGACCGGATCAGGTTCCGGTAGGCCGCGGTCCAGCGTTTGTCGGCGACACCGGCCCCGGCCAGGTTGATCACCGCGTCGGTGCCGGCGACGCGGACCGGATCGAGCTGCCCCGTGGACGGCTGCCAGAACGCCTCGCCGGGCCGCTGGGGCTCGCGGCGGACCAGTCGGGTGATGTCGTGGCCGGCGGCGCGTAGCCGTTCGGCAAGGGCGGTGCCGAGAAAGCCGGACGCGCCGGCCATGAGGATCCGCATGGCCCCATCATTGCCCGCTGTGCCGTTCGGGTGCACAGGTGTCCCCCCGTGGGCGACCGGTGAACGCACGTGGGCGCGCCGGCGGGTGCCGGCGCGCCCACGAGGCGTACGGGTCAGCTCAGCCCGAGATCGCCCTCGAACTGCCCGGCCTCCAGCCGGTCCTTGAGGGTGACCAGGAACCGGGCGGCGTCGGCGCCGTCGACGAGCCGGTGGTCGTACGACAGGGCCAGGTACACCATCGACCGGGGCACGATCACCTCGCCGAGGTCCGGGTCGTCGAGGACCACGGCCCGCTTGACGACCGCGCCCGTGCCCAGGATGCCGACCTGCGGCTGGTTGATGATCGGGGTGTCGAACAGGGCGCCCCGGCTGCCGGTGTTGGTCAGCGTGAAGGTCCCGCCGGACAGCTCGTCGGGGCTGATCCGGTTGGCCCGGGTGCGCTCGGCCACGTCGGCGATCCGCTTGGCGAGCCCGGCGAGGTTGAGGTCGCCCGCGTCGCGGATGACCGGCACGACCAGGCCCTTCTCCGTGTCCACCGCGATGGCCAGGTGCTCGCCGTCGTGGTAGGTGACCGTCCCGGCCTCCTGGTCGATCGACGCGTTGACGACCGGGTGGGCGCGCAGCGCCTCGACCGCCGCCAAGGCGAAGAACGGCATGAACGACAGCTTCACCCCGTGCTTGGCGAAGAAGTCGTTCTTGGCGCGGGAGCGCAGCTGGGCGATCTTCGTGACGTCGACCTCGACGACCGTGGTGAGCTGCGCCGAGACCTGCAGGGACTCCACCATGCGCCGGGCGATGGTGGCGCGGATGCGGGTCAGCTTCTCGGTACGGCCGCGCAGCGGGCTCGGGGCCGGCTTCGGCGTGGCAGCGGCCGCCGGACGCGACGGCTGGGCCGGGGCGGGGACCGCCTTCTTCTCGGCCGCCTCCAGGACGTCCTGCTTGCGGATGCGGCCGCCGACCCCGGTGCCGGTGAGGGTGGCGAGGTCGACACCCTTGTCGGCGGCCAGCTTGCGGACCAGCGGGGTCACGTAACCGGCGTCGCCGGCGCCGTTCGCCTTGACCGTCTCGGTGGCCGGGGCTGCGGGGGCCGGGGCGGCTGCGGGGGCCGGGGCTGCGGCCGCCGGGGCCGCCTGCTCGGCGGGCCGGGCGGCCGGCGCCGGGGCGGACTCGACCAACGGCGGCTCGGGCTGCGCCGGAGCCGCCGGGCGGGCCGGGGCCGGGGCGGCGGCCTGGGGCGCCGGAGCGGACGGGGCCGGGTCGGGTGCGGGTGGGGCCGCCGGGGCGCTGCCCGGGGTGCCCACCACGGCCAGCACCGCGCCGACGTCGGCGGTCTCGTCCTCGGGCACCTTGATCTCCAGCAGGGTGCCGGCGACCGGCGACGGGATCTCGGTGTCCACCTTGTCCGTGGAGACCTCCAGCAGCGGCTCGTCGACCTCGACGGCGTCGCCGACCTGCTTGAGCCAGCGGGTGACCGTACCCTCGGTGACGCTCTCGCCCAGGGCGGGCATCTTCACGGCCGTGCCGTCGCCGCTGGTCGGCGCCGCGGTCTGCGGCGCCGGGGCCTCCTGACCCACCGGCGTCTCGGTGGACGGGGTGGTCGGCGCGGCGGGCTCGGGCTCGGCCTGCGGAGCCGGCTGGGCGGGCGCCTGCTGGGCCGGGGCCTGCTGGGCGGGGGCCTGCTGGGCGGGGGCCTGCTGGGCGGGGGTCTCGCCGTCGCCCGCGATCACCGCGAGCTCGCTGCCCACCTCGGCGGTCTCGTCCTCGCCGACGACGATGCGCGACAGGACCCCCGCGGCGGGCGACGGGATCTCGGTGTCGACCTTGTCGGTGGAGACCTCCAGCAGCGGCTCGTCCGCCTCGACCCGCTCACCCTCCTGCTTGAGCCAGCGGGTGACGGTGCCCTCGGTGACACTCTCACCCAGCCGCGGCATGGTGACCGATACCGGCATCTCTTCGAACTCCTTAGGGCCTGCGGTAGTGGATGGGCGGGGCTCAGGCGTGCGCGTGCAGCGGCTTGCCCGCCAGCGCGAGGTGCGCCTCGCCGAGCGCCTCGTTCTGCGTGGGGTGGGCGTGCACGAGCTGGGCCACCTCGTCCGGGTACGCCTCCCAGTTGAAGATCAGCTGCGCCTCGCCGATGAGTTCGCCGACCCGTGCACCGACCATGTGGACGCCCACGACGGGGCCGTCGTTGACCCGGACCAGCTTGATGAAGCCCGCGGTCTTGAGGATCTGGCTCTTGCCGTTGCCGCCGAGGTTGTAGTTGTACGTCGACACCTTGTCCGCGCCGTACTGCTCCTTGGCCTTGGCCTCGGTGATGCCGACCGACGCGACCTCCGGGTCGGAGTACGTGACGCGGGGGATGCCGTTCTCGTCGATGACCGCCGGGTTCTTGCCCGCGATCTCCTCGGCGACGAAGATGCCCTGCTGGAAGCCGCGGTGTGCCAGCTGCAGGCCGGGGACGATGTCGCCGACCGCGTAGATGTTGCCGACGCCGGTGTGCAGCCGCTCGTTGGTGATGACGAAGCCGCGGTCCAGCGTGATGCCCTGCTGCTCGTACCCGAGGTCCTGGGTCGTCGGGCCACGGCCGACCGCGACCAGCAGCAGCTCGGCCTCGATGGTCTCGCCGCCCGCGATCGTGGCGCGCACGCCGTTCTCGGTGTGCTCGACCTTCTCGAACGGCTTGCCGGTCTTGAAGGCGATGCCGCGCTTGCGGAACGCGCGCTCGACCGCCTTGGAGATCTCCTCGTCCTCGGCGGCGACCAGGCGGGGCAGGGCCTCCACAATGGTCACGTCCACGCCGAAGGACTTCCAGGCGCTGGCGAACTCGCAGCCGATGACGCCGCCGCCCAGCACGATCGCCGAGGCGGGCACGTGGTCGAGGCGCAGCGCGTGCTCGCTGGCGATCACCCGGCGGCCGTCGATCTCCAGGCCGGGCAGGCTGCGCGAGTACGACCCCGTGGCGAGCACGATGTTGCGGCCGGTGTAGCGCTTCCCGTCGACCTCGACGGTGTCCGTGGCGACCAGCTTGCCGGCGCCCGCCACGTGCGTGATGCTCGGCTGCTTGAGCAGGCCCTGCAGGCCCTTGTACAGCCGGGAGACGACGCCGTCCTTGTACGCGTTCACCCCGGCCATGTCGATGCCGACCAGGTCGGCCTTGACCCCGAACTGCTCGCTCTCGCGGGTCTGGTCCGCGACCTCGCCCGCGTGCAGCAGCGCCTTCGTCGGGATGCAGCCGCGGTGCAGGCAGGTGCCGCCGACCTCGGCCTTCTCGATGAGGGCGACCGTCAGGCCGAGCTGGGCGGCGCGCAGCGCGCACGCATAGCCACCGCTGCCGGCGCCGAGAATCACGATGTCGAAGGTGTTCGGCTGGCTCACGTCAACTCCAAGGTCGCGTCGTCACCACGTGGATCTCACTATGGAAACGGTCACAAGTCGTCCAGGTCATCTTGTCACTTGCTACGCCGATCGATGCAGTCAGGTGCCCAACGACACCCGGTGGCGACGTACCCTTTCCGCAATCGACCGTGAGGAGTGCCCGGTGGCCTGGTTTCGGCGGCGCAGAGAGCCGCAGCGACGCTTCGGTCGACCGGTGGATCGTGCCGATCTGGAGCATCTCGCGGAGTTTGTCCGATCCCGTCGGGGCGTCGAGGCGTTCATCGAGCCCCGCACCACGGTGACCGAGACCACGGTGTTGCTCGTGGCACACGACGGCGAATGGACCCGGCGGCGCATCGACTCACCCGAGGTCGCCCGCCGCTTCGCGCACCAGCTCTCCCTGCCGATCTACGACGTGAGGCTGTTGGGGTACCCCCAGCGAATGCGCGACTACAACGCGCGCCAAAAGCGCCGCCCCGCCTGAGCTGAGCCAGACCGGCGATCGCCGCCGGTGACTCGGGGGTTCTGCCGACTGCGGTGTGTGCAGTCGGCAGAACCCCCGAGTCAGCGGTGTATCAGGCGATCGCCCGCGGAGCGAAGCGGAGCCAGCCAGCTCAGCCGTTGGCGGCGATGTCGTCGACGAGGGCCAGCAGGGTGCGGACCGGGACGCCGGTGCCGCCCTTCGTCCAGTAGCCGGTGGCCTCGCCCGTGTGGAACGACGGGCCCGCGATGTCGAGGTGCGCCCACGCCACCCCGTCGGCCACGAACTCCCGCAGGAACACCCCGCCCTGCAGCATGTGCCCGGCGCGGTCCATGCTCGCGTTCGTCTGGCAGATGTCTGCCACGTCCGACTCCATGCCCTTGCGGACGTCGTCCGGCAGCGGCATCGGCCACGCCGGCTCGCCGACCGCAGTACCGGCGGCCCTGACCCGTTCGCAGGTGTCCGCGTCGCCCATCACGCCCGAGATCTTCTTGCCCAGCGACACCACCTGGCCGCCGGTGAGGGTGGACGTCTCGAACAGGTAGTCGGTGCCGTCGGCGCAGGCCCGGGCGATCGCGTCGGCCAGCACCATCCGGCCCTCGGCGTCGGTGTTGAGCACCTCCACCCGCTTGCCGTTGAACATCGTGATGACGTCACCGGGCCGGTACGCCGTACCCGAAGGCATGTTCTCCGCGATGGCCAGGTAGCCGGTGACCGCGACGTTCGGCTTGAGCGCGGCCACCGCCAGCAGGACCGCGCCGACCGCGGCGGCGCCCGCCATGTCGGACTTCATCTCCCACATGCCCGCGGCGGGCTTGATGCTGATGCCGCCCGTGTCGAACGTGATGCCCTTGCCGACCAGCGCCACCCGCTTCGGGTCGGTCACGCCCTCGGGGGTGTAGCTCAGCTTCACCAGCCGCGGCGGCGCCTCCGAACCCTGGCCGACCGCCACGATGCCGCCGTAGCCGCCGGCCTTGAGCGCCTCGAAGTCCAGCACCTCCACCGACAGGCCGGTGCCCTGCGCGGCCGCCGCGACGGCGTCGGCGAACTGCGGCGGGCGCAGCTCGTTCGGGGCCTGGTTCACCCAGTCGCGGGTCTGGCGCACCGCGCGGGCCACGATCGCGGCGCGCTCCACCTCGGCCTGGGCGGCCGCGTCGGCGGCGTCCGGCACGTACACCTGCAGGGCCGCCACCGGCTCGCGGCGGCCCGGCTGCGGCTTGGTCTTGTAGCCCGCGAACCGGTACCCGCCCAGCAGCGCACCCTCCAGGATGGCCCGCAGCACGCCCGGCGCCTCGGCGTTGTCCGGCAGGGGCAGCGCCAGCGCGACCGTGGCGCTGCCCGCGAGGGCGCGCACCGCGGCGCCGGTGCCCCGGCGCAGCGTCTCGGGGTCGGGCGCCGCGCCGGACGGCTCGTCGCCGAGGCCGACCGCCACCAGCAGCGGCGCGGACACCGTGCCCAGGGTGGCCAGCTTGGTGACCTCACCCGGCGCACCGGTCGCGCCGAGCAGCGCCAGGGTGGCGGTCAGCTTGCCGTCGAACGCCGCGGCGATGCTCTCGGCGCCGGCGGCGGGCAGCACGGCACCGCCCTCGTCGGGCTGACTGTGCAGGCCGATGACGATCGCATCGACGGCCAGCTCGGCGGGGTCGGTATCGACCAGGCTGAGAGAGGGGGCGGACTGCGTCACTCGAGATCTCCGCGGAGGTCCGGGGCCGGAGCGCACCTCCTGGGTGCCTCCGGCGGCATGGCCCGACCGGCGCGGGTCGCGCCGCTCGGCGGTGGTGTCTCGCCGACTCTAACGACACTGGCGGCCCCGTCGTGCGAACGGGCGGGATCACGTCGATCGGGGCGGCGCGGCGCGCGGTAAGTTGACCCCTATGTCCACCGAGGTCGCTGGCACGCTGTCGCGTTCGCCCCTGCACGAGCGCCACGTCGCGCTCGGCGCCAAGTTCGCCGCCTTCGGCGGCTGGGAAATGCCGTTGGAGTACGCGGGCGGTGGGGTGATCAAGGAGCACACCGCGGTGCGTACCGGGGTCGGCGTCTTCGACGTCTCACACCTGGGCAAGGCCGCGGTGCTGGGCCCGGGCGCAGCGGACTTCGTCAACTCCTGCCTCACCAACGACCTCGACCGCATCGCCGCGGGCAAGGCGCAGTACACGATGTGCTGCGACGACAACGGCGGCGTGGTCGACGACCTGATCGCTTACCTGTACGGCCCGGACGACGTCTTCCTGGTGCCGAATGCCGCCAACACCGCCGAGGTGGTGCGCCGCCTCGCGGCGGCGGCCCCGGCCGGGATCACGGTCACCGACGAGCACCGCAAGTACGCGATCCTCGCCGTCCAGGGACCGGGATCGGTCGACGTGCTGACCAAGCTCGGCCTGCCCACCGACCTGGAGTACATGTCGTTCCAGGCGTCGCCGGAGATCGTGGTGTGCCGCACCGGCTACACCGGCGAACACGGCTATGAGCTGGTCATCCCGTGGGACAAGGCGGGCGCGACCTGGGACGCGCTGATCGACGCGGGGGTGCAGCCCTGCGGGCTGGGCGCGCGCGACACACTGCGTACCGAGATGGGCTACCCGCTGCACGGCCAGGACCTGTCCCTGGAGATCAGCCCGGTGCAGGCCCGCGCCGGATGGGCGGTCGGCTGGTCCAAGCCCGCCTTCTGGGGCCGCGACGCGCTGCTGGCGGAGAAGTCCGGTGGGCCGCGCCGGAGCCTGCGCGGCCTGGAACTGGTCGGCCGCGGCATCCCCCGCGGCCACATGCAGGTGTACGCCGGTGACCAGCTGATCGGCGAGACCACCAGCGGCACGTTCTCGCCCACGAAGAAGGTCGGCGTCGCGCTGGCCCTGCTCGACACGGCCGCCGGGCTGAGCGACGGCGACGTCGTCGAGGTGGACATCCGGGGCCGCCGGACGCAGGCCCGGGTCGTGAAACCACCGTTCGTGCAGACGTCGGTGCGCTGATGGCGGTCACCTACGCGCAGGTGCGCGAGTGGGTGCTGGCGCTGCCGGGCACCCGCGAGGTCATGGTCGAGCAGTGGGGGCACCCGACCCTGCGGGTCGGCGACAAGATGATCGCCGGGGGCGCGCCGGACTCACCCACGATGTCGGTCAAGGCGACGCGGGAGGAGCAGGCCGAGCTGATCGCGGGCGCGCCGCAGACGTACGCGGTCGCCGACTACGTCGGGCGCTACGGCTGGGTACGGGTCGACCTGGCCAGCGCCGATCCCGAGGAACTGCACCAGGTCGTCGTGGAGGCGTGGCGGCGTACCGCACCGAAGCGGCTGGTCAAGGAGTACGAGTCAGGCCAGCACTAGGCCGATCAGGGCGACACTCGCCGCGGTCTCCACCGCCGCGCCGATGACGTCGCCGGTCACCCCGCCGAAGCGGCGTACCGCGTGGCGAACCAGCAGCAGCGCGGCCAGGCTCGCGGCGGCGACGGCGGCCGGGCCCTGCCACGGCCGGCCCGGCACCGCCCAGATCGACGCGGCCGCCACCAGCGCCACCCCGGCGGCGGCGACCGGTGCCGGCACGGTACCGGCGACCAGCGCGCCCAGCCCCTCGGGCCGCGCCGCCGGGACGCCCCGGCGGCAGGCCAGCGGGACCGCGAGGCGACCCGCGGCCCACGCCGCGACCACCGCCCCCGCGCCCAGCCCGGTCAGCGCGCTCGCCTGCACCAGCAGCGTCAGCACGATCGCCGCCACCCCGAACGGGCCGATGTCCGGCTTCTTCATGATCTCCAGCGCGCCGCCGGCCGACCGGTACGAGCCCAGCGCGTCCACCGTGTCGGCCAGCCCGTCCAGGTGCAGCCCGCGGGTGAGCACCGCCCCGGCGGCCACGGCCAGTACGGCGGCCAGCCCGGCGGGAGCACCGGCGGCCTCGAAGCCCGCCAGCACCGCCGCGACGGCCAGACCCAGCAGCGCGCCGACCGCCGGGGCCGCCGCCATCGCCACCGCCGCCACGGCACGGTCCACCCGGCCCGCACGCAACGGCACGACGGTCAGCGTGGTGAGCGCCAGCCGCAGGCCCGCCGCGAGGTCACGCACCGGGGGCGCGCGCCGGGCCGGGACCGTCCGGTTCCGGCTCGACGAAGTCGGCGTCCTCCCAGCCGGGGTCGCCGGGCGAGTCCAGCAGGGCCGGATGCACCCCGAGAGACTCGGTGAGGCCGATCGCGCTGCGCAGCAGCGGCAGGGCGGCCAGCGCGTTCGCGCCCTCGCCCAGGTCCAGGCCGAGCTGCAGCACCGGGGTCAGGCCCAGCACGTCGGCGCCCTGCTTCACCAGCGCCAGCGTGCCCGCCTCGGCCAGCAGGCACCAGTGCCGGGTCTGCGCCGCCAGGTCGCGCGCCACCAGCCCGGCCGCGATGCCGACCGGGCCGTCCAGCAGCACGGGCAGGCGCCGGGCCGCCGCGCCCAGCAGCACCCCGGTCGCCACCGCCACGTCGGCGCCGCCGAGCTGGGACAGGATGTCGCGGGCGCCGCGCGGCTCCCGGCGGATCCGGTGCAACGCGTCCCGGACCGCCGCGCAGCGCCGCATCCACGCCTCGTCGTCGTACCGGCCGCCCGGCACCAGGACCCGCGGCAGCACGGCGACCGGCTCGGCGCCGGTGCTGGCCGCCATCACGGCCGTCGCGGCGGCCTCCGTGCCGGTGCCGCACGCGCCGAGCACCAGCGCGTCCCGGCCGTCGTCCGCGGCCTGCTCGGCCAGCGCCCAGCCCTGCCGCAGCGCGGCCTCCACGCCGTCGGCGTCGAGCACCGGGCCGTCCTCCATGGCCCCTGCGGCCGCCACCCGGACGACCTGGATGTCGGCGTCCGCCCCGGCGGCCAGCCGGGCCAGTGGCCCGGAACCGTCGGTCGCCGCGGCGACCCGGCGGTCCGCGTCGTCCGGGTCGGCCCCGGCGGCGGCGTCGCCGGTGTGCTCGCCCGCCAGCAGCAGCAGGCGTACCGGGCCCCACGGGCGCGGCACCGTGGTGCCCTGGGCGGCCGCGGCGAATTCGACCGCCTCGCCGAGGGCGCCCAGGCCCGACCCGGGCAGGTCCAGGGTCTCCAGGCGGTCGCGGGCGTCCGGGCCGGCGTCGTTGTCGGGCAGCGGCAGGTCCATGCCGGGTTCGATGTCGGGCACCGATCCGGCCGGCGTCTCGGCGGTGACCACGTCGACGGGGACCGGCGCGATGGTCGGCGCGGGCAACGGGGTCGTGGCTGCGGTCGGTGCGGTCGGTGCGGGCGTCGTGGTGGCGGTCGTGTCCGGGGCGGTGGGTGCGGTGGCGGTCGTTGCAGGGGCGGTGGGTGCGGTGGCGGTCGTTCCCGGGGCGGCGGCTGCGGCGAGGGCCGGGGCCGTGGACAGCGCGGCCACCTCCGGGCCGGTTGGCTTCAGCCAGGTCGGCTGGCCCGCGATGACCAGAACCACGGCGTCGCAGGCCGCCGCGACGGCCTGGTTCGCGGCGCCGAGGGAGTCCGTGAAGGCGCGGCCCACCGGGTTCGTCGGCACCAGCGACAACCCCACCTCGGGGCTCACGAACACCACCCGGGCTTCGCACTCGCGCACCGCGTCGGCCAGCGCCACGACCGCGTCGCCGGTGGCCGACGCAACGACGTCGCCGGTGGCCGACGGAACCGCGGTGCCGGCCGCTGCGACCGGCGTGCCGGTCGGGGCTGAGTCCTCGTGCGCCGCCGGGTCCGAGCGGCGGGCCGGGTCGAGCAGGGCGGCCACCCAGCCACCCAGGTCGTCGACGAGCAGCATGTCGCCGGGCTTCGCGTCCGCCAGCAGCACGGCCAGCCGGGCGGGGTCGGTGGCGGTCTCCTCGGTGTACCAGGAAGCCGGTCGGCGGCGCCGATGCGCCTCGATCCGGGCGTTCCATTCGGGATCATCCGGCGCCCCGGCGGCCGTGGCGATGTAGCGGACCGACGCCGCGTCCGCGACCAGGGACTCGGCGAACGCGGACTTGCCGGAACGGATGCCGCCGAGCACCAGGACGGTGTTCCACCGATCAACGGACATGCCCCGTACCTTAAGGCCGCGGCCGGTCCGGGTGCGGGCGGCCCCGAACAGCGCCCGTGAGGCCGTAGGGTGGACGGGGGTTGGCAACCTGATCTACACGAGCTGACAGACACGAGGAGGCCGCGGCATGCCGTGGAGTTGGCGGTACGAGGGCGCCGACGGGCAGGCGATCGCCGGCCCGGTGGAGACGTTCAGCAGCCAGGCGGACGCCGAGTCGTGGATCGGTCAGGCGTGGCGCGAGCTGGCCGGCGCCGGCATCACCGCCGTCACCCTGGTCGAGGACGACCGGGAGGACTACAAGATGAGTCTGCTGCCGGCCGAGTGAACGTGCCCAGTTCGGTGGGGCCGCGCAACGCGTTCGTCCCCAGTCCCGTCTTCGTCGGCATCGTCGCGCTGACCGCGGTGAGCGGCTGGATGGCGTGGACCGGCTTCGGCAACGTCCGGGTCGACGTCTTCCTGTTCATCGTGTCCGGCTGGCTGCTGTCGCTGTGCCTGCACGAGTACGCCCACGCCGCGGTCGCCTACGCCTGCGGTGACCGGGGCGTGGCCGAGCGTGGCTACCTGCGGCTCAACCCGCTGAAGTACACCAGCCCGCTGCTGTCCATCGTGCTGCCGATCATCGCGGTGGTGCTCGGCGGCATCGGCCTGCCCGGCGGTGCGGTGTGGATCGACCACTCGCTGGTCCGTACCCGGGCCCGCGAATCGTTGATCAGCCTCGCCGGCCCGGCCACCAATGTGCTGTTCGCGCTGCTCATCGCGGTGCCGTTCGCGCTGGGTGCGGGGCAGGACCTCGGCTTCAGTGGCGGGGAGCTCGTCGGCGAGCACGCCAACTTCTGGATCGCCCTGGCGGCGCTGGGGTTCCTGCAGGTGACCGCGAGCGTGCTCAACTTCCTGCCCGTTCCGGGCCTCGACGGCGGCAACATCGTCCGGCCCTGGCTGAACCGTGAATACCAGCGCGCCTACGACCTGTTCGCCCCGTACGGATTCATCCTGCTCTTCGTGCTGTTGTGGCAGTCCAAGATCAACGTGTGGTTCTTCTCATTCGTCGGCGTGCTCTGCGACGCCATCGGCATTCCGGATCTCGCCGGACGCGTGGGCCTGGAGTGGATGCGGTTCTGGGCCGAGACCTGAGCCCGGCCCAGAACCACGTCGGTCACGTCAGGGGCGCCGGGCCGGGCTGGCGGTGTGCGCCGGGTCGCGCTCGGCGATCGGGTCGAGGATCTCGTCGATCGCCTTGAGCAGGTCCGCGTCGAGCTTCACGCCGGACGCCTTCGCGTTGTCGTAGACCTGCTCCGGGCGGGAGGCGCCGACGATGGCGGCCGAGACGTTCGGGTTCTGCAGCACCCAGGCCACGGCGAGCTGCGCCATCGACAACCCGGCCTGATCGGCCAGCGGCCGCAGCTTCTGTACGGTCGTCAGCACCTCGTCGGTCAGCAGCCGCTGCATGAACCCGGAGCCGGACTCGTCCGTCGCCCGGGAGCCCGCCGGCGGCGGCTGGCCCGGCTGGTACTTGCCGGTCAGCACGCCCTGTGCGATCGGGGAGAAGACCACCTGGCCCAGACCCAGCTCCTCACAGGTGGGCACGACCTCGGCCTCGATGACCCGCCACAGCATCGAGTACTGGGGCTGGTTCGACACGAGCTGGATCTTCAGTTCCTTGGCCAGCTCGGCGCCCGCGCGGATCTCCGCGGCCTTCCACTCGGAGACGCCGATGTAGAGGGCCTTGCCGGAGTGCACGATGTCGGCGAACGCCTGCATCGTCTCCTCCAGCGGAGTCGAATAGTCGAAGCGGTGGGCCTGGTAGACGTCGACGTAGTCGGTCTGCAGGCGGCGCAGCGAACCGGCGATCGACTCCATGATGTGCTTGCGGGACAGGCCGCGGTCGTTCGGCCCCGGGCCGGTCGGCCAGTAGACCTTGGTGAGGATCTCCAGACCCTCCCGGCGCTGCCCCTGCAGTGCGCGACCGAGCACCTCCTCCGCGCGGGTGCCCGCGTACACGTCCGCGGTGTCGAAGGTCGTGATGCCCACGTCGAGGGCGGCCTGCACGCACGCGGCGGCGGCCTCCTCCTCGACCTGGGAGCCGTGAGTGATCCAGTTGCCGTAGGCGATCTCGCTGATCATGAGGCCGGAACGGCCGAGGTGACGGAACTCCATTCCTGCGACCCTACCCGCCCCTTACAGAACGGGCCGGATGTCCACCTGCCGCCGGGCCACCTCGTCCAGCGCCGCCGCCGGGTTCGGATGCGTCAGCTCGACCAGCGGCTCGCCCTGGCGGTCCAGCGCGCCCCACCGGCCGTCGCGGTCACCGACCACGAACGCCGTCGGGTGGATCAGCAGGGCCGCGTGCACCGCGGGCACGACCTCCCGCCCGCCGCGGTCCACGACACCCTTGCGGTTGCCCGCGTCCACCACCGCCAGGCCCTCGTCGGTGAAGCCGTCCAGATGCCGCCCGCCCGCCAGCGCGGTCGCGAACCCCAGGTACTTCGGCTGCACCACCAGCCGCCCGTCGCGGTCCACCGCACCCCAGCCGACGCCGCGGCGCACCGGGGCCAGCCCGTTGCGGAACGCGCGTACGTCGTCGAAGCCGCCCTCCACCACGACCCGGTTGCGCGAGTCGATGGCGAACCAGCCGCCCGTGCCGTCCCGGGTCACCCACGCCAGCCCGTCGCCGAACGGGCCCACCCCGCGGTACCCGGCCGACTCGTCGATCACCGTCGTGCCCGCGGTGTCGATCAGCTCCCACGCGCGCCCCGACGGGAGGCGCACCCACGCCAGACCGTCGTGGAACGGCGCCACGTCCGCGTAGCGCTGCGGCACCACCAGCGTGCCGTCGGAATCCGCGTACCCCCACAGGCCCGACTCGTGGTCCTGCGCCCGGTGCGGCCGGGGCGGCTGCTGCCGGACCTGTTCGGCCGTGCGCGCGTACGGACCCCAACCGCTCTCCCGAACCCGGGTGTGCACCACGTCCAGGGCCAGCTCCACCCGCGCGACCAGCTCCGGGTCCTCCACCCGGCGCAGATCCAGCGCGCGCTCGAACAGCGTGCACGCCTCCAGGTGGCGTCCCTGCTCGAAACGGCACCGGGCCGCCAGCTCCGCGATGGCCGCCCGCAGCACGTCCGGCAGCTCCGCCGAGTCGGCCTCGGCGTACCGGCGGTCGGCCTCGGCGTACTCGCCGCGCCACTGCAGCACCACGGCCAGGCGGGTCCGGACGAGCGCGGTGAGGTGCAGGTCGGTGGTCGCCTCGGCGTGGTCCAGCGCCTCCCGGGCGTCCGCCAGCGCCGGGTCCAGGTCGCCCAGGGCGCGGGAGGCCACCGCGCGCAGGCTCAGCAGCCGGGCGCGGACGGCGGCGCGTTCCGCGTACTCAAGCTTGTCGGTCAGGCGGTCCCGCACGACCCGCAGCGGGTCCGGGTCGTCGGCCAACTCGCGCAGCGTCTTCGGACACAACCGCCACGGGTACGCGGAGAGCACGTCCTCGGGTTCGGTCCGGGTACGCGCCGGCCCGGCGGGGGTGCTGACCGGAGGATGGGCGGTGGGTACGGTCCGCTCCGCTCCCCAGGGGGCTACGGCCGGCTCGGGCTCCGCTCCCCAGGGGGCTACTGCCCGTCCGGGCTCGGGCTCGGGCTCTGCCGCGGGTGGCCCGGGCTTGGGCTCGGGCGCGGGTGGTCCGGGCTTGGGCTCGGGCGCGGGTGGTCCGGGCTCGGGCTCGGGCGCGGGTGGTCCGGGCTCGGGCTCGGGCGCGGGTGGTCCGGGCTCGGGCTCTGGTCCCCAGGGGGCCACGGCCGGGCCGGGCTCCGGCTCCGGCTTCGGGGCGGGTGGGTCGGGTTCGGGGCTTGCGGAGGTGGTGGTGTCGGACGGCGCCGGGGCGTCGCGCTTGACCGCGGGGGTCGCGGTCTTCGCTACCGGGTCGGGTGTTGCGTCGCCGGCCGCGGCCCGTGGGGCCGGTTCGGTCGCTTGCTCTGTCGAGAGTGTGTCCACCTTGCTCGCCGTGTCGGCTGTCACCTCGTCCGCGAGCGCAGGGGGAGCACTTCCGGATCTTGAGGAGTTCGGGTCAGCTTCTGACCGGAACTCTTCAAAGATCTTGGAGGTGCGGCCGTCTTCCACCACGGTGTCGGCGGGTTCGGCGTCGATGGCGTCGTTGGTGTCCGTGCTGGATGCAGTCTCGGTTTTCGCCTCGGTGGGGTCGGTGGCGTCGAGCACCGGTGGGGCGTCTGTGGAGGTTGCGTCGTCTTCGGGCGCGGAGGTCAATACGGAAGGCGAGTGACCCGAATCCCTCAGGTCTCGGCTGGTCGCATCCGGGTTGGTCGTGTGGGGGCTGGTCGTGTGGGGGCTGGTCGTGTGGGGGCTGGTCGTGTGGGGGCTGGTCGTGTGGGGGCTGGTCGCGCCGGGGCGGGTTGTGTCCGGGCTGGTCGGATCTGCGTCAGGCGATGCCGCGCTCGCCTCGTCCGCGAGCGCAAGGGGAGCACTTCCGGATCTTGAGGAGTTCGGGTCAGCTTCTGACCGGAACTCTTCAAAGATCTTGGAGGTGCGGCCGTCCTCCACCACGGTGTCGGCGGGTTCGGCGTCGATGGCGTCGTTGGTGTCCGTGCTGGATGCAGTCTCGGTTGTCGCCTTGGCGGGGTCGGTGGCGTCGAGCAGCGGTGGGGCGTCCGTGGAGGCTGCGTCGTCATCGGGCGCGGACGCCGCCACGGAAGGCGAGTGGTTCGGATCCCTCAGGTCTCGGCTGGTCGTGTCCGGGCTGGTTGCATCCGCGTCAGGGGATGCCGCGCTCACCTCGTCCGAGGTGTCTCGGGACGACCCTGCTGCGGTGTGCGTCGAGTCGCTTGTGGTGCTTGCTGGCTCGGTTGCGGTGTCGGCTGCGGTGCTTGCCGCGTCGGCTGCCGCGTCCGTCGGACCGCTGGCTGTGTTTGCTGGCCCGGCTGCGATTACCGCTGGGTCGCCTGCGCTGCTTGCGGTGTCGGTCGGGTCACCTGGGTCGGCCGGGTTACCTGGGCTGCCTCCGAGGCCGAGTGCGGCTGCCGGGGCCGGGTGCTGGGCCGCTGAAACCGTCACCGTCGAGCCCTGCGCGTCCGGAACGGTTGCGGTGGGGTGCTCGGTGTCCGGTGCCAGCGCGGGCATGGCCCGGGAGACGACCGGCGTGGCCGCCACGGCCGTAACTTCTGTCGTGTCCCGCGCTGCCGAGATGTCCTCGGTGGACTCCGGCGTCGGCCGGATGGTCGCCGGTGGCCCCAGCGACGGCGCCCCCAGCCCGTTGAGCTGCAGCAGCCAGCCGAGACCGCGGGTTTCGCCGTCCGAGTCGGCTGGGTCGCTGTCAACGTTGTCGGCGGATGGCGTGGTGGCCCGTTCGGAAGCATCGATGACCTGATCGACGCCGGTCGTTGGTGAGCCGGTCGGGCGGCGGCCAATTCCGGCCTCGTCCGGGGAGAGCGGCACGGTGCCGACGTCGATCGCTTCGTCTGCGGGCACCGGTCCGTCGGCGCGCCGATACGGGTCGGTGCCGGAGGAACCGCCGAGCCGTGGTCGGGCGTCGTCGGGTTCGCCCGATGCGTCGCTGTTTTCTTCGTCCGACGCCGGTTCAGAGTGCGGAGGGTGCGCGAACCAGCTCGTGGGTGAAACGGGCGCCACCGGTCCGGCGGTCGACGGCGAGGCCGGCGGCGCCGTGACGGGTCCTGCAGGGGGTGCCGTGACCGGTGCAGTGGGAACCGTGTGGTCAGCCTCGGGCGGCATGGCGTGCCGCACCGGCGGCTCGCTCGCCTGCGCATGCCGGGGCTGCGGCGGATAGGGAGCCTGCGGCACCGGCCGGTACTGCATCGGTGGGCCGGTCTCCGGAACCACGCGGGGCGGCGTGGGCCTGGCTCCGGGCGCGTGCGGTGGCTGCTCCGGCCGGGCGTACGCCGCTGGGCCGGGCGGAGGCCCACCGGGCGTTCCGGCGGCAGGCTGGTGCCCGGCCGGAATTCCCGCCGCCGGGTTCGGCACCGTCGGCATGCCGTACGGCGGAGTGTCGTCGAAGGCCCGGCCACGGCTGTCGTACGACTGCGCGGCGTGGCGGTGCCCAGCGGGATCCGGGCCCGGGCCGTGCGGGGCGGGCGGAGGCTGCGCGCCGCGCGGCGGGGCGGCGGTGGGCCGGGCCGGGGGCAGCGGTACGCCGGACCGTGGCCCGCGCGGGCTGGCCTGGGGAAGCGGAGCGTCCTGCCACCCCTGTGGACGCGCGTGGTCTTCGGGCCGGACGTTCGCCGGACGCTGTCCGGTCGTCTCCTCCCAGCGCGCGCCGGGCGCCCGCCCAGCGTCGCGATGCGGTGCGCCGTGCGACTGGGCGGGCCCCGGACGGGGGGCAGCACCCGCGGGCGGCCAGGCGTCCTGGTGCCCCGGTTCCGGCGCGGCGCCGTGGTGTTGCGGCGGGGCACCGTGGTAGGGAACGCCCGACTGGGGCGGGGTGCCTTGGTAGGGGACGCCGGGCTGGGGCGGGGCGCCTTGGTAGGGAACGCCCGACTGCGGCGGGGCACCTTGGTTAGGCACACCAGGCTGGGGCGGAGCGCCTTGGTAGGGGACACCCGACTGCGGGGGGACACCTTGACTAGGGACGCTCGGCTGCGGCGGAGCGCCTTGGTAAGGGACGCCAGACTGGGGCGGAGCGCCTTGGTAAGGGACGCCAGACTGGGGCGGAGCGCCCTGGTAACGGACGCCAGACTGGGACGGAGCGCCCTGGTAAGGGACGCCGGACTGCGGCGGGACGCCTTGGTGCGGGATCCCGGACTGTGGCCGGTTGTCCTGGTACGGAACCCCGGAGCGCGGCGCGTTGCCCTGGTGTGGGGCACCCGAATACGGCCGGGTGTCGTGGTGCGGCGGCTGCGGCCGACTCTCCGGGTGCGGACCGGTGGGTCGAAGTTCCCGGGAGCCCCCGGACTGTGCGGCGGGATCGGAGCGCCAGTGCCCGGGCGGTCCGTCGCCACGGCGACCGTCCGGCCCCGCGTCGCGGTACTGCGCGCGCTGGGGCCGCTCGCCGCCGCTGGGCGGGGGTCCGCCGACTCGGGCGTCCGGCGGTACGGAAACACCGGACCGCCCGGAGCCCGGCGGCATGGCATACCCGCCGTGCGGCGGCGGCACCTCACCCGGCCGCAACGGCGGCTGTGGCGCACGCCCAGCCCCGGGCCGCGACTGCTGCCCCGGACCGGGCTGCCCCGGACCGGGCTGCAATGGGCCAGGCTGCGGGCCATGCTGCGACGGGCCAAGCTGCGAGGGGCCAAGCTGCGACGGGCCAGGCTGCGAGGGGCCAAGCTGCGACGGGCCAGGCTGCGACGGGCCGGGCTGCAATGGGCCAAGCTGCGAGGGGCCAGGCTGCGACGGGCCAAGCTGCGAGGGGCCAGGCTGCAATGGGCCAGGCTGCGAGGGGCCAGGCTGCAATGGGCCAGGCTGCGGTGGACCGGCCCGGTGCGGGGCCGGCGGTCCCCCGGCCCGCCCGGGGTACGGCGCGGACCCCGGCCCGGCCTGGCCCCGCCCCGCCGGGGAACCCGGCCGTGCCTCGTCGTACGGACCACCGACGTACGGTGTCGGGGAACCCGGCCGCGACGGCGGCGGCGACGCGGGGGCGGCCGGGGGCCGGGGACTCCGCTCGGCCATCCGCGGACCGTAGTAGTTGGCCAGCGCCTCCTGCAGGTTCGGCTGCGCGTCCCGGAACGGTGTCCGGCTGTCGACCGGCCGGATGTGCTCGGGGTGCGGCACCGGGCGGTTCCAGGCGGGCTGTTCACGCGCGGGCTGTGCACGGGCGGGCTGTTCACGGGCGGCCGCCGCGCGCTGGCCGGCGGCGCCGTCCGGGTCGCGGTTGTCCGCGCCGTCGGTCCAGGACGGCGGGTCGGCGGGGGGCGGATCGACGGTGGGGTCGAACACCGGGGTGTGCACCGCGCGCAGGCGTCCCTGGTCGCCCGGGTAGCGCTGGCCGGGCACCGGCTGCCACTCCCAGGTGATCTCGTACAGCCAGCCGGGCTCGTCGTCCCAGCCGCCGGCACCCGCGTGAGAGCTCCAGCCGTTCATCTGGCACCCGGAAGGGTGGCTGATGCTTGGCGACGCTCCGTCACGACGAGATCCACCTTGTCGGGAAATTTGGCGGCGGCAGGGGGGCACACCGGGTACATTCGCCCGGCTCCGCTGCTGGGGTATCGGGGAGGAGATTAACGGCGTGGACGGGCAGGACGCCAGGGTGCCGACGATCTCTCCACGTCGTCCGTTCCGGGGGGTGGCCACGACGTTCGGTGCGCTCGTCTGGGCGGGTTTCCGCCGCTGGGCGTCCTACCGGCAGGCCACGATGGCCGGATCGTTCACGAACATCGTCTTCGGGTTCCTGCGCTGTTACGTACTGTTAGCCGTCGCGGCGGCCACGGTTAACGGCCGCCCGGCCGGATACGACGAGACGCAGCTCGTCACGTACGTCTGGGTGGGCCAAGGGCTACTCACCGTAGTGGCCCTGTTGGGGTGGTCGGAGCTGTCCGACCGCATCCGGTCGGGCGAGGTGACCGTGGACCTGCTGCGCCCGGTGCATCCGGTGGTCTCGTACCTCGCCCCGGACCTGGGGCGGGCGCTGCACCGGATGATGACCCGGTTCGTGCCCCCGGTGCTCGTCGGGGCGCTTGTCTTCGACCTCTACGTACCGGGGCGCTGGTGGACCGTCCCGCTGTTCGCGGTGTCCGTCGTGCTGGCCGTGGTGATCAGCTTCGGGTGCCGCTTCCTGGTGAACGCGACCGCGTTCTGGCTGCATGACGCCCGGGGGCCGGTGATGCTGTGGACCCTCGCGGGTGGCGCGCTGGCCGGGTTGTACTTCCCGCTGCGACTGCTCCCGCACGGGCTCGCCGTGCTGCTGTGGGTCGGCACGCCGTTCCCGGGAATGCTGCAGACCCCGCTCGACGTGCTGACCGAGCGCGACCCGCCGGCCTTGCAGGCCGGCCTGGTGGGGTTGCAGGTGGTGTGGGCCGGGGCGCTGCTGGCCGCATGCGCCGCGGTGCAGCGCCGGGCGGAGCGCAGGCTGGTGGCCCAGGGTGGGTGAGCAGCGCCAGGGACGGCTTTTCGCGTACGCGGCACTGCTGGCCGCCCAGGCCCGCGCCGCCGCCTCCTACCGGGCGTCGTTCGTGGTGGAGCTGACGACCAACCTCGGCGCCACGGCGATGGACGTGCTCACCGTCGTGGTGCTGTTCCGGCCCGCGCCGCGGGTGGGCGGGTTCACGCTGGCCCAGGCGCTGCTCATGGTGAGCCTGGCGTCGTGCGCGTTCGTGGTGGCCGACATCTGCGTGGGCAACATCGACCGGCTGCAGACGTACGTGCGGGCGGGCACCCTGGACGCGGTGCTGCTCCGCCCGCTCGGCGTGCTCGCTCAGCTGATGCTCATGGATCTGCCGCTGCGCAAGGCGCTGCGACTGGTGCTGGCGCTCGTGGTGCTCGGCGTCGCGCTGCACGCGAACCCGATCGTCTGGACCCCGGCGCGGTTGGCGCTGCTGGTCACCGCCCCGCTGTTCGGCGCGGTCTTCTTCGGCTCGATCTTCGTGCTGAGCGCCAGCCTGGCGTTCTGGTGGGTGGACTCGGGCGAGCTGGGCAGTGCGTTCACGTACGGCGGGCGGGACTTCGCCTCGTACCCGGTCACGGTCTTCGAGGGCTGGTTCCGGGCGCTGTTCGCGTACGGTCTGGGCTTCGCGTTCGTGGCCTACCAGCCCGCGCTGGCCCTGCTGGGTCTCACCGACCCGCTCGGCCTGCCGCCCTGGGCCGGGTACGTCTCGCCGCTGGTCGCGCTGATCGTGGCCGGCGTGGCCGCGCTCGCGTGGCGGGCCGGGATCCGCCAGTACCGCAGCACCGGGTCGTGACCGACTGCACCGAGCGGAGCGAGGGCCAGGAGGGCATGACGGGGGAGCGAGGAGGTGGGCGGTCATGGCCGCGGTGATCGAGGCGCGGGGGCTGCGCAAGGACTTCACGGTACGGGTACGCGCCGGCCGGCTGCGCCGGGAGAAGCGGATCGTGCCGGCCGTCGCCGGGGTGGACCTGTGCGTCCAGCCGGGCGAGATGCTCGGCTACATCGGCCCCAACGGCGCGGGCAAGTCGACCACGCTGAAGATGCTGACCGGGGTGCTCACCCCGTCGGCCGGCCAGGTGTCGGTGTGCGGGCTGACCCCGGTGCCGCAGCGGACCCGGCTGGCGCTGCGCATCGGGGTGGTCTTCGGTCAGCGTTCGCAGCTGTGGTGGGACCTGCCGCTGCGCGAGTCGTTCGCGCTGCTGCGGCACGTCTACCGGGTGCCGGTCGCGGACCACGCGGCCCGGCTGCGCCGCTGCCGGGCGTTGCTGGATCTGGACGAGTTCCTGGACACCCCGGTCCGGCAGCTGTCGCTGGGCCAGCGGATGCGCGGTGAGCTGACCGCGGCGCTGCTGCACGGCCCCGAGGTGCTGTTCCTCGACGAGCCGACCATCGGCCTGGACGTGACGAGCAAGCGGGCGGTGCGCTCGTTCCTGGCGGAGCTGGGCGCGGCCGGCGACGTGACGCTGGTGCTCACCACCCACGACCTGGCCGACATCGAACGGCTCTGCCACCGGCTCGTGGTGATCGACCACGGCCGGGTGGTGCACGACGGGACGATCGACGCCCTGCACACCCGGTACGGCTCGCGCCGCCGTCTGGTCGCCGACCTCGACGCCCCGCTGCCGCCCGGGTTCGCCGTGGACGGCGCGGCGGTGTCCGCGGTCGAGGCCGACGGGCACCGGGTGAGCTTCGCGCTGGAGTCGGCGTCGGCGGGGGCGGTGGTCGCCGCGTTGACCGCGCTGGGTTCGCTGCGCGATCTGTCGCTGGTGGAGCCGGACATCGAGGACGTGGTGGCCCGGCTCTACCGGGATCGGCCGCCGGACCCGGCCGCCGGTTAGAAGCTCAGCCTGGAACGGGCGGAGCGGCGGGCTCAGCGGACGACGGCGGGCGACCAGGCGTTGGGGATGAACAGGCTCGGGGTGCCGCCGCCGTCCGCGTCGGCCACCCACACGTCCGTGGTCCGGGCGGCCATGGGGCCGGACTGCAGGCCATACAGGACGTGCTGGTCGTCGAGCCATTCCGGCTGGTCGTCGACGCTGCGGGTTTCGGCCAGCGGGGTCTGCCGCCCGGTCGCGAGGTCGAGCACGGTGAGCCGCCACTGGCCGTCGGGCAGATCGCCGTGCTTCTTGTACGCGATCCGGGTGCCGTCCGGGGACAGCGACGGGCATTCCACGTCCTCGTACAGGGCGGTGAGCCGCCGGGCGGCGACGCTGCCGCGCGCCAGCCAGGTCTTGCCGCCGGCCAGGGCGGTGGCGTAGAAGCGGTCACCGTCCGCGAACGTCACGCCCCAGAAGTTGCGGTCCCGGTCGCGCCGCACCTTCCCGTCCACGACCAGTTCGAACTTCTCCAGGTCGAGGGGTGCGCCGCCGGCCGCCGGGGTGATCGTGGTGCGGGTGGAGAACTTGCCGGGGCTGGTGTACGAGTCGCCGTACACGAAGGCCGTGACCGCGGCGTGCCCGGCGTCGGGGGCGAGCCGGGTGCGGCTGTACAGGCCGGTCAGCTTGCCCAGGTCCCGCTCGGTGGACCAGTCGGGCCGCAGCAGCCGCACCTGGTAGCTGCGGGTGGTCAGGACGGTGTGCGCGGACAGGCACACCGCGCGGGCCCGGGTGGCGTACACCCGGTCGCAGCTCGCCGGGGTGAGCGCCCGCGGGCCGGCCGGGTCGGTCAGCGGCGCCACGGCGACCTTGCCCTGGTCGGGCCCGGCGCCGGTGTTGCGGAACACCACGTGCGGTCCGGCCGACACCGACGCCCAGTCGCCGCCGGTGGCGGCGTGCGGCGCCCGTTCGGTCGCGCGCTGGGATTCCCGGCGGGCATGCACCACGTACGCGGACGCGCCGACCGCGGCCAGCACCGTGACGGCGACGACGGCCAGCAGCCGCGCGCGGCCCCGTCCGCCGGGTCCGGTCTCGCCCGGGTCGTGGGCCGCGCCGTCGTTCATCGGTCTCCGTTCGGGCCCGTCGCCGTCCCGTCCCGGCGTCGGGTCCGGGGCCGCCGACGGCTCGTGGTTCACGGGCTTCCGGCCGGTTCGGGGGAGGCGGCCGCGGCGCCGGACGGCAGCGGCGTGCGGCCGGCGCCGCGCAGCAGCACGGCGGCCACCGGCAGCGCCGCGGCCAGCAGCAGCGCGAACGCCAGCAGGCCCGGACGTGCCCCGACGGCCGACCATAGTGCACCGAACGCGACCGACGAGGCGAAACGGGCGACAACCGTGACGGTCTGGGCGGCGGCGATGCCGCTGGTCCGGGTCTCGGCGGAGACCAGGCGGCTCACCAGGGCGGGCAGGACGCCGTCGGTGGCCGCGTAGAACGTACCCAGCAGCGCCAGCACGGCCACGATCGTGACCGGCCCGCGGACCGGACCCGCGGCCACGAGGTAGACGGCCAGCAGCGCGACGTGGCCAGCCAGCAGGACCCGGGCCCGGCCCACCCGGTCGGCCAGGCGGCCCAGCGGCAGCGCCAGCAGCAGGTACGCCACGTTCGTGCCGACGAACAGCAGCGGGAACCACCGGACGTCCAGCTCATCCTGCTGCTGCAGCACCAGATAGAGGAAGCCGTCGCCGATGGTGACCGCGCCGAGCAGCGCGCAGGCCAGCAGCGGGCGGCGCAGCCGGGCTCCGGTCACCTCGCGCAGGATGTCGCCCAGCCGCACCCGGGTGCCCCGGTTGGTGCGCCGGTCCGGCACCAGCAGGACCAGGACGGCCAGGCCGACCGCGGCGACCGCGAACGCCACCACGAACACCGCGTTGTAGCCCTGGGGCACGGCGGCCAGCAGCAGGAACGCGACGAGCGGCCCGAGCGCGGCACCGATCGTGTCCAGCATCCGGTGCACCCCGAACGCCCGGCCCAGCGCGTGCGGCGGGGAGGCGGCGGCGATCAGCGCGTCGCGTGGCGCGGTCCGCAGCCCCTTGCCGAGCCGGTCCGCCGTGATCACGGCGGTGATGGCGGCCAGGCCGTGCGCGGGCAGCAGGGCGATCCGGCTGAGCGCGGACACGCCGTACCCGATCACCGCGATCCACTTGGCGCGGTCGCTGCGGTCGCCCGCGTACCCGCCGACCATCCGGACCAGCGCGCTGACGCCCTGGTAGGCGCCGTCGACCAGGCCGTACCCGAGGTAGCCGAGCCCGGCCTGCGCGGTGAGGTACAGCGGCAGGACCGCCGCGACCATCTCGGAGGAGATGTCGGTGAGCAGGCTGACGACGCCGAGCAGCAGTACCGTGGTGGCGACGCGGCCCGCGGCGCCTCCCGCGGCCGCTGGGCGGTCGCGCACCGATACGTACACCTGTCCGTCCCCCGAATCGCAGGCCGCGCCTCTCCGACCTCGCCAGCGTGGTCGCGGCGCGGAGCCGATCGGTGCATGCCGGGGTGCGGGTGTGGTGCGGCGGCCGGTGGCACCGTTGTCGCACCCGGGCCGCAACCGGTGTGCTCCCATCACCCGCCACCGTGGCCCGCATGAACCACCTCTGGCTGCGTCGCCGGGGCGGGCGAGCGACGCTGCTCGCCGTGCTCGCGGCGGTTGTCCTCGTGCCCACGGTGGCCTCGGCGGCGGTGGTGACCGTGCGCGCCGCCGCGCCCGGGCGCACGGCCGCGGCGCAGCCGCTCTCGACCTCGGAGGGCCAGCTCATCGCGATCGTCGGCGACATCTCCTGCGCGCCCACGAACCCGGTGTACCGCGGCGGCGAGGGCAGCCCCGCCGGTTGCCGGCAGGACTCCGTCGCCGCGCAGCTCGCCGGGCGGCGCCTGCACGCGTTCCTGCCGCTGGGCGACCTGCAGTACGAGGACGGCCGGCTGGACGAGTTCATCAACGTGTACGACCAGTTCTTCGGCCCGTACAAGGCGATCAGCCGGCCCGTCCCGGGCAACCACGAGTACAAGACGCCGAGCGGGCAGGGCTACTACGAGTACTTCGGTGCCGCCGCGCACAAGGACACCCCGTACGGCGTGCCGGGCAGCTACAGCTACGACGTCGGCAGCTGGCACCTGATCGCCATCAACTCGAACCTGTGCGCCCCGATCACCCCGTGCACCGACACCAGCCCGATGATCCGGTGGCTGAAGGACGACCTCGCCGCCCACCCCAACCGGTGCACCCTGGCCTACTGGCACCATCCGCTGTACTCGCTGGGTCACCACGGCGCGTACGCGCCGATGACCCCGGTCTGGAACACCCTGCTCGACAACGGCGTGGACGTCGTCATGACCGCGCACGACCACAACTACCAGCGCTTCACGCCGCTCGGGCGGGCCACCGCGATCGACAACTCGACCATGGTGGCGCCCACGGCGGTGCCGGAGTCGCAGGGCATGCGCAGCTGGATCGTCGGCACGGGCGGGGCCAACAACTACGGCCTGGACGACCACCCGGACGTCGAGCAGGTCACCGAATCCAAGTACGCCGACACGTCGGCCGCGCTGTTCGGCGTGCTCTTCATGCGCCTGCGCGACGGGGGCTACGCCTGGGACTTCCAGCAGGCGCAGCCCGCCACCGTGCCCTTCTCCGATTCGGGTGTGGGCACGTGCCGCTGATCCGAGTCCGACCGCGTCGTCTGCTGTTCGTCGCGCTGGCCTGCGTCGTCATGCTGCTCACCAGCGGCGTCGCCGCGGTCGCCGCGACCACCCCGCCCAAGCCCAAGTCGTTCACGGCGACCGCCGGGGTGGGCCGGGTCAGCCTGTCGTGGCACCTGCCCAGGGGCGCGGTGGCCGTGGACATCAAGCGCAACGGCGTGGTCGTGGTGAAGAAGCTGCGCGCCTCGAAGTGGTCCTCCACCAGCGTGCGCAACGGCATCAGCTACCGGTACGCGATCCGCAGCGTCAACTCGCGTGGCAAGAAGTCCGACTGGACGACGGTGAAGACGGTGACCCCACTGGCGGCGCCGCCCGCCCCGACCGGCGTGGTGCTGCGCAACCAGGACAGCCAGGTCACGCTCAACTGGAACAAGCCGACGTCGGCGCTGGCCACCTCGGTGCGGGTGCTGCGCAACGGCGTCCGGGTCACCACGGTTCCCGCCACGGCGGGCACGGTCGTGGTCGCCAACCTGGTGAACAGCCGCTCGTACCTGCTCACCCTGCAGTCGCTGAACCGCAACGGCTCGCCCTCGAAGTCGGTGTACGTGACGGCCGTGCCGACCGTCGAGCAGCAGCGCAGCCCGTTCGGGCTCACCGCCACGGCCGGCAACGCCCGGGTCGACCTGGCCTGGCTGCCGACCGTCGGCGCGCAGCGCTACCTGCTCTACCGCAACGGCAAATATCTGCGTACGGTCTACGCCCCGACCACGCGCAGCACCGACAGCGGCCTGGCCAACGGCGTCACCCTCCAGTACCAGGTGCAGGTGGTGGTGGCCGGGCAGTCCTCGGCCCTGTCGCCGATGCGGGCTGCGACGCCGCTGGCCCCGCCGGGTGCGCCGGAGTCGCTGGTGGCCCGCGCCCGCGACGGCGCCGCCGCGCTGACCTGGTCGGCGCCCGCCGGCTCGGTGGCCGCGTACGAGCTGCGCCGCAACGGGGTCGTGGTCGCCGAGCTGCCCGGCACGGCGACGGCGCACACCGACACCGGGCTCAGCAACGGAACGACGTACCAGTACACGCTCCTGGCCCGTAACGCCAACAGCGCGGCCGGACCGCTGAGTTCGGCCGCGGCCGTCGTGCCGGCCCCGGCCCCGCCCGCCCCGGCGGCCCTCGCCGCGGGCGCCGGCGACAGCCAGGTCACCCTCTCCTGGTCGGCCGCGAACGGCATCACCCGCTGGCAGCTGCTGCGCGACGGGCTGCCGCTGGGTGGCGTCCAGACCGACACCCTGTTCGTCGACACCTCGGCGGTCAACGGCGTCACGTACGCGTACGCCCTGGTCGCGATCGGCGCCGACGACCAGCGGTCCGCGCCTTCCCCGACCGTGTCGGTGACCCCGCAGGCGATCCCGCCCGCCATCCCGACCGGGGTGGCCACGGACGCCGGCGACAGCGAGGTCACCGTGAGCTGGGACATGCCGGTGCCCGCCCCCGCCCGGTACCGGGTGTACCGCGACGGCGCGCTGGTCGCCGAGACCGCGACGTCGCCGGTGCGCGACGGCGCGCTGGACAACGGCACCGCATACCACTACACCGTCACCGCCCTGGACGGGCGCGGCGTGGAGTCGGGTGAGTCGCAGGCGGTGACCGGCACCCCGGTCTCGCCCGGCCCGGACGCCCCCACCCTGCAGGTGGTCAGCGGGCACGAGGAGGCGCTGCTCAGCTTCACCGAGGCGGCCGGCCACCCGGCCACCAGCTGGCGGGTGCTGCGCGACGGCGTCGAGGTGCGCTCGGGTACGGGTGACGAGATGACCGTCCGGGAACTCACCGACGGGCGGGCGTACCGCTTCCAGGTGCAGGCCATCTACTCCGACGGCTCGGGGTCCGCGCTGTCGGCGGTGTCCGTGGCGGCGCCCAGCGCGCCGTGGCGCGGGGTCGCGGTCGGTGCGGCGTTCGCCTGCGGTGTCCACGTGGACGGCGGCGTGCGCTGCTGGGGCGCGAACGACAGCCGCCAGCTCGGCGACGGCTCGACCGTGGCGGCCGCCACCGGTCCGGTCGTGGTGACCGGCCTGGGCGGCGTCACCCGGGTGGCCACCGGCGACCGCCACGCGTGCGCCGTGGCCGGTGGCGCAGCGGTGTGGTGCTGGGGCGCGACGCCGGGCGCGCCGGCAACGTTGCCCGCCGCGGTGCCGGGCCTGTCCGGGGTCACCGCGCTCGCGGCCGGCGGCGCCACGACGTGCGCGGTGGCCGCGGGTTCGGTGTGGTGTTTCGGCGACGGCTCCTCCGGCCAGCTCGGCGGGCCCACCTCCAGCGCCACCCCGGTCAAGGTGACGCTGCCCGCCGCAGCGACCGACGTCGCCGTGGGCCGCCAGCACGCCTGTGCGGTGCTGGCGGACGCGACGCTGGCCTGCTGGGGCGCGGACGCCCACGGCCAGCGTTCCGGCAGCCCGTCGTCGGCGCGCACCGTGGTCCGGGTCGCGGGCCTGACCGGGGTCTCCGCGGTCAGCGCCGGGGCCGACCACACCTGCGTGCTGTCCGGTGCGGCGGTGTCGTGTTTCGGGGCGGGCGACGCCGGGCAGCTCGGCCGCCCGGCGACCACGTCCGGGGCCCCGGCGGCGGTCACCGTCCCCAACGCGGTCGCGGTCAGCGCGGGCAACCGCTACACCTGCGTGACGCTGCTGTCCGGGCAGGCCCGGTGCTTCGGCGCGGGCGGTTCGGGCCAGCTGGGCGACGGCACCGGCCGGGACCGTTCGGATCCGGCGTCGGTGCTCAACCTGGACACCGCCACCTCGGTCGTCGCCGGGGCCGGCGACACGAGCTGCGCCCTGACCCGCGACGGCTCACTGTGGTGCTTCGGCGCGAACGGCTCGGGGCAGATCGGTACGGGCGCCACCCAGTTGCGGTCGCAGCCGAGCGAGTCGATCGTGGGACTCGACGGCGCCACCCGCATCGCCATGGGCGCGGACGCGAACTGCATGGTCCGCGACTCGGGCGTGTGGTGCTGGGGGCCGAACCGGTTCGGTGCCGCGGGTGCCGCGGCCGGGATGCCGGTGCCCGCACCGGCGCGGGTCGCGCTGCCCGACGGCGCGGTGGCCCGGTCCGTGGCCGTCGGTGGTGCGACGGCGTGCGCCACCACCACCGTCAACGAGCTGTTCTGCTGGGGCGCCAACGACGCGGGCCAGGCCGGGCAGGCGCCCGCGCCCACGGCCGGCGTCGCCAAGGTCGCTCTCACGTCCGTCTCCGACGTGGTGGTGGGCCACGAGGTGACCTGCGGTCGTAAGGGCGGGGGCACCCTGTGGTGCTTCGGCCGTTCCGGGCTGCTCGGCGCCGGTCTGACCGGCACCGCGCCGCACCCCGTCCCGGTCCAGGTGCTCACCGCCCCGGGCGTCGGGCTGACCGGCATCGCCCTGATCGCGGCGGGCGACCGGCACGTGTGCGCGGTGAACCAGTACTCGGTCGCCGTGCCGCAGTCCGGCGCGGTGTGGTGCTTCGGCGATCCGGCCGACTCCCGGCTGGGCGCGCCCGGCTCGGGTGCCCTGGCCACCGGAGTTCCCGGGCTGACCGCGGTCAGCAGCATCGGCGCGGGGCGGGCGCACACCTGCGCGGTGTCGCTGGCCCCGGCCAGAGCGCTGTGGTGTTTCGGCGCCAACGCCTCGGGCCAGCTCGGGCTCGGCGACACCACGGGCCGGTCCGCTCCGGCCGCCGTGCCGAACATGACCCCCTCGAAGGTGGTCGGCGGCGGCGACGTCACCTGTGTGAAGAGCCCGAACGCGCAGGGCTGGTGCTTCGGCGCGGGCGCCGGCGGGCAGACCGGCAACGGGCTGCTGCGGGCCGTGGAGCCGGTACCGCAGGTGGTGTACAACAGCGCCGGCATCCTGCCGGCCGCCGCGTTCGCCACCAACGGCGCCACCTCGTGCGCCCAGCTGGTGACCGGCTCGGTGAGCTGCTGGGGCGCGCGCCAGGCGACGTCGTACGGCGAGGGTGTGGCCTTCGGCTACCCCGCGGTCCCGGTGATCGACTGAGCCTCCGCGTCCTGACGACAACGGCCCGGCGATTTGGCGCCGGGCCGTTTCGTGTCTCGGGGTCGTCAGATTGTGGCGCCGATCTCGATCTGCGGCTTCGGGACGCGCATCTTGCGGAACGTCAGCCCGCGCATGATGCCGTACAGGTACAGCGACCCCATCTTCTGGGTGGTCTTCGGGAACCGCTCGCCGATCAGCCGCTTGATCCGCCGGGCGATCAGGACGCTGTCCACGATCACACCGAGCGCCAGCAGTAGCCAGAGCAGGTTCGCGCCCAGCTGCACCACGGTCGGCATCCGCCCCGACGAACCGACCAGGACGATCAGCGCCCCAGCGAAGAACCAGGTGCCGACCGTACGGCGGGAGTCGACGATGTTGCGGACCAGGGCCCGTTCCGGGCCGCGGTCGCGGGCCAGCAGGTACCGCTCGTCGCCCTGGCGCATGCCCTCGGCGGCGTCGGCCCGGTCCTGGCGCTGGCGCTGGCGCATCTGCTTGTACGCCTCGCGCCGGTTGGCCGGGGGAGTGGCCTCGGACACCCGGCGGCCGGTGGCGGCGCGTTTCGGGGTGGCCTGGCCCAGCTCTTTCTTGCTGGGGGTGTAGTTCTTCGGCCGGGGCTGCTCGGCAGCCTCCGGCGTCACGGATTCGATGGCGTCGGTGACGACGTCGGCGGACTTGCGGCGAAACAGCGAGGGCACCCGCAAAGCCTAGCTGCCCGGGTTACCCTCGCCGCGCACCGCCGTCGCTCCGCCGGTCAGAGCCGCTCGCTGCGGGCGCCGAGCGCCGCCAGCTTGCCCTCGAAGTCCTCGTAGCCGCGGTTGATCAGGTCCACGCCGTACACCCGGGAGGTGCCCTCGGCGGCCAGCGCCGCGATCAGGTGGCTGAAACCGGCCCGCAGGTCCGGGATGACCAGGTCGGCGGCGTGCAGCTTGGCCGGTCCGGCGATGACCGCGGAGTGCTTGAAGTTGCGCCGGCCGAACCGGCAGGGGGTGCCGCCGAGGCAGTCCCGGTACACCTGGATCGTGGCGCCCATCTTGCCCAGCGCCTCGGTGTAGCCCAGCCGCTGCTCGTACACGGTCTCGTGCACGATCGACAGGCCGCGGGCCTGGGTCAGCGCGACCACCAGGGGCTGCTGCCAGTCGGTCATGAGGCCCGGGTGGACGTCGGTCTCCAGCGCCACGGCCTGCAGCTCGCCGCCGGGGTGCCAGAAGCGGATGCCGCCCTCGGTGCCGGGCACGCCGGGACGCGTGGCGCGGGCGTCGGTGACCTCGAACTGCCCGCCCACGGAGCGGAACACGTTCAGGAACGTCATCATGTCGGCCTGCTGCGCGCCCAGGACCTCGATCTCGCCGCGGGTGGCCAGCGCCGCCGCGGCCCAGCTCGCGGCCTCGATCCGGTCCGGGATCGGCTTGTGCTGGTAGCCGTGCAGGCGGGGCACGCCCTTGATCTCGATGACCCGGTCGGTGTGCACCGTGATGATCGCGCCCATCTTCTGCAGGACGCAGATCAGGTCGATGATCTCCGGCTCGACCGCGGCGTTGCGCAGCTCCGTGACCCCCTCGGCCCGGACGGCCGTGAGCAGCACCTGCTCGGTGGCGCCGACGCTCGGGTACGGCAGCTCCAGCTTCGTGCCGTGCAGCCCGTTGGGCGCGGTCAGGTGCATGCCCTCGGGCGTCTTGTCGACGATCGCCCCGAACTGCCGCAGTGCCTGGATGTGGAAGTCGATCGGGCGCGGGCCGATGTGGCAGCCGCCGAGGTCCGGGATGAACGCCCGGCCGAGGCGGTGCAGCAGCGGGCCGCAGAACAGGATCGGGATCCGGCTGGACCCGGCGTGCACGTTGATCTCGTCGGCGGTGGCGCTCTCCACGTTGGTGGGGTCCATGACGAGCTCGCCGTCGTCCGCGCCGTCGCTGACCTTGACGCCGTGCAGCTCGAGCAGCCCGCTGACGACCTCGACGTCGCGGATGCGCGGCACGTCGTACAGGCGGCTGGGGGTTTCGCCCAGCAGGGCGGCCACCATGGCCTTGGAGACCAGGTTCTTGGCGCCACGGACGCGGATCTGTCCGTGCAGCGGCGAGCCGCCGTGTACGACCAGGACGTCGTTGGTCAACGCAACCTCCAGCGTGGGGCGTCAGCGCCCGTAGGAACGGGGGTGGGGCGCCGGGGTCGGGGGGAGACCCGTGGAAGCGCCGCCCGGGCACTATAGCGCTGAGTGATGATTGCAGAAACCACCAGAATGCTCAGGATGGCACGAATTGCTGATCTCAAGCATGACTCAAGATTTCATGAGGCGCACTCGGGTGACGCAACGTAACGCTGCGTGACGTTCAGCTACGGCAGGGCGAGCATTTGATCCAGGGCCGCCCGGGCGTGGTGTGCCGTGTCCGGATCGACCGTGATCTGGTTCGGCACCCGGCCGGCGACCAGCTCCTCGAGCGCCCACACCAGGTGGGGCAGGTCGATGCGGTTCATGGTGGAGCAGTAGCAGACCGTCCGGTCCAAAAACATGATCTGTTTGTCCGGGTGGGCCAGCGCCAGCCGCCGGACCAGGTTCAGCTCCGTGCCGACCGCCCACGCGGAACCGGCCGGGGCGGCCTCCAGCGCCTTGATGATGTACTCCGTCGAACCCACCTGGTCGGCGGCGCGGACCACGTCGTGGCGGCACTCCGGGTGCACGAGCACGTTGACGCCGGGGACCCGCTCGCGGACCTCCCGGACGCTGTCCAGGGTGAAGCGGCCGTGCACGGAGCAGTGCCCCCGCCACAGGATCATCTTGGCGTCGCGCAGCTGCTCCGGGGTGAGACCGCCGTGCGGCTTGTGCGGGTCGTACAGCACGCAGTCGTCGAGGTCGAAGCCCATCTCCAGCACGGCGGTGTTGCGGCCCAGGTGCTGGTCGGGCAGGAAGAACACCTTCTCGCCCCGCTCGAACGCCCAGGTCAGCGCCCGCTTGGCGTTCGACGAGGTGCAGACCACCCCGGAGTTGCGGCCGACGAAGCCCTTGATGTCCGCCGAGGAGTTCATGTACGTCACCGGGACCACCGAGTCGGCGATCCCCAGGTCGGTGAACAGGTCCCAGGCGGTCTCCACCTGACCGAGCACCGCCATGTCGGCCATCGAGCACCCGGCCGCGAGATCCGGCAGCACCACGCGCTGGTGGTCGCCGGTGAGGATGTCCGCGCTCTCGGCCATGAAGTGCACGCCGCAGAACACGATGAACTCCGCGTCCGGCCGGGCCGCCGCCTCGCGGGCCAGCTTGAACGAGTCGCCCGTCACGTCCGCGAACCGGATGACCTCGTCGCGCTGGTAGTGGTGGCCGAGCACGAAGACCCGGTCACCCAGCGCCGCCTTGGCCGCCTCGGCGCGGGCCACCAGGCCGGGGTCGCTGGGAGCCGGCAGGTCGCCGGGGCAGTCCACCCCGCGCTCGCTGGCCGGGTCGGAGCCGTGGCCGAGCAGCAGCAGGGCGGTCGCGGTGGGGGAGGGTTCGGTCCAGGTCGACGTCACGAACACCATGTTTCCACAGCGTCACACGCGAGAAATCGTGTCCTATCCCACGCCGGCCGCCCGCCCGGTGAGAGCGGCGGGGCGCCCTGGCGGAGCGGTCCGCCTGGACCGGTAGGTTCCGGGGGTGCGCGTCCTGATCTGCCCGGACAAGTTCGCGGGCACGCTGCCCGCTCCCGGTGTGGCCGCCGCGCTGGCCGAGGGCTGGCGCGCCGTGGCACCCGCCGACGACCTCGTCCGGCGTCCGCTGTCCGACGGCGGCCCCGGCTTCGTCGAGGTCCTCGCGCAGGCGCTGCCCGGGCGCCGGGTGCCGGTCCGTACGGTCGACCCGCTGGGCCGCCCCGTGCCGGGGGAGCTGCTGCTGGTGGGCGCCACGGCGTACGTGGAGAGCGCCCAGGCGTGCGGCCTGCACCTGCTGTCCGCCGCCGAACGCGACCCGAACGTCACCACCTCCTACGGCCTGGGCCTGCTGCTGGCCGCCGCCGTGGAGGCCGGCGCCGCCGAGGTGGTGGTCGGCCTGGGCGGTTCGGCGGTCAACGACGGCGGCGCCGGGATGCTGGCCGCCCTCGGCGCGAGCCCCGTCGACGCGGCCGGCTACGCCCTGCCCTACGGCGGCGCCGCGCTCACCGCCGCCGCCGGCCTGGCCGGGGCGCCGCAGCTGCGCCAGGTCTCCCTGGTCGCCGCCACGGACGTCGACAACCCCCTGACCGGCCTGTACGGCGCCAGCAGCGTGTACGGCCCGCAGAAGGGCGCGTCCCGGGCGGACGTGCTGCGCCTGGACGCCGCACTGGAGCACTTCGCGGGGGTCCTGGAGGATGCCTTCCGGACGACCGGCCTGGCCGCGCGACCCGGTGCCGGGGCGGCCGGCGGGATCGGTGCCGCTCTGCTGGCCCTCGGCGGCCGTACCGTGTCCGGAATCGCCCTGGTCATGGGCCTTATCGGCCTTGACGCCGAGCTGGACTCGGCCGACCTGGTGCTCACCGGGGAGGGCGCCTTCGACCACCAGTCGCTGCGCGGCAAGGTGTGCGCCGGGATCGCGGGCGGCGCCCGGGACCGGGGCCTGCCGTGTGTGGTGGTGGCCGGACGGGTCGAAACCGGGCACCGGGAGGCGGCGAGCGCCGGGGTGAGCGAGCTGCACTCGCTGGTCGAGCACTTCGGCGACGAACGCACCGCGCTGGCCGAGCCGGACCGGGGGCTGCGCGAGATCGCCGGCAGGCTGGCCCGGCAATTTAGCCGTTGAGCCGGTGTCGGACATCTCGGCCCCACGAATTGGGAATGCCCGGGATGCGGGTTAGCGTTGGTGGACTACGGCAGCACTCTCTACCGCCGCACATCCGCCATCGCAGGGAGAACCGCACGTGACCACTGAAGCGCACACCGAGTCGACCGAGGCCCCGGCCGCCGCGCCGACCGGCGTCATCCTGACCGACGTCGCGGCTGTGAAGGTCAAGGCCCTGATCGAGCAGGAGGGCCGGGACGACCTGCGGCTGCGGATCGCCGTGCAGCCGGGCGGCTGCTCGGGCCTGCGGTACCAGCTCTTCTTCGACGAGCGTTCGCTCGACGGCGACGTCGTCTCCGACTTCGACGGCGTCGAGGTGGTCGTCGACCGGATGAGCGCGCCGTATCTGGCCGGTGCCACGATCGACTTCGCCGACCGCATCGACGCCCAGGGCTTCACCATCGACAACCCGAACGCGCAGAACTCCTGCGCCTGCGGCGACTCGTTCCACTGAGCCGCACCCGCACCGACGCACCACACGGCCGTCCCCGGTGACCGGGGACGGCCGTGCTGCGTCCGCCCAGTGGCGTAAGAGTGGCCAGCTGGGTTCGGACCGGTACGCTCACCCGGTAATCCCCCCGCCGCACCCGACCACGAGGGTTCACATGAAGATCGCCGTCACCGGCTCGATCGCCACCGATCACCTGATGCACTTCCCCGGCAGGTTCGCCGATCAGCTCATCGCGGACCAGCTGCACAAGGTGTCGCTGTCCTTCCTCGTCGACGACCTGGTCGTGCGGCGTGGCGGGGTCGCGTCGAACATCGCGTTCGGGATGGGGCAGCTCGGCCTGAGCCCGATCCTGCTGGGCGCGGTCGGCGCCGACTTCGCCGACTACCGCTCGTGGCTCGAGCGGCACGGCGTGGACTGCGACTCGGTGCACGTCAGCGAGGTCGCCCACACCGCGCGGTTCGTCTGCACCACCGACGACGACCTCAACCAGATCGCCTCGTTCTACGCGGGCGCCATGTCCGAGGCCCGCAACATCGAGCTGACCCCGGTCGCGCAGCGCGCGGGCGGTCTCGACCTCGTGCTGATCAGCGCGAACGACCCCGCCGCGATGATCCGCCACTCGCAGGAGTGCCGGGACCGGGGCTACGCGTTCGCGGCGGACCCGTCGCAGCAGCTCGCCCGCATGGACGGCGGCGACGTGCTGACCCTGATCGACGGCGCCGACTACCTGCTCACCAACGAGTACGAGAAGTCGCTGCTGGAGACGAAGGCGGAGCTCACCGACGCGCAGGTGCTCGAGCACGTCAAGATCCGGGTCACCACGCTCGGCAAGGACGGCGTGGAGATCACCGGCAAGGGCCTGGAGCGCATCCACGTGCCGGTCGCCCGCGACGTGGTGGTGGGCGACCCCACCGGCGTCGGCGACGGCTTCCGGGCCGGCTTCTTCGCCGCCGTGAGCTGGGGGCTGGGGCTGGAACGGGCGGCGCAGGTCGGCTCGCTGCTGGCCGCGCTGGTGCTGGAGACGGTCGGCCCGCAGGAGTACGACGTCCGCAGCGACTTCTTCGCCAAGCGCCTCGCCGACTCGTACGGCGACGAGGCCGCCGCCGAGGTCATCCCCCACCTGCCCGCCTGAGCCGCGGACCCGGTCACGCAGGTGGTCGAGTGCCTCAGCTGACCCGGCGCACGTCGTAGCCGGGGCCGTCGGCCGCGCCGACGTACTGCTGGCCCTTGAGGCGGCACCACGCCGGGATGTCGTTGGCCGCGGCCGGGTCGTCGGCCAGCACCCGGACCACCTCGCCGACCGGCACCTGCGGCAGCCGCCGGGCCAGCGCGATCACCGGCAGCGGGCAGCGCTGGCCCAGGCAGTCCAGGACGATCACAGCCCGCTCACCCCGGCGGCGGCGCGCAGCTCGGCCACGATGCCGGGCAGCACGGCCAGGAACCGTTCCACCTCCTCCTCGGTGGTGTCGCGGTGCAGCGAGACCCGGACGTTGCCGTGGCTGAGCACCCCCATCGCCTCCAGCACGTGGCTGGGCCGCAGGGTGGAGGCGGTGCACGACGAGCCCGACGAGACGGCGAACCCGGCGGCGTCCAGCGCGTGCAGCAGCGCCTCGCCGTCGACGTACAGGCAGGAGAAGGTGACCAGGTGCGGCAGCCGCCGCACCGGGTCGCCGACCACCTCGACGTCGGGCACGCTCGACGCGACCCGCGCCCGGACGCGCTCGACCAGGGCGGACAGCCGGGCCGCCTCGGCGGTCGCCGCGGCGGCGACGGCCCGCAGCGACGCGGCGGCCGCGACCACCGCGGGCAGGTCCAGCGCGCCGACCGGATGCGGCCGGTGACGATCATCACCGGGGTACGGCGCCAGCCACCGCACGCCCTTGCGGACCACCAGCAGTCCCACCCCGGGCGGCCCGCCCCACTTGCGGGCGCTGCCGGTCAGCACCGACCAGCCCGCCGGCACGCCGGTGTGCCCGAGCGACTGGGCCGCGTCCACCAGCAGCGGCACCCCGGAGTCCGCGCACGCCCCCGCCGCCTCGGCCACCGGCTGCACCGTGCCGACCTCGTGGCTCGCGCTGATCAGGGCGGCCAGGGCGACCCCGGGGGCGGCCACCGCCGCCCGCCAGGCGTCCAGGTCCAGCCGGCCGAGCCGGTCCACGCCGACCTCGGCGGCGTCGCCGTGCAGCGCGGCGGCGTGCAGCACCGCGGAGTGCTCGACGGCGGAGTGGATCAGCCGGGTGCCCGCGCGGCGCCGTCCGGCCAGCCCACCCAGGATCCCGGCGTGCACCGCGGCGGTGCCGCTGGCCGTGAAGCTCACCTCGTCCGGGCGTACGCCGAGCACCTCGGCGATCGCGCCGTGCGCCGCGTCCAGCAGTTGCCGGGCGCGGCGGGCGCCCGCGTACAGGCGGTCGGGGTCGGCCCAGCCGTCCTCCAGCGCCGCCAGCAGCGCCTGGCGGGCCACCGGGTGCAGCGGTGCGGCGGTGGCCGCGTCCAGGTAGGTCGCGGCGCGGGCGCGATCGGACGTGTATTCCACCTCTGGAACGGTATCGTCCAGCTTGTCGGTGCAGCGCCTGGGTGAGCCGAAGATCGGACCCCCGCAACGGGACGGTAGGGCCTGGTCGAGTAATGTGCGACCGTCGGTGACGCCTTGCCGCCGGTGTCCGGAATCAGCGCCTGGCAGGCGCTCGTGGGGGCCCGGCAGGCGCTCAAAGGGGCTCGGCGCCAGGCGGCGCTGCATAGGAGGCAGGAGCAGGTGGGCGAAAAGAGTTCGGCCGCACGGCCACGAGCAGTCCGGCTCGCCGGGCTCGGCGTCGGTGGGGCGTTGCTGCTGACCCTGCTCGCGGGCTGTTCCGCGGACAGCATCGGTGCCAAGTTCGGCTACTTCGGATGGCCGGGCACGGGCATCACGCCGCAGGGCCACCAGATGTACGACCTCTGGATCGCGTCGGTGATCGCGGCGCTCGTGGTCGGTTTCTTCGTGTGGGGCCTGATCTTCTGGTGCATCATCCGGTATCGCAAGCGCGGCGACGAGCTGCCCGTGCAGACCCGGTTCAACATGCCGATGGAGGTCCTCTACACGGTCACGCCGGTGCTGGTGGTCGCGATCCTCTTCTACTACACCGCGATCGTGCAGACCAGCGTCGACAAGCTGTCGAAGAACCCCGACCAGGTCGTCGAGGTCGTCGCGTTCAAGTGGAACTGGCAGTTCAACTACCGCGAGGGCCAGGGCCCGGACGGGCGCACGGTGGCGTCCACCGTGGGCTCCGCCGATGTGATCCCGCTGCTCGTGGTGCCCACCGGCAAGACGATCCGGTTCGAGGAGACCAGCAAGGACGTCATCCACTCGTTCTGGGTGCCGGAAATGCTGTTCAAGCGCGACGTCTTCCCCGGCAGCACCCGCAACGTGTTCGAGGTGACCTTCGACAAGGAGGGCCGCTACGTCGGCCGGTGCGCGGAGCTGTGCGGGACGTACCACGCCTTCATGCAGTTCGAGCTGGTCGTGGTGTCGCCCGAGCGGTTCGATCAGTTCATCAAGGCGAAGGTGGCCGGTTCCACCACGCCGGAGGCGATGGCCGTCATCGGCTTCACCGGTGACAACGCCTTCGCGGTGACGACCAAGCCGCTCGACACGCGGCGGCAGGAGCAGAGCTGGTACCAGCCGCAGACAGCCATCGGGAAGTAGGGACCAGATGAAGACCGAATACAAGATCTTCAGTGGGGTAGCTCTCTTCCTGTTCGGCGCCGCCGCTGTGTACGGGGTGTGGACGCACCTCGCGAACAACCAGACGGAGTGGGTCGGCACCGTGGCGCTGATCCTGTCCGGACTGCTCTGCGCGATGTGCGGCGGGTTCTTCTGGTTCGTGGCGCGCCGCATCGACCTGCGCCCGGAGGACCGGCCCGACGGCGAGATCGCCGAGGGCGCCGGGGAGATCGGCTTCTTCAGCCCCGGCAGCTACTGGCCGTTCGGGGTGGCGCTGGCGGCGGCCGTCGCCGCGGTCGGCCTGGTGTACGTGATGTGGTGGCTGGTCGCCGCGGGGCTCGTCGCGGTCATCCTCGCGTCCAGCGGCCTGCTCTTCGAGTACTACTCCGGGACCCGGCACCCCGCCGAGCACTGACCCGGTACGCAACGCCACGGCCCGCGCCCCGACCTGGGGCGCGGGCCGTCGTCGTTGCTCAGGCGGCGCGGCGCTGCTGCGGAGCCACCCGGTGGCCCCGCGTGCCGTAGGGCTGGGTCCACACCCGCAGGGTGGCGGGGACCAGCACCTCCGCCATGCCGCAGCCGGTGCAGATCAGCTCGGGGCAGTCGTCGGCGTCCTCGCCGGTCGCCATCTCGAACAACATGTCGCGCCGGCATGTCACGCAGTGCATCTCGCGTTCTCGCACGGGTGTCTCCTCTTCGCCGGAAGGTGGAATTACCCGAATCCTGGTAAAACGCTGTCATGCGAACGGGGCACAGCGGTGGACGCTGACCGGCGTGTCGCGCGGCAGCTCAGGCCGTACCGAAGATGATCTTTTGCACAGCCCGGCCGGGCGTGATCATCCCCTCAGGCGGGCTCCGCGGCCTTCGCCGCGCGGGCCGCCGCCACCCAACGCTCCAGCAGGGCCGTCGCCGCGCCGGAGTCCACCGTCGCCGCGGCGCGCGCGATGCCCGCCCGCAGGTCGTCCGCGAAGACGCCCGGGAATCCCGCGTGCGCGGTCAGCGCCGCGGCCGCGTTGAGCAGCACCGCGTCGCGGACCGGCCCCGTCTCGCCGCCGAACACCCGCACCGCCACGTCCGCGTTGAACGCCGCGTCGCCGCCGCGCAGATCCCCGGGGGAGCTGCGCGGCAGCCCCAGGTCGGTGGCGTCCACCAGGGCCTCCTCGACCGTGCCGGCGCGGGCGATCCAGACCCGGGTGGGCGCGGCCGTGGTGAACTCGTCCAGGCCGTCCTCACCGCGCATCACCAGGGCCGAGTCGCCGCGGCGGGCGAAGACGTGGGCCATCACCGGGGCCATCCGCAGGTCGAAGCAGCCGACCGCGGCCGAGCGCGGCCGCGCGGGGTTGGTCAGCGGGCCCAGCATGTTGAAGAAGGTCGGCACGGCCAGCTCGCGGCGGGTGACCGCGGCGTGCCGCATCCCGGGGTGGTAGCGGGCCGCGAAACAGAAGCCGATGCCCGCCTCGTGCACCGTGCGCACGACCCCCTCGGGGCCCAGGTCGAGGGGGATGCCGAAGTGCTCCAGCAGGTCCGCGGTGCCGCAGGCGGAGGAGGCCGCCCGGTTGCCGTGCTTGACCACCCGCACCCCGCTGGCGGCCACCACGACCGCCGCCATAGTGGAGATGTTCACTGTGTGGGCCCGGTCACCGCCGGTGCCCACCACGTCCACCGCGTCGGCGCGCACGTCGTCGGGGAGCGGGACCAGGGTGGCGTTGCGGAGCATCGCCTCGACCAGGCCGGCCAGCTCCGCGGGGCTCTCACCCTTGGCGCGCAGCGCCACCGCGAACCCCGCGACCTGGACCGGGGTGGCGCTGCCGGTCATGATCTCGCCCATCGCCCAGGCGGTGTCCTGGGTCGACAGCTCCTCGCCGCGCAGCAGTGCGCTCAGCAGGTTCGGCCAGGTACGTGCGCCCATAACGGGGCCTCCGTCCGGGGGTACGGCGGGTGGTGGACGATCAGCCGAGCTGGCCCAGCGGCACGGCGCCCGCGCGGCGGGCGCGCAGCAGGCCGGCCACCGTCTGGCCGGTGGTCACCGGGTCCAGCGGGTGCACCAGGGTCGCGTCGACCTGGGCGAACGCGGCCAGCCACCGGTCGGCCGCGCGGGCGATGACGACGCAGGTGGGCGGCGGGACCTTGTACTCGTCCTTGACCTGGCGGGCGATGCCCAGCCCACCGGCCGGGGCGGCCTCGCCGTCGAGGACCATCAGGTCGATCTCGTAGTCGTCCAGCAACTCCCGGCACTGCTCCCAGGTGGCCGCGTCGACGAACTCGACCGCCAGGTCGGCGGCGGGCCGCTGGCCGATCGCCAGCCGGATGCGGTCGCGCACCGCGGGATCGTCGCTGTACAGCAGGATGGTGTAGCGCTCCGGCTCGGTCCGCTGAGGCGGTGTGTCCCGGTGGCTGTGTGCGTCGCTCATGTCGTGCCCGGCTCCCACGCTCGTAGCTGCCCGCTGATCGTAGCGAACCGGTTATTCGGCGTCCGGTTGCGGGCGCGTCGGCGTCCCGGCGAGCCGGGCCCGTGGCGCCCCCTGCTCGGCGCCCTGCCCGCCGCCCGGTTCCGCATCCTGCCCCCGGTCCGGGTCCCGGTCCTGGTCCGCGGCCTGCTGGACGGTCTGCTGGGCGGCCCGCTCGCGGGCGCGCTCCGCGGCCTCCTGGCGGTCGAGGGCGCGGTCGATGCGGCGGGCCTCGCGCTCGGACTGGCGGATCCACTGCACGACCAGGATGCCGAGCATGGTGACGCTGACGATCTCGCCGCCGGCCCACAGCACGCCGCCCGCGACCACCTGGTCGCTCTGCGGGTCGGCCCAGCCCAGGTGCAGCGACGGGTACCAGTCGCCGCCGAGCAGGGTCCGGCTCTGCATGATGGTCAGGCCCAGCACGGTGTGGAACGGCACGGACAGCACCATCAGCAGCGCCCGAGCCGGGTACGGCCACCGGTTCGGCAGCGGGTCCACCCCCAGCAGCGGCCAGAAGAACAGGCAGCCGGTGAGGATGAAGTGGGCGTGGGTGAACTCGTGCGCCCATGAGTGCGCCAGGGTGTACCGGTAGAGGTCAGTGAAATACAGCACGAACGGGTTGGCCACGAACAGGCCGAAGGCGACCAGAGGGTAGGTCAGCACCCCGACCACCCGGCTGTGCAGCACCTTGAGCAAGGCCCGGCGCGCGGGCGGGGCCAGCGTGCGCAGCGCCAGCGTGATCGGGGCGCCCAGCGCGAGGAAGATCGGGCCGACCATGGACAGCACCATGTGCTGCACCATGTGCACCGACAGCAGGGTGGTGTCGTACGCCTCCAGCCCGCTGACGGTCACCGCGGCGATCGAGCCCAGCCCGCCCAGCAGGAAGGCGACCGACCGGCCGGTCGGCCAGGCGTCCCCGCGCCGCCGCAGCCGGTGCACCCCGTACGCGTAGAGGGCGGCGGCGACCAGCAGGCCCAGCGCGATCAGGCTGTCCAGCCGGATCTGGGTGAAGATCTCCGTCGCCGTGAACGGCGGGGGGACAGTGTCCCCCGCCGAGCCCGCGAGGGTGGTGGTTTCGACTAGCTGCACCACCTGAGGCTAGGACTTCGCCGGGGTGGCCCGGTCACCGGGCGTCGACACGTACCGGATTGGGCCCCCCGCGACACGTTGCGGTGATCGCGGGGCAATAATGAGCCCGTGACAGCGGCCCCAGCCATCGACAAGAGCCGGATCCACTCGCTGACGCGCCCCAACATGGTGAGCGTCGGGACGATCGTGTGGCTCTCCAGCGAACTCATGTTCTTCGCGGCGTTGTTCGCGATGTACTTCTCGATCCGCGCCGCGGACTACAGCATGTGGGAAGAGCACACCCCGCACCTGAACGTCCCGTACGCGACGACGTTCACGGTGATCCTGGTGCTCTCGTCGGTCACCTGCCAGCTCGGCGTGTTCGCGGCGGAGAAGGGCGACGTGTTCGCGCTGCGGCGCTGGTTCGCCGTCACCTTCGTCATGGGCCTGATCTTCGTGCTCGGCCAGGCGAACGAGTACCGCCACCTCGTGCCCGCCGGCATCGCGCTGAACGCGGACGGGTACGGCTCGATGTTCTACCTGACGACCGGCTTCCACGGCCTGCACGTCACCGGTGGTCTCATCGCCTTCATCGTCTACATGATCCGCACCACGATGGGGCGGTTCACCCCGGCGCAGGCGACGTCGGCGATCGTCGTGTCGTACTACTGGCACTTCGTCGACATCGTGTGGATCGCGCTGTTCGCCATGATCTATTGGCTTCAGTAGCCCGCCGCCCGTCCCCACCAGGTCGAAATCAAGAGGACTCAGGCCCATGACTTCTGACACCCCCGCCGGCCGGCGTTTCCGGGTGTTCCGCCGACGGCGGTCGGCGCCCAGCCGGGCACGCCGGCGCCTCGGCGCGGCGGTTCGCATGATCGCCGCGCTGGCCCTGGCCGGTGGCGTCTACACCGCCTTCGCGCCGGGCGCGTTCGCGGAGGACAACCTCCAGCTCTCCGCCGCCGCGCAGGAGGGCAAGGCGCTGTTCGACAACAGCTGCATCTCCTGCCACGGGCGCGACGCCCGGGGTGTCGAGGGCCGCGGGCCCAGCCTGATCGGCGTCGGCTCGGCCTCGGTGGAGTTCCAGGTGGGCACGGGCCGCATGCCGATGGTCCGCCAGGAGGCCCAGGCCGAGCAGAAGGCGCCGGTGTTCACCGCCGAGGAGGTCAAGCAGCTCGGCCGGTACATCCAGGAGCTGGGCGGTGGGCCGCAGATGCCGACCGGGCCGCTGACGGTCGACCCCGAGGACGACCCGGGCGCCCTGTCCCGCGGTGGTGAGCTGTTCCGGCAGAACTGCACCTCCTGCCACAGCTTCGGCGGGGCCGGTGGCGCGCTGTCCTCGGGCAAGTTCGCCCCGAGCCTTGGCGACGCCACGCCGGAGGAGATCTACGCCGCGATGCTGACCGGCCCGCAGAACATGCCGGTGTTCGGCGACAACGAGATCACCCCGGACGAGAAGCGGGAGATCATCAGCTACATCACGTACCAGCTCCAGCAGGACAAGGACCCGGGCGGCCTGTTCAACCTGGGCCGGTACGGGCCGGTGACCGAGGGTCTGGCGATCTTCCTGGTCGGCATCACCATCCTGGTGTTCACGACCCTGTGGATCGCGGGCAAGTCATGACCGAGCGCATCGAGAGCAGGACAAGAAAGGCACGGCCATGACCGTTACGAAGGACGAGGGGACGACCGGCGGCACCCAGCCGGTCGACCTCACCGACCCGCGGTTGTCGCGCTTCGACATCGTGCGCGAGGGGGCGCGGCGCGACGACATCGAGATCGTCACGTACGAGTCGCAGTTCCCCGCGCCGGGCTCGAAGGCGGAGAAGCGGATCGAGCGGGCCATTGCCCTGCTGTTCGTGATCGCCGGGATCATGGCGCTCGGGTTCCTGGCCGCCTACATCTGGTGGCCGTGGGAGTTCGAGCTGGGCCACACGCCCAGTGACTACTACACCCCGATCCTGGGCATCTCGCTCGGCATCGCGCTGCTCTGCATCGGCCTGGCGATCCTCGCCTGGGCCAAGAAGCTGCTGCCGCACGAGGTCGCGATCCAGGACCGCCACTCGGGCCCGTCCAGCTCCGAGGATCAGCAGATCACCGGCCAGACGATGCTGTTCACGGTCGACGAGCTGGGCATCCAGCGGCGGCCCCTGCTCAAGGGTGCGGTCGCCCTCGGGCTGGCGCCGATCGGTCTGGTCGCCGCCGCGCCGCTGGTCGGCGGTCTGATCAAGAACCCGCACAAGGCCGACCGGGGCCAGGACCCGCCGCTGTTCCGTACCGGCTTCACCCCGCGGGACGGCCAGAAGATCCGGCTGACCCGCGAGGACGGCAGCGCGATCCGGCCCGAGGACGTCAGCGTCGGCGGCCAGATCACGGTCTTCCCGGGCGTCCCGCACGGCGCCACCAACGAGTACGCCGACTCGCCGACCCTGCTCATCCACCTGCGGGCGGACGACGCGGAGACGACCCGCCAGAACTCGGCGCCGATCAACGAGGGCGCGATGTGGGGCAACTACGTCGCGTACTCGAAGATCTGCACCCACGCCGGCTGCCCCGCCAGCCTGTACGAGCAGATGACCAACCGGTTGCTCTGCCCGTGCCACCAGTCGCAGTTCCTCATCACCGACAACGCCCGGCCGATCTTCGGGCCCGCCAGCCGGAGACTGCCGCAGCTGCCCATCGAGGTGGACGCGGAGGGATACTTCGTGGCGCGCGAGGACTACCGCGAGACCGTGGGCCCTGACTTCTGGGAGCGGCCATGAAGCGCCGAAAGCTCGACATCGGTGCGATGCCCGGCGCCGCCGCGGCCGGCATCGACGAACGTTTCCAGGTCGCCACGCCGCTGCGTCGCCTGCTGAACAAGGTCTTCCCGGACCACTGGTCGTTCCTGCTGGGCGAGATCGCGCTGTTCTCGTTCATCGTCCTGCTGCTCAGCGGCACGTTCCTGACGCTGTTCTTCGACCCGTCGATGCGCGAGGTCACGTACGACGGCGCCTACCTGGCGCTGCGCGGCCAGGAGATGTCGGCGGCGTACGCGTCGTCCCTGGACCTGTCGTTCGAGGTACGCGGCGGCCTGTTCATGCGGCAGCTGCACCACTGGGCGGCGCTGCTGTTCATGGCCTCGATCATCGTGCACATGGCGCGCGTCTTCTTCACCGGCGCGTTCCGCAAGCCGCGCGAGGCGAACTGGGCGATCGGCCTGATCCTGTTCCTGCTGGGCTTCCTGGAGGGCTTCACCGGCTACTCGCTGCCGGACGACGGCCTGTCCGGCACGGGTCTGCGCATCGCCTCCGCGATCATGCTGTCGATCCCGGTGATCGGCACCTGGCTGTCGGCGTCGATCTTCGGCGGCGAGTTCCCCGGCCACCTGATCATCGGCCGGTTCTACATCGCGCACGTGCTGCTGATCCCGGCCGGCCTGCTCGGCCTCATCAGCGCCCACCTCGCGCTGGTGTTCAAGCAGAAGCACACCCAGTGGCCCGGCCCGATGCGGACCAACTCGAACGTCGTCGGCGAGCGCATGTTCCCGCGGTACGCGCTCAAACAGGGCGGCTTCTTCATGACCGTCTTCGGCGTCGTGGCGCTGATGGCCGGTCTGTTCCAGATCAACCCGATCTGGTTGTTCGGCCCGTACCGGGCGTCCGAGGTGTCCTCGGCCAGCCAGCCCGACTGGTACGTCATGTTCATGGACGGCCTGGTCCGGCTCATGCCGGCGTGGCAGATCACGCTGCCGTTCGGCGACGGCTACAGCATTCCGCCGCTGTTCTGGCCCGCGGTCGTGGGGCTGGGGGCGCTGACCACGGTGCCGATGTTCTACCCGTTCATAGAGGCGCGGCGGCTCAAGGACAAGCAGACGCATCACCTGCTGCAGCGGCCGCGCGACGCGCCCGAGCGCACCGGCGTGGGCGCCATGGCGTTCACGTTCTTCATCGTCGCCACGCTGTCCGGTGGCAACGACGTCATCGCGGACAAGTTCCACATCAGCCTGAACGCGATGACCTGGGCCGGGCGTATCGGTCTGATCCTCCTGCCGCCGCTGGCGTACTACGTCGCGTTCCGCATCTGCCTCGGCCTGCAGCAGCACGACCGTGAGGTGCTGGCCCACGGCGCGGAGACCGGCATCATCAAGCGGCTGCCGGACGGGCGCTTCATGGAGGTGCACCAGCCGCTCGGCCCGGTGGACGACCACGGCCACCCGCTGCCGCTGGACTACGCCGGCTGGGTCGTACCGAAGAAGATGAACCGGCTCGGGGCGCTCGCCCCCGCGATCAAGGGCTTCTTCTACCCGGTCGAGAAGCCGGCGGAGGCCCCGGTGTCGCCCGCCGTGCCGCCGGTGACCCGCGAGGATCGCGAGGAGATCACCTCCGGTCGCTGAACCACCGCACGACGAAAGGGCCCGCCGCACGGCGGGCCCTTTCGCTGTGCCGGATGTCAGTCCGCGTCGGGCAGACCGATGGCGAACGCGTCCTCCAGGTCGTGCCGGGAGTAGGCCCGGAACGCGATGTGCGACTCGGTGTTCAGCACCCCCGGTGTCTTCGAGATGCGGCCCGCGATGACCTCGGCGATGTCGTCGAAGTGGGGCACCCGGACGATCGCGATGAGGTCGACGTTGCCGGCGACCGAGTACACCTCGCTGACGCCGGGCAGTTCCGCGAGCGCCTGGGCGACCTCGGGGATGGAATCGGTGGCGCAGTCGATGTGCACGATCGCGGTGTTCACCTGCGGGCTCCTCGCTCCAGATCCGGTCGGACGGATGGGCTCATGCTATCGGCGCGGTGGACAGCGGCGAGCCGCGGTTGCCGGGCGCGTTCAGCCTGGGCATGCGGATCGCCAGGTTGCCAGGATTCACATCGGCCGCTGGCTTGGGCGCCAGGTACGGATGGCGGTGATGTTTAGCTCGAGCTATAGTTCCGGGAGTGTCCATCACTCCCGAACACCGGCGTTGGACGATCAAGACCACCACTGACGTTCGCGAGTGGTTGCGAGCTCTGCGGCAGGCGGACCCGGAAACCTACAGGTCGGTCAACGTGGCGATCGACATGCTCGCCGAGGCCGGCCCTGGTCTGGCGCGGCCGTTGGTCGACACGGTGAAGGGGTCGAGCATCAACAATCTGAAGGAACTGCGGCCCCGGTCCGGCCGCGATACGGCGGTCCGCGTGCTGTTCGTCTTCGACCCCTGGTCGCAGGCGATACTGCTGGTCGCGGGAAATAAGGCCGGCGACTGGTCGCGGTGGTACAGATTCGCGATTCCGGCCGCGGAGCTAGCGGATGAGAGTTGCTGGCCGTCGAACGCAAGCGGAGGGAGGGAGCATGACCGAGTTCCACGATTGGGACGATGTTCGTGCCGAACTGGACGACGGGGACAATGGCGCGCTCGTTGCGGAACGCGCTCGTACCGAGGCATGGGTCAGCGCCTTCCACCTGGCCGAGGAGCGCAAGCGCCTCGGCTTGACGCAGCGAGAGGTGGCCGACCTCATGGGTGTCACGCCCGGCCGGGTCAGCCAGATCGAGAACGGTGACCTCGACGCGAACGAGGTCGCTACCCTCAGCCGCTATGCGCAGGCACTCGGCGCGCGCATGCGGATCATCTTTGATTACGGCAACGACCTGCGCCAGATCGCCTGACCGGACGACCCGTGCTCCGGGCTCATGCCGGCACGGTAAGGCCCGCGCCCGCGCGGACGACCTCGCACAGTCGCTCGGTTACGGACACCGTCGCGCCGGGCCACACCACGCACCGGTCCACGTCGCCGCGCACGAGCGCCCCGGCCCCGATCACGGACCGCTCGGACCGGCCCGTGACCGTCGCGGTCGGATCGATCAGGCTGCCGTTCCCCGCGGCGTGCAGGTTGGCCGCCAGGTAGTCGGCCGGGGTGCCGGTGTCCAGGTACATGCCGTCGAAGTCCACCAGCTCCAGGGCGCCGTCCGCTTCGGCGGGCCGCCACACCGTCCGCACCAGGTCGCCCGGCTGCGCCGCGAGGTCGCGGACGCGCCGCCACGGCAGCAGGGAGAACCCGGCGAAGCGGCGGCCGCTGAATCCGCCGGTCGCGCCCGGCTCCACGGGCCGGGTGAGCATGCGTACGGTCTCGCCGTCCCAGCCGTCCAGCAGCGCCGCGATGTCCTTGCCGGGTTCGCGCCGCGGGTCCGCCAGGTACGCGTCCGCGTTGCCGACCAGCACCCCGCGACCGTCGATCCAGCCGCGCAGCCGGCCGATGCCGCCGGAGGTCCCCAGCGGGCCGTCCGGCTCCACGGACAGGTGCGCTCGGCCGTCCACGTGGCGTACCACCTGGTCGGCCAGGTACGCGGCGTTGACCGCGGTCGTGTCCGGCCCGGCGAGCCCGAGCCCGGCCAGCCGGTGCAGCGCGCGGTCCAGCAGCGCCACGTTGCCGACCGGGCACAGCGCCTTGGGCAGCAGCTCGGTCAGCGGTCGCAGCCGCTGCCCCTCCCCGGCGGCCAGCACGACCGCGCAGATCACGACGCGCCGTCCTCTTCCGCGGCCGGGCCGATGCCGTAGAGGCCCAGCAGGATCTCGGTGTTCGGGGTCAGCCGTGGCAGGTCGTCCAGCGGAAACCAGCGGGCCTCCAGCACCTCGCCACCGTCCACGACCAACTCCGTGCGGGAGGCCGGCACGGCCGCCGTGAACACCGTGTCCACCCAGCCCTTGACGTGCACGACGGCGTTGGGCACGGCGGGCGTCAGCGCCGTGGGGTCGAGGGCGACCCCGCTCTCCTCGAACAGCTCCCGTGCGGCGCCCACCGGGGGCGGCTCGTGCCGCTTGAGCAGGCCCGCGGGCAGTCCCCAGCCCTGGCCCGGCGGCTGGCGCAGCAGGAGCAGGCGTCCCGGTTCCGGTGCTTCCGAGTCGTGCAGCAGGGTCACCGCCCCGACCAGATACTTCGGCGAGACGAGGCGGACGAGGCGGCGACGCGCGCGGCCCGGCAGCCGATACAACACCTGGTACCCGTAGCCACGCAGCCGCCGCCGAAGATTCACCCCATCAGGCTATCGGGGCACTCCCATCGGCCGCCGCCCCATCAGTCCGGGTGATCCACCAGCGCGATGAGCTGTTCGACGACGTTGTCGGGCTCCAGGCTGCGCTCGGTGACCGCCACCAGCATGGTCTCCAGATCCGGGTAGCCGAGCTCCTCGGCGAGGCGGCGCAGCGGCACCTCGCTGGCCAGGCCGCGGTCGTGCTTGCGCAGGGTCAGCCCGATCGTGGCGCGGCCCAGGCGGACCTTGTCCGCGATGCTGATGCCGGGGGCGTCGGCCTCGGCGAAGTAGCGGTTGATCTGCATCTGGGCGTGGGGCGACTTGACGAAGCCCAGCCACTCCTTGCGGGGACCGCGCGGGGCGTCCGGCTCGACGTCGACGTGCCCGTCCGTCTCGGTGAAGATCTCCACGACGTCGCCGTCGCGCAGCGGGGAGCTCAGCGGCGCCAGCCGCCCGTTGATCGTGGCGGCGAGGCACTGGTCGCCCTTGTCCGGGCTCAGCTCGTACGCGAGATCGACCGGGGTGGAACCGGCGGGCAGCTCGACCGTGCTGCCGTCGGCGAACACCTGGATCTGCGCCTCGGCCAGGTCGCAGCGCAGCGAGGCGAGGAACTGTCCGGCGTCGGTGGTCTCCTGTTCCCAGTCGAGCACCCGGCGCAGCCAGGTGAGCTGGTCGGAGCCGGGGGTCTCGGCCGATTCGCTCTTCGGGTAGCGGAAGCCGGTGGCGACGCCGTACTCCGCGCAGCGGTGCATCGACTCGGTGCGGATCAGCACCTCGACGAGCCGGCCGTCGGGCCCGGTCACCGTCGTGTGCAGCGAACGGTAGAGGTTGTTCTTCGGCGAGGCGATGAAGTCCTTGAACCGGCCCGCGACCGGGCGCCACCGGCCGTGGATCGCGCCGAGGGCGGCGTAGCAGTCGGTGTCCGGTCCGTCGATCACCACCGCGATGCGGGGCAGGTCGAAGGGCACCGGGTAGTCCCCGGCGACGGTGTCCTTCCAGATCGAGTAGTAGTGCCGGGGTCGCGGGGTGACCTTCGCGTCCACCCGGGACCGACGCAGCGCGGTCAGCGTCTTGTGGGTGACGTCGGTCAGGTACTGCGCCCAGCCGGGGCGGTTCTTCACGTGCTCGTCGATCCGGGCGTACGCCTCCGGGTGCAGGTGGTACAGCACCACGTCGTCGAGGTCGCGCTTGAGGGCCTGGATGCCGAGCCGGTCGCAGAGCGGTACGAGCACGTCCAGGGTGGCCGTGGCGATGCGGGCCCGCGAGGCGGGGGAGCGGGCGTCCAGCGTGCGCATGTTGTGCAGGCGGTCGGCGAGCTTGATGACCAGCACCCGGACGTCCTTGCCGGCCGCCACGATCATCTTGCGGATCGTCTCGGCCTCGGCCACCTTGCCGTAGAACGCCTTGTCGAACTTGGTCACGCCGTCGACGAGGTGGGTCACCTCGGGGCCGAAGTCGCCGTGCAGGGCCTCGAGCGTGTAGCTGGTGTCCTCGACCGTGTCGTGCAGCAGCGCGGCCACCAGGGTGGTGGTGTCCATGCCCAGCTCGGCGCAGATCTGGGCGACCGCGAGCGGGTGGGTGATGTACGGGTCACCGCTCTTGCGCTTCTGCCCCTCGTGCATGGCGGCGGCGATCGAGTAGCTGCGCCGCAGCATGCCCACGTCCGCCGAGGGGTGTACGGCCTTGTGCGTCCTGGTCAGGGTGGCGACGGGATCGTCCTCGCCGTTCTGGAAGCTCAGCAGGGAGCGCAGGCGCTGGGTCAGGGTGGTCTCGGAGGGGGCCGTCGACAGGGCGCGTCCAAACGCGGCGCCGTGACCGGCGTCGACATCCACCCCGGACACCCCCTCACCGATCTGTCACGCGCACGCACGGAACAACCTTGGGGCCTGGCCGGCGCACCGGAACGGACGGCTCACCGAGATGCCGGCGGACACGCCACCGATCGCCGAAACCACGGCTCGCCGAACCCGCCGACTCGCCGGTAACCCCGCGTGCCCTACAGCCTATGCGAGCGGCGGTCATCCGAACGGTCAGTTACCGATGAGCAAACGGCCGAGTCCCGGCCCGATGCCGCGGCTTCTGCCCTGTTGAGCAGGCTACTGAACCGCGCGGCGCCACGGGCCGGTGACACCCAGTCACCAGAAGTTTCCACCAAGCGGGTGTCGGGCCGGTCGAGCCACGCCAGGATCCGTTCCGTCTCCTCCGCGGAGGCGGCCGGCACCGGGCCCGGTCCCGGCCGTACGGTCTCGGCGGTCGCCCGGGCCGCGTCGAGGGTCGGGCGGGGGTGCTGGCGCGGGGGAGAGGTTGCGGCGGCGGCCAGCCTGCCGTGCCGGACCACGATGATCTCCCAGCCGCCGTTGCCGTCCCGGCGGGCCGCGACCAGCTCGGCCAGCCGGGTCAGCGACCCCAGGCGCTGCATGCGGACCGTGGCGCGCAGCAGGGCGATCAGCCGCGACCGGACCACCGCCGCCTCCTCGTAGCGCTGCCGGTCGCTGAGTGCCGCGATGCGGGCCAGCAGGGCGTCCACGATCGGCTCGGGATCACCGTGGGTCGCCGTGCGGAACGGCAGCGCCGCGCGGCGGGCGTACTCGTCGGTGGTGATCTGGTGTTCGCAGGGGGCCGGGCAGCGGCCCAGCTCGGCCAGCGCGCAGGCCGGGGTGGGGGTGCGCACGGACAGCCGGTGGGTGCACTGCCGCAGCGGCACGGCGTCGTACACCCCGGCGGCGGCCAGCTCGGCGGTGCGCCGGGAGGAGAACGGGCCCAGGTACGTCGCGTCGTCGTCGGCGAGCTGGCGCACCACGGACAGCCGTGGATACGCCTCCGTGGTCAGCTTCAGCCACACCACCCGCTCGGGATACTTCGACCGCCGGTTGTACGGCGGCGCGTGCGCGGCGATCAGCCGCAGTTCGCGCACCTCGGCCTCCAGCGCGTGCGCGCACTCCACCGCCTCCACCCGGGTCGCGGCGGCCAGCATCTCCGAGATCCGGGCCCGCTTCTCGCTGGCGGTGAAGTACGTGCGCACCCGGGTGGCGATGTCCTTCGACGTGCCGACGTAGAGCGCGCGCTCGTCCGCGCCGCGGAACACGTAGACCCCGGGGGCGTGCGGCAGCCCGTCGGCCAGGTGGCGCTTGCGGCGCTGGGTCGGGGTGACCGCCTTGGCGAACTCGATCGCCTCGCCCAGGGTGTGCACCCGGTGGCCGCCCAGCCGCTCGATGAGGCCGTGCAGGACGTCGACGGTGGCGCGGGCGTCGTCCAGCGCCCGGTGGGTGGGCTCGACGGCGGCGTGGAAGTGCCGGGCCAGCGTGCTGAGCTTGCGGTTGGGCACCTCGTCGCGGGTCAGGACCCGGCGGGCCAGCGCGGCGGTGTCGACGACCCGCGGCTGCGGCCACGGGTAGCCGTGCCGGGCGCAGGCGGCCTTGAGGAAGCCCACGTCATACGGCGCGTTGTGCGCGACCAGGACCGCACCGCGCAGGAACTCCAGCAGGCTGGGCAGCACCACCTCGATCGGCGGGGCGGGGGCCAGCATCGCCTCGGTGATGCCGGTCAGCACCGTGATGAACGGCGGGAGCCGCTCACCCGGGTTGACCAGGGTCGCGAACACCCCGAGCTGCTCGCCGCCGCGAACCTTCACCGCGCCGATCTCGGTGATCCCGGCGCCGTCGGCGGCGCCGCCGGTGGTCTCCAGGTCCAGCACCACGAACGTCGTGTCCCGCAGCGACAGCGCCGCCGGTGCGACGGAGCCGTCGGCGCTCAGGAGGGTGTCCAGAGTGCCCTGCACGTATGCCGGTTGTGCCACGGCGGGCACATTAGGGCCGGGGTACGACAATCCGCCGGGGCCGCGGCGAAAGTGATCGCCTCCGCCCAGGGCGGTCGGGTCGGGCGCGGTGGGAGACTGGTGGCATGTCCGCGGTCCCATCCTTCGACGACCGCCTCCCCGAGGAGGCGGTCGTCGACGTGTCCGGGGCCGAGCCGGCGCTGCCCGAGCCCGTCCGCGCACGGGTCACCGCGCTGGTCGCCGCGACGCTGCCCGGGCTGAGCGCGGACGAGGTGCCGGTGGCGCTGCGGCGGGTCGTCCGGTTCGCGCCGAACCGCCGGGCCAAACTCGGCGGCGCGGCGATCGCCGCCCAGCTCACCGCGGACCCGCTGTTCCGGCAGCGGGTCGGCGCCCGGATCGTCGGCGAGGCGGGCGATCTCGGCGTCGCGATCACCGACGGGGTCGCCCCCGCCGCCGCCGACCCTGTGGAGGTGGCGGCGCTCGCGTACCTGGCCCGCCCGGAGGGCTGGCGCGGGCTGGTCGAGGCCGCCGGTGACGCGGTGCGCGCCGAGGCGGACAGCGCCGCCGTGGCGGGCCTGGTCCGCGACGCCGAGCAGCGGGCCACCCGCGCCGAGCACGACCGCGCGGTCGCCAAGGTGGAGGCGGACAAGCTGCGCGACGAACTGGCCCGGGTCCGCGAGGAGCTGGGCCAGGTGCGCGAGGAGGCCCGCACCGCCGGGCGCGCCCTGCGCGAGGCGCAGGCCGCGCAGAAGCGGGCCAGCGACCTGCTGGCCACGGAGAAGGGCCGCGCGGCCCGGGCCACGGCGGATCACGAGGCCGAGGTACGCCGGTTGCGCGCGAAACTCGCCGAGGCGGAGGCGGCCGCCGCCAGCGGACGGCAGAGCGCCCGGGACGCCCGCGCCGCCGACGAGGCCCGCCTGTGGCTGCTGATCGAGACGATCGGGCAGGCCGCCTCCGGGCTGCGCCGGGAGCTGGCGCTGGGGCCCTCCGACCGGCTGCCCGCGGACTTCGTGGCCGACACCGCCGCCGACCGCCCCGGCCAGCAGGAGCGGTCCCGGCCGCGGGCCCAGGACACCGACGACCCGGCGCGGCTCGACCAGCTGCTGGCGCTGCCCCGGGCACATCTCATCGTGGACGGCTACAACGTCACCAAGCGCGGCTTCGCGGAGATGTCCCTGGAGCACCAGCGCAAGCGGCTGATCACCGGGCTCGGCGGGATCGCGGCGCAGACCGGCGACGAGGTGACGGTCGTGTTCGACGGCGCGGAGCGGGTGCACGGGCTGCCGCCGGCGCCGCGCGGCGTACGGGTGCTGTTCTCGCGCAAGGGCGACACCGCGGACGAGCTGATCCGCCAGCTCGTGCGGGCCGAGCCGGCGGGCCGGCCGATCGTGGTGGTCTCCTCCGACCGGGAGGTGGCCGACGGGGTCCGCCGCCACGGCGCCTATCCCATGGGCGCGGATTCGCTGCTGCGCCGCCTCGCGCGTTCCTGAGCCGTCCCGGGCACGGCATTCTTGTCGTACCCCTCGCATAGCGTGATGGTCACCGATGGTGGTCGGTCCGCGACAACTTCCCCCGTCGACCTGCCGGGTCGGCATCGCGGCCGGTCGCCAGTGCGGAGGGAGTAGAGATGATCATCGATTGCGGGCAGTGCGCCGAGCGGACCGAGGCATGCCACGGCTGCCTGGTCAGCACGCTGTACGACACTCCCGACGGCATCGCCGACTTGACCCCCGGCGAGCTGCGTGCCGTCGAGACCTTCGAGCTGGCGGGGTTCGAGGTCGAGCTGCTGGAGACCCCGCCGCCACCGGTCGTGGTGCCGCTGCGCCGCGCCCGCCACGTCGCATGATCACACGTTGCGTGATCATCGGCGGTGGTTCTCTACGATGGGCGGCCATGAGCCCGCGAGCTGACGGATGACCCCCCGCCTCTGGGCGGCCTGCGCCCTCGCCGTCCTCGTCGTCGCCGTGGTGGTGGCGGCGGCCGTGACCGTCCCGTGGCACCGCCCGCCCGCCCCGCGCGCCGACCAGGTGGACGCGCTGCGGGACTTCCCGGCCGAACAGGTGGCCCGCTCCCGCGCCTTCCACGCCGAGCTGCGCCCCGCCACGTACGGCGCGCTCGTGCTCGGGCTGGTCGCCGCGCTGGTGCTGGGCCTGACCCCGCTGGGTGCCCGGCTGGTCGACCTGGTGGGGCGGCCCTTCGGCGGGCACTGGGCCGCGCAGGCCGTGCTCGGCGGGCTCGCCGTGGTGTTCCTGCTCGAGGTGCTCACCCTGCCGTTCGCCGCGTGGCGCCACACCATCGCGGTCCGGTACGGCATCTCCACCCAGTCCTGGGGCCCGTGGACGCTCGACCTGCTCAAGGGGTATGCGGTCGGCGCGGTGCTCGGCGGGGTCGTCCTGTTCGGCTTCTTCGCGGTGGTGCGCCTGGCACCGCGCTGGTGGTGGGCGTTCGGGGCGGCCGGGGCCGCCGCGCTCGTGGTGCTGCTGTCCTTCGTGCTGCCGGTGGTCGTCGAGCCGATCTTCAACCGGTTCACCCCGATGGCCGACGGGCCGTTGCGCACCGAGCTGCTGGCACTGGCCGCCCGCGACGGGGTGCCGGTGCGCGACGTGCTCGTGGCGGACGCCTCGCGGCGCACCCGCGCGGTCAACGCGTACGTGTCGGGGTTCGGGCCGACCCGGCGCATCGTCGTGTACGACACGATGCTGACCGAGGCCACCCCCGCCGAGGTGGTCTCCGTGACCGCGCACGAGCTGGGCCACGCCAAGGACCAGGACGTGCTCACCGGCACCCTGCTCGGCGCGCTCGGCGCGGCGACGGCCGTGGTGGCCCTGTTCCTGCTCGGCGGCTGGAGCCCGCTGCTGCGGTGGGCCGGGGTGGGCGGCATCGGCGAGCCCCGGGCGATCGCCCTGCTCCTCGCGGTGAGCACGGTCGCCGGGCTGGTGGCGGGCCCCGGACAGGCGTTCCTCACCCGCCGGATCGAGGCGCGGGCCGACGCGCACGCGCTCGCGCTGACCGACGACCCGGCCACCTTCGAGTCCATGCAGCGCCGCCTCGGCACGGTCAACCTCGCCGACCCCGACCCGCCGACCTGGGAGTACGTCATGTCCGCCTCGCACCCGTCCACCGTGGAGCGGATGGCCGCGGCCCGCGCGTACGCCCGGGGTGAGCGCTGATGGGCCGCACGCTGCTGATCACCAACGACTTCCCGCCCCGGCCCGGCGGCATCCAGCAGTTCGTGCACAACCTGGCCGTACGCCAGCCCGCCGGTTCCGTGGTGGTCTACGCCTCCACCTGGCGGGGGGCGGCGAAGTTCGACGCCGAGCAGCCGTTCGAGGTGGTCCGCGAGGACACCGGGGTGCTGCTGCCGACCCCGGCGGTGGCCCGGCGCGCGGCCGAACTGGCCCGCGCCCACGACTGCGACTCGGTCTGGTTCGGCGCGGCCGCCCCGCTCGGGCTGCTGGCCGACGGGCTGCGCCGCCGGGCCGGGGTGACCCGGGCCGTCGGGCTGACCCACGGCCACGAGATCGGCTGGGCGGCGTTGCCGGGCGCCCGCCAGTTGCTGCGCCGCATCGCCGACGGCGCGGACGTGCTGACCTACCTGGGCGAGTATCAGCGGGTCAGGCTCGCCCGTGCGCTGGGCGAGCGCACCGAGCTGCACCGGCTCGCGCCGGGGGTCGACGTGGACGCGTTCCACCCCGATGTGGACGGTGCCGCCGTGCGCGCCCGGTACGGCCTCACGGACCGGCCGGTGATCGTGTGCGTGTCCCGGCTGGTGCCGCGCAAGGGTCAGGACACGCTCATCCGCGCGCTGCCCGAGGTCCGCCGCCGGGTGCCCGGGGCGGCGCTGCTGCTGGGCAGCGGCGGCCCGTACCGCAAGACGTTGGCGCGGCTGGCCCGCGAGCACGGCGTCGAGTCCGATGTGGTCTTCACCGGCTCGGTGCCCTGGGCGGAGCTGCCCGCCCTGTTCGCGGCCGGCGACGTGTACGCGATGCCGTGCCGCACCCGGGCGGCCGGGCTCGACGTGGAGGGGCTCGGCATCGTCTACCTGGAGGCGTCCGCCACCGGCCTGCCGGTCGTCGGCGGCGACTCGGGCGGCGCCCCCGACGCGGTCCGCGACGGCGAGACCGGGTACGTGGTCGGCGGGCGGGATCTCGCCGCGCTCACCGAGCGGCTGGTGGAGCTGCTGTCCGACCCGGCCAAGGCGCGGGCGATGGGCGCGGCGGGCCGGGCGTGGGTCGAACGGGAGTGGCGCTGGGAGCAGCAGGCGGACCGGATGGCGGCCCTGCTCCGCACGTGACCTGCGCAATCCGGCCGTGCGCCAGCCATGCCGTACGCCTGCGACAGCGGTCCGGCCCGCGCGCTGCCCACCGGCACCGCCACGAACGACGTCAGGCGCGCGGGCGCGGGGGAGAGAACGCGCCCGCGCCGGACGAGGCCGCGACCAGCGCGCACGGCACCGGCAGGCGGTACTGGCCGGAGGCGAACATGACCGCCAGTGCGCCGGTCGTGCCGGACCGGACCGGACCGGACAGGTCCGCCCGGCGCATGCCGGGCGGACCTGGACAGTGGATCAGAACTTCGGCGCGTCCGGCGCTTCGAGCAGCCCGAGCCGCAGCGCGGTCATCAGGGCCTGCGCGCGGTTGGCCGCACCCAGCTTCTCGTACAGCTTGGAGATGTGCGTCTTCGCCGTGGACTCGCTGACGAACAACTGCTTGGCGATGCCCGCCACGCTCATGCCGTCGGCCAGCAGGCGCAGCACCTGACCCTCGCGCGGCGACAGTTGCGGTCCGGACGGGGCGAGCCGCCGCTTCATCGCCTCGGCCAGATCGGCGGCCGTGAACGCGCTGGGCGCGCTCGCGGCGTGCCGGGCGGCCGCGACCACCTCGTCGGCCGGTGCCGTCTTCGGGACGAACGCGCTGGCACCCGCCTCCAGGGCGCCGAAGAGCTGGTCGTCACCCGCGTACATGGTCAGCACGACGATGCCCATGTTGGCGTTGTTCTTGCGCAGCGCCCGGGTGGCCTCCAGGCCACTGCCGTCCGGTAGGCGCAGGTCCATGATGACGACGTCGGGCTGCAGGGCACCGGCCTGCCGGACCGCCTCCGCGGCCGTGGCCGCCTCACCGACGACCTCGAACTGCCGGTCCCGCTCGAATGCGTGCCGCAGCCCCTTACGGATCAGATCATGATCGTCGACAAGCAGCACCTTGGTGCGGGTCGTCGGCAGCGGACTGGTCGACATGCTCGGGTTACTCTCCTTCTGGTGCAGAAACGCTATCCCGCACGCTATCGCGCCGAGTCGAAGTTCCAAGCTTTACCGCAACGGTTGTCCCGCTGGGGTGTCGCGGTCTGATCTCCAGACGGCCCCGGATACGTTCCGCTCTCTCGGCCATGATCGCAAGGCCGTACCTCCCGTCGGGGCGGTCGTCCGCGAAACCCTTGCCGTCGTCTGAGACCTCGATCTCCGCGTACGGCGGGTCCACCGTGCAGGTGACCCACAGATTAGACGCACCGGCGTGCTTGCGCGCGTTGGTGATCGCCTCCTGGGCGATGCGCAGCAGTTCCGCCTCGGTGGCGGCGGGCAGCCGGGCCGTCGACTCGTCGAACGTGAAGTGCACCCGCAGCCCCGCCGAGGTGCCCAGAGTGCGGGCGTACTCGGCGATCGCCGCGGCCAGGCCGCCGTTGCGGTCCACCTCCGAGCGCAGCTCGAACAGGCTCAGCCGCAACTCCGTGATCACCCGGGTCACCTCGCCACGCAGGATCCGCAGTTCCTCGGCCGTCTCCTCGGCTCCCTCGGGGAGGGTGGCCTGCGCGTTGTCGATCCCGTAGCCGACCATGACCAGTTCCTGGGCCACTCCGTCGTGGATCTCCCGGGCGAGTCGCTGGCGTTCCTCGTTGGTCGCCAGCGACCGGACGTCGTCGAACAGCAGCGCCGCCTCCAGCCGCAACGCCGCCGGGCCGGTCACCTCCAGCACCCCCGACACCACGGCCGGCGGGTAGGCCTGCGGCACGTCGGACTCCAGGATCACCAACCCGATCGTGCGTACGCCCGCGACCAGCGGCACGACTAGCGAGGACACCTCCGCGCCGGCATGCGTACGGGCCTGCGACCGGCTGGCCACCTGCGGCTGCTGGGAGGCCCAGGCGTCCGCGATGGCGGAGTCCGCGTCGAGGGTGACCTCCCAGTCGACGCGTTCGGCGCCGGTCTGGGCGAGCACCACCAGGCGGCCACCCCCGCTGGCCGACAGCACGGCCGCGCGGTTGCCCGGCGCCGCCGCCCGCAACTCCTCCAGCAGGTGCTCCGAGATGCCGCCCGGGTCGAGGGTGGCGCCGGGCAGGGACCGGGCCACGCTGCGCAGCTGGGTGAGCAGGCGGGTGGCCTCCGCGTACGGTTGCGGCTGCTGCTCGGCGGGCTGCATGAGCTGGCGCATGGTGTCGGCCGCGAACGTGACGATCGCGCCCAGCACCAGCCACTGCCCGCAGGCGGCCAGATATCCCGGTTGGGTGATCGGCGGGACGTCCCCGCCCATCAGCCCGCCCGCGACCATCGCCACCGCGGCCACGCCCAGCAGCGCCGCGCCCTCGGTGGGCCGGCGCCGCAGCGCCGCGGTGAGCAGCGGCACCGCCAGGTACGGCAGCACCGCCTCGGCGCCGAAGCCCGCGTCGACCGTGCCGGTCAGGTCCGCGGCGGCGGCCACCGACCCGGCCGCCAGGCCGGTGATGGTGACCTCCGCGAACCGGCCCAGCGGCGCCGCGATCCGGTGGTCCGGGGTGAGCAGCGCCGGCAGCGCGGCGACGGCCAGCAGGGCGATCCAGCGCAGCTCCGCGAGATCCTGGGTGGCGATCAGGGTCAGGGCACCGACCAGGGCGAGCATGACGATACGGGCGGCCACCGCGAGCGGTTGGACCCGCGCGGGGGTGCTAGCTGAGGTTGGCACGTGACGGATGGTAGCCCTGCTGCGGCCGCGCCCCGCGATGTGCGCCGCCGGGCCCGGTGGCCGGGATCCGGGCCGGGACGCGGTAGCCTCCGAGCATGGCGGACACCTCGACGCAGTCCATCCAGGTCCATGCGCCCCTCGACCGGGTGGCCGCGGTGATCTGTGACTTCCCGGCGTACCCGCAGTGGGCGGACGCGATGAAGGAAGTCGAGGTCATCGAGGAGTACGAGGACGGCTACGCCAGCCAGGTCCGCTACGTCATCGACGCGGGCGTGATGAACGACGAGTACACGCTGCAGTACGAGTACGCCGAGGACCTGTCGCGCGTCGAGTGGCACCTGGTCGCCCCGTCGAAGACGCAGAAGTCCCAGCGCGGCTCCTACGACCTGGCCGACAACGGCGACGGCACCACCACGGTCACGTACACCCTCGAGGTGGAACTCGCGATCGGCATGCTCGGCATGTTCCGCCGAAAGGCCGAGAAGATGATCATGGATACGGCGCTGAAGCAGCTCAAACGCCGCGTCGAGAGCCTCGCCGGGGCCTGAGCGGCCGGCAGGGCAGGCAGGAGCACGAAGATGCCAGGCACCACCGGGTCGGCGCGGCAGGAGGCCGAGCGACTCGTCGCCACGGTGCTCGCCATGGCCGGGCAGCACGGATTCCCCGGCGCCGGCGACGGCCGGGACGACACCCATTCGGGTACGGCCGCCCGGGTCGCCGACGGTCTCGGCCTGCTCGGCGACACGGTCGCGGGCCTGCTGGGCCAGTTCACCGGTGCGCACCCGGCCCCCGACACCACCAAGGCCCACCCCGGCCACAGCCCACGATCCGACGCACCGCGGCCGGGTCCCCCGCAGCCGGACACCAGCCGCACGGTCGACGATCAACCGGACCCTGGCCCGCGGCCAGACGACCAGACCCGTCCCACCCAGCAGCGCGGTGGCGGGACCGGTCCGGCCCGCCAGTCGGGCGAGAGCGGTTTCGCCCAGCGGTCGGCTGGCCAGGCCGGTGCCGACCACCACGCCGGGGGCTGGGCGACCGGGAGTGCCGAGTGCTGCGTGTGCCCGATCTGCCGGGTGATCACCAATCTGCGCGACCCCAGCCCCGACATGGCCGAGCGGCTCGCCACCGGGGCGGGCGACTTCGCCACGGGCCTGGCGAGCCTGCTGCGCGCGTTCTCGGCCATGGCCGCGCAGCGCCCTGCGGCCCCGCACCCGGGTGGCTCAGAAACCCCCGGGCCGGTCCCGCGCCCCGCGCCCGACCCCGACACCACCTGGTCCGCCGCCACCCGCGCCGAGGCGGAGCGGCCCCCGGCAGCCGGGCGGCCCGACGGGACCCGCCCGCCCACGCCCGGTGTCCGTCGGGGGGCGGGCCGGGGGACGCTGCGCACCGGGTCCGCAGCGCCCCGCCCCGCCGGTCCCCGTCCCCGCCCGTACGAAGATCCGTGGGCCGCCGCCACCGCCGACGCCGAAGGTGGCGTTCCCGACATGGCGCCGTCGCCCACCGTCGATCATGATGTTCCCGGCCGTGCGGCCCAGCCCGAACGGGCGGGGGCCGGGACCACGCCGGTCGCAGCGGCGACCGAGGACCGCGCCGCGGGCACGGGCGACGACGCCCCAGCCGGCGCCGCGGGGTGAACCAACAGAGGGGACGGGCAGCGTGACGCTGACCATCGGAGTCGACGTCGGCGGAACCAAGGTTGCCGGTGGGGTGGTCGACGAGCAGGGCAACGTGCTGGCGCAGGTGCGCCGGGACACGCCCGCCGACGACCAGGCCGGTACCCGGGACACGATCGTGGCCGTGGCCGCCGAGCTGGCCGCGGCGTACCCGTCCGCCATGGCCATCGGGATCGGCGCCGCCGCGTGGATCGACGCGACCGGGTCGACGGTGCTCTTCGCGCCGAACCTGGCGTGGCACGACGAGCCCCTGCGCGACTACGTGGCCAAGGCCGTCGGCCTGCCCACCGTGCTGGAGAACGACGCGAACGTCGCGGCGTGGGCCGAGTTCCGCTTCGGCGCCGCCCGCCAGGCCGAGGACTCGATGGTCATGATCACCGTCGGGACGGGTATCGGCGGCGGGGTGGTGCTCAACGGCGCGCTGTGGCGCGGTGCGAACGGCATCGCCGGGGAGCTGGGCCACATCCAGTCGGTGCCCGACGGCCACCCCTGCGGCTGCGGCCGGCTGGGCTGCATCGAGCAGTACGCCAGCGGCAACGCCCTGGTCCGCTTCGCGCGGGCGGGTGCGATGCGTGACCCGGAGCGCGGCGCCGGCCTGCTCGTGTTGTCCGAGGGCGACCCGCACCGGATCAGCGGCCGCATGGTCACCGAGGCCGCCCAGGAAGGCGACGAGGTGGCCCGCGACGCGTTCGCGCAGGTCGGCTACTGGCTCGGGGTGGCGCTGGCCGACCTGGCGCAGGTCTTCGACCCGCAGGTGCTGGTGGTCGGCGGCGGCGTGGTCGAGGCCGGGGAGCTCCTGCTGGCCCCCACCGAACGGGCGTACCGGGATCAGCTGGCCCAGCGGCGCCGCTTCCCGGTGGCCGAGATCAGGCCGGCGGAGGCGGGCAACGCGGCCGGGGTGGTGGGCGCCGCCGACCTCGCCCGGCGGATCTAGGTAACAGGAGCGGGCGGGTGGCCGGGGTTCCGTTGCGGGTACTGAGCTACAACGTCCACGGCCTGCGTGACGACCGGGCCGCCCTGGTCGGCCTGGTCCGTGACCTCGCCCCCGACCTGATGATCGTGCAGGAGGCGCCGCGCCGGTTCCGCTGGCGGCACAAGTGCGCCGCCCTCGCGGACGACTTCGGCCTGGTCGTCGCGGCGGGCGGGCTGCCGTCGCTGGGCAACCTGCTGCTGGTCAACCTCCGGGTCAAGGTGCATGAGACGTGGTGCCTGCGCTACCCGCTGACCCCGGGGCGGCACCTGCGCGGCGCGGCGTTCGCGCGCTGCTCGGTCAAGGGCGCGCGGTTCACCGTGACCGGCTCGCACCTGGCCACCGACCCGGCGGAACGGCCCAGCCAGGCCGAGCGGTGGAAGACCGCGGTCGCGGCGCTGGACGGCCCGCTGGTGGTGGGCGCCGACCTGAACGAGGGGCCGGGCGGCGGTGCCTGGCGTACGGTCGCCGACGGCCTCACCGACACCGTGGACGGCGGCGGCGCCCCGACCTTCCCCGCGACCCTGCCGCGGCAGCGCATCGACGGGCTGTTCGTCTCGCCCGACGTCGTCGTCGCCGCCCACGAGGTGGTGGACACCGACCGGGCCCGGCGGGCCAGCGACCACCTGCCCGTCCTCGCGGATCTGTTGCTGCCTTCCTCGTAGCCCCGCATTCTGCAAGGATCCTCGCGTGCACGACACCGGAGAGGTCGCGGACCGCCGCGCGGCGGTGTGTGTGATCGGCGCGGGCGCCAGCGGCCTGGCGGCGATCAAGAACCTGCGCGAGCACGGCTTCGCCGTCGACTGCTACGAACGCGAGACGTCCGTCGGCGGCGCCTGGAACTGGCGCCACCACCGCAGCCCCGTGTACGCGGGCACCCGGCTGGTCACCTCCCGGGCGCGTACCGAGTTCCCCGACTTCCCGATGCCGGACACCTGGCCGGACTACCCCGACCACACCCGCCTGCTGTCCTACCTGGAGCGCTACTGCGAGCACTTCGGCCTGGCCGAGCACATCTGGTTCGGCACCGAGGTGGTCTCGGTGGTGCCGGCCGGCGACGGCAGCTGGGACGTGACCACGCAGAGCCCCGGCGGCGGCGCCTCCCACACCCAGCGGTACGCCGCGGTGGTCGTCGCCAACGGCCACAACTGGGCGCCGTACCTGCCCGAGTTCCCCGGCGCGGACTCCTACCGGGGCCGGTTGATCCACGCGGCGATGTGCAAGGACCCGGCCCAGCTGCGCGGGCGCCGGGTGCTGATCGTGGGGGGAGGCAACACCGGCTGCGACCTCGCGGTCGCGGGCGCCCAGCACGCCGCCGAGGTGTGGCACTCCACCCGGCGCGGCCACTGGTACGGCCCCCGGTACCTCGCCGGGCGCCCCGTCGATCAGGTGCAGGCGCGGCTGCTGCGCCGCCGGGTGCCGTCGCCGCTGCGCCGGTGGCTCTACCGCCGGGCGCTGCGCCTGGTCGTGGGTGACCTGACCCGCCACGGCGTCGCACCGCCGCCGCACCGCCCCGACCTGGGACATCCGGTCCGCAACGGCCAGCTGGCCGAGTACCTGCACGACGGCCGGATCGTCGCCGTGCCGGACATCGCCCGCTTCGACGCGGTCGGCGTCACGCTGGCCGACGGGCGGCACATCGAGCCGGACCTGGTGGTGGCGGCGACCGGCTACCGGCCACAGTTCGAGTTCCTCGCCCCGGAACTGCTCGACACCGACGCCGAGGGGCGACCCGACCTGCACCTGCACGCGTTCGCCCGGCAACACCCCACCCTCGCGGTGGTGGGTCTGCTGGAGCCGGACGCGGGGCTGTTGCCGCTGGCGCACTGGCAGAGCGTCGCCGTCGCCCGCTGGCTGCGCCTGTACGCCACCGACCGGGCCCGCGCCGCGCAGGTGCAGCGCCGCGAGTCGACCCGCGCGCCGCGCGGCTGGTCGGGCCGCCGGGCCGGGCCGGCGCCACGCGACTGGTTCGCGGTGGAATCCACACGCTACCTGCGGGCCCTGGAGGACCTTCTGACCCGCCTGGAGCCGGCGTGAGATCCGACCTGCTGCGGTTCGCCGACTGGAGTTCCCCGGTGCGCCCGGTCGCCCGGGAGCTGAGCAGCGCCCTGCCCGACGGCGACGAGGGCCGGCCGCCACTGTTGTTCGTGCCGGGGCTCGGGCACGGCCCGTGGGCGTTCACCGAGCACTGGCTGGGCCACGCCGCCCGGCGCGGCTTCCCCGCCCACGCGGTGGGCCTGCGGGAGCGCGGCGACCTGCGGGCGTACGCCCACGACGTGGTGCAGACGGCCGCGAGCCTGCCCCGCCAGGCCGTCCTCATCGGGCACGGCGCCGGGGCGCTGGTGGTGTCCCGCGCCCTGGCCCGCTACCCGGCCCGCGCCGGGGTGCTCGTCGCGCCGGTGCTGGACGGCTGGGCGGGGCTGGGTGCCGCGCTGCGCGCCAACCCGCTGGGCACGCTGCCCGCGATCGTCGGTGGTGCGCTGCGGCTGAGCCGGCGCCAGTTGTTCAGCCCGGAACTGCCGGTCGAGCAGGCGGACGCGTACCGGGGGCGGCTGGTGCCGGCGGGGGCCCGCGCCCAGTGGCAGCTGCTGGCGCACCGGGCCGCGCCCCGGCCGGTCGGCTCCCCGCCCGTACTCGTGGTGGGCAGTCCGGACGACCGGGTGGTGCCGCGGGCCGCGCTGGACCGCACGGCCGCCCGCTTCGGCGCGGCGCCGCTGCTGTTCCCCGGCATGGGCCACGACCTCATGCTGGACGCGGGCTGGGCGGAGCCGATCGACGCCATCCTGGACTGGCTCGGCAAGGAACTGCCCCCCACCACCCCATAACCCCACACCCCGCGATCCGTGCCACCCCGCGATCCGTGCCACCCCGCGATCCGTGCCACCCCGCGATCCGTGCCACCCCGCGATCCGTGCCACCCCGCGATCCGTGCCACCCCGCGATCCGTGCCACCCCGCGACTCGGGGCACCCGCGATTCGGGGCACCCGCGTCGGGCCAGCCGCGACTCGGGCCAGCCGCGACTCGGGCCAGCCGCGATTCGGGCCACCCCCACGACCCAAACCACCAGCCCTGACGACGCATCGGCGACCCCGGGATCCTTCCGGCCCGGCCAGCCCAGATACCTGCCGTCGCGGGCTGGCCTACCAAAGTTGATGAGTTCGGGTTAGCGGCGCACCTGAAGTCTTCAAGATCTGTGGTCGGCATCCTGGGCAGGTGCGCGCTTTGTGCGGGGATTGTTGTCGGCGTGGGGTGGGGCGCCGAAGTTGGTGAGTTGGGGTGAGTGGCGTACCTGAAGTCTTCAAGATCTGTGGGTGGTGCCCTGGGAGCCGCGCGTTCCGTGTCGGGGGCGTTGTTGGCGCGGGGTGGGCCGCCGAAGTTGGTGAGTTGGGGTGAGCGGCGCACCGGAAGTCTGCAAGGTCTGTGGGGGTGCCTTGCCGAGTCGGTTGTCTGTCAGGGAGTGGGGTGGTCAGGCCGGGGGGCGGCGGCGGGCCACGGATCGGGAGCGGGGGATGATGGCCCGCGCCTTCGCCGCCGCGCCGCGCGCCTTCGGCCCCCCGGCCAGGGGCAGTTGGTTCGCCAGCCGCCCGCTGTCGTCCAGCGCGGTCAGGTACGCCCGGGCCCACGCGATGATGTCGTGCCCGCGCAGGTGCTCGCGCATGGCGCCCATCCGGGCACGCAGGTCGGCGGGTTCGGCCCGCATCGCCCGCAGCAGGGTGTCCTTGAGCCCGTCCACGTCGTGCGGATTCACCAGGAACGCGTCCTGCAGTTCGTCGGCGGCCCCCGCGAACTCGCTGAGCACGAGGGCGCCCGCCCCGTCCTCGCGGGCCGCCACGAACTCCTTGGCGACCAGGTTCATGCCGTCGCGCAGCGGGGTCACCACCATGACGTCGGCGGTCCGGTACAGCGCCGCCAGCTCGGCGCGGTCGAACGGCTGGTTGAGGTAGTGGATGGCGGCCTCGCCGACCCGGCCGTACTCGCCGTTGATGCGTCCCACCTCGCCCTCGATCCGGTCGCGCAGGGCCCGGTAGCTGTCCACCCGTTCCCGGCTGGGCACCGCCACCTGGACCACGACGGTGTCGCGTACCTTGATCCGGCCGTCGCGCAACAGCTCGCTGTATGCGGTCAGCCGGTGCTCGATGCCCTTGGTGTAGTCGAGCCGGTCCACACTGAGCAGTACCCGCCGGGGTTCGCCGAGGTCGCGGCGCAACTGGCGGGCCCGGGTGACCACCGACGGGCGGCGGGCCAGCGACTGCATCTCGGCGACGTCGATGGAGACGGGGAACGCCCCGGTGCGCACCTGCCGGCCGTCGGCCAGCGTGATCTGGTCGTCGGTGGACTGGGCGGCCAGCAGTTTCGCGGCGAGCTGGGCGACGTTGTGCGCCGCCTGGGGCCGCTGGAACCCGACGAGGTCGGCGCCGAGCATGCCGCGCAGCAGCTCGATCCGGCGGGGCAGTTGCATGAACAGCTCGGGCGGCGGGAACGGCACGTGCAGGAAGAAGCCGATGAGCAGGTCGGGGCGCAGCGCCCGCAGGTACCGCGGTACCAGGCTCAGGTGGTAGTCCTGCACCCACACCGCTGCGCCGGCTTCGGCGACCTCGGCCGTGGCCTGCGCGAACCGGACGTTGACCGCCTGGTACGTCTCCCACCAGTCGCGGTCGAACACCGGGGGCTCGACCGCGTCGTGGTACAGCGGCCACAGGGTCGAGTTGGCGAATCCCTCGTAGTAGCCGCGCAGTTCCGTCTCGCTCAGCGCCACCGGCCGGATGCGCAGGCTGCCGATGTCCGGCAGCGCGGGGGCGGGCCCGAGGCCTCCGGCCCAGCCGACCCAGGTGGCCGGGGTCTGCTCGAGGATGGTGTGCAGGGCGCTGGTGAGGCCGCCGGGGCTGCGCCGCCACTCGCACGCGCCGTCGGGCGCGGCGTTGTCATCGAGGGGCAGGCGGTTGGCGACGACGACGAGAGAGCTCTGACGCACCACGAAAGGTTACGTCACAACTACGTACAGATTCAGTAGTGAACGTCGATGAATTGTTCAGACGACCGCGCCGTCGTCGAAGTCGTCCTCATCGTCCTCACCGGAACGCAGCCGCCAGACCAGGGTCACCGCGCCCGCGATGACCGCGGTGAAGCCCGCGAGGGTGACCAGGTTGCGGTCGATCGGCAGCAGGCTGGGGCGCAGGAACAGCAGGAAGCCGATCACCACACCGAGCACCCCGGCGACGGTGTACTTCGAGACGTGCGGCAGCGGAGGCGGCGGCGGAGGGGTGTACCGCTCGTCGTCGTCGCCACTGTCCGGCACGTCGGTGCCGAACGTGTCGAGGCCGTCGAGCAGGGACGGCTCCGGCGGCGGCTTGGGGTCGGTGCGCCGGCGGTTGAGCGAGACCCCGGAGAAGTCCGTGGCGGAGGGCAGCGTGCCCGACGGTGGCCGGGGCCGGTCGGGCTGGGCCGTGGGGTCGGCGGGCGGCTCCGGCGGGCGCGTGGGGTCCAGGTCCTCCGCGGCGGGCCACGGGGCGGCGGTCGGGTCGACCGCGGTGTGGTAACCGGAAATGATCTTCGCCCACTCGGCGTCGACCTCGTGCTGGCTGCCACCCGCCCCGGCCTCGGAGCGCGGGGCCGGCGCCGTGGTCGCGGCGTCGCTGGCGAGCCGGTGCAGGTGACCGCGCGCCACGTCGAGATGCAGGCGGTCGACGTACAGCCGGTCGGTGGGGCGGGCGGGCAGGGTGGTGGTACGCAGGATGGGGTTGAGGTCGGCGGACGGCTGCAGGTACGCCGCGATGCCGCCGGCCGCCAGCACGTCGAGCAGATGCTCGCCGATGCGCGGATCGACGTCGCCCGCGACCGCGTAGTCGGCCGCGTCGAGCCCGTTGTCCCGCCGCCCGCGACGGGCGCCGCCCGCAGTCACCCAACACCTCCTCGCCCCAGCCGTGTCTTGAATGGTGACACGACAGGCACCGGTTGCGGGAGTGCGTTGTGGCGTGCCGCTCCCGCTTCGTACGCTTCCTGTGCCCCCGCGATCACCGCGTGCGCGCAGGAAAGGACATCAGTGTTCTACTGGCTGCTCAAGTTCGTGGTCTTGGGGCCTCTGCTCAAGCTCATTTTCCGCCCCGACGTCACCGGCCTGCACCACGTACCGGCTTCCGGGCCGGTGATTCTGGCCTGCAACCACCTGTCGTTCTCCGACTCGATCTTCACACCGCTCGTGCTGCGCCGAAAGGTGACCTTCGTCGCGAAGGCCGAGTACTTCACCGGTAAGGGGATCAAGGGCTGGCTCATGCGCCAGTTCTTCGTCGGCACGGGGACGATCCCGGTGGACCGTTCCGGCGGCAAGGCGGCCCAGGCGGCCCTGGACACCCAGTTGCGGGTGCTGCGGGGCGGCAACATCGCCGGCATCTACCCCGAGGGCACCCGCTCACCGGACGGGCGGCTGTACCGGGGCAAGACCGGCGTCGCCCGCCTGGCCCTGGAGAGCGGTGCCCCGGTGGTCCCGGTGGCCTTGATCAACACCGATGAGATCCAGCCGACCGGCACCCTGATCCCCAAGATCCGGCAGGTCCGGATCCGCTTCGGCGCCCCCCTCGACTTCTCCCGGTACGCGCAGGCGCGCGGCGACCGCTTCGTCGAGCGCGCCATCACCGACGAGATCATGTACGAGCTGATGACGCTCTCCGGCCGCGAGTACGTCGACGTCTACGCCGCCAGCCTCAAGAACGCCGCGGTGCCGGCCCCCACGGGCGGCTGACCGCTCAGGCGGTGGTCATCCCGGCCCGGCGGCGCAGCGCGGAGACGTCCGTGACCACGATGCGCCGCCCCTCGGTGCGCAGCCAGCCCCGGCTGGCGAACGACCCGATGGCCTGGTTGACGCTCTGCCGGGAGCCGCCCGCCATCTCGGCCAGCTGGCTCTGGTTCAGCTCGATGGTGATCATCGGAGCCTGGCTCTCCCCGGCGAGCCGGACCAGGGTCTTGGCCACCCGGCCGGGCAGGTCCAGGAAGACGTGGTCCGCGTTCTGCTCGGTGAGCCGGCGGATCAGGGCCCCGACGGAGCGCATGACCGCGTCCAGGATGCGCGGGTTGGAGTGCACCAGCTCCATGAACGCGGCCCGGGACAGCGCGAGCGCCTGGCAGTCCTCGATCGCCTCGGCGGAGGCGGATCGGGTGGACGCGTCGAGCAGCGAGACCTCGCCGAGCACGTCCGGCGGGCGGGCCACGGTGAGCACGGCGCGCTCGCCGGTGGGCGCGGTGCGGAACACCGCCACGGACCCCCGCTTCAAAATGATCAGCGATTCGCCGGGGTCACCCTCGACGAAGAGGATCTGCCCCTTACGGTACGTGCGCGGCACGGCTGCTGCGAGGACGCGTTGCCGGACGTCGGGCTCCAGGCCGGCAAACATGTCCACGCCCGTGAGCGCGTCGCCGGTGTCCTGCGGGCGATGCTCCACGCTCAATCCCTCCCCGGTCGGGACCACGGTCGCGCCGGGCGGAGCGCCGGGCCCCACGACGCGAACGATCACTCTTAGCATGAAGAGCGCCGCAGGCGCCATTTGATACGTCTCCGTCACAACAGGCGCACACCCGATCATGTCTCGTCGCTCGCTGTCTGTACACCCCCCGAGCGCATTGCGTGACCGTCGCCCCGGCTGTCCGTCGGCCGTCCCGGCTGCGGCGGGACAATCGCCGCCGTGCCGGACCACGATCTGCTCCGCGCCGCGCTGCGCGAGAACTGGCATCTCGTGCCAACCGCGATCACCAACCGTCGCGGCGGGATCCTCTCGCGGTCCTGGGACGTGACGGTCGGCCATGCGCGCTACGTCGCCCGCCTCGTACGGCCGGCCGAACGCCCGGCGCTCGAGGCCGGGCTGGCCGCCGCCGGGCGCCTGCGCGCCTGCGGCATCGCGGCGGGCGAATCGGTACGTACCCTCGGCGGCGCCCTCACCGTCGCCATCTCGGTCGGCGCGCTCGCGGTGCTGCGCCGCGTGCCGGGCCGCGCCCTGGCCGGGGCGGACCCGGTCGACCAGCAGTGGTGGGGCGACCGGCTGGGCGCCGTGCACCGCGCCCTGCAGGGGTACGTCCACCCGGGCCTGGGCCGGTGGAACCTGCTCGACGCCGACGCCGCCCACCTGTCCGGCGAGCCGTGGCTGCGGCTGGCGGTCACCGAGGCGGTGACCGCCGCGACCCGCCTGACCGTGACCGACCGGCTCACGTACGGGGTGCTGCACCGCGACCCCGCGCCGGAGGAGTTCGTGGTCGATCCGGACACCGGCCGGGCCGGGGTGCTGGACGGCGGCGCGTCGGGCACCGGCCCGCTCGTCTACGACGTGGCCGCCGCGGTCGCGTACGCGGGTGGCACCGACGCGGCGGCCGAACTGGTCGACGGCTACCTGGCGGCCGCCCCGGTGCACTCCGACGAGCTGGACGCGACCCTGCCGGTGCTGCTGCGCTTCCGCTGGGCGGCGCAGGCCGACTGGTCGGCGCGCCGCCTGGCGGAGTGCGCGCAGGCGCCCGCGGCGGCGGAGTGCCGCGCCGGGGCGGGGGAGGCGCTGGACCGGGCCCGCGCCGCCCTGCGCACCCTGAGCGGCTAGGCCGCGACCGACGGCGCCCCCTGGCGGGTGGGCGCGGACCGACGGCGCCCCCTGGCGGGTGGGCGCGGATCGGCGGCGCCCCCTGGCGGGTGGGCGCGGATCGGCGGCGCACCCGGGGCGCTTGACGGCCCTGCGTGCCGCGGGGTGGCGCGCGTGGGCGAGGATGGACCGCGATGGTCTACCGCTATTTCTACGACTGTGAGTTCATCGAGGACGGCCGCGTGGTCGACCTCGTGTCGATCGGCGTCGTCGACGAGTTCGGCCGCGAGTTCTACGCGGTGTCCACGGAGTTCGACGACTCCCGGGCGGTGCCCTGGGTGCGCCGCAACGTCCTCGACAAGCTGCCCTCGCCCGCCGACCCCGCGTGGCGCTCCCGCGAGCGCATCCGCGACGACCTGCACGCGTTCCTGACCGAGCCGATCCAGGGCCGGGACGAGCAGCTGGAGCTGTGGGCCTGGTTCGCGGCGTACGACCACGTGGCGCTGGCCCAGTTGTGGGGGGCGATGCCCGCCCTGCCGCGGGAGATTCCCCGCTTCACCAAGGACCTGCGCCAGCGCTGGGACGAGGTGGGCCGCCCGACGCTGCCGGGCGCCACCGGCCGGCACGACGCGCTCGTCGACGCGCGGCACAACCTGGCCCGCTGGCGGGCCATGGGCGGCTGATCAGCCGGGTACGCCCCGGGTGGGCGGTTTCGCGCCATCTCCATCGCGCGGCGTAGCCGAACTGTCAGACTGTAGCGGGGCGCTTTGGCCGGGTGAGCCCCCGGCGACTACAGTGCGTTTCTGCGGCCCGCCCCGGGCCGGCAACGCTGCCGACGGCTCCCTGGGGCTCGCTTGGGCTATCTACATCTCGCGACCGACCCAATTTGGGAGGACGAGTCATCATGCGCATCGGCGTGCTCACCGGCGGCGGCGACTGCCCCGGTCTCAACGCGGTAATCCGGGCAGTGGTCCGAAAGGGCGTCGCCGTTTACGGCCACGAGTTCGTGGGCTTCCGGGACGGCTGGAGGGGCCCGCTGGAGGGCGTCACGAAGCCGCTCGGCATCGCCGAGGTACGCGGCATCCTGCCGCGCGGCGGCACCATCCTGGGCTCGTCCCGGACCAACCCGTTCAAGATCGAGAACGGTGTGGAGCGGATCAAGGCCAACCTGGCCGAGCAGGGCGTCGACGCGCTCGTCGCGATCGGCGGCGAGGACACCCTCGGCGTGGCCACCAAGCTCACCGACCTCGGCGTCAACGTGGTCGGCGTACCCAAGACGATCGACAACGACCTCAACGCCACGGACTACACGTTCGGCTTCGACACCGCGGTGAACATCGCGATGGAGGCCATCGACCGGCTGCACACCACCGCCGAGTCGCACCACCGCACGCTGGTCGTCGAGGTCATGGGCCGCCACGCGGGCTGGATCGCCCTGCACGCGGGCCTGGCCGGTGGCGCCAACGTCATCCTGCTGCCGGAGCGCGAGTTCGACGTGGAGCAGGTCGCCACGTACGTGACCAAGCGTTTCCAGGTCGAGTACGCCCCCATCGTGGTGGTGGCCGAGGGCGCGCAGCCCCTCGAGGGCCAGATGATCCTGCACAACCAGGAGCTGGACGCGTTCGGGCACGTCCGCCTCGGCGGCATCGGCCAGTGGCTGGCCCAGCAGCTGGAGGAGAAGACCGGCAAGGAGGCCCGCACCGTCGTGCTCGGCCACATCCAGCGCGGTGGCACCCCGACCGCGTTCGACCGGGTGCTGGCGACCCGCTTCGGCCTGCAGGCCATCGACGCGGTGCACGAGGGCGACTTCGGCAAGATGATGGCGCTGCGTGGCACGGACATCGTGCGGGTGCCGCTGGCCGAGGGCACCGGCGAGCTCAAGACCGTACCGATCGAGCGGTACGACGAGGCCGAAGTCTTCTTCGGTAGCTGAGCAGTCGTTCGAGGAGGGCGGGCCGCGGGCCCGCCCTCCGAGCGTTACGGAGGACGCATGCACACCATCGCCGTGATCGGCGCGGGCAAGATCGGCGAGCTGGTGCTGTCCGGCCTGCTGCGCTCCGGCTGGCCGGTCGAGAAGCTCCTGGTCACCGCGCGCCGCCCGGAGCGCGCCAAGGAGTTGACCGAACGGTACGGGATCCGGGTGGTGGACAACCTCGCCGCCGTCAGCGAGGCCGACGTGCTGGCCGTCGCGGTCAAGCCGCAGGACGCGGGCGCGCTGCTGGACGAGATCGGCACGAAGATCCCCACGGACAAGCTGATCGTGTCGCTGTGCGCGGGGCTGCCCACGTCGTTCTTCACGCTGCGGCTGCCCGAGGGCACCCCGGTGGTGCGGGTCATGACGAACACCCCGGCGCTGGTCGACGAGGCGATGACCGCGATCTCGGCCGGGCCGCACGCGACCGGTGCGCATCTGGCCATCGTGGAGGAGATGTTCACCCCGCTGGGCGCGACCATCCGGGTGCCGGAGTCGCAGCAGGACGCGGTGACCGCGCTGTCGGGCTCCGGGCCCGCGTACTTCTATCTGCTGGTCGAGGCGATGATCGACGCGGGCATCCTGCTCGGACTGCCGCGCCAGGTGGCGCACGAGCTGATCGTGCAGACCGCGATCGGGTCGGCCGTCATGCTGCGCGACTCCGGCGAGCACCCGGTGAAGCTGCGCGAGCAGGTCACCTCGCCCGCGGGCACGACCATCTCGGCGATCCGCGAGCTGGAGAACCATGGGGTACGCGCCGCCCTGCTGTCCGCCCTGGAAGCGGCCCGCGACCGGGCCCGGGAGATAGCGTCCCAGAGCGGCTAGTACCAGATGGCGATCTTGGCGCCGTCGGTCTCCTCGGGTGGGTCGGGGTGGCTGTGGGCGGCGCCGGTGGCCATGCGGTGGGCGGTCCAGGCCACGGCGGCCGCGTCGAGGATGTCGTCGGGCGGGGCCTGCCCGGCCGGGCCGAGGTTGTCCGGCAGCACGATGCCCTGCTTGGCCAGCAGCTCGCGGCGCTGGGCCTGACCGGTCCAGGTCTTCTTGGCGTACTGCAGCGGGGCGTCGGCCATGGTCCGGAAGGACACCTCGGGGTGCGCCTCGAACAGCAGCCCGGGGTGGCGCTCCCAGATGGCGTTGGCCTCCAGCAGCTTGGGGCGCAGCGCCCACGACTGGCGGCTGATGCCGGTGCCGGTGAGCTGCTTGCAGACCCGGTTGGCGGCGGCGAAGTCGGGCTCCTGCCACACCGGGCGCGGCGGCACCCGGAAGACGCTGCTGCGCCGGGGCCCGAGCTGGTCGGCGGCCACGGCGTCGGCGGCCCGCCAGCGGTCCGGCAGCATGCCCAGCGGTACGTCGACGCCGATCACCGCGGCGCCGGAGCTGCCCGCCACGATCTCGTACAGCGTCGAGGCCAGCATGGCGCGGCCGAACGCGCCGTCGCGCAGTTCGACGCCGACCCAGCCGAGGGCGTACGCGTCGACGCCGATCACGTGGATGGTCATCGGTAGCGGTCCACATCGGCCGCTGTGGCGATGGCTCCGGTGACGACGTCGAAGTTGGTCATGAGCGCAGACTACGCGCCGTGGTGGATCGCTGGCACGCCGTCGCGCCGACTCCCGGAAAGTTATGGAGCCGGTTAATCCCCGGGTCACATCTTGACGCATGTTCATCGATGTGACTACGGTCTCTTCACATCCTTTTGGAAAGTTTCCTAATTGTTTCTGGAGACGCCGTGAAGAGATCCGCCCGCCGCGCCCTGTGCGCCGCCGTCATCACCACGGCCGCCGTCGTCCTGGTCCCCGTCGTCCAGGCGTCCGCCGCCACCGCCTGCGCCCCGGCGTGGGCCGCCACCCAGGTCTACGTCAAGGACAACAGCGCCTCCCAGAACGGCCATAACTACACCGCGAAGTGGTGGACTCAGAACGAGAGCCCGGCCACCCACAGCGGCCAGTGGGACGTCTGGATCGACAACGGCGCCTGCGGCGGCGGCACCCCGCCGACCACGCCGCCCACGACCTCGCCCACCACGACCCCGCCGACCACCACCCCCACCACGTCGCCGACGACGAACCCGCCCAGCGGCAAGAACCTGGTCGGCTACTTCGCCGAGTGGGGGATCTACGGCCGCAACTACCACGTCAAGAACATCGTGACCAGCGGCTCCGCCTCGAAGCTGACCCACATCCTGTACGCCTTCGGCAACACCACCGGCGGCCAGTGCGCCATCGGTGACTCGTACGCCGACTACGACAAGGCGTACACGGCGGCGGACAGCGTCGACGGGGTCGCCGACACCTGGGACGCGGGCGCGCTGCGCGGCAACTTCGGCCAGCTCCGCAAGCTGAAGAAGCTGTACCCGAACATCAAGGTGATCTGGTCCTTCGGCGGCTGGACCTGGTCCGGCGGCTTCACCCAGGCCGCGGCGAACCCGACCGGCTTCGCCAACTCCTGCTACAACCTGGTCAAGGACTCCCGCTGGGCCGACGTCTTCGACGGCATCGACATCGACTGGGAGTACCCCAACGCCTGCGGCCTGTCCTGTGACGCCAGCGGCCCGGCCGCCTACGACAAGGTGATCAGCGCGCTGCGTACCAAGTTCGGCAACAACTTCCTGATCACCTCGGCGATCTCGGCCGACGGCAGCAACGGCGGCAAGCTCGACGTGGCCGACTACAAGTCCGGCATCGACAAGCTGAACCTGGTCTTCCCGATGACCTACGACTACTTCGGCGCGTTCGCCCCGCAGGGCCCGACCGCCCCGCACTCGCCGCTCACGTCGTACCCGGGCATCCCGCAGCAGGGGTTCTGGTCCGACGCGGCGATCCAGAAGCTGAAGAGCAAGGGCGTGCCGGCCAACAAGATGCTGCTTGGCATCGGCTTCTACGGCCGCGGCTGGACCGGCGTCACCCAGTCCGCCCCGGGCGGTACGGCGACCGGTGCGGCCCCCGGCACCTACGAGGCGGGCATCGAGGACTACAAGGTGCTCAAGGGCTCCTGCCCGGCCACCGGCACGGTCGGCGGCACCGCGTACGCCAAGTGCGGCAGCAACTGGTGGAGCTACGACACCCCGGCGACGGTCGGCGGCAAGATGGACTACGTCAAGCAGCAGGGCCTCGGCGGGGCGTTCTTCTGGGAGTTCTCCGGCGACACCAGCAACGGTGAGCTGATCTCGGCGATCCGCAACGGGCTCGGCTGAGCCGATCCTTCAAGAAGCCGATCCGTCAAGAAACAGTCCTAGAAAGTGGGGCGCCGGGAACCTCCCGGCGCCCCGTTTTCCTGCCCGCCGTACGCTGCTGACATGCGCCGCGAGTGGCACCAGCTCAGTCATCCGGGGGTGGGCAACCCGGCCCTCCAGACGTCCCGCCCGTCCACCGACTCCGCCGAGGACGAGGCCCTCGGCCTCGACCGGTGGCGCGAGCTGCCCCGGGTCCAGATGCCGCCGTGGCCGGACTCCGGCGAGGTCGCCGAGGTCTGCCAGGTCCTCGACAACGTGCCCTCGATCGTCGCGCCGTACGAGGTCGACCAGCTGCGCGCCAAGCTCGCCGACGTGTGCGAGGGCCGGGCGTTCCTGCTGCAGGGCGGCGACTGCGCCGAGACGTTCGCCGACAACACCGAGAGCCACCTGCTGGCCAACGCCCGCACCCTGCTGCAGATGGCGGTGGTGCTCACGTACGGGGCGTCGATGCCCGTGGTCAAGGTGGCCCGGGTCGCCGGGCAGTACACCAAGCCGCGCTCCGCGCCCACCGACGCGCTCGGGCTGCCCGCGTACCGGGGCGATCTGATCAACTCGCTGGACGCCTCCGAGCAGGCCCGGGTCGCCGACCCGCAGCGCATGATCCGCGCATACGCGAACTCGGCGGCGGCCATGAACATGCTCCGGGCGTATCTGTCCGGCGGCCTGGCCGACCTGCACGGCCTGCACGACTGGAACAAGGACTTCGTGCGCGCCTCCCCGGCGGGCGAACGCTACGAGGCGATCGCCCGCGAGATCGACCGGGCCCTGGACTTCATCCGGGCCTGCGGCATGACCGAGAACGAGGCGCTGCGTACGGTCAGCCTGTACTGCTCCCACGAGGCGCTGGCGCTGGAGTACGACCGCGCCCTGACCCGGGTCTCCGGCGGCCGCGCGTACGGACTGAGCGGGCATTTCCTGTGGGTGGGGGAGCGGACCCGCCAGCTCGACCACGCCCACATCGACTTCGTCAGCCGCATCGCCAACCCGATCGGCGTCAAGCTGGGCCCCGGCACGTCCCCGGAGACGGCGATCGAGCTGTGCGAGAAGCTCAACCCGGACAACGTGCCCGGCCGCCTCACCCTGATCAGCCGGATGGGCAACGGCAAGGTCCGCGACGCGCTGCCCCCGATCGTTGAGAAGGTCACCTCCACCGGCGCCAAGGTGGTGTGGCAGTGCGACCCCATGCACGGCAACACCCACGAGTCCAGCAACGGCTACAAGACCCGCCACTTCGACCGGATCGTCGATGAGGTGCTCGGCTACTTCGAGGTGCACCGCGGGCTGGGCACCCACCCGGGCGGCATCCACGTCGAACTGACCGGTGAGGACGTCACCGAATGCCTCGGCGGCGCGCAGGGCATCGAGGACCTGGACCTGCCGGACCGGTACGAGACCGCCTGCGACCCCCGGCTCAACACCCAGCAGTCGCTGGAACTGGCGTTCCTGGTCGCGGAGATGCTGCGTGGTTGAGCTGCCGCGCACCACGGTGGGCGGTCCGGTCGTGGACCTGCGCTCCGACACGGTCACCCGGCCGACGCCCGCGATGCGCGCGGCGATGGCGGCCGCCGAGGTCGGTGACGACGTCTTCGGTGACGACCCCACGGTCATCGCGCTCGAAGCCGAGGTCGCGGCGCTGTTCGGGCACGAGGCGGCGCTGTTCGCGCCGTCCGGCACGATGACCAACCAGATCGCGCTGCAACTGGTCGTGCCGCGCGGCGGGGAACTGCTGACCGGCGCGGACGGGCACGTCGTCACGTACGAGCTGGGCGGGGCCGCGACGCTCGGCGGCATCTCCACCCGTACCTGGCCCGCCGTCGGCGCCGACCTGGACGTCGCGCGGATCGCCGACATGATCCGGCCCGCGGGTTTCCCGTCGCTGCCGACCTCGGCCATCGCGATCGAGCAGACCCACAACCTCGGCGGCGGGGGCGTGACCAGCCTGGACGCTTTGCGGGCGCTACGCGCCGCCGCGGACGACGCCGGGATCGCCCTGCACTGCGACGGCGCCCGGATCTGGCACGCGCACGTCGCGGACGGGGTGCCCCTCGACGCGTACGGATCCCTGTTCGACACGCTGTCGGTCTGCCTGTCCAAGGGCCTGGGGGCGCCGGTCGGCTCCCTGGTCGTCGGCAGCGCCGAACGGATCGCGCGGGCCCGGGCCATCCGCAAGCGGATGGGTGGCGGTATGCGCCAGGTCGGCATCCTCGCCGCCGCCGGTCTGCACGCGCTGCGTCACCACCTGACCCGGCTGGCCGAGGACCACGCCCGGGCGCGGCGGCTGGCCGAGGCGTTGGCGCCGTCCGGGGTGGTGGACCCGGCGGCCGTGCGTACCAATCTGGTCCCGCTGGATCTCAGCGACGCCGCGCTGGACGCGCCCGCGCTGGCCGCCGCGGCGGCCGAGCGGGGCGTGCTGCTGGCGGCGATGCTGCCGCGCAGGGCCCGGCTGGTCACCCACCTCGACGTCGACGACGCCGCCCTCGACCGCGCCATCGACGTGCTGACGGCTCTGCTGCGCCGGTAACGCTCCGGACCCGGACTCCTCAAGATCCGGCGGGTGGGCGCAGGTCTTTGAGCAGGGCGATGTCGGCGGCGTGGCCGGCGTGGCCTTCGGTCGGGGTCTCCACGACCACGGGTACGCCCGCGACCGCCGGGTGGGCCAGCAGTTCCGCGAACGCGGCCGCGCCGATGCGGCCCCGCCCGATGGTCTCGTGCCGGTCCCGGGTCGAGCCGCAGCCGTCCTTGGAGTCGTTGGCGTGCACGAGCTGCAGCCGCCCTGGCCCGACCGTGGCGACCAGCTCGTCCAGCGTGGCGGTCATCCCGCCCGGGGTGGCCAGGTCGTGCCCGGCCGCCCAGGCGTGGCAGGTGTCGAAGCACACGCCCAGCCCCGGATGGCCCTCCACCGCCGCCAGGTACGGCGCGAGATCGCTCATCTTCGACGCGAGGCTGCGCCCGCCCCCGGCGCTGGGCTCCACCAGCAGCCGGGGCAGCCCCTCGGCCACGGCCCGGTCGAGCAGCGGCAGCAGGGCCTCGCGGACCTGGTGCAGGGCCTTGTCGTCGTGCGCGGGATCGACCGAGCTGCCCGCGTGGAAGACCACCGCGGTGGCGCCGATCGCCGCGCCGCGCAGCAGTGCGTGCTCCAGGGTCTGCACCGAGCGCTGCACGGTCAGCTCGGTGGGCGAGCCCAGATTCACCAGCAGCGAGGCGTGGATGTACGCGGGCAGCCCCCGCTCGCCGCAGCCGTCGCGGAACAGCGCGTCCTGCGCCGGGTCGCCGGGCGGCAGCGCCCAGCCCCGGGAGTTGGACACGTAGACCTGGACCACCTCGGAGGCGGCCGCGTCGGCGTACGGCAGGGCGGCCCTGGCCAGGCCGCCCGAGGACTTGGTGTGCGAACCGATCCTGCTCAGAAGCACTGGATCACGACTTCGGTCTGCGGCGCGACGGGGGTGTTCTCGGGCGGGTTCTGGAAGCGTGCGACGCCGTTGGGGTTGAGGCCCTGCACGTTCGCCCGCAGGTTGAGGCTCTGCAGCTGCTGCTGCGCCTGCGGGCACGGCAGGTCGACGACCCGGGGCACGATGACCTGCGGGGGACCCTTGCTGACGTCGAGTTTGATCTCGGCGTCGGTCTCCGCGCCCGTGCCGGCCTTCAAGGACTGGCCGATGACCTGGTCCGCGGGTTCGTTGCTGTCCTTGTACTCCTCCACCACCGTGAGCCCGGCCTCCTGCAGCTCGCCGCGCGCCTCGTTGATGTTCTTGCCGACCACATTCGGCACGCGGGTCGGGGAGCGGCCCTTGCTGACCGTGATGGTCACGGTGTCACCGGGCTTGAGCGAGGTGCCCGCCTTCGGGTCGGTGGCGACCACCGCCCCCTCCGGGACGGTGTCGCTGAACTGCCCGTCACCCTCCTTGACCTTGAGCTTCACCGCCTCCAGCTCGCCGCGCGCGGCGGCCAGCTCCGTGCCGACCACGTCGGGTACGGGGTAGCGTTCCGGGCCCAGCGAGAGCGTCAGGATGATCTCGCCGCCCCGGATGACGCGTTCGGTGGCGGCCGGGCGCTGCTCGAGCACCACGTCCTTGTCCACCCTCTCGCTGTACTTCCCGTCGCCGTACGTCACGGTCAGGCCCTCGCTCCCGGCGTACGCCTCGGCCTGCGCCTTGGTCATGTTGACCAGTTGCGGCGCCTCGACGTACCGGCCCAGGGTGACCCACCAGGTGCTGCCGAGCACGGTGAAGACCATCAGCGCCACAGTGGCCATGAGCACGATCCGGCGCCGGTCACCGAAGCGCCCGGGGCGGACCGGGCCGAAGGTGGCGGGCGGACCGGGCGCGCGGCGGCGCTGGGTGCGGGCGTTCGGCTGGGGCAGCCGCGCCCAGGCGGGGCGGTCCTGCACGGGGGCCATGGTGGTGGTGATCGCGGGGACCAGGGCGGTGGCGTCGGCCTGCCGTGGCCGGGCCGGGACCTGGCGCAGCAGGGCGGTCTCGACGTTCGCGGCGCCGAGGTCGTCGCGCACCACCTGGACCTCGGCCAGCATGGCGCCCGCGTCCGTGGGGCGGGCCCCCGGATCGCGGCGGGTGGCGCGGGCGACCAGGTCGTCCAGGGTGTTCGGCAGGCCCTTGACGATGCTCGACGGTGCGGGCACGTCGTTGTCGACGTGCTGCCAGGCCACCTCGACCGGCTCGGCGCCGTCGAACGGCACCCGGCCGGTGAGCATCTCGAACAGCACGATGCCCGCCGAGTAGACATCGGTACGGGCGTCGGCGTGCCCGTCGGTGACCAGCTCCGGTGCCACGTACGCGACCGTGGCCATGAGCTGGCCCGAGTCGTCGGCCGCGCTGGCCTCGACCGCGCGGGCCAGCCCGAAGTCGGCGACCTTCACCACGCTGTCGACCAGGTTGGCGATGCCGCCGGAGGGCGCCTCGGCGACCAGCACGTTCTCCGGCTTGACGTCGCGGTGCACCAGGCCGGCGCGGTGCGCGGCGGCGATCGCGGCGAGCATCTGCTCCAGGATCGCGCAGGCCTCCACCGGGTTGAGCCGGCGCCGCTGGGTGAGCAGGTCGCGCAGGGTGCGGCCCTGCACGTACTCCATCACCAGGTACGGCAGGCCCTGGTGGCGGCCCTGGTCGTAGACCGCGACGACGTTGGGGTGGGTGAGCCGGGCGATGGTCTTGGCCTCGTCGGTGAACCGGTCGACGAAATGGACGTTGGTCGCCTGCGACGGGTGGATGATCTTCAGCGCCACGGTGCGTTCGAGGCGTTCGTCGGTCGCCGTGTACACGGTCGCCATGCCGCCACGGGCGACCCGACCGGTGATCCGGTAGCGCCCGTCGATCGTCGTGCCGATCAATGTATCGGCGACTGTGGTGTCCATCGGCGTGAAGTGTATGTGCCCTTCGGGTGGCGGCAGCTCAGCATGGCACAGCTGCGGCCGAACAGGTACGTCCACACGCCCGTACCGGGGCGAATCGGACTAAATAGGACTAGGTCGCCCGGACGGCTGCCGGTCGGGCGGAGTGCCGTGAATTGCCAGGTCAGCGGCGTGGGCGGTGGGGCCGAGTCGGCTTGCCGCTCGGCCATTCCACGCTCGCGGATCCGCTCGGCGCCGCCGACACCGGCGTGGTGGTGTAACTGGCCACCGGCGTGGAAGGGGGCACCACCGGGCCGCTCGGGCGGGAGCTGCGCGTCGGCGGCGGGACCGGGCTCGGCGCGGGCGGCGTCGTCGGGCAGGGGCAGCCGCCCGGCGTAGCGGTCGTGCGCGTCGGCGCGGCCGGGCGGTCCCGGCGCGGCGGGTCGAACCGCCCGCGCATCGCCGCCGGGTCGCCACCCGCCCCCACACCGTCCGTGGGGCCGGTCGGCGTCGGGCTCGGCCGTGGTTGCGGCGAGCCGGAACCACGGCCCAGGCGCGCGGTCGCCGCCGCCCGCACCCCGTCGGTCTCCGGGCCGCCCGCCTGCGCACCACCGCCGGTCGGCCCGCCAGCCGTCGACGGGTACGGCGGCGCCCCGCCCGGCGGCACCGACGGCGTCGCGCCCGTGCCCAGCGCCAGGTACCCGCCCCCGGCGCCCGCGGCGATCACCAGCCCGAACGCGGACGCGACCACCATCCGGCGCGGGGTGACGGACCCGCCCGCCCGGTGCGCGCCACCCCCCGGGGCGCGGCCCTGGGTGAGCCACCGGCGCAGGTCGTAGTGGACCGACCGCCAGGCACCGGCCAGCTCGACGCGGGTTCTCCGCCACGGGTTCATCGGGCCACCTCTGCTGCGCTCTGGTCGGGCCGGGTCTGTCGCGGTGCCGGGTCGTCCGGATCCGCGTGGTGCGGACCCGGCGAGTTCTGGCACGCTGTGCAGGTGAGCGATTCCGCAGTGACCGTGGGTGCGGCGGCCGGACCGCCGACCGAGCCCGCCGCCTGGCTGCCCCTGCCCGACGTGGCGGAGCGCCTGGACATCTCGATCAGCAAGGTGCACCAGATGATCCGCGACGGCGCGCTGCTCGCGGTGCGACGCGACGGCATCCGGGTGGTGCCCGAGGAGTTGGTGGCCAACAGCACCGTGCTCAAGCACCTCCCCGGCGTCCTCACACTCCTGCACGACGCCGGGTACAACGACGAAGAGGCTGTCCGGTGGCTCTACCAGCCCGACGAGGCGCTCGACGGCAACGCCGCCCGGGGACTCGGCGGGCACCGCGCCCGCGAGGTCAAGCGGCGCGCGCAGGCGCTCGGCTTCTGAGCCGCCGTGCGACACCTCACGTACGTGGCGGTGCTGGCCGGCTGCCTGGCCGCCGCGGCCTGGCTGGAGCCGGTGCTGAAGGTCAACGTGCTGCGCCGGTGGCGGCGGCTGCTGCTGGCGGTGCTGCCCGTGGCGACCGTGTTCGCCCTCTGGGACATGGCGGCCATCGCGGCCGGGCACTGGACCTTCGACCCCGCCCAGACGACCGGGGTGGTGCTGCCCGGCGGTCTGCCGCTCGACGAGGCGCTGTTCTTCCTCGTGGTGCCGTGCTGCGCGGTGCTGGGCTTCGAGGCCGTCCGAGCGGTGCTGCGCCGCCCGGCCGGCGACGAATGACGGGGCGGCCCCGATGACCTACACGGCGGCGGCGCTGCTGGGGGTGGCCGGGGCGCTGCTGGTGGATCTGGTCGGGCTGCGTACCCGGCTAGTGCGGCGGGCCGTCTTCTGGGCGACGTACCCGATCGTGCTGGTCTTCCAACTGCTGTCGAACGGCATCCTCACCGGCCGCCGGATCGTGATCTACGACCCGGCGGCGATCGTGGGCTGGCGCATCGCGTACGCGCCCGTGGAGGACCTGCTGTTCGGCTTCGCGATGGTGCTGCTCACCCTGTCGGTGTGGGTGTGGCTGGGCCGTCGCGGGGTCCAGCCCACCCCGCGTGCCGGCGAGGGCGGCCGCTTCCCGCGCCGCTGACCCCCGCGGGCCGGGTCAGCCGGTGCGGCGGGTGGCGGCGTCCGCCAGATCGCGCAGGACGGTACGGGCCTCCGCCTCGACCTCCGCGGCGGCCAGCGCCGCCAGCGCCTGGTCGGTGAGCGTCGCGATGCGCTCCTCCGTGCGCGCGAGCGCCCCGCTGTCGCGGATCAGCGTGCGCAGCCGGTCGACCCCCGGGGCGTCCAGGGCCGGGTCGCCCAGCCCCGCCTCCAGCGCGGCCCGCCCGCCCTCGTCCAGCGCCGCGAACGCGGCCGCCACCAGATACGTACGTTTGCCCTCGCGCAGGTCGTCACCCGCGGGCTTGCCGGTCTGCGCCGGGTCCCCGAACACCCCCAGCACGTCGTCGCGAAGCTGGAACGCCTCGCCGAGGGCCAGCCCGAACGCCGAGTACGCCGCCGCCAGCCCCGGCGGCGCCCCGGCCAGCGCGGCACCGAGCAGCAACGGCCGCTCGACCGTGTACGAGGCCGACTTGTACCGGGCCACCTTGGCGGCCCGCTCCACCGACGTGTCGCCGGTGGCCTGGGTGAGCACGTCCAGGTACTGCCCGACGGTCACCTCGGTGCGCATCGCGTCGAAGACCACCCGGGCCCGGGACAGGTCGGCGAGGTCGAGCCCGCTGGAGTGCAGCAGCTCGTCGGACCAGACCAGCGCCAGGTCGCCGAGGAGCACGGCGGCGCTGTCGCCGAACGCCGTGGCCCCGCCCCGCCAGCCCGAGTCGGTGTGCCGGATGGCGAAGCGGCGGTGCACCGCGGGCTCGCCGCGCCGGGTGTCCGAGCGGTCCATCAGGTCGTCATGGATCAGGGCGCTGGCCTGCACCAGCTCCAGCGCGGAGACCGCCGCGACCACCTGGTCGGAGTCGAGGCCACCCGCCCCCCGGAACCCCCAGTACGCGAACGCGGGCCGCAGCCGCTTGCCGCCGCCCAGCACGAACGCCTCCATCGCGTCGGCGACCTCGTCCAGGGCCGGGTCGATCGCGAGCAGCGTGGTCCGCTGGGTGGCCAGGAACGTGGCGAGGGCCTTGTCGACGCGGGACCGCAGGCCCGCCCGTTCGAGCGGCGAGGTGGACGTCACGCGGCCAAACTAGCCGGTAACGCGTCGCCCGGCATGTCGGGCCCAGCCGGTACAGTCACAGGGTGTCTCTCGGTCTTCCGTCCCGGCTGCCCGCGTCACCGGCGATCGGTGACCTCATCCGGGAGTGCGCGCCCACGTTCAGCTTCGAGTTCTTCCCGCCCAAGACGCGGGAGGGCGAGCGCCTGCTCTGGCAGGCCATCCGCGAGCTGGAGTCGTTGCAGCCCAGCTTCGTGTCGATCACGTACGGCGCGGGCGGCACCACCCGCGACACCACGGTCGCCGTCACCGAGCGGGTCGCCACGGAGACCACGCTGCTGCCGATGGCGCACCTGACCGCGGTCAACCACTCGATCGCCGAGCTGCGCAACGTGATCGGGCGCCTCGCCGGTGCGGGCATCCGCAACGTGCTGGCGGTGCGGGGCGACCCGCCCGGCGACCCCATGGGCGAGTGGGTGAAGCACCCCGAGGGCGTGCTGTACGCCGAGGATCTCGTGCGTCTGCTGCGCGAGTCCGGGGACTTCAGCGTCGGCGTGGCCGCGTTCCCGTACAAGCACCCCCGCTCGCCGGACATCGACAGCGACACCCGGCAGTTCATCCGCAAGTGCCGGGCCGGGGCCGACTTCGCGATCACCCAGATGTTCTTCGACGCCGACGACTACCTGCGCCTGCGGGACCGGGTCGCCGCGGCGGGCTGCGACACACCCATCCTGCCCGGTGTGATGCCGGTCACCAGGATGGCGACGATCGAGCGGTCGGAGCAGCTGTCGGGCGCGCCGTTCCCGCCCGCGCTGCTGCGCCGCTTCGAGCGGATCGCCGACGACGAGACGGCCGTACGCGCGCTCGGCATCGAGCAGTGCAGCCAGATGTGCGCCCGGCTGCTCGACGAGGGCGTGCCCGGCATCCACTTCATCACGCTGAACCGTTCGACCGCGACCCGCGAGGTGTGGCAGCAACTCGCCGCCCGGGTGCCCGCCTGACGGGGCGGCCCGACGCGGCGGGCGTCACCTGGGAGCGTTACGCGGCTTCCTGGTCGCAGCTGCACGGCGGCTTCGACCCGGCGTCGGCCGCGCCGGTGGTGCGCGGCTGGGTGCGGCTGGCGTATCTGGGTGGCCGGTTCCTCGGGCGCCTGGGGGTCGCCCCGGCCGTGGTCACCGTGACCGGTCTGGTCCTGTGCGCGGCCGTGCCCGCGGTGGCGCTGCTGGGACCGGTCGGCCTGCTGGCCGGCGCCGCCCTGGTACTGCTGGCCGCGGTGGCCGACACCCTCGACGGCGCGGTCGCCGTGGTGACCGGGCGGGCCACCCGGCTCGGCTTCGTCGGCGACTCCGTCGCCGACCGGCTCGGCGAACTGGCCTGGCTGGCCGCCTTCGCCGTGGCCGGGGCGCCGGGCTGGCTGGTGGCCGCCGGGCTCGCCGCCAGCTGGCTGCACGAGTACGTGCGGGCCCGCGCCGCCGTGGCCGGGATGCCCGACATCGGCGCGGTCACGGTCGGGGAGCGGCCCACCCGCGTGGTGGTGGCGGTCGGCGGGCTGCTCTGCGGCGGCATCGCGGGACTGGCACACACCGGCTGGGACGCGGGGGCAGTCACCGCGGCCGCCGCCCTCTGGCTGGTGCTGGCACTCGCCGGGCTCGGCCAGCTCACCGCAGCGGTCCGCCGCGAACTGCGGTGAACGGGAGCGCCGGGTCGGTCCTCACGGCAAGGCGGATCACGCCAAATTCGGTTGTCCGCAATGGATGGTCGCCTTACGGTGGGACGTCGGCAGGCTACTTCCCAGGGCTCTTCGCCCACCTGGCCGGCGGCGGTCGGCGGGTGTTACGGGGGCGCTTCGCCGGCCGCTGGGCCGCCGTGGCGCAGCCGCAGACTGATGCCGGGTCGACCGGCGGCAGGTGAGCCGGTGCCGGGGCTATGGTGCTCCACTACCGGAGCGCCGCAGTGGAACACCATAGCCGGGCGGGTTCACCGATTGCGCAGGGCCTTACGGTAGTCGCTGTTCAGGCGGCCGATGAGGGTGAGCGGGATGCCCTTGGGGCACACCGTCGTGCACTCGCCCGCGTTGGTGCAGCCGCCGAAGCCCGCCTCGTCCTGTGCCGCGACCATGTCGATGACCCGGCTGTCCCGTTCGGGCTGCCCCTGCGGCATCAGACCCAGGTGGGCGACCTTGGCCGCGGTGAACAGCATCGCCGAGCCGTTCGGGCAGGCCGCCACGCAGGCGCCGCAGCCGATGCAGGTGGCCGCCTCGAACGCGGCGTCCGCGTCGGCCTTCGGCACGGGGGTGGCGTGCGCGTCCGGCGCCGTACCGGTCGGGGCCGTGATGTAGCCACCCGCCTGGATGATCCGGTCGAACGCGCTGCGGTCCACCACCAGATCCTTGATGACCGGGAACGCGGCCGCCCGCCACGGCTCGACGTCGATCGTGTCGCCGTCGGCGAAGTGGCGCATGTGCAGCTGGCAGGTGGTGGTGGCCTTCTCCGGGCCGTGCGCCACGCCGTCGATCACCATGCTGCACGCGCCGCAGATGCCCTCACGGCAGTCGTGGTCGAACGCCACCGGGTCGTCGCCGTCGAGGATCAGCTTCTCGTTGAGGACGTCGAGCATCTCGAGGAAGCTGGCGTCCGGGGAGATGTCCTTGACGTCGTAGGTGACCATGCGGCCCTTGTCGTCGGGGCCCTGCTGGCGCCACACCCGTACCTGGATGTCCATTACTTGTAGCTCCGCGTGCTCGGGTGGACGTATTCGAAGTCGAGCTGTTCCTTGTGCAGGGTGGGCGTCTCGCCGCCGTACTCCCAGGCCGCGACGTAGCTGAACTGGTCGTCGTGGCGCAGGGCCTCGCCGTCGGGCGTCTGGCTCTCGGCGCGGAAGTGACCACCGGCCGACTCGGCGCGGTGCAGCGCGTCGATGCACATCAGCTCGCCCAGCTCGAGGAAGTCGGCGACCCGGCCGGCCTTCTCGAGGTTCTGGTTGAGCTGCTCGCCGGTGCCGGGCACCTTGACCCGGGTCCAGAACTCCGCGCGCAGGCCACGGATCAGCCCGATGGCCTTGGTCAGGCCCTCCTCGGTGCGCTCCATGCCGCAGTACTCCCACATGATGTGGCCGAGTTCGCGGTGGAACGAGTCGACGGTTCGGTCGCCGTTGACCGCCAGCAGCTTGGCGAGGCGCTCCTCGACCTGCGTACGGGCCGCCACGACCTCCTCGTGACCCTCGTCGATCTTCTCGAACGGGCCCGCCGCGAGGTAGTCGTTGATCGTGTTGGGCAGCACGAAGTAGCCGTCCGCCAGGCCCTGCATCAGCGCGGACGCGCCGAGCCGGTTGGCGCCGTGGTCGGAGAAGTTCGCCTCACCGATCACGAACAGGCCCGGGATCGTCGACTGCAGGTCGTAGTCGACCCAGAGGCCGCCCATCGTGTAGTGCACGGCCGGGTAGATGCGCATCGGCACCTCGTACGGGTCCTCGCCGGTGATGCGCTGGTACATCTCGAAGAGGTTGCCGTACTTGGCCTCGACGGCCTTGCGGCCCAGCCGGGCGATGGCGTCCGCGAAGTCCAGGTAGACGCCGAGGCCGCCGGGGCCGACGCCGCGGCCCTCGTCGCAGACGTTCTTCGCGGCCCGCGACGCGATGTCGCGGGGCACCAGGTTGCCGAACGACGGGTAGATCCGCTCCAGGTAGTAGTCGCGGTCCTCCTCGGCGATGTCGGCGGCCGGCTTGCCGCAGTCCTCGCGCCGTTTCGGCACCCAGACCCGGCCGTCGTTGCGCAGGCTCTCGCTCATCAGGGTGAGCTTGCTCTGGTGGCTGCCGGACTCGGGGATGCAGGTCGGGTGGATCTGCGTGTAGCAGGGGTTCGCGAACAGCGCGCCCTTGCGGTGGGCCCGCCAGCTCGCCGTGACGTTGCAACCCTTGGCGTTGGTGGACAGGAAGAACACGTTGCCGTACCCGCCGGAGGCCAGTACGACCGCGTCCGCGAGGTCCGTGGTGATCTCGCCGGTGACCAGGTCACGCACGACCACGCCGCGGGCCTTGCCGTCGACGATGACCAGTTCGAGCATCTCGTGCCGGGCGAACATCTCGATGTTGCCGAGCCCGATCTGCCGCTCCATCGCCTGGTACGCGCCGAGCAGCAGCTGCTGGCCCGTCTGCCCCCGGGCGTAGAACGTCCGGGACACCTGGGTGCCGCCGAACGACCGGTTGTCCAGCAGGCCGCCGTACTCGCGGGCGAACGGGACGCCCTGGGCGACGCACTGGTCGATGATGTTCACGCTGACCTGGGCGAGCCGGTACACGTTGGACTCGCGGGCGCGGAAGTCGCCGCCCTTGACCGTGTCGTAGAACAGCCGGTAGACGGAGTCGCCGTCGTTGCGGTAGTTCTTCGCGGCGTTGATGCCGCCCTGCGCGGCGATGGAGTGCGCGCGCCGCGGGCTGTCCTGGTAGCAGTAGGACCGCACCTTGTAGCCCGCCTCGGCCAGCGTCGCGGCGGCGGAGCCACCCGCGAGCCCGGTGCCGATCACGATGACGGTCAGCTTGCGGCGGTTGGCCGGGTTGACCAGCTTGGCGGAGAAGCGGCGCCGCTCCCAGCGGGTCTCGACGGGGCCGTCCGGGGCGGCGGTGTCGGCGATCGGGTCGCCCTCGTTCCAGAACTCCATGGTCACTTCACCAATCCGGTCAGGACCGCGAACGGCACCGACAGGTAGCCGGCCACCAGCACGACGGACAGGACGAGGGCGATTGCGCGGGCGCGCCGCTCACCGCGGGCGGTGCGCTGGCCCAGGGTGCGGGCCGCGCTGAAGATGCCGTGCCGCAGGTGGAAGCCGATGGATACGACCGCGAGGGTGTAGAAGAGCGTCACGTACCAGCGGCCGGGCGCGAAGTCGGCCACCACGTTCGCGTACGGGTGTGCGGAGTCCCCGACCGGGTTCAGGTCGCCCGTGGTCAGGTCGAGGATGTGGTAGATCACGAAGAGCAGGATGATCACGCCGCCCCAGCGCATCGTGCGGGCCGCGTAGCTGCCCTGCACCTTGGGCCGGTGGGCGTAGCGGACCGGGCGGGCCTTGCGCGCCCGGCGGGCCAGGATGGTCGCCGCGACGATGTGCCCGAGCACCGCGAAGGTCAGGCCGGCGCGCTGGATCCACAGGTACCACTGCTCGGGCAGCAGCGGCGTACCGATGGTGCGCAGCCAGTGGGCGTAGTGGTCGAAAGCCTCCGCGCCCACGAAGATCTTCAGGTTCCCGGCCATGTGGGCGAACAGGAACAGCACCAGCAGGATGCCGGTCACGGCCATGAGGAGCTTGAGCGCCACGGAGGAGCGGGCGCCGCGCCGGACCGGCTTCGCCGGGCGCGCGGGTGCCGCGTTGGGACGCGTTCGGGTGTCTACCGCCACGCCCGGAACGGTAAGAAGCCTCTGGAGCATTCGTCCAATGCATGATCGACGCAGTAACGATAGACATAAGCTATGGACATGCAGCTGCAACAGCTCAGGTACTTCACAGCCGTGGCGCAAAGTCGGCATTTCACTCAGGCCGCGGAATCCCTGGGTGTGAGCCAACCGACACTGAGTAAGCAGATTCACACCCTCGAGGACGCCCTCGGCGCCCCGCTGTTCGAGCGCGTCCGCGGCGCCGTCACCCTCACCGAGGCGGGGGAGGCGCTACTGCCCCTGGCCCTGCGCATCCTCGCGGACGCCGACGCGGCCCGCGACGCGGTCGCGGAGATCGTCGGCCTGCGGCGCGGCGAGGTCCGGCTCGGCGCCACCCCCAGCCTCTGCTCGTCGCTGGTCCCGGCCGTGCTGCGCGGCTTCCGCGCCGCACACCCCGACATCACGCTGCACGTCACCGAGGGCAGCTCCCAGGACCTCAGCGCCGACCTGCTGGCACACCGGCTCGACCTCGCCCTGATCGTGCAGCCCGAGCAGGGCGTCGACCCGGCCCTGGAGGCCACCGAGATCCTGCGCGAGAGCATCGTCGTGGCGTCGGTCTCGGACCGCCGGCCGCCCACCGTGGACGATCAGGTCGCGCTCGCCGAACTGCGCGACACCCCGCTGGTGATGTTCCGCCCCGGCTACGACATCCGTGACGTCACGCTGCAGGCGTGCCGGCGCGCCGGGTTCACCCCCCGTTTCGCGGTCGAGGGCGGCGAGATGGACGCGGTGCTGGCGTTCGTCGAGGCCGGGCTGGGTGTGGCGCTGGTACCCAGCATGGTGCTGGTCAACCGGCCGTTGCTGCGGGCCACCCCGCTCGCCCCGCCCGGCATGCGCCGCACCATCGCCCTGGCCCACCGGCGGCGCGCGGTGCTGCCGCACGCCGCCGCGGCCCTGCGCGCCTCCCTACTGCAACACATCGGTACGGGCGGCGCGCTTCCGCTCGGTGTACAGGCACTCTGACCGCCCGCCTTCTCTCACCGTGGATCATGGTGAGTTCGGGCGCAGCGCTGCCCCGAACTCTCCAGGTTTCGACCGGGCCCGCCGTGGCCGGGGTGAGGAGGTCAGGGCGGGCCCGATCAGGTCGGCGACGATGCGGGCGGACAGGGTCACCATCGGCAGGCCGCCGCCGGGATGTGCCGAGCCGCCGACCAGGTACAACCCGTCCACCGGCCCCCGGTTGCGCGGCCGCACGAGGGAGCCCGCCGTACCGTAGATCGCGCCGCCGGGGGCGCCGGTTGCCGCGGCCAGATCCGCTGGGGTGCGCCACTCCAGGAACCGCAACCTGTCCCGCACGTCCAGACCCCGGCGGGCCAGCACCGCCAGCACATGCTCGGCGTACGCCGCCGCCAGCCCCGGGCGCTGCCAGTCCACCGCCGCCCACCCCGTGCCGTGCGGCGGGGCGTTGACCAGCACGAACCACGCCTCGTCCCCGTCCGGGTGGGTCGCCGGATCGTTGGCCCGGGTCACGAACACCGCCGGGTCGGACGCGGGCCGGGCGGGCCGACCGGCCCCCGGATCGCCGAAGACCGCGTCGAACTCGGCGTCGTAGTAGGACGGGAAGAACACCGTGTGGTGCGCCAGCGCCGGGGTGCGCCCGCGCACCCCGAGCAGCAGCACGAACCCGGCGAGGCTGCGGTCGGCCAGCCCGGCCAGGCGACCCGGGCACGGCAGCAGGTCCCGGTACACACTCAGCGCGTCCGCGTTCGCCACCACGACGTCCGCCGGCGCCACCCCGCCGTCCGCGAGGTCCACCCCGGACACCCGGCCGTGCGCTGTCCGGATCGCGGTCACCGGCGAGGACGGCACCACGGTCACGCCCAGCGCACGGCACCGGGCCGACAGCGCCTCCGCGAGGGTGTGCAGGCCGCCGGGCAGATACCAGCCGCCGAACGCCAGCTCCGCGTACGGGACGGCGGCCAGCGCGGCCGGGGCGCGGCGCGGGTCCGCCCCGGCGTACGTGGCGTACCGGTCCAGCAGCATCCGCAGCCGGGGATCGCGCAGATGCCGGTAACCCAGCGCGCGCAGCGACCGCCCGGGGGCCACCGCCCGCAGGTCGGCCAGCCGCCAGGACAGCGCGGCCAGCGACGCGGGGGACACCGGGCGCCGCAGCACGGAACGCCACGACGCGGCCCAGATCCGCCGCGCCCGCCGCCAGAACCGCTCCCAGTCCGCGGCGGCCCCGGCGCCCATGACCGCCGCGATCCGCTCCCGGAACACCGCCGGATCCGACGCCGAGTCCAGCACCGTGCCGTCGGCGAAGACGTGCCGCACCACCGGGTCCAGCGGCACCGGGTCCAGGCCCAGCTCCAGATCCGCGAAGACCTGCGGCAGGGTGAGCAGGCTGGGGCCGGTGTCGAAGACGAAACCGTCCCGTTCGTAGCGGCCGAGCTTGCCGCCGACCACCTCGGCGCGCTCGTGCACCACCACCTCGTGCCCGGCGACGGCCAGCCGCGCCGCCACGGCCAGACCGCCGACCCCCGCCCCGACCACGACCACCCGGCTCATGAGAGGTCTCCGATCAGGGGCCGGCCGCGCCAGCTCAGCAGCCCCCGCCGGCGGCGGACGAAGGAGCGTCCCACCAGCGCCGCGAAGGCCACGATGGACAGTGGGTGGGCGAGCGGGTCCGGCCAGATCCGTCCGCCGGTCGCGGCGGCGGACACCGCCCTGCCGGCGACCCCTGACAGGTACGCGCACCCGCACCACAGCGCGGCGTGCGGGCGGCCCGCCGCCAGGAACCCGGCCGCGGCCACCGGCGGCGCCACGTACAGCAGCGTCAGCAGCAGCACGACCGTGGCCGCCCCGGCCGGGGAGCCGAACGACGCCCACAGCGACTTGGCGTAGCCGTCGGACAGCTCGCGCCACGAGGCGTACATCCGGCAGTCGGCCAGCCGGGAGCCGTCGGCCAGGGCTATCCGGCCGCCCGCCCGCTTCACCGCCCGGGCCAGCGCGATGTCCTCCAAAACCTCGCCGCGTACGGCCGCGTGCCCGCCTGCCCGCTGGTAACCCGCCCGGTCCGCGACCAGCCACTGCCCACCGGCGGCGGCCAGCGACGGCCGCGACGAGCGTTCCATCGCCCGCAGGGGCAGGAAGGTCAGCCACGACCACTGCAGCAGCGGCTGCACCAGCCGCCCCGCCCCGGTGATGCGCGGATACGGCGACAGCAGCTGCGCTTCGGCCGCGCGCAACGCGGCCACCGCCCCGGCCACCGCGTCGGGTGCCAGCACCACGTCGGCGTCCACGAACACCAGCACGTCCGCGTCGCCCGCCGCGTCGGCGAGCTGCGCGCAAGCGTACGGCTTGCCCAGCCATCCGGGCGGCGGGGCGGCGCCGGTGAGCAAGCGGATCCGGTCCCCGGCGACCGCGCGCACCACCTCCGCGGTGCCGTCGCTCGACCCGTCGTCGAGCGCGATCACCTCCAGGCGCGCCACCCCGGTCTGGGCCAGCAGCGCCCGCAGGCACGGGGTGACCCGGTGCGCCTCGTCGCGAAGGGGCAGCAGCACCGCCACCCGCTCGGCGGTCGTCGCGCCCCGGGGCGGGCGGCGTAACAGCACCGCGTTGACCGCCGCGTGCGCGGCCAGCGCCAGCCACGGCAGCAGCGCGATCAGGCCGATCATGCGGGCCTCCCCGGCAGCGGCGACGCTGGCCCGGTCGCGGGGCTGCCTGGGAGCGGGGACGCTGGGTCGGTCATGCGGGGCTCCGGCGCCGCAGCCGCGCTGCCAGGGGCACGACCACCACGCCCATGAGCACCCCGCCCCAGAGCGCGGATGCGGGCAGGCCCAGGAAGACGGCGTGCGCGAGCACGCACGAAGCGTACGTCCAGAGCCAGAGCGCGATCATCGGACCGTCCCGATTGTCCGGCGCGGTCGCGGCGGGTCCCGCCGCGACCGCCAGCACCGTCATGAGCAGCAGCGCGAAGCCGATCCAGCCCAGGTAGTTGCTGATCGGTACGCCCGGTACGCCGGGCAGCGCGGGGGTGGGGGAGTGCCACGCCCAGTAGCCCTCGGCGACCATCTGCGGGTCCAGGAACAGATCCCACGCGGCGAGGCCCACCGCGGCCAGCACGATCCGTGCCGCCCGGTGGCGGGCCAGCCGCAGCGCGGCCAGCCACGCGGGCCACGCCATCCACGTCCACGCCAGCGGGATAACCAGCGGCACGCCCAGCAGCCGCGGCCCGAGCCGCCCCGAGTAGTCGTACGTCCCGAACGGGAACCCGGTGGCCACCCCCACCGCCTCCACCGCGAAGCCGCCCAGCGCGGCCGTGGCGACCAGCGCGGCGGCGGCCCGCGCGCCCCGGGTGAGCAGTGCGTGGGTCACCGACAGCAGGCAGCCCAGCAGCACCGTGCCGACCGTGAGCCCGGCCCGGGTGGCCCCGCCGGTGAGCGGGTAGCAGATCTGGGCCAGCACCAGGACGCCGAGCAGCACCCACGGCAGCGCGCGCGCCCACCCCGGCCGGGTGTCCAGGTTCGTCACGGCCTCAGATGCCGACGATGCCCGGCGCGTCCTCGGGCGCGGCCCGTTCGGCCAGGGGCAGGTCCCGGCCCAGGATCGCGAACGCGCGCTCGTCGCCGGGGAAGTAGAAGTCGCGCAGCACGTCGACGAAGCCGAACCGGCGGTACAGCCGCCAGGCCCGCGAGGTCTGCTCGTCGGCCTCGGGCGTGCTCAGCAGCACGGTCGCCCCGGCCGCCATGGCCAGCAGGGCACGCAACTGGCGGGCGCCCACCCCGTGCCCCTGCGCGCTGGGGCGTACGTGCAGCTCCACCACCTCGAAGCAGTCGGTGAGCCAGCGGCGGCGGTCCGGCTCGTCCAGGGCGGTACGCACCTGGTCGTGCCACCACTGGCCGGGGCCGGAGGTGTAGCCGTACCCGAATCCGGCCAGCCGTCCCTCCGTGGTCAGCGTCGCGACGGCCCGGAAGCCGGGTCGGCGGGCATGCGCGCCGATGTAGCCGCGCCGGGTCTGCAACAGTTCGGCGCGGTAGCCCATCGCCTCGCCGTACACGCTCACCACGTCGTCGAGCCGCCGGAGCAGATCGTCCGGCTGCCACGGCACCAGCCTCATCGCTGCGACCGCCCTCCCTCGCGCCACCCCAGTACGGCCCGGTCGCCGTCGATCCCGCGTACCGAAAACCTGGCGAACAGGTCCTCCGCGTACCACCGGTCCGTCGGGGTCCGCGCGATCACCGCGCGGTGCTGCGGCGTACGGTACGCGAACCCGGCGAGATCTGCCTGGCTGCGCCACACGGTGACCGTGCCTTGCCAGCCGATCGGCGCCTCCCCGATGCCGAACCGGGCGAGCAGTCCGGGCGCCTGCTGCAAGGCGGCCACGACCGGTGGCACCGCCCGCCAGAACGTCAGCGCCCGGGTGGGCCGCAACCGGGCCCGGGTCAACGCCAGCACGGTCCCCTCGGCCCGGATGCGGGCGGGGGTCGTCTCGCCGAACGGCGCCACCCCCGACCAGAGCCCCCGGCTGGCCTGGGGCGTCAGGTCCAGCCGCGCCGACCCGGTGGCCACGCCCGCCCACCCGGCGTCGACCGCACGCACCGCCGCCGGGCTGGGCTCCCCGGCCCAGGTGAGCAGGGCCGCGTACCGGGTGAGGTCGGCGTCGCCCGGGCCGAATCCGGTGCCGGTACCGGTGCCGAGCAGCTTGGCGAAACGTACGCCGGGCAGCGACCGCAGCCGCCGTGGCTCGCGCGCCATCCGCCGCAGCGCGGCACCGAGGGCACGTCGCGGCACCCGCCACACATGCAGCGTGACCAGGGCGGGTACGTCATCCACAGGTGCACGCTACGGCGTGGCGCACCGTCGGGCCACCGCTCGAACGCGTTCGTGGCCCACCCGACCCGAACCCTCATCGAGGCGAGGTGCTGGGTGATGATGAGACGGAAGGTCATCCGGAGCGAGGGGGATTCGCCACCATGACACCTGGGCAGATCGCCCGCGAGCTGGGCGTCGACGCGGACTTCGAGGCTGACCGCGAGATCCGGCGACGCGTCGGGTTCCTCGCCGGCACGCTCACCTCCACCGGCGCCGAGGCCCTGGTGCTGGGCATCAGCGGCGGCGTCGACTCGACCGCCGCCGGCCGGCTCTGCCAGCTCGCCGTCGAGGACGCCCGGCGCGTGGGCCACGACGCCGTCTTCGTCGCGATGCGGCTGCCGTACGGCAGCCAGCACGACGAGCACGACGCCCAGGCGGCTCTGGCGTTCATCCGGCCCGACCGGACCCTGACCGTCGACATCCGTCCGGCCAGTGACGCCAGCCTGCAGACGTTGCTGGCCGGCGGCCTGCCCGTGCGGGATCCCGACGCGCAGGACTTCCTGCTGGGCAACATCAAGGCCCGGCAGCGGATGATCGCGCAGTACGCCCTGGCGGCGGCGCTGCGCGGGCTCGTCGTCGGCACCGACCACGCCGCCGAAGCCGTCACCGGCTTCTTCACCAAGCACGGCGACGGCGCCGCCGACGTCGCGCCGCTGACCGGCCTGACCAAGCGGCGCGTACGCGCGATCGCCGAGGCGCTGGGCGCACCGCACGCGCTGGTGCACAAGATCCCCACGGCGGATCTGGAATCGCTGCGCCCCGGCAGATCCGACGAGGAGGCCCTCGGCTTCACGTACGACGACATCGACGACTTCCTGGAAGGACGGCCGGTCCGGCCCGACACCGCCGAGGCCATCGCCCAGCGGTTCCGCGACACCGCCCACAAACGCCGGCTCCCCGCCGCACCGGCCGCGTCCGGCTGAACGACCCGGTCGGCGACCCCGCGAGGCCGGGGCCGCGCCTACTCGCCGGTCGGGCCGCCCGCGAGCTCGGCGACGATGTCGAGGTGCCCGAGATGGCGGGCGTACTCCTGCAGGAGATGGAACAGCACCCGTTCCAGCGTGGCCGGTGGGGCGCCGTCCCACCGTGGCCCGGGCGCCCCGACCGTCGCGAGGTCGTGTCCTTCGACGACGACCCGGGTGTGTTCGCCCTGCGCGCGCAGCGCCGTCGCCAGGGCGTCGGGTGTCTCGTCGGGTGCGACGTACCACCGGTCCTCGCGCCGGTCCCCCCACGGTTCCTCGACCGGCCGCCCTTGGAATCCCCACTCGATCCAGCGCAGCTCGACGTAGCGCAGATGTTTGAGCAGCTCCAGCGGGGTCCATCCCGACGGAAGCCGGCTCCGGCGCAGCTCGCCGGGGGGCAACGCGGAGACCTTCGACAGCACCGTCTCCCGGAAGTAGTCGAGGTAGCGCAGGAACACCTCGGTGCGTCCGGCCGCGGGAACGGTCGGCGAGGGGAAGGGCATCGGCATCGCACCAGTATCCGGCCGGCCGGGTTCGGTCGCGGTGGCTAGGCGACGTCCGCGGCTGTCCCGGCGGTGACGCGCAGCAGTTCCGCGTACGTGGTGGGAAAGACCGCCCGGGGCACCCCGCCGGCGGCCCAGATCACCGGATACTGCCCGAGTGCCGTGTCGACCAGGGTTCGCACCGGTTCGGGATGCCCCACGGGAGCGACCCCACCGATCGCCTGCCCGGTGTGCTGGCGGACGAATTCCGGCGTCGCCCGGCGCAGCTTGGCGATGCCCAGCCCGGCCGCGACCTTGGCGGTGTCGACCCGGTGGGCGCCGGAGGTGAGCACGAGCAGGGGTTCACCGTCGGCATCGAAGATCAACGAGTTCGCGATCTGCCCGACCTCGACCCCTAGCGCCGCGGCCGCCGCGGCCGCGGTGTGTACGGCCTCGTCCAGGACGACCACCTCGGGGGTCGCGCCGTCGGCGGTCCGTGCGTCCGCGGCCCGCAGCGCCTCCCGGACGGCCTGCACATTCGGATGGTTCTCCACCGGGCCATTCTGCCGTGCCGCACGGACATCACCGGGCAGCCGATACTGGCTATCGGAGTGAGATCCGACAGAGCGGTAGTTCATGGAACGCGAGATCCCCGACTAGAGCGCGCATTCTCGTCGGGTCGTAGCGGTGCAGTCCAAGGACTTCGGTGAGGCGCCGAAAACTGACAAAGTCGGCCCCGCGTGCGGCGGCGGCCTCCCGGTATTCGCGTAAACGGGACCGTAGCTCCTCGGCGGAGGGATCGCCGGTCCGTCGGTGCGCCAGCATCTCGCTCTTCCTGCGTTCGTGATCGAGTTCGGTGCGACCACAGATTTCCCGGGTGATCGCCTCGGCTTGGTCGAACGATTCCGTGGCGATGAGCTTCTGTGCTATCGCATTGCGCTCGAGGACCGAGTCCGACGAGGTGAGAAACGCGTCAGTGCTGTGGTCGGTCAGCGAAACGAGCGCACCCTTGTCGCGGATCTCCGCCCGGCCGCTCGCGCCCATCGCGGCCGCCGCGACCAACATCGTTGCCTCTGAGGGGTGGTGTTCCAGAGCCGGAAGGAACGGCCGGACGTGGGCGATGCGCAGCTTGCGGACGTCGGCACCCATGGCGACGAGAGCGTTTCGCAGTTCGTCGTCGGGCAACTCGCCATCTAAACCAGGTCCGATGACCGCGACGTCCGTTGGCACGGGCAGTTCGGCGGTCGCGGCCAGCGCGAGGGCGTCGCCGAGGGGGCTGAGCAGCGATGCTTCGCTGCCGTGCGCCGCGACGTCACCCCCGACGTCCACCAGCGTTACGCGATCGACGGACAGGTGATCGATCACCTCGCGCAACTGCTGACGAAGTCCGGCGGCCCCGCGCGCCGGATCCATGACCATGAACCTTGCGGGCGTGTGCCGGGCCAGCACCGTCAAACCGGATACGCCGCCGGCGGCCAAGTTGCTGTCCGCCGTGACTTCCCAGGCGTGCTCGGTCAGCTGGCGCAGACCCACGAAGTCTTGGACCTGGCGCGGCCCCGGGGCTGGATCGATCAGGTATCGGTCCCACGAATAGCTGGCGACCGTGGGTGCCGAGTTGGAGCCGCCGAGCGCACGACACAGCATCAACGCGGCGAGGGCGTCGCCACCACCGCCGGCCGCAACGTACAGGTCGTTGCTCATCGTTCAGAGTATGGCGAGCACGTGGCCGATTGCCCTTCGTGGCAGTGCCACCCATGCGGGCTGCCGTGGCCATTGCGACCCCGCGTCGCCACCTATGTCCGAGATGGACCGTCGCTGATACGCGGCGGGATGAACGTAGATCAGAGGAAGTAGATAAAGATCGAAACGGGTCAGGGTTCGCCGGGGCGGGCCGCGGTGGCCAGCGGCTCGGGGGAGAGTGGACCGGGTTCGGGGGTGGTCCGGGCGGTCTCGGCCAGGGTCACCCCGGCCAGCACCAGGGTGCCGCCCGCGAGTTGGGCCGCGTTCAGCGCCTCGCCGCTGCCCAGGGCCAGCCACGCGACCGCCGCGGCGATCACCGGCTCCACCATGCCGAGAATGCCGACGCTGGTCGCGGGCAGGTGCCGCAGGGCACCCGCCACCAGCAGGTACGGCACGATCGACCCGAACAACACCACCGAGCAGCACAGCAGCGCCACGGGGATGCCCGCCTCGCTGCGCGACAGCGCGCTCCAGTCGGCCGTGCCCGGCGTGAGCGCGCGGATCAGCAGGCCCGCGGCGGTGGCCGCCGCGAACGCCCAGGTGGTCAGCGACAGGGTGTCGCGGTGCTGCACGCCGCGGGCGCCGAGAACGTAGTAGAACGCCAGCAGCACGGCCGCGCCGAGCCCGGCGGCCACGCCCAGGCCGTCGAGGCTCAGGTCGCCCCAGACCTCGGCGACGCAGCCGAGCCCGGCCAGGCTGAGCACCAGCCCGGCCCACAGCCGTGGGCGGACCGGCTGGTGCTGGCCGAAGCGCGCCCACAGCGCCACGAGCAGCGGGGCCATGTACTCGAACAGCAGGGCGATGCCGACCGGCATCCGGCTGATCGCGACGAAATACAACATGGGTACGAGGCAGAAGCCGCTCACGCCGTACACAAGAAGCAGTGGCACCTCGTGGCGACGCAGCGTGAGCCGCCGCGGACCGGGTGAGATCAGCAGGCTCAGGACGAGCAGGCCGGCGAACGCGCCGGCGGCGCGCAGCAGGGTGAGCTGTGGTGCGGGCACGCCCGCACGCAGGACGAGCTTGGACACGGTGCCGTTGACCGCGAACAACGCGCCCGAGGCGAGCACCATCGCGACGCCGAGCGTCGGCCTGCGTCCTGTCACGGGTCGAGGGTACCGATACTCCTTACATGCCGACGGCCTTCGCGCTGGTCTCCCACAGTCTGGCGGCCACCGCCGGGTCCGCGGCCCTGCCCTTCGGACGTGCCGGTTTGTGCCCGACGTAGTAGCCGCCGTCGGTCAGGCCGTCTGCGGTGGCCAGCCACACCAGCAGCGCACCGGCCTTCTCCGGGGTGGTCAGGAACGGCGCATACCGGTAGAACAGCCGGAACATCGGGCCGTCGCCGAAGTTGCTGCGCACCACGCCGGGGTGGAACGACACCGAGACGATGTCCGGCCAGCGCCGGGCGGCCTCCGCGGCGAACGCGATGTTGGCGGCCTTGCTGGTGCCGTACGCCTGCCACATCCGGAACCTCTCCGGCGCGGAGATGAAGTCGTCGGGGTCCAGGTCGCCGCGCGCGTGCGCGTCCGAGGCGGTGTTGACCACCCGGCCGCCGCGCAGCCGCTCCCGCAGCAGGTTGGTCAGCAGGAACGCCGCCAGGTGGTTGCCCTGGATCGTCGACTCGAAGCCGTCCACGGTGCGGCGGTAGGTGGCGGGAATGCCGCCCGCGTTGTTGGCCAGCACGTCGACCTTCGGGTACGTGCCGAGCACGTGCTCGGCCAGCCGGCGTACGTCGTCGAGCACCGCGAAGTCGGCCCGCAGCGCGTCGGGCTCGCGGCCGCCACCGGCCTCGCGCACCTGCGCGACCGCGTCGGCCAGCCGCCGCGGATCGCGGCCGACCATGACCACCTGGTCACCGCGCTGGGCGAATTGCCTGGCCGCGGCCAGTCCCACCCCGGAACTCGCGCCCGTGACCACGACGGTGCGTGTCATCCGTACCCTCCCCTTGGTCTTGGGGGTCGAAGTCGCCCCCATGGTGCATCCTGATACCCGATGAGCACCGAGATCCATGTCCCGGCCTGTGTAGAACGTGCGGACGCCGTGGCGCCGCCCAAGCACGCGGTGGGCCGGTGGCTGCTGCAGCACCGCGTTCAGCCGACCGGCCCCGAGTCGGAGGAGGGGCACGGCAAGCCGCAGGCGTGGTGGAAGGTGATGTGTCTCACCGGCGTGGACTACTTCTCCACGCTGTCCTACCTGCCGGCCATCGCCGCGCTGGCGGCGGGCGCGCTGTCGCCGCTGGCCACGCTGCTCATCGTGGCCCTGACCCTGTTCGGCATGCTGCCCATGTACCGGCGGGTGGCGCGGGAGAGCCCGCACGGGCAGGGCTCGGTGGCCATGCTGGAGCATCTGTTGCCGTTCTGGCGCGGCAAGCTGTTCGTGCTGGTGCTGCTGGGCTTCGTCGCCACCTCGTGGATCATCACGATCACGCTGTCCGCGGCGGACGCCACCGTGCACATGGTGGAGAATCCGGTCTTTCCCGACTTCCTGCACGGGCGCAACGTCCTCATCACGGTCGTGCTGCTGCTGGTCCTCGGCTTCGTGTTCCTGCTGGGCTTCAACGAGGCGGTCGGCCTGGCCATCCCGCTGGTCGCGATCTTCCTCGGCCTCAACGCGGTGGTCACGGTGGTCGGCATCGGCGAGGTGATCAGTACGCCCGGAGCCTTCTCGGCGTGGACGCACGCGCTGACCGAGCACGGCACCGGGTTCTTCGCCCTCCTCGGCCCGTCGATCCTCGCCTTCCCGGCGCTGGTGCTCGGCCTGTCCGGCTTCGAGACCGGGGTCAGCATGATGCCGCTCATCGCCGCCGAGGGCGAGACCGCCGAGCAGCGGCTCGAACGGCGCATCCGCAACACCCGCAAGCTGCTCACGGCGGCCGCGCTGATCATGAGCGTCTATCTCATCGCCACCAGCTTCGTCACCACGGTGCTGATCCCGCGCGAGGCGTTCGAGGAGGGCGGGCCCGCGTACGGGCGGGCGCTGGCGTACCTGGCGCACGAGTATCTCGGCGAGGCGTTCGGCACGGTGTACGACATCAGCAGCGTCCTGATCCTGTGGTTCGCCGGTGCCTCCGCCATGGCGGGCCTGATCAACATCGTGCCGCGCTACCTGCCCGGCTACGGCATGGCGCCCGAGTGGGGTCGCGCCGTACGGCCGGTGGTGCTGGTCTACACCGCCGTCAGCATCGGCATCACGCTGCTGTTCCGCGCGGACGTCAACGCGCAGGCCGGGGCGTACGCCACCGGCATCCTGGCGATGATGGTCTCCGGCGCGGTGGCCGTGACGATCTCCGCCGCGCGGGCCCGGCAACGCCGCGCCACGATCGGCTTCACGATCCTCACCCTGGTCCTGCTGTACGCGCTGGGCGAGAACATCATCGAGAAGCCGGACGGCATCGCCATCTCGGCCATGTTCGTGGCCGCCATCATCGTCGTGTCGCTGATCTCCCGGATCACCCGGACCACCGAGCTGCGCGCGGAGCGGATCGAGTTCGACGAAGACGCCCGCCGCTTCATCGCCGAGTCCATCGCCCACGACGGCGAGCTCGACATCGTCGCCAACCGCCGCCAGGCCGGCGACGCCGCCGAGTACGACGCCAAGGAGCGCGAGCAGCGCGGCATGAACCCGGTGCCGCGCGGTCACGACGTGCTGTTCCTGGAGATCGACGTGATCGACCCGTCGGCGTTCAGCAACGTGCTCCAGGTGCGCGGCGTCGAGGTGGAGGGCCACCGCGTCCTGCGCGCCCAGAGCCCGGCCGCCCCGAACGCGATCGCGGCGGTCCTGCTGGCGCTGCGGGACGCGACCGGCGTGCGGCCGCACTGCTACTTCGAGTGGGCCGAGGGCCGCCCGCTGGTCCACCTGTTCCGCTACCTGCTGCTCGGCCGCGGCGACACCGCCCCGGTGGTCCGCGAGATCATCCGCTCCTGCGAGCCCGACCCGGGTCAGCGCCCCGGCATCCACGTCGGCGGCTGACGCCCGCTTCACCTGTTTTCGCAGGTGAAGATCCATTTACTCCAGGTGCCGGGCTTGCTTCGAGGCCTCCTCGCATCTCGCCACGGGTGGGGCCCGTCGATGTTGCGTTTTTGTCGGAGGGGGGTGTTACTCTCTCCCTAAGTTAGAACGCGTGTTCGATTCCTTCGAACGTTCGTCCTAGCGGCGCGGGAGCGGTGATTCGCGGCACGGCTCCCGGAGTGCGGCACCCGCGAAGTGCCGCACGCGAGGTCCGGACATTCGCGGGTCCGGTCCTCACCAGGCAGGATCGTCGTCCGCCGCCCTCGACCCCCGGGCGGCGGGCGACGGACCCGCCGGCTCGTCCGGCCGGGTGTGGTGTGGGGAAGCATCCATACCCGGCCGGCGCGCCCCAAGGACCACCGGGGCCTTCCCCGCTGTGCCTTCCTCCGCAGCGGATCGGTTCGACCAGCACGTCGGATGCGACATACGCGAGGAGAGATCATGGTGAGCCACACGGCGTCGAGCGTCATTCAGGGGCCCGCGCTGGCACACGCACCGACGGCGGGGCCCGAGGCGCCCACCGTCCCGGCGCACATGCTGCCGCACCGCACACCCGCCCAGCTACTGGCCATCGCCCGGCAGGGGCTGGCCGAGGCGGCGCAGACCCGTCCCGACGGCCTGCGCTACGCCGCCGCGCACCTGGCCGCCCTGCGCGCGGCCGCCGCGGTGCTCGCCGCCCGCGCCCGCCCCGCCGCGCCCAGCCGGCGCAGCCGGGCCACCAGCGTCTGGTCCCTGCTCGTGCTCGTCGCCCCCGACTTCGGCGAGTGGGCCGGCTACTTCGCCCTCGGCGCCGGGAAACGGGCCGCCGCCGAGGCCGGCATTCCGCGCGTGGTCACCGCGCGCGAGGCCGACGACCTGCTCCGCGCGGCCGAGCAGTTCGTCGCGGTGGTCGAGTCCTCCCTGGGCCTGAGCTACCAGCCACCCCTGGCGGCCTGACCGGCCGTCCCGATCCGGCCTTCCCGGCTCACACGTCACAGATGTCAGTTCAGATCGTGTGCCGCTGACCTCGGCTCCCGAGGTGAGTCGCACAGGTCGTCGAGAGTTTGAGCGGGGCAGCATGGCCGGGCGCATGATCAACGGTGCGGCCGCCCTGGCTGAGCTGGTGCGGGCAGCCGGCGACACCGACGAGCCGGGCGTGCACCGGGTGCTGCCGGTGCTGCCCGAGCTGAGCGGCCTGCTCCCCAGCCGGGGACTGCGCCGGGGCAGCACCGTCGCCGTCGCCGGGGATCGCCCCCCGACCGGCTGCGGCAACACCTCCCTGCTGCTGGCGCTGTTGTCCGCGGCCTCGCGCTCCGGATCCTGGTGCGCGGTGGTCGGCATGCCCGCGCTGGGGGCGCTCGCGGCGGCCGAGAGTGGGATCATCCTGGACCGGCTCGCACTCGTGCCCAACGCCGGTCCCGAGTGGCCCACCGTGGTCGCCGCCCTCATCGACGGCGTGGACGTGGTCGTCGTCGCCGTACCCGGCCCGGTGTCCGGGTCCATCGCCAACCGGCTGGCCGCCCGGGCCCGCCAGCGCGGCTGCGTCCTCGTGCCGTACGGGCGATGGGACGGTGCGGACGTCACCCTGCAGGTCCGCGACGGGCGCTGGGAGGGCCTCGGGGCCGGGCGGGGACGGCTGCGCCGCCGCGAGGTCACCATCACGGCGCAGGGGCGCGGCGCCGCGGCCCGTCCCAAGCGGATGACGATGTGGCTGCCGGGCGTGGGCGTGATGGCGGCTCCCGATGCCGCGCTGGGCGTCCCGGTCACCCACCCGGCGCCGGTCACCCTCCCGGTGCCGGTCGCTGCGGTGCCGGTCGCTGCGGTGCCGGTCGCCGCGGTGTCCGATGACGCGCAAGGTGGCGGGTCGGGGGCGCAAGGTGGCGGGGCGCAGGACGGCGGGCGGCCGACACTGGCGGTGGTGAACTCGTGAGCGATCCGACCGCCCGGACGTCCGCCGGGAAGGGCACTGCGACATCCGCCGGGAAAGGCGCCCGGCTGGTCGGTACCGGCGATCCGGGCGGTGCGGCCGGCCCGCGGACGCTGCTCGTGTGGTGCCCGGACTGGCCGGTCATCGCCGCCGAGATCGTGGACGGGGTGCCCGCCGCCGAACCGGTGGCGGTGCTGCGCGCCAACCGGGTACTGGCCTGTTCCGAATCGGCCCGCGCGGACGGGGTCCGGCGCGGGCTGCGCCGGCGCGAGGCGCAGAGCCGGTGCCCGCGCCTGACCGTCGTCGAACACGACCCGGGGCGCGACGCGCGCGCGTTCGAGCCGGTCGTGGCCGCGGTCGAGGAGGTCGCGGTCGGGGTGGAGGTGATCCGGCCGGGCGCCTGTGCACTGGCCGCGCGCGGGCCCGCCCGCTACTTCGGCGGTGAGCAGGCGGCCGCCGAGCGGATCGTCGAACACGTCGCCCAGGAGTGCGCGGTGGAGAGTCAGATCGGCATCGCGGACGGGATGTTCGCGGCCGGGCTCGCCGCCCGTACCGGGCAGATCGTCGCGCCGGGCGGCACCCGTACGTTCCTGGCCGGGATGCCGGTCGAGGCCCTGGAACGGCCGGAGCTGGCCGACCTGCTGCGTCGGCTGGGTGTCAAGACGCTCGGTGACTTCGCGGCCCTGCCGGCCGGGGACGTGCTGACCCGGTTCGGCTTCGACGGGGCGCTCGCGCACCGGTGGGCGACGGGCTTCGACCATCGGCCGCTGGCGGTCCGCAAGCCACCGCCGGACCTGGACGTCACCCAGGAGTACGACGAACCGCTGGAGCGCGTCGACGTGGCCGCGTTCGCCGGTCGCGCTCTGGCCGAGCGGCTGCACGAGCGGCTCGCCGCGTACGGGCTGGCCTGCACCCGGCTCGGCATCGAGGCGATCACCGCCAACGGGCAGGAACTGCACCGGGTGTGGCGGCACGACGGCATGCTCACGCCGGCCGCCATCGCCGAACGGGTGCGCTGGCAACTCGACGGCTGGCTCACCGGCGCCCGCCGTGGCGGTCCGGCCCGGCCCACCGCCGGCCTGATCCGGCTGCGGCTGGTCCCCGACGGCGTGCTCGTCCACCTCGGACTGCAGCCCGGCCTGTGGGGTGACACCGGCGCCGACCGGGAACGGGCGCACCGCGCGCTCAGCCGCATCCAGGGCCTGCTCGGCCCCGAAGCCGTGGTGACGCCGGTGCTGGGTGGCGGCCGGTCCGCCGACGACCAGGTGCGCATGGTCCCGTGGGGGGACGAGCGGGTGCCGACCCGGCCTGGCGCTGAGCCCGCCGACCCGTTTCCGATCGTTGAGCCCGGGGGGTCGTTTCCGGCGCTGACGGCCGCGCCCGCCCACCCGGGCCCACCACTTGTCAGCGCCGTTCCGCAGCAGGGTGCTGGTCTGCAGCAGGGTGCTGGTCTGCAGCAGGGTGCCGGTCTGCAGCAGGGTGCCGGTCTGCAGCAGGGTGCCGGTCTGCAGCAGGGTGCCGGTCTGCAGCACGGTGCTGGTCTACAGCATGGTGCTGCTCTGCAGCAGGGTGCCGGTCGGCAGCAGGGTGCCGGTCGGCAGCAGGGCGTCGCTTCCCGGGGTGGTGCGGCGCAGCGGCGGGCTGACGCGGAGGCCCGGCGCCTGGCCGCCCTCCCGCCGTGGCCGGGTCGATTGCCCAAGCCGGCTCCCGCCCTGGTCCTGCCTCATCCGCTGCCAGCCGTGCTCCTCGATGCCGACGGCGAGCCGGTCCGGGTCAGCGCCCGCCTGGAACTTTCCGGCATGCCCGCGTGCCTGCTCGTCGACACCACCGACCCGGCGCGAGGCGGGACAGGCCGCAACAGCGCGACAGGCCGCAGCAGCGCGACAGGCCGTAACGGCGGGACAGGCCGCAGCAGCGCGACAGGCTGTAACGGCGGGACAGGCCGCAGCAGCGGGATGGGTGGCAATAGCGGGATGGGTGGCAATAGCGGGACAGGCCGCAACAGCGGCGGCGGCGTCGAGATTGTCGGCTGGGCGGGACCGTGGCCGGTGGACGAACGCTGGTGGGCCCCGGCCGAAGCGCGCCGCCGGGCCCGGTTCCAGATCGGCCTCGCGGACGGCAGAGCCCTGCTCCTCACCCTGACGGACGGCCACTGGGCGATCGAGGCGATCTATGACTAATACGGTGACCACCAAGGTGGACCGGGTGCCACCCAGCGCGCCCGGCGGGCTCCGGCGACGCGTTGAAGGTCATCTGTACAGGTGCGGGCCCGATCCAGCCCGTGTACGGCGGCCAGCAGGCCGGCTTCCTGACGGTATGCACCATATGCCCGCCTCCCGCCGACCGGACCTTGGAGAGTTCCGGTTAGGAGCTGACCGGAATTCAACAAGGTGGGTTTCTGGTCTGAGTGGTTGTCCGAATGGTGGGAGCGTTGTCCAGAGGTTGAACCCCGAGGCGACCGGCTCAAGGGGTGGGCGGTGAGTTTCCACAATCCCCGGATGCCGTGGACGGAGCTGGAAGGCAGGCTCAGCGGCCGGACGGTCGGCAAACGCCACCTCGACCGACCGGACACCCAGGCGCCGCAACGCCACCTGTACGCGGTCGACCCCCTCGCCGTGGACGCCTACGCGGTCGACCCCCTCGCCGTGGACGCCTACGCGGTCGACCCCCTCGCCGTGGACGCCTACGCGGTCGACCCCCTCGCCGTGGACGCCGACGGCGGCGACTCACCCGCATGGAGCCGCAAGCGCCAGCCGTACACCGCCGCGCCCGCGCTGGTGCGCGGCGACGACCCGGTCCCGTACGCGGAGCTGCACTGTCACACGAACTTCAGCTTCCTGGACGGCGCCAGCCACCCCGAGGAGCTGGCCGAGGAGGCGACCCGGCTCGGCCTGCGCGGTCTGGCGGTCACCGACCACGACGGTTTCCAGGGTGTCGTGCGGTTCTCCCAGGCGGCCCGGGAGCTGGCCCTGCCCACGATCGTCGGCGCGGAGCTGTCCCTGGACCTGTCCAAGCCCCAGAACGGCGAACCCGACCCGGAGGGCCGCCACCTGCTGGCGCTGGCCCACGGCCCGGAGGGCTACGCCCGGCTGGCCAGCACGATCTCGCGCGCCCAGCTCGCGGGCAAGGAGAAGGGCAAACCACAGTACGGAGACCTGGAGCAGATCGCCGAGGTGCTGCGCGACCACGTGCTGGTGCTCACCGGCTGCCGCAAGGGCAGCGTCCCGCGCGCCCTGGCCACCGGTGGGACGAGCGCAGCGGCGGCCGAGCTGGACCGCCTCGTCGCCCTGTTCGGGGCGGCCAACGTGGCGGTGGAGCTGACCAGCCACGGCGACCCGTACGACGACGACCGCAACGACGCGCTGGCCGAACTGGCGGCGGCCCGGCACCTGCCGGTGGTGGCGACGAACAACGTGCACTACGCGACGCCGGGGCGGCGGCGACTGGCCACGGCGCTGGCGGCGGTGCGGGCGCGGCGCAGCCTCGACGAGATCGACGGCTGGCTGCCCGCGGCGGGCGCCGCGCACCTGCGCAGTGGCGCGGAGATGGCCCGGCGCTTCGCCGCGTACCCGGACGCGGTGCCGAACGCGGCCATGTTCGGCGAGGACCTCGCGTTCGACCTGAACCTGGTGGCGCCGAAGCTGCCGGACTTTCCGATCCCGGAGCCGGGACACACGGAGATGAGCTGGCTGCGCGAGCTGACCATGCGCGGGGCCCGGGAACGCTACGGGCCGCCGCAGGCGCACCCGAAGGCGTACGCGCAACTGGAGCACGAACTCAAGATGATCGAGGAGCTCAAGTTCCCGGGCTACTTCCTGGTGGTGTACGACATCGTCCGGTTCTGCCGGGAGAAGAACATCTACTGCCAGGGGCGGGGTTCGGCGGCCAACTCGGCGGTCTGCTACGCGCTGCGCATCACCAACGTGGACGCCGTCGAGTACGACCTGCTCTTCGAGCGGTTCCTCGCCCCGGAACGGGACGGCCCGCCGGACATCGACGTGGACATTGAGTCGGACCGCCGCGAGGAGGTCATCCAGTACGTCTACGAGCGGCACGGCCGCGAGCACACCGCCCAGGTCGCCAACGTGATCACCTACCGGCCCCGGTCGGCGGTGCGGGACATGGCGAAGGCGTTCGGCTTCTCGCCCGGCCAGCAGGACGCGTGGAGCAAGCAGATCGACCGGTGGGGCAGCGTCGCCGCGGTCGACGTCGACGACATCCCGGAGCAGGTGGTCGAGTTCGCCAACCAGGTGCAGAACTTCCCCCGGCACCTGGGCATCCACTCCGGCGGCATGGTGATCTGCGACCGGCCGATCATCGAGGTGTGCCCGGTGGAGTGGGGCCGCATGCCCGGGCGGACCGTGCTGCAGTGGGACAAGGACGACTGCGCGGCCATCGATCTGGTGAAGTTCGACCTGCTGGGGCTGGGCATGCTGTCGGCGCTGCACTACGCGTACGACATGATCGAGTCCGATCTGGACATCAGCACGATGCGCCTGGACGACCCCGAGGTGTACGAGATGCTGTGCCGGGCCGACTCGGTCGGGGTGTTCCAGGTGGAGAGCCGCGCGCAGATGGCCACGCTGCCCCGGCTGAAGCCGCAGACCTTCTACGACCTGGTGGTGGAGGTGGCGCTGATCCGGCCCGGGCCGATCCAGGGCGGCTCGGTCCACCCGTACATCCGGCGCAAGAACGGAAAGGAAGAGGTGACCTACCCGCATCCGCTGATGCGTAACGCGCTGGAGAAGACGCTGGGGGTGCCGCTGTTCCAGGAACAGCTCATGCAGCTGGCCATCGACGTGGCCGGGTTCAACCCGGCCGAGGCGGACCAGCTGCGCCGCGCGATGGGCTCGAAACGTTCGGCCGAGAAGATGAACCAGATCAGAGACCGACTGTACGCGGGGATGGCGGCGCGCGGCATCACCGGCGACCTGGCCGACGACCTGTTCGTCAAGCTGTCCGCGTTCGCCAGCTACGGCTTCCCGGAGAGCCACGCGATGAGCTTCGCCTACCTCGTGTACGCCAGCGCCTGGCTCAAGCGCTACCACCCGGCCCCGTTCTGCGCGGCGCTGCTCAACGCGCAGCCCATGGGCTTCTACTCGCCGCAGTCGCTGGTGGACGACGCGCGGCGGCACGGCGTGGAGGTGCGGCGGCCCGACATCAATCTGAGCAACGCGGCCGCCACGCTGGAGTCGACCGCGCAGACCCGGTGGGGTTCGGGGCCGGGGGAGCCGCCGCACGCGTGGGGGCTGGGCGGCCCGGCCGTACGCATGGGGCTGTCCAGTGTCCGTACCGTCGGTGAGGAACTGGCCGAGACGATCGAGCGGGAGCGGGCGAACGGCCCGTACCAAAATATGGCGGATCTCGCGCGGCGGACCGGATGCTCGGCCGCCCACCTGGAGGCGCTCGCGACTGCGGACGCCTTCGCGGGTTTCGGCCTGTCCCGGCGCGAGGCGCTGTGGGCGGCGGGCGCGGCCGCCCAGGACAGGCCGGACCGGCTGCCGGGCACGGTGACCGGCACCGACGCCCCGATGCTGCCCGGGATGTCCGAGATGGACCGTCTGGTGGCGGACGTGTGGGCGACCGGGCTGTCCCCGGAGACCCACCCGGCGCAGTTCCTGCGCGCCCAGCTGGACGCCGCGGGCGCGCTGCCGGTGGCCCGGCTGGGCCGGGTCGAGGCGGGCACCCGGATCCGGGTCGGCGGGATCGTCACGCACCGGCAGCGGCCCGCGACCGCGGGCGGGGTCACCTTCGTCAACCTGGAGGACGAGACCGGCATGCTCAACGTCACCTGCTCGCCCGGCCTGTGGCAGCGCTACCGGCGGGTGGCCCGCACCAGCGCCGCGCTGCTGGTGCGCGGGCGGCTGGAGAAGAGCGAAGGGGTGCTCAACCTGGTGGCCGACCGCCTCGACGTGCTCACCCCGCCGGTCACCCCGGCGTCCCGCGACTTCCGCTGACCTCGCCGCCATGTCGTACGCGCCATGACAGCCCGCCTCCGGTGTGGTGGAGTGTCGCGGTGCGCGCGACCGCGCGGTCGAAGACCTGGTGCCGCTCGTGCGCAGCCACGGCGAGCGTGCGGCCGTCGTCCGCGAGCGGGCCTGGCCGAGCCGATCAGGCTGCGGTGGCATGCCCGCCTGCTCGATCACCTGCGGGACACCTGAGAGGGCTGACGGTGGGTGCGGCAGAACAGCGGCCGGGGGCGCCCGGCCGATACGCTGCCTGGGTGGACAGCACATCGACGCGCCCGGCCCGGTCCCTCGTCACCGCCCGCACCGCGGCGGTCTGGCAGGTGCTGCGGCGCGAGCAGGAGCGCCAGGGCCGCGAGCTGACAGTGCTCGACGTCGGCGGCGGCACCGGCGGCTTCGCGGTGCCGTTGGCCGAGGCCGGGCACCGGGTCACCGTCGTCGACGCCAGCCCGGACGCGCTCGCCGCACTGGACCGGCGCGCCGCCGACGCGGGCGTGGCCGACCGGGTGCGGGCGGTGCAGGGCGACGGTGACGCGCTCGGCGGCCTGGTCGCCCCCGGCAGTGTCGACCTGATCCTCTGCCACGCCGTCCTCGAGGTGGTCGACGAGCCCACCGAGGTGGTCGCGGCGATCACGGCCGCGCTGCGACCCGGTGGGGCGCTCAGTGTGCTGGTTGCCGGCCGCGCCGCGGCGGTGCTGGGCCGGGCCGTCAACGGGCACCTGTCGGCCGCGGCCGCCCTGGTCGACGATCCGGAGGGCCGCGCCGGGCCGCGCGACACGCTGCGGCGCCGCTACGACGCCACCAGCGCGGCGGCGCTGCTCACGGCCGCTGGCCTGACGGTCGAGGAGATTCACGGGGTACGGGTGCTGGCCGACCTGCTGCCCGCGGCGGTCGTCGAGTCGGATCCGCAACTGCTGCTGGAGCTGGAGCTGTCGCTGGCCACCCAGCCACCGTTCCGCGACATCGCCGCCCAGCTGCACCTGTTCGCGCGGCGCCCATGACGGCACCGATCGTCGTCCCCGCGGACCACCTGCCGGACGACGCATTCGCCACGATCCGTCCCGCGTACGGCACCGGCAGCCTGGCCGACGTGCTGCCCGGCGTCTGCGCGGTGCTCGGCGTACCGGGCGCCGCGGACGTCCTCGGCATCGGCGAGCAGCTGGACGGGATCGAACGGATCGCGGTGCTGCTCGTCGACGGCCTCGGCACGTACCAGTTGCCGGTGGCCGCGCCGTACGCTCCCGTGCTGGCCGGGCTGGTCGCGGGTGGCCCCGGCCGCGTGCGGACCCTGACCTGCGGATTCCCGTCCACCACCCCGGTCAGCCTGGTCAGTCTCGGGGCGGGCGCACCGCCGGGGGCGCACGGGATCCTCGGCTTCACCGTCCGCAAGCCCGACGGCGGCATCCTCAACCACATCCACTGGGACACCGACCCGGACCCGCGCGTCTGGCAGCCCGTGCCGACCCGGCTGGAGGCCGCCGCGGCGGCCGGGGTGGCGGTCACCGCGGTGACCCGCCCCGAGTACGAAGGCAGTGGGCTCAGCGTGTCCGCGAACCGGGGTGCGGTGTTCGCCGGTGCCGCTGACCACGGCGCGCTGGCCACCCGGATGCTGGCCGCGTTGCGTGCCGGGGAAGGCCCCGCGCTGGTCTACGGCTACCACCCCGACCTGGACCGCAGCGGCCACGAGGACGGGGTGGACTCGGCCGCCTGGCAGACCGCGGCGCGCGGCGTCGACGAGCTGCTCGACCGGCTCGTCACGGGCCTGCCGCCGGGGGCCGCGCTGCTCGTCACGGCCGACCATGGCCAGCTCAACGTGCCCGCGGATGCCCGCGTGGACATGGCGGATTACCCGGCGTTGTCCGCGGGCGTGACCGCGGTGGCCGGGGAGCCGCGGGTGCGCTACCTGCACACCGCGGACGGCGCCCGCGACGACGTGGCCGCCGCCTGGCGCGAACTGCTGGGCGAGCGGGCCTGGGTGCTGACCCGCGACGAGGCGATCGCGCAGGGCTGGTTCGGGCCGGTGCCGCCCGGGCACGCGGGGCGCATCGGCGACGTCGTGGTGATCTGCCTGGACCGTACGGTGGTGCTCGCGTCGGAGTGGGAGCCGCCGATCGTGGGCCGGCTGGTCGCCTATCACGGCTCGGTGACCGCCGCCGAGATGACCGTGCCGCTGCTGATCGTCCGCTGATCGGGTTCTGTCGTACCCGGCGGTTAGGTTTCCGGGCGTGGGACGAAGCCAGGCGGTGCGCAGCGGCGGGCGGGACCCGCGCTTCGGCCCGGCCGCCGACGACGCGGGCTGCACCGTGCTGCACGTCGACATGGACGCCTTCTTCGCCTCGGTCGAGGTTCGCCGCCGCCCGGAGCTGCGCGGCAAGCCCGTGGTGGTCGGCGGGGTCGGCCCGCGCGGGGTGGTCAGTTCGGCCAGCTACGAGGCCCGCAGGTTCGGGGTGCGCAGCGCCATGCCCGCCGCGCGAGCCCGCGCGCTCTGCCCCCAGGCGGTGTTCCTGCCGCCGGACTTCGCGGCGTACTCGGCGGCTTCCGAAGCGGTGATGGCCGTCTTCCGCGACGTCACGCCGCTGGTGGAGCCGCTCTCGCTGGACGAGGCGTTCCTCGACGTGGCCGGCGCCCGGCGGCTGCTGGGCCGGCCCGCCGCCATCGCCCGCCTGATCCGCGAACGGGTCTTCGACCAGCAGCGGCTCACCTGCTCGGTCGGGGTCGCGCCGAGCAAGTTCGTCGCGAAGCTGGGCTCCACCCGCGCCAAGCCGGACGGGATGATCGTCGTCCCGCAGGCCCTGGTGCTGGACTTCCTGCATCCGCTGCCGGTCGACGCGCTCTGGGGTGTCGGCGAGCGCGCGGCCGAGACGCTGCGCCGGCTGGGCCTGGCCACGGTCGGCGACCTGGCCCGGGCGCCGGTCGGCATGCTGCGCCAGGCGGTCGGGGAGGCCGCCTCGGCGCATCTGCACGAGCTGTCGTGGGGCCGCGATCCGCGCCGGGTCGAGCCCGAGCAGGTGGAGAAGTCGGTGAGCGCCGAGCTGACCTACGACACGGACGTGTCCGACCCCGAGGTGATCCGGCGCAGCCTGCTGGCGCTGGCCGACAGGGTGGCGGTCCGGCTGCGGGCGGGTGGCCTGGTCGGGCACACCGTGTCGATCAAGGTCCGGCTGGCCGACTTCCGGACGGTGAGCCGGTCGCGCACGATGCCATCCGCTACGGATGTGGCGAGGGAGATTTTCGCGACGGCATGGGCGCTGTTCGATGCGTACGGTGCCACCGAGCACATTCGTCTCATCGGGGTCCGGATAGCCGGTCTGGCGTCCGCCGCGACCGCGTCCCGGCAGCTCACGCTGGGTGAGCCGGAGCGCGGCTGGCGCGAAGCCGAGTCCGCCGCGGACGCCGCCGCGGCCCGGTTCGGGGCCGGGATCGTCGGTCCAGCCAGTCTTTTGGGACGAACCGATCTTCGCCGGACCGAAAATCACCCCTACTCGACGGTCGTCCCGCTTTCCGACCCGCCAACCCCCTCGTAGACTCGAAGGAAGGCAGCCGAACGGCTGTCTTGAGTCATCGGTCACACTCAGTTGTCCGGCGCACCTCGCCTGCCGGTCATACTGCAGTACCCGACCCCGCCTGGGGGCCGGACATGCGCCCGGGGAGGAATGCCGTGCCGCTCTCGGAGCACGAGCAGCGGCTGTTCGATCAGATCGAGCGGTCGCTTGCCGAGGACCCCAAATTCGCCTCGGCTGTGCGGGCCAGTGACCCGCGATTCCACGCACGCCGCCGGATCCTGGTCGCGGCGTTTGTGTTGATCGTCGGCCTGGCACTGCTGGTTTACGGCGCGGTGAGCAGCAATACGCCGCTCGGCGTGGCCGGATTCGTCGTCATGCTCGGCGCCGCCGCCTTCGCGATGCAGTCGCGCCGCCGCGCGCAGGCCCCCGACCTGCAAGCCGTCGGTGGCACCGCCAGCCGCCGCACCCGGCAGGCCCGCAAGGCGGGTCTCCTGGACCGCCTCGAGGATCGGTGGCGCCAGCGGCCGGAGGGTCACCGCTGACGCGCTGACCAGCACCAGGCGACGAATGGCGGCCTCGCGGCCGCCATTCGCCTTTTCGTTCGGCGCCATCCGAGGCGGGCGACCGGCCGCCGAGTGCCCATCCGCCCACATGCCTGGGCCTGAGCGTCGGATCCGAGCGGCCGGCAGTCTTCAACGGGGTGAAATGGGGCGAAGTGCGGTCATTTCAACCGCACCGACGCGCCGCCAACGGCGTCTTCACTGGAGCCGATCACCGATGTTGACGACTTTCGGCTAGCTCCAAGCCCAAACTCTTCAAGATCATCAAGCCGCCAGCCGCCAGCCGCGAGCCGCGAGCCGCGAGCCGCCAGCCGCCAGCCGCCAGCCGCGAGCCGCGAGCCGCGAGCCGCGAGCCGCGAGCCGCGAGCCGCGAGCCGCGAGCCGCGAGCCGCGAGCCGCCAGCTGCGAGCCGCCAGCCGCCAGCCGCCAGACCAGGGGCGAGGGGCGACCGGCGACCGGCGACCGGCGACCGGCGACCGGCGGCGGGTGGCAGGTCAGCGGGCGCGGCCGGGGAGGAGGCGGCGGGGGCTGAAGCGGGCCATCGTGTCGCGGCCACGCCCCGCCGCGCCGATCCAGCGGGTCGAGCGGTCCGCCATCCCCATCCGCCAGCGCAGCAGGACCGACGGCGGCAGCAGCACCGCGGCGATCCGGGTGCGCCGCCGCGCCGTTCGGGCCAGGCCCTTGCGGACGTGGCCGAGCGCGTCGGTCAGCTCCCCACCCTGCAGGGGCGCCCGGGCGTACCGGGCGCGTTCCTCGGCCCGGCCGAGCAGGGCGGCCGAGTCGGCCGGCGGGCCGTCGAGCGCGGCGTCGCGGACCAGTCGCCCGGCGGTGACCCGGGGGGTCTCCGTGGGGTCCACCGGCACCCGGTAGTCGATCATCGTGTCGACCAGCTCGTCCCAGGCGGCGTGGGCGTCCTCGCGGGCCCGTACCGTCTCGGTGGTGACCGTGACCTCGGGTGAGCCCGGCGGTCCGGTGCTCGCCGCGACCGCGGGCTCGCGGGGGATGGTGGCGTGGTGGCGGCGCCGGCGCCGCAGGGCGCGCAGTGTGGCCGGCACCAGCAGCAGCGCGACCAGCAGGGCTCCGATCGCCACGGACCACAGCGGCATCGAGGAGCCCGCATCCGGTGCGGTCGTGCCCGCCGCGCCGAGGTCGCGGTCGAGCTGGCTGCGGCCGCGGCGGTCGACGTCCTCCGGGCCAGCGGACGGGTTCACGCCGGGGGCCAGTGCCGAGCTCGACGGGGCGGCGGTCGCGGTGGGGCGGTCCACGTCGGGCGCCCAGTCGGTCCGGCTGGACCCCTGGACCCCGGCGGCGGGGGTGGCGTCGAACGGCACCCAGCCGAAGCCCTTGAGGTACACCTCGGTCCAGGCATGCAGGTTCCGGTTGGTCAGCACGTACGTGTCGCCGTCGCGGCTGCTGCCGCGCGTGAAGCCGAACGCCACCCGCGCGGGGATGCCGGCCTCCCGGACCATCCACGCCATCGCGGCCGCGTACTGCTGGCAGAAGCCGATCTTGTTCTTGAGGAACGCGGCGATGTCGGAGCCGGAGGTGCCGGACTGGGTCTGCAGGCTGTAGACGAAGCCGTTCTCCCGGGAGAAGTTCTTGTAGATCGCCATGATCTTGTCGTAGTCGGTGCGCTGGCCCTTGATCAGCTTGCCGACGAGCCTGGCCACCTGGTCGTCGCGGGGCACGGTCGTGTACTCCGTACGCAGCGGGTTGTCGCGGCCCAACGACGGGGCGGCGCGCAGGGCCGCCGGGGTCGGCCGGGCCCGTACGTAGTCGAAGGAGTACTTCTTGCCCTTGGTGGTCGTGCGGTTGGAGAAGAAGACCTGCATGGTCTGGTCGTACGACCAGCCGCCGTCGAGCTTGTCGGTGTCGACGACGGCCGAGTAGACCGGCGCGAGCGGCATGTTGAGGCTGTTGGTCACCTCGACGGTGGCGCGGTAGCGCTGGTACGCCGGCACGTCGGTGTCGGCGTCCTCCCGCGGGTCCGGCAGCCCCTTGGCCACCGGCTTGCCGCTGGGGGAGCGGTTGGTGAAGCCCTGGTCGGTCACCACGTCGGCCACCCCGAACCGCAGGTAGAACGGGTCCGGCTCGGTGGTGGTGACCCGGACCATCTCCGTGGTGCTGCTCTGGGCGAGTTGCCCGCTCAGCGACGCGAACAGGTTGACCCGGCCGTTGCCGCCGGGGCCGAACCCGCCCGTCCCGGCGCCCGCCCCGGTCTGGGTCAGGCTCGACAGCAGCCCGTTGGACAGCCCGGGCACGGCCAGCGGCAGCAGGACGGCCGCGGCCACCCCGATCACGGCGAGGCGGCGGCCCGCGGCGGCCAGCGGCGACGGCTCCCACACGTCGACGTCGCGCCCGTCGCCGGTGAACCGGCGCCCGAAGCGGCGCACCCGGTCGACGTTGTCGGCGACGAGCAGCCACAGGAACCCGGCGGCGCCGACGATGAACGGCAGCACCGGCACGCTGTCGACGTACACGGCCACGGGTACGGAGTAGATGGCCAGCATGGGGAGCCCGGCCAGGGCGGGGCGGCGAAGTACGACCGTGATGAGGTCGACCGCGATGGCCACCGCCCCGATGCCCAGGACCGTGACGAACAGCAGGCCCTCAAGATCGGGTACGGGTACGGCGTACGCGCGGGTGTCGTTGCCCGCCTCGGCGAACAGCCGGCCGAAATGTTCCAGGGTGTCCGGCGTCGGCACCAGCGACAGCAGTTCCTCGCCGCTGGGGAACATCCAGGTGAGCACGAGCAGCAGCACCATGATCATGCTCAGTGCCTGCGCCCAGGTGGGGAACCGCAGCGTACGGGCCAGCACGGCGGCGCCCGCGATGAGCGCCACCACGAGGACGCACTGCATGAGCCAGGTCCACGAGCTGAAGATCGCCGACAGCGGCGCGGCGGCCAGCAGGGTGGCCGTGGCCGCGACGATGCCGAGCCGGCGGCGCCCGTTCATCGCACGCCCCCGGCCACGGTCTCGGCCATCGCGGCGCGCCACGCGAAGCCCTGCGACCCGCGGGCGGTCGCCGGCCACAGCGCGGGCAGCCCGTCGCCGTGCGCCACGGGCACGGAACGCCAGCCGCTGCGCACCAGCGCGAGGGCGCAGGCGGCGTGCGCCTTGTCGGCCTCGGCGCGGTCCTGCTCGCTCATGCTGACCCAGGTGGTGCTGTCGATCGCGAAGCCGATGCAGGTGGCGCCGTTGCCGCGCAGCCCGCTGAGCACCTCCGCCTCGGGCACGGTCAGCGAGCCGAACAGGCCGATCACGAGGCCGCCGTCGGAGCGGCGGCGCACCTGTTCGACCAGCGTCGAGATGTCGCCGGCCTGCGTGAGTTCGACGTCGGCGAGGGTGTCCAGGATGAGCCCCTCGCCGTCGGTCGCGTCGACGTCGACGCCGGAGCCGGTGACCAGGCGCAGCTTGTACCCGGACTGGCGCAGGTGCACCGCGATGCTGGCGGCCGCCGAGACGGCCCATTCGAAGCTGGCGGTCGGCCCCTCGCCGCGGTGGGCGTAGAGCCGGGTGTCCAGCACGACCGTGGCCCGGCTCTCCCAGGGCTGCTCCTCGCGGCGCACCATCAGCTCACCGGTACGGGCGGTGGAGCGCCAGTGCACGCGGCGCAGGTCGTCGCCGCGCCGGTACTCGCGGGTGGCGGCGTCGTCCTCGCCGTGCACCGCCACGGAGCGGGCCCGGCTCTCCCCGGTGCCGTTGTACTCGCCCGCCAGCCGCACCGAGGGCAGCGCCACCACCTGCGGGATCACGGTGAGCTTGTCGACGCTGGGGAAGGAGCGGGTCAGCTCGCACAGCCCGAACGGGTCGGTCAGCCGGATCACCAGCGGGCCGATCGCGTACCGCCCGCGCACGTCGGCGCGCACCGTGTACGCCACCGAGCTGGCCTGGTGGGCGCCGAGGCGTTCCAGCACGACCCGGGGGCGGCTGCCCAGTGCGTACGGCAGCCGGTCCTCCAGCATCAGGGTGCCGGTGGGCAGGCGGGACAGGTTCTGCAGGCGCAGGATCACCCGGGCGCTGGTGCCGACCGGGGTGCGGCCGGGGTCCAGCGAGCGGGTGCAGGCCAGCTTGTACCGGCTGCGCCCGACGTACGCGGCGGCCAGCAGCGGTAGCGCGGCCAGCAGCACCGAGACCCGCAGCAGGTCCCGTTCGCCGAGCACGAACGCGGAGACCGCCGCGGCCGCCGCGGCGGCCAGGAACGAACGGCCTCTGGTCGTCAAGCCCCGGAGGGCTTCCCGCATGCTCATCGCCCCCGGGAGTCGAAGTGCGCCCGGCCGTCACCGGCGGTGCGGGTGTCGTACGGCGAGCGCGCCCGGTCATGCGGCAGCGGCAGCCGGTGCACGATCTCGGCCACGATGGCGTCGGTGGTGCGCCGGTTCAGCTGGGCGTCCGCGGTGGGGATGATGCGGTGCGCCAGCACCGGGACGGCCAGCGCCTGCAGGTCGTCGGGCAGGACGTAGTCGCGGCCCTCCAGGGCGGCGACGGCCTTGGCGGTGCGCAGCAGTTGCAGGGTGCAGCGGGGCGAGGCGCCCAGGCGGATCTCGGGGGCCTCCCGGGTCGCGGTGACCAGGGCGATCGCGTACTGCTGGACCGCGTCGGCGGCGTGTACGTCGCGCACCGTGGCGATCAGGCGGCGCACCAGGGCGGCGTCCGCGACCGGCCGGAGGCTGTTCAGCGGGTCCACGGCGCCGTGGCCGCCCAGCATGGCCAGCTCGGCGCGCGGGTCCGGGTAGCCCATGGCGATGCGGGCGGTGAACCGGTCGCGCTGCGCCTCGGGCAGCGGGTACGTGCCCTCCATCTCCATCGGGTTCTGGGTGGCGATGACCATGAACGGCGACTGCAGCTCGTACGTGGTGCCGTCGACCGTGACCTGCCGCTCCTCCATGCACTCCAGCAGGGCGGACTGGGTCTTCGGCGAGGCCCGGTTGATCTCGTCGCCGACCACGAGGTTGGCGAAGACCGCGCCCGGTTTGAACTCGAAGTCCCGGGTTTCCTGGTTGTACACGCTGACGCCCGTAACATCACTGGGCAGCAGGTCCGGGGTGAACTGGATGCGGCGTACGGAGCAGTCGATGGAGCGGGCGAGCGCCTTGGCGAGTTTCGTCTTCCCGACGCCGGGCACGTCCTCGATCAGCAGGTGGCCCTCCGCCAGGAGCACGGCGAGCGCCAGCCGGACCGTCGCGCTTTTGCCCTCGATGACCTGTTCGATGTTGGCCATGATGGCTTCGCTGGCGACGCGGAACTCATCGCTCGACAGCGGGCCGCCGGGCTGGTCCCAGGTTGGCGTTGTCACGGGCCTCCTCCAAGTACGTTCATGCCCTCCCCGTGCTCTTACGCAGAGGAGGACCCGAAGGTTCGCGGGCTCCGGCGCTCGCCGCCCGTTCTCACAGGTTATCCCGGCCGCGACACCCCGCCGACCCGGTCGAACGGGCCCCTTACGCATTGTGATTATCCGGATACGTATATCGACTGAGTAAAGAAACGGACATCGGTCTAGTTATATTTTCCGATCTCCATGATCGTCCCATCCACGGGCCACAAGACGTGGGGTGGGGATCCGGCGCGGAGGTTATGGGACTCGGCGGGCGGCACCACCTGAGCCCGGCCGAGAGGGGCCTTTGAATGAAACCGTTGTCAGCACCGTCGCTGAACCGGCGGTGGGGGGCAGCAGCCGCCGGTGTCGTCCTGCTCGCGGGGCTACTCCCCGCCCAGGCGAGCGCCGCACCGCAAGCCCGGGGCGCCGTCGGCGCCGCCGACCAGAACGCCAAGGGTGAGGAACTCGCCAACTACGACTCCCGGAGCGCGCTGACCGCGCCCGCCCGGCCCACCGTGACCGGCGAGGCCGCGGGCCTGGCCGCCAAGCGCCTGGCCGCCGCGGCCAAGCCCGGCAGCCCGCCGCGCAAGCTGCGCGACCAGCTCGGCGTGCAGGGCATCGTCGACATCGACGGCGCCACGGGTACGCCGCGCCGCGTCGCCAAGCTCGACGGCTTCCTGACCGGCGCCAGCCGCAAGAAGCCGGCGACGATCGCGCTGGACTACGTCAAGGCGCATTCCGACGTCTTCGGCCTCAGCGCCACCGCCGTCGACCAGTTGCAGCTGCGCAAGGACTACGTCGACATCGCGGGCACCCACCACCTCAGCTTCGTCCAGAGCGTGGACGGCGTGCCGGTGTTCGGCAACGGCCTCAAGGCGCACGTCGCCAAGGACGGCCGCCTCGTGCAGGTGGACGGCTCGCCGCTGGCGGTGTTGCCGAACAGCACCGGCGGCAGCAAGCTCACCGCGGCCAAGGCCCGCGAGGCGGCCGTGCAGAACGTGCTCGGTGACTCCGCCGCCAAGGCCACCTCCGCGGCGGCCGGGCCGACCAGGACCACCGCCTTCACCGACGGCGGCAACGCCCAGCTGGTCATGTTCCAGACCGCGACCGGCCCCCGCCTGGCGTGGCGGGTCGTCACCGTCGACGAGGGCTACGTGCACGTCGTCGACGCGGCCGACGGCACCGTGCTGTACCGGCAGAGCACCGTGCAGCACGACAGCGGCTCGGTGTTCCCGAACTACCCGGGTGCCCCCGCCGGCGGCAAGCAGGTCACCGTCGACCTCGGCAAGTGGCTGCCGAACAACTCGCCGCGGCTGGCCGGCAACGTCGCGCACGTCTGGTCCGACGTCGACGACGACAACAAGGCGAGCGCGAGCGAGGAGATCGCCCCGTCCGGCAAGCGCAGCTGGAACTTCCCCTTCACCGACTTCAGCACCGCTGCCGCGGACACGGGCTGCACCGCCGCGTTCCCGTGCTCGTGGGACCCGAAGACGCCGAACTCGTGGCAGAAGAACCGGGCGCAGAACGCCGTCCAGCTCTACTACTTCCTCGGTCTGTGGCACGACCACCTGAAGGCCGCCCCGATCGGCTTCACCCGGTCCGCGGGCAACTTCGAGGCCGTCGACGACGACGCGGTGCAGGGTCACACCATGGACGGTGCAAACACCGCCAACGGGCTGCCCGACCCGCGGCACGTCAACAACGCGAACATGAACACCCCGCCGGACGGCATCAAGCCGACCATGCAGATGTACCTGTTCCGGCCGGTCGAGAACGGCCCGTTCATCGCGGGCAACTCCGGCGACGACGCGGACATCGTGTTCCACGAGTACACCCACGGCCTGTCCAACCGCCTCGTGGTCGACGCCGCCGGGGTCTCCACCCTCGGCTCGATCCAGGCCGGTTCCATGGGTGAGGCGTGGAGCGACTGGTACGCCCTGGACTACCTGGTGGGCAAGGGCCTGGAGAAGGACACCAGCAAGGTCGGTGACCTGCGCATCGGCCGCTACGTCGGCAAGGGCCAGAACCTGATCCGTACCGCGCCGGTGGACTGCCCCGTCGGCACCACCTCCGAGGACTGCGCCGGCACCCCGGGCGCCGGCCCCGGCGGCTACACGTACGGCGACTTCGGCAAGATCGCGGGTCGGCCGGAGGTGCACGCGGACGGTGAGATCTGGGCCCAGACCCTGTGGGACCTGCGTACCGCGATCGGCAGCAAGAAGGCGCGGTCCCTGGTGACCCGGGCGATGGAGCTGTCCCCGGCCAACCCGTCCTTCCTGGACCAGCGCAACTCGATCCTGCAGGCCGACACGGTCGTCAACGGCGGCAAGCTGAGCGCCAAGATCTGGAGCGTGTTCGCCAAGCGTGGCATGGGCTACTTCGCCGGTGCCATCGACGGCGACGACTTCCAGCCGGTCGAGGACTTCTCCCTGCCGCCGGCGTCCGACACCCCGCGCGGCACGCTGTCCGGCAAGGTGAACGACGCGCTGAGCAAGGCTCCGCTGGCCGGTGTGGTCGTCGGATTCGGTGGGCATGCGTCCGGCTTCGCCGGTGACTACGTGGCGACCACCGCGGCGGACGGCACGTACACGATCACCGGCATCCTGCCGGGCACGTACCCGAAGGTCTTCGCGCGGATGCCGGGCTACGACACGGAGTCGCGGACGGTGTCGGTGGCGGCACGGGCCAACGCGGCCGACTGGACGCTGCGCCGCAACTGGGCGTCGACCGGCGGTGGCAGCAAGGTGGGCTCGTTCACCGGCGTCGACTACACCGAGTACGGCTGTGGTCCGGCCGCGCTGTTCGACCAGTCTCTGGGCGCCGGGTGGGTTTCCGACGCCAAGCTCCTGCAGACGCCCGGCACGGCGATCGAGCCGCGCACGGTCGTGCTGGAGCTGCCGAAGGCGGTCGACGTCACGGAGCTGACGATCAACCCGACCGCGGCCTGCGGCGACGCCGGCAGCGCCTCCACCGGTGACTACCGGCTGGAGACGTCGACCGACGGCGTCACCTGGACCGTGGGTTCGCAGGGCCACTTCACCCCCGCCGACCGCAAGGTCAACACGGTGGCGCTGGCGGCCGGCAGCGCCACCGGCGTGAAGTTCCTGCGCTACACGATGCTCAGCACTCAGGTCGCCGACGTGCAGGGCACGTGCCCGGGCAACTTCAGCGGGTGTGAGGACGTCGACTCCACCGAGATCGGGGTGTACGGCAACCCCGTGGGCTGAGTCTGTCCAAGGCGCTCCGGTCGTCCGTCTCCTTCGGACGGCCGGGGCGCTTTGCCGTTGCTGGCCGTGATTGGCCGTGTGCGCAGCGCTTCATCCCATTACCGGGCGTCATGTCATTGTCACGAATATCGACTAGGTAACGAACTCGATAACGGTCTAGTTATCTCCGCTCATGGAGATGAACATCACCCATCGACTGGCCACAACGTGAGGTGGTTCCGGCGCGGGGGCGTGAAGGCTCGGCGGGCGGTGCCACCTGGAGCCCGGCCGAGAGGGGCCTTTGAATGAGACCGTTGTCAGCACCGTCGCTGAACCGGCGGTGGGGGGCAGCAGCCGCCGGCGTCGTCCTGCTTGCGGGGTTACTCCCCGCCCAGGCGGACGCCGCACCCAAACCCAGGAGCGCCGCGGGCGCTGCGGACAAGCCCAGCAATGGCGAGGCACTCGCGAACTACGACTCGCGGGACTACCTGAACCCGCCCGCCGCGAAGCCCGCGGTCACCACGAAAGCCGCCGGCGTCGCCGCGCAGCGCCTGACCGCCGCCGCCAAGCCCGGCAGCCCGGCCCGCAAGCTGCGCCACAAGCTCGGCGTCCAGGGCATCGTCGACCTCGACCGGGCCACGGGTACCCCGCGCCGCGTCACCAAGCTCGACGGTTTCCTGACCGGGCCCAGCCGCAAGCGGCCCGAAGCCATCGCCCGCGCCTACGTCAAGGCGAACGCGGACGTATTCGGCCTCAGCGCGACGGCCGTCGATGATCTTACACTGCGAAAGGACTACGTCGACATCGAGGGCACCCACCACCTCAGCTTCATCCAGAGCGTGGACGGCGTGCCGGTGTTCGGCAACGGCATCAAGGCGCACGTCGCCAAGGACGGCCGTCTCGTCCAGGTCGACGGCTCCCCGCTGGCCGCGCTGCCCAGCGCCCCGGGCACGGCCACGCTGACCGCCGAGAAGGCGCGCGCCGCCGCGGTCGGCAACGTCTTCGGCGACTCGAACGCCAAGGTCGTCACCCGCGGCGCCGGCGCCACGAAGACCACCACGTTCTCGGACAACGGCTCCGCGAAGCTGGTCATGTTCCAGACCGCGGCCGGGCCCCGCCTGGCGTGGCAGACCGTCGCGATGGACGAGGGCTACATCCACGTCATCGACGCGCAGGACGGCACGATCCTGTTCCGGCAGAGCACGGTAGCCAAGGACAGCGGCCTGGCCTGGCCGAACTACCCGGGCGCCCCGTCGGGCGGCAAGCAGGTCACGGTCGACTTCGGCAAGTGGCTGCCGAACAACTCGCCGAAGCTGGCCGGCAACGTCGCGCACGTCTACACCGACGTCAACGACGACAATGTGGCCAACCCGAGCGAAGAGGTCGCACCGTCGGGCAAGCGCAGCTTCAAGTACCCGTTCACGGACTTCACCGCGCAGGTGGGCGGCGCGTGTACCGCGGCGTTCCAGTGCTCCTGGGACCCGAAGGTGCCCTACTCGTGGCAGAAGAACCGTGGCCAGAACGCCACCCAGCTCTTCACCTTCCTCGGCACCTTCCACGACCACCTGAACGCCCGGCCGATCGGCTTCACCCGCGCCGCGGGCAACTTCGAGGCGGTCGACGACGACGCGGTGCAGGGCCAGGCCCTGGACGGCGCGGACACCGCCAACGGCCTGCCGGACCGCGACCACGTCAACAACGCGAACATGAACACCCCGCCGGACGGCACCCCGCCGGTCATGCAGATGTACCTGTTCCCGAACCCGAACCCGGACCCCAACCTCCCGCCGGACCCGTTCATCCCCAGCAACTCCGGTGACGAGGCAGCAATCGTCTACCACGAGTACACCCACGGCCTGTCGAACCGTCTCGTGGTCGACGCGAACGGCGTCTCGACCCTGGGCACGGTGCAGGCGGGCTCCATGGGCGAGGCCTGGAGCGACTGGTACGCCATGGACTACCTGGCGTCGCAGGGCTACGAGAAGGACACCGCCAAGGACGGCGAACTGCAGATCGGCAAGTACGTCGCCGGTGGCGGCCCGTTCCGCAGCGAGGCCCTGGACTGCGCGGTCGGCAGCACGGCACAGAACTGCACCGGGACCGAGGGCTCCGGCCCGGGCGGCTACACGTACGGCGACTTCGGCAAGATCGCCGATGGTCCGGAGGTGCATGCGGACGGTGAGATCTGGGCGCAGACCCTGTGGGACCTGCGCAAGGCGATCGGCAGCAGCAAGGCCCGGTCGCTGGTGACCCGGGCGATGGAGCTGTCCCCGGCGAACCCGTCGTTCCTGGACGAGCGCAACTCGATCCTGCAGGCCGACCTCGTGGTCAACGGTGGCCAGCTGCAGAAGACAATCTGGAAGGTGTTCGCCAAGCGCGGCATGGGCTTCTTCGCCGGTGCCGTGGACGGCGACGACGCCGAGGTGGTCGAGGACTTCTCGATGCCGCCCGCGGCCAACACCCCGCGCGGCACGGTGACCGGAAAGGTCGCCGACACCGACACCGGTGCGGCGGTGGCCGGGGCGACCGTCGGCTTCGGCGGGCACACCTCGGGCTTCGGCAACGACTACCTGGCCACGACGGCGGCCGACGGTACGTACACGATCAGTGGCGTGCTGCCGGGCACCTACCCCAAGGTGTTCGCCAAGGGCGCCGGGTTCGACTCCGTGGTCAAGACGGTCTCCGTCGGCGCCCGGACGAACACGGTCGACTGGGCGTTGCGCCGCGACTGGGCCGCCATCGCGGGCGGTAGCAGCGTGGTCAGCGCCACGGGCCCGGACTACACCGAGTTCGGCTGCGGCCCGAAGCACCTGTTCGACCAGTCGTACGGCTCCGGCTGGGGTTCCGACGTGACGGGTCCGGACGGCTTCAACGTGGTGCTCAAGCTGCCGCGGGCGGTGGACATCGCCGAACTGACCCTGGACGCGACCGCGACCTGCGGTGACGCCGGGAGCGCCTCGACCGGCAAGTTCCGGATCGAGACGTCGGCCGACGGTGCCGCGTGGACCGTGGCCGCCACGGGCCAGTTCACCGCGGCCAACCGCGGCCTGGCCAACCCGGTGCCGCTGACCGCGGGCAAGACCGGTGTGCAGTTCCTGCGTTACACGATGCTCTCGAGCCAGGCGCAGGACCTGGGCGTGTGCACCACGCCGGACGCGCCGTACAGCGGCTGCAAGTTCATGGACTCGACGGAGCTCGCCATCTACGGCGCCCCCTCCGCCTGATCCGCGAGCAACCACCGGCCCGTCCCGTGCTCACGGGGCGGGCCGGTGGCGTTCCTACGCAGGTGAGAACACGGACACGTACATCTCGACTACATAAAGAAACATGTAGCTGTATGGATCTTTGCCTCCCGGACAAAGATGATCACCGATCAACGGGCCACAGACGTGGGGTGGAATCGGCGCGGGGCACCAGGCTTGGCGAGGGTTCCACCCGAGCCCGGCCGAGAGGGGCCTTGATGAGACCGTTGTCAACACCGTCGCTGAACCGGCGGTGGGGGGCAGCAGCCGCGGGCGTCGTCCTACTCGCGGGGCTACTCCCCGCCCAGGCGTACGCCGCCGCACCGAAGCCGAAGGGTGCCGTGGGCGGCGCCTCGGGCGAGACCGGCGAGGAACTCGCCAACTACGACTCGCGTGAATCACTGAACGTCACTGCTGCCAGGCCCGAGGTCGCGGCCAGGAGCGCGGGCGTCGCGGCGCAGCGCCTGGCCGCCGCGGCCAAGCCGGGCAGCCCGGCGCGCAAGCTGCGCGACCAGCTCGGCGTGCAGGGCATCGTCGACATCGACAACGCCACGGGTACGCCCCGGCGGGTCGCCCGGCTCGACGGTTTCCTCACCACCGCCAGCCGCAAGAAGCCAGAGGCCGTCGCGCTCGACTACGTCAAGGCGCACTCCGACGTCTTCGGTCTCAGCGCCGCCGCGGTCGACCAGCTGCAGCTGCGCAAGGACTACGTCGATGTCGCCGGTACCCACCACCTCAGCTTCATCCAGAGCGTGGACGGCGTGCCGGTGTTCGGCAACGGCCTCAAGGCGCACGTCACCAAGGACGGACGCCTCGTCCAGGTCGACGGCTCGCCGCTGGCCGCGCTGCCCGGCACCCCGGGCAAGGCCGCGCTGAGCGCCGAGAAGGCCCGCGCCACCGCGGTCGACAACGTCTTCGGTGACTCCCGGGCCACGGTCGTCGCACCCGCCGCGGGCGCGACCCAGGCCACCACGTTCTCGGACAAGGGCTCGGCGAAGCTGGTCATGTTCCAGACCGCGGCCGGTCCGCGCCTGGCCTGGCGGGTCCTCGCGATGGACGAGGGCTGGATCCACGTCGTCGACGCCCAGAACGGCACGGTCCTGTTCCGGCAGAGCATCGTCGCCCACCGCGACAACGGCCTGGCCTGGCCCAACTACCCCGGCTCACCGTCCGGCGGCAAGCAGGTCCCGGTCAACCTGAACAAGTGGCTGCCGAAGGACTCGCCGAAGCTGGCGGGCAACGTCGCGCACGTCTACGCGGACGTCAACGACGACAACAAGGCCAACCCGGACGAGGAGATCGCCCCGGCGGGCGAGAACAACTGGAAGTTCCCGTTCACGGACTTCAGCGCGCAGGTGGGCGGCAAGTGCTCCGCGGTGTACCAGTGCTCGTGGGACCCGAAGGTGCCGTACTCCTGGCAGAAGAACCGCAGCCAGGGCGCGGTGCAGATGTACTACTTCATCGGCAAGTTCCACGATCACCTGGCCGCGCGCCCGATCGGCTTCGGCCGGTCCGCGGGCAACTTCGAGGCGGTCGACGGCGACGCGGTGCAGGGTCAGGCCCTCGACGGGGCCGACTCGGGCAACGGCCTGCCCGACCGGCAGCACCTCAACAACGCCAACATGAGCACCCCGCCGGACGGCACCCCGCCGGTCATGCAGATGTTCCTGTACTCGGACCCGGCGCACCCGACCGCTCCGTACATCGCCGCGAACTCCGGCGACGAGTCCGAGACGGTGTATCACGAGTACGCGCACGGCCTGTCCAACCGCCTCGTGGTCGACGCCAGTGGCGACTCGACGCTGGGCGCGGTGCAGTCCGGCGCGATGGGTGAGGCCTGGAGCGACTGGTACGCGTTCGACCTGCTGGTCAGCGAGGGCCACATGCCGGACACCAAGGCCGAGGGCGACGTGGTGGTCGGCAAGTACGTCGCCGCGGGCCTCAACCGCGTGCGCAGTGAGGGCCTGGACTGCAAGGTCGGCAGCACCTCGGCGCTGTGCCCGGGCACCCCGGGCGCGGGCCCCGGCGGCTACACGTACGGCGACTTCGCCAAGGTCCGCGGCAAGCAGGAGGTGCACGCGGACGGCGAGATCTGGGCCCAGACCCTGTGGGACCTGCGCGACGCGATCGGCAGCGCCAAGTCCCGGTCCCTGGTGACGCGGGCGATGGAGCTTTCCCCCGCGAACCCGTCGTTCCTCGACGAGCGCAACTCGATCCTGCAGGCCGACCTCGTCGTCAACGGCGGCCGGCTGCAGAAGAAGATCTGGCAGGTGTTCGCGCGCCGCGGCATGGGCTACTTCGCCGGTGCCATCGACGGTGACGACTTCCGCCCCGTCGAGGACTTCTCGATGCCGCCCGCGGCCGACACCCCGCGCGGCACCGTGACGGGCAAGATCACCGACGGCCAGACCGGTGCGGCCCTGGCCGGGGCGACGGTCGCCTTCGGCGGCCACACCTCCGGCTTCGCCGGCGACTACGTCGCCACCACCGGGGCCGACGGCACGTACACGATCAGTGACGTGCTGCCCGGCACCTACCCCAAGGTGTTCGCCAAGGGCGCCGGATACGACTCCGTGGTCAAGACGCTCTCCGTCGGCGCCCGGGCGAACGTGGTCGACTGGCCGATGCGCCGTGACTGGGCGTCGACCAGTGGTGGCAGCAGCGTCGTGACCGCCACCGGCCCGGACTACACCCAGTACGGCTGTGGCCCGAAGCACCTGTTCGACCTGTCGTACGGCTCGGGCTGGGGCTCGGACATCGTCAAGGACGGCACCGGACAGGCGGTGGTGCTGAAGCTGCCGCGGGCGGTCGACATCGCCGAGCTGACCCTGGACGCGACCGCCACCTGCGGCGACGCCGGCACCGCGTCGACCGGCAGGTTCCGGATCGAGACGTCGGCCGACGGCGCCGCCTGGACGGTGGCCGCCGAGGGGCAGTTCACCGAGGCCAACTGGAACAAGGCCAACCCGGTGCCGCTGACCGCGGGCCGGACCGGCGTGCAGTTCCTCCGGTACACGATGCTCTCGACCCAGGCGCAGGACCAGAACCTGTGCACCTCGGATGACGCGCCGTACAGCGGCTGCGAATTCATGGACTCGACGGAGCTCGCCATCTACGGCGACCCCTCCGCCTGATCCGCTGACCACCGGCCCGTCCCGTACCTGGGGCGGGCCGGTGGTATACCGGTTACCCCGCCGTCACGGCACCCGGTACCATGCACACATGGCCCGGTCGCTTCTGCTCCTTACACAGCCGTGCTGACCCGTCGGTAGACGACAGCACGGCGCCCCCTCCTGCGTGAGGGGCTTTTTTGTGCCCTGAAGCAGGCCGACCCCGTCCACGACTTCCGCGAACGAGATGATGACGATGAGCGAGTCCGACACCACGGCGGACGTCCCGCCGTTCCGGTACACCGCGGCGCTGGCCGGGGAGATCGAAGAGCGCTGGCAGGCGTACTGGGCCGAGCACGGCACGTTCCACGCGCCCAACCCGGTGGGGGAGCTGGCCGAGCCTGCGCACCCGCGCGCCGGGGCGCCGAAGCTGCACGTGCAGGACATGTTCCCGTACCCGTCGGGGGCCGGGCTGCACGTCGGGCACCCGCTGGGCTACATCGGCACCGACTGCTACACCCGCTACCAGCGGATGGCCGGGTACAACGTGCTGCACCCGATGGGCTTCGACGCGTTCGGCCTGCCCGCCGAGCAGTACGCCGTGCAGACCGGCACCCACCCGCGTACCACCACCGAGGCGAACATCGAGCGGTACAAGGGGCAGCTGCGCCGGCTGGGGCTGGCGTACGACGAGCGCCGCAGCTTCTCGACCACCGACCCCGGGTACTACCGGTGGACCCAGTGGATCTTCCTGCAGATCTTCAACTCCTGGTACGACCCGGACGCCCGCAAGGCCCGGCCGATCGACGACCTGATCGCCGAGTTCGCGGCGGGCACCCGGCAGACCCCGGACGGGCGGCCGTGGGCCGAGCTGACCGGCGTCGAGCGGCGCGAGGTGGTCAACGGCTTCCGGCTGGCGTACGTCAGTGAGGCGCCGGTGAACTGGTGCCCCGGCCTGGGCACGGTGCTGGCCAACGAGGAGGTCACCCCGGACGGGCGCAGCGAGCGCGGCAACTACCCGGTCTTCCAGCGCAGCCTGAAGCAGTGGATGATGCGGATCACCGCGTACGGTGACCGCCTGGTCGAGGACCTGGACACGCTGGACTGGCCGGAGCCGGTCAAGCTGATGCAGCGCAACTGGATCGGCCGCTCCACGGGCGCCCACGTCGACTTCCCGCTGGCCGGCGACGGGGTCGTGACGGTGTTCACCACCCGGCCGGACACCCTGTTCGGCGCCACCTACATGGTGCTGGCGCCCGAGCACGAGCTGGTCGCGTCGATCGTGCCCGCCGCGTGGCCGGAGGGCACCCATGCGGCGTGGACCGGCGGGCACGCCACCCCGGGCGGGGCCGTCGCCGCGTACCGGGCCGCGGCCGCCGCGAAGTCGGAGCAGGAGCGCACCGCCGACGCCAAGGTCAAGACCGGCGTGTTCACGGGCGGCTACGCGACCAACCCGGTCAACGGCGCGCGCATCCCCGTGTTCATCGCCGACTACGTGCTGGCCGGTTACGGCACCGGCGCGATCATGGCGGTGCCTGGCCAGGACGAGCGCGACTGGGCGTTCGCCGAGGTCTTCGACCTGCCGATCATCCGTACGGTCGCGGCGCCGGACGGCTTCGAGGGCGCGTACACCGGTGAAGGTCCCGCGATCAACAGCGAGTTCCTGAACGGCCTGGGGGTGCCCGAGGCCAAGGCCGCGATGATCAACTGGCTGGAGCAGCACGGCCACGGCCGGGGCGCCACCACCTACCGGCTGCGCGACTGGCTGTTCAGCCGCCAGCGCTACTGGGGCGAGCCCTTCCCGATCGTGTACGACGAGACCGGCCTGCCGATCGCCCTGCCCGAGTCGATGCTGCCTGTCGAACTGCCCGATGTGGACGACTTCTCGCCGCGCACCTTCGACCCCGACGACGCCGCCAGCGAGCCGGAGACCCCGCTGTCGCGCGCCAAGGAATGGGTCGAGGTCGAACTGGACCTGGGCGACGGGCCCAAGCGCTACACCCGGGAAACCAACACGATGCCCCAGTGGGCGGGCTCCTGCTGGTACGAACTGCGCTACCTGGACCCGCACAACGACAAGGTCTTCGTCGACCCCGAGAACGAGGCCTACTGGATGGGCCCGAAGAAGCCGGGCGACTGTGGCGGCGTCGACCTGTACGTGGGCGGCGTCGAGCACGCCGTGCTGCACCTGCTGTACGCCCGCTTCTGGCATAAGGTGCTGCACGACCTGGGCCACATCTCGTCGATCGAGCCGTTCCGCAAGCTGTTCAACCAGGGCTACATCCAGGCGTACGCGTTCCGCGACGCGCGCGGCGTGATCGTGCCCGCCGAGGAGGTCGTCGAGCGCGACGGCACCTTCTACTACGAGGACTCCGAGGTCTTCCGCGAGTACGGCAAGATGGGCAAGTCGCTGAAGAACGTCGTCACCCCCGACGAGATGTGCGCAGCCTACGGCGCCGACACGTTCCGGGTGTACGAGATGGCGATGGGCCCGCTGGACGTCTCGCGGCCGTGGGAGACCCGGGCGGTGGTCGGCTCGCAGCGGTTCCTGCAGCGGGCCTGGCGCCTGGTCGTCGACGAGGAGACCGGCGCGGTCCGGGTCAGCGACGAGCCGCTGGACACCAAGACCCGGCGGCTGCTGCACCGGATCATCGACGGCGTCCGTGGCGACCTGGACGAGCTGCGGTTCAACACCGCGATCGCCAAGCTGATCGAACTGACCAACGGGCTGACCCCGCTGCCGGTGGCGTCGCGGGAGGCGGTGGAGCCGCTGGTGCTGATGCTGTCCCCGTTCGCTCCGCACCTGGCCGAGGAGCTGTGGCGCAAGCTGGGCCACGACGGCACCCTGGCGTACGCCGAGTTCCCGAAGGCCGACCCGGCGCAGCTGGTGGCCGAATCGATCACCTACCCGGTGCAGGTCAACGGCAAGGTGCGGGGCCGCGTCGAGGTCGCCCCGGACACCCCGGAGGCCGACGTACGGGCGGCGGCGCTGGCCTCGGTCGCCGACGCGCTGGCCGGCCGCGAGCCGAAGAAGGTCATCGTCGTGGCGGGCCGACTGGTCAGCGTCGTGGTCTGACCCTTCCGACGGAGACGGCCCGCCGCGACGTGTGCGCGGCGGGCCGTTCCGTATCTGCCTGTCTGGCCGAGCTTGGCGTTTTGTCCGCTGGGTTGCCGTTTGTGCGAGCGAGGCTCCGGCCGAGGCGTTGGTGCGGTGAGCCTGGCGTACGTCAGGCGGGGGCGGCGGTTGCCAGGGCGGCGGTGGCCGCGGCCTGGCGGCGGTTGGCCAGGCGCCAGCGCAGCACGATCGCCCCGGTGAGCGCGAACCCGATGATCGCGGGCGTCAGGGTCAGCGCGTTCATCTTGCCGGGGGCCGTGACGGCCGCACCGAGCACGGCGTACGAGATCGTGGAGGGGACCGCGGCCAGCGTGGTGCCGAGCAGGTAGCGCTTGCGGCACACCGACGTCGTGCCGTAGGCGTAGCCGACCAGGCCGTACGGGGCCAACGGCAGGAAGCGGACCAGCAGCACCGCGGAGAGCCCGCGCCGGTTCAGCCAGCCGTCGAGCTGGGCCATCTTGCTGCCCGCCCGCGCGCCGAGGAACCCTCGGCCGGCCCACCGGCCGAGGTAGTAGGTGGCGACCGCCGCGAGGACGGCCGCGGCCAGCGCGGTGACCGAGCCGGTGGCCGGGCCCAGCAGGGCGCCGCACGCCATGGTGATCGCGGTGCGGGGGACCAGGACGGAGAGCAGGAACCCGCCGAGGATGGCGATGGCGACCGCCGCGATCGGGCCGAGCGCGAGGACGGAGTGGGCGATGGCCTGCAACGGCAGCAGCGCGGCGGCGGCGGCGAGGGCCGCGACGGCGACGGCGAGGACACCGAAACGCACCAGGCGGTGACGGCGGCCGGGGCCGGGTTCGGGCTGCGGCACGGAGGTCGGCTGAGTGGCCTGAGGGTCCGCGGGGTGCGCGCCCCGCGGGGCGATCAGGATGTCAGTCATGCAGCGTGCCGCTCCAGTCTCGTTGCCGGTCGAGGACTAGGTGGTGCTGGTGCTGGTCAGGTGCCCGCCGCGGCGAGCCGTTCGCTCCGGAGCCGGTCGGCCCAGGTGTCATCCAGGGGCACGAGACTATCGGCGCCGATCGCCCATCTCAGGAGCAGATCGGCTATCGCTGGGTTGCGGGCCAGCGCGGGGCCGTGGGCGTACGTGCCGAGGATCTTCCCGGCCCACGCGCCCTCGGTGCGCCCGTCGTTGCCGATGCCGGCGGTGACGCGGGCCAGCGGGGCGACCCCGGGACCGAGATGCGTACGGCCGCCGTGGTTCTCGAAGCCGGTCAGCGGGGGCAGGCCCAGCCGCGGGTCGATGTCGCCGCGGACCTCGCCGACCGCGCGGGTCTCGCCCCGGTCCGAGGTGATGTCGAGCAGGCCGAGCCCGGCACACCGGGTGCCCTTGGCGAAGAACGACTCGCCGAACAGCTGGTAGCCGGCGCAGATGGCCAGCACCGCGGCGCCCTGGCCGACCGCGCGGTGCAGCCCGCCGTCCGCGATGAGCCGCTGCGCCGCGAGGGCCTGCGGGCCGTCCTCCCCGCCGCCGATGAGATAGATGTCGGCGGTGGTGGGCATGGGCTGGTCCGAGCGGACCTCGTAGGTCTCGACCCCGATGCCGCGCAGGGCGGCTCGGCGGGCGAGGATCAGCAGGTTGCCCCGGTCGCCGTACGTCGACAGCAGGTCGGGGTAGATCCACACGATCCGCAGCGTGCTCTCAGTCGACACGGTCCAACTCCGCTCGCACATCCTGGAACGCGGTGTAGTTCGCGATCACTTCGAGGCGTCCCGGCGGGGTCGCCCGTACCGCCTCGTCAAACGTCTTAACGTGCCGGAAGGCCACGTCGTTCACTTCCAGTCGCACCGCGAGGTCGTACGCACGGTCACCGGTGATCAGCACGGGCCGTCCGCGCAGCGGGGAGAAGTCCACGTCGTACAGCCAGGAGGTGTCGAGGCCGTCGGGGTCGCGGGCGTTGACGGCCAGCAGCGTCGGCGCGTCCTGCGCCATGTCGAACGCCTCCAGCCAGCTTGCCGGGTTCTTGGCCAGCAGCAGCCGCACGGTGCGTCCGTCCCGCTCCACCTGGGCGTAGCGGCCGGCGACGGAGGTGACCGAGGCGAGCCGGGGGGCCGCCTCGATGGGCCGTACCCCGAACTCGGCGGCCACGGCCAGCGCGGTGGCCGCGTTGCCGAGGTTGACGTGGCCGGGCAGTTGCAGCTTGACCAGGTGCCAGTCGCCGTTGGGGTCCACCACGCCGTCGTCCTCGACGTGCCACTGGGCCTGCGGGCGGCGCAGTCCGCAGCCGGTGCAGAACCAGTCGCCGCCCTCGCGGTGGATCGCGGAGCCGCACTCGGGGCAGACCCAGGAGTCGTCATGCCAGCGCTGACCGGCGCTGAACCAGGTGACGTGCGGCGAGCCGATCGCGGCCCAGACGACCATGGGATCGTCGGCGTTGGCGACCACGTGCGCGTCGGGGTGGGCGGCGAGCGCGGTGCGCCACAACTGCGCCATCATCGCCACCTCCTTGGCCCGGTCCAGTTGGTCGCGGGAGAGGTTGAGCAGGGCGATCACCCGGGGTGAGGTCTCCTCGATGACCCGGGCCAGGTAGTGCTCGTCGACCTCCAGCACCGCGAACGGGGTGGCGCCGGCCTTGGCCAGCGCGGAGGTGTGCCCGGTGGGCATGTTGGCGCCGAACGAGTTGGTGGCGACCGGTCCGAGCACGCCGAGGGCGGCCGCGGCGAGGCGGGTGGTGGTGGTCTTGCCGTTGGTGCCCGACACGAGCGCGATGGCCCGGCCTGCAGCGAGGTGGGCCAGCAGGTCAGGGTCGATTTTGAGGCCGATCCAGCCGCCGATCACCGAGCCGTCGCCGCGTCCCGCAGCCCGCGAGAGCGCGGCCGCGGTGCGCGAGACCGAGCTCGCGACCTTGGCCCGCAGGGGCATCTTCCCGTCCGTCACGCGAGCGAGGGTACCGGAGCCGGACACTACGTCGAGTGGTCGGACGGGCAGTCCCCACCGTGACGGCCCTCCGTCCTTCGGCCGACCATTCGGTCGCCCGGCCGACGTCCGGGATACGCCTTTTGGGAGATACGTACGCCGAACGGCCGAGTCCACATAGGGCCATGATCGACCTTCGTGGGGATATTTGTGTGTCGTGATTCACCCGTAACCCTCACCGCTGGGTAAGCGGGGCACCACGGAGTGTGGCGGCATTTGTCGCGCTGTGGCCGCAAACCGGACACGCCCAAAAGTGCCAACATCTTTTCTTAACGATCTTGATCAAGCGTTGAACTTCGAATTCAGGTACCAAGGTCTCTGGCGGTGAGCGATCGCTCGCCGCTCGTGTCGATCCGGGTCACGCCGAGCCCTGCCCCGGCCCGGGCGACACGACCACGCACCGCACGACCAGACAAGGCAATGGGGGGCAGGGACGGGGGACCCATCTTCGGTCCGCTCAGTACGCCCGCCGGTTCGGCGGACGGACTGGACCTCGGGGTGAAGCCGCCTTGGCGGCCGGGCAACCTTCCCGCCCGAACCCGACAGCTAACCTCGCAGGCGTGCCGGAGGGAACTCTCTACCGTGCACGAACGTCGTTCGAGCCGGGGCCGCCGCATGTCCGTCGGCACCGGCACCCTCGCCCTGTCCCTGGGTCTCTGCCTCTGCGCCGGCCAGCTAGTCGCCACGCCGGCCGTAGCGGCCACCACCACCCCCGTCACCGACGGGGCCGCTCAGACGGTGGTGACGCCCAGGCTCACCGAGAGGGTCAACAAGCGCACGATCAAGTGGGGCCAGGCCGTCTCCGTGACGGCGCGGGTGCTCGACCCCCGTACCGGCAAGGCCGTGACCACGGGCTCGGTACGCCTGCAGGCCAAGCGCAACGGCAAGTGGAAGACCCTGGCGATCCATCGCCTGAACTCCCAGGGGTCCGCCACGTTCCGCACCACTCCGTCCACGACCAGCTGGTTCCGTTCCCAGTTCACGGGGGCGGGCAGCTACCGCAGCACCACCACGCGGGCCGTCAGGATCACCGTGAAGGCCAGCGGGTCGAAGATCCTGGCCGAGGCCAAGCGGCACCGGGGCGCGCTGTACAAGTTCGGCGCCTCGGGTCCCAAGCGCTTCGACTGCTCGGGCTACACCCAGTACGTGTACCGCAAGGCGGCCGGCAAGAAGCTGCCGCACCGGGCCAACGACCAGCAGCGGTACGGCAAGAAGATCAACAAGTCGAACAAGCAGATCGGCGACTTGATCGTCTTCCGGTCGGGCTCCCACGGTTACCACGCGGGCATTTACGCCGGCGGTGGCTACATCTGGGACTCGCCGAGGTCTGGCAAGCGGGTGGGCAAGCACAAGATCTGGAGCAAGAACTACGTCGTGCGGCGCATCGCCGTGTGAGGTAGCGGTGCCCCTGGCACCACGACATTCAGTGGGGCGTGACCCGGTTCGGGTCACGCCCCACTGTCGTGTGCGGCCCTCCACTTTCCTCCCCGAGTGGCGCAAGTGGGCGTTTCGCACCCTCCGAAGAGCCTGATTCGGGGGGATTTTATGCCCGACTGAGCCGCATGTCGGAAACTTGATCCACCCGAACGGCTGTTCCGCCCTCCACCACACGTCCACGCCTCTGACGTGCGCATTCATCTGCGAACCGGGCTCGCGAAGCGCGGCATTCCGGTTGCGGGTGGAGGGAAGTGGAGTAGAGTGGAGCGCAGTGGCAGGGCCGACGAGCGACCGGCTTCAGGTGGACAGGACACCCCCGGGTGAATTGACACCGGGTGGGACGTCTCCCTGGAGGACTTGCCGGCCCGAGCGAACGGCGGACCGCGAAACCGCCAAGGGGCGGGGGGTGGGCGCCGATGTTCCTCGGCACGCACACGCCACGCCTCGACGACAAGGGCCGGCTGATCCTCCCGGCCAAGTTCCGGGACGAGCTGGCGGGAGGTGTCGTGATCACCAAGGGGCAGGAGCGCTGTCTCTACGTCTTCCCGATGCCCGAGTTCCAGCGGATCGCGGGGCAACTGCGCGAGCAGCCGGTGACACACAAGGCCGCCCGGGCGTACAGCCGGGTGTTCTTCGCCAGCGCGCACGACGAGGTGCCCGACAAACAGGGGCGGGTCACCATCCCCGCCCACCTGCGGGAGTACGCGGGACTCAACCGCGAGCTCGTGGTGATCGGGGCGAGCACCCGGGTGGAGATCTGGGACAAGCAGTCCTGGGAGCAGTACCTCTCGGCGAGTGAGGACGAATTCGCCGACATCGAGGAGGGGGTGCTGCCCGGCGGACTGTAGGGCGTCACCGGGTGCGGGCCGTACAGGCGGCTCGGACGTCGCTGCCGCCGTACTGCGAGATCTCCAGCCGCTCCCGCTCCTGGCGCCTCTTCCCCGGCGCCAGGCGCGTGTCCGGGGTCGGGCGCGCCCACGTCAGGGCACGAGCGGATGGGGATCTGGCGGTACGGAAGACGACCGGGCGACCGGGTGGACGTGGAAATGAGCAGGGCAATGGGGGTCGACATGGGGGAGCTTCGGGGCACGCACGTGCCCGTGCTGCTCGAGCGGTGCCTCGAGTTGCTCGCCCCCGCCCTGGACCGTCCACAGGCCACCCACGTCGACTTCACGCTGGGCCTCGGCGGGCACGCCGAGGCGGTGCTCGAACGGTATCCGCACGCGGTCCTCATCGGACTGGACCGCGACCCGGAGGCGCTCGCGCACTCCCGCCACCGGCTGGCCCGCTTCGCCGACCGTACGCATCTGATCCATGCCGTCTACGACGAGCTGCCGGACGTGCTGGCGGACCTCGGTCTGCCGACGTTCCACAGTGGCCTGTTCGACCTGGGAGTCTCCTCGCTCCAGCTCGACGAGCCCGACCGCGGGTTCGCCTACTCGCGGGACGCTCCGCTGGACATGCGGATGGACCAGAGCCGTGGCATCACGGCCGAGGAGGTCGTGAACGGCTACCAGCCCGGTGACCTGGTCCGGATCCTGCGGGAGTACGGCGAGGAGAAGTTCGCCTCGCGGATCGTCTCGGCGATCGTGCGGGAGCGGAGCAAAGGCCGGATCAGCTCGTCGTCGTTCCTCGCCGATCTCGTCCGGGACGCCATCCCGGCCGCCGCCCGGCGTACGGGGGGCAACCCCGCGAAGCGAACGTTTCAAGCGCTCCGGATCGAGGTAAACGGCGAACTCGCCGCGGTGGAGGCGGCCGTACCGGCCGCATTGGACTTGCTGGCGCCCAAGGGGCGCCTGGTGGTGATGTCGTATCAGTCGTTGGAGGACCGGATCGTCAAACGCGCCATCGCCGCGCGGACACGCAGCACCGGGCCGATCGACCTGCCGGTCGAACTGCCCGGAACGGGACCGACGCTGCGGTCGCTGACCCGCGGGTCGGAGCCGCCGACCGAGGCGGAGGTGGCGGAGAACCCGCGCGCCGCGTCGGTGAAGCTGCGCGCGGTGGAACGGATCGACGACCAGAGCCAGGCATCGGGTGCCGCCCGCGAACGGCCCCGGATGTCGGCGACGCACGGGGGGCTGGGCCGGTTGCGCCCGCGCAGACAGCAGGAGGGGGAGGGAACATGAGCGAGCGCATGACGCCGCGGTCGGGGGGCCGGACCGCGGGGCGGATCGGGACGCAGCGCACGGGCGCCGAGCGTCGTACGCCCGCGACCGCGATCGACGGTGCCCGCAGCGGTGCCCGGGGGGAGCGCCGCCAGCCGGCGCGGGGCACGACCCGCGGTGCGACCCGGGCCGAGGCGGCCACCACCCGCGCGAAGGACGTCGGCCGGGGCACGGCGCCGACGCAGGGTACGGCCGCGCTCAAGCTGGACCGGGCGCAGCCCGTGCGGGCCACCGAGGTCACGGCCGCGCCGCGGCTGCGGGTGGCCCCGCCGGCGCCGATCCGGGCGCCCCGTGCGCCGTTCGCCGTGGTGGTCGTCGCGCTCGTGGTCGCGGGTGTGCTCGGCATCCTGGTGATCAACACCAAGACCAACGAGAACACGTTCCGGATCAGCCGCCTGCAGGACGAGAAGGCGCGCATGGACGCACACCAGCAGCAGCTGGAGAACCAGATCGCCGGGTACGAGAGCACCGGCAACCTGGACGCGGCGGCCCGCCGTCTCGGTCTGGTCAAGGCGGACACGCCCGCGTACATCCGGCTGCCCGACGGCAAGATCATCGGGGTGCCGAAGCCGGGTAACGGCGAGCCCGCGGTCACCGCCCAGCAGCCGGGCAAGGCCGCCGACCCCGCCACGGCGAAGGCGCGGACCGTCACCGGCGCCACCGGCCTGTCGCAGGGTGGCGGGCAGAACAGCGCGCCGGGCACCGGGCGGTAGTCCGGATGCCACCACGTGCCGACGAGCCGCCGCGCCGGGGCCCACAGCCCCGGCGCGGCGCTTCTCGTGACCAGCCGACGGAGGGGCGCGAGGCCGATCCCGGCTTCACCGGCATCGGCGACGCCCGCGCCTACACGCCCCGGGGCCGCACGGTCCGGGAGAGCGACCAGCGCACCCGCAGCCCCCGTACCGGGCGCACGACGGATCCGTTCCGGCCCGCCCTCCAGGTGCTCGACGACGGCCAGCCGACCCCGCGCCGCCGCGGCGACGACGGCTCCCCCCGCCACCCCCCGCGCGAGGGCGACGACGGCCCGGCCCGTCGCCAGCCGCCCCACAACGACGACGGCCCGGCCCGTCGCCAGCGCGGCGACGACGGCCCGGCCCGTCGCCAGCCGCCCCACAACGACGACGGCCCGGCCCGTCGCCAGCGCGGCGACGACGGCCTGGCCCGCCGCCAGCCGCGCGGTGACGACGGCCCGGTCCGCCGGCGGAAGCAGCGCGAGTCCGGCGCCGATGCTGCGGCCGGGCGTGAGCAGCGCGACGATGGTGGCTCCCGCCGGCAGGGCGATGACGAGGGTGGCGCCCGCCGCCGGCAGCGCGGGCGCGGCGACGACGCGGTCGCCCGGCGGGTGCCACGCGACCGCGCCGCCGAACCGGCCGAGGCCGCGCCCCGGTCCGCGAACGGCCGCACGGCGCGAGGCCGCGGCACGGCGGGCGGGGAGCGGCAGCGGGCGACGGCCCGGCGTACCGGCGGCAACGATCGGGAGCGCCCCGTCGCGCCCGCACCACGGCGGACCGCGCGCGGGCGGCCCGCCAACGCCGCCCGGTACGCGCCCAAGCGTCCCGTCGCCCCCGTGCCGCCGGAGCCGCCGAAGCTGGCCAACAGCACCCGGCGGCTGCGGCTGGGCACGGTCCTGGCGCTGTCGCTGTTCGTGACCATCGGCGTCCGGCTGGTCACCATGCAGGTGATGGAGTCGCCCGCCGACGCGCACAAGCTGCTCGAGCAGCGCAACAACCGGCTGGCCGAGGTCGTGCTGCCCGCACCGCGCGGCAGCATCCTGGACCGCTCCGGCGCGGTGCTGGCGCACAGCGTCGAGGCGCGTTACATCTACGCCGACCCGGAGCTGGTCAAGAAGCCGGCGGAGGCCGCCGCCCGGCTCTCGCCGCTGCTCGGTATCGCCCCGTCGAAACTGATGCAGCTCATGGCGCGCAAGAAGAGCCCGTTCGGTGGCTGGTCGCGCTTCCAGTACCTGGCCCGGGGCGTGGACATCTCCGTCGCGGACCGGATCGACGCCATGAAGCTGAGCGGCATCAACTCCGACCGCGACGAGCGGCGCGACGTCCCCGGCGCGGACCTGGCCGCGAACCTCATCGGCTTCACCGGCGAGGACCACACCGGCCTGGAGGGACTCGAGGCCCGCTACGACGATCTGCTCAGCGGCACCGACGGCGAGCGGGTCTTCGAGCGCGGCAACCCCGGGGTGGACGCGGGGCAGCTGGCCAAGGAGATCCCGGGCGGCTACCACCGCGAGACGCCGGCGCAGCCCGGTACCTCGCTGCAGCTGACCATCGACCGGGACCTGCAGTTCGAGGTGCAGCGGTTCCTCAGCGACGACATGCGGCGGGTCAACGCCACCATCGGCGCCGCCGTGGTGCTCGACGTGCAGACCGGCGAGGTGCTCGCCCAGGCGAGCTACCCGGCGTACAACGCGGCGAAGCCGTTCGACGCCAAGCCGGCCGACCGCGACGACGTGGCCAGCAGCGTGGTGGCCGACCCCGGCTCCACGCACAAGGTGTTCACGCTGGGTGCGGCGTTACAGGAGGGGGTCATCACCCCGGAGTCGAGCATCACGATCGGGCCGGCCCTGATGCGCGGCGGGGCCCGCTTCCCGGACACCCACCCGCAGCCGCGGGGCACGAAGCTGACGGTGCCGGGGGTGCTGGCGTACTCGTCGAACGTTGGCACGATCCTCATCGCCGACCGCCTCGGCAAGCAGAAGCTGTACGAGTACCAGCAGAAGTTCGGCCTGGGCAAGGCGACCGGCGTGGGCACACCCGGCGAGGCCAGCGGGCGGCTGCTGGCACCGGAGCAGTGGAGCGGCTCCGCCTCCGGCTCCGTGCCGATCGGCATGAGCGTCGACGCCACCCTCATCCAGATGGCCGCCGGGTACGCGGCGATCGCCAACGACGGCCTGTACGTGCAGCCGCACCTGATCAAGGACACCATCTCCGGCACGACCGGCGCGGTCACCCCGGCCGACGCGCCGCAGACCCGCCGGGTGCTCAGCCCGGCGGTCGCCCGCCAGCTGCGCACGATGATGGAGGCCGTGGTGGACGTCAAGGGCGCCACCGGCACCCGGGCGGCGGTCGACGGCTACCGGGTGGCGGGCAAGACCGGCACCGGCAAGATGCTGGTCGAGGGGCGCTACACCAGCCACAACGCCGGGTCGTTCATCGGCATGGCGCCCGCGGACAATCCCCGCTTCGTCATCGGGGTCTTCGCGGATGTGGCCAACGGCACCGGCGGCGAGGTGGCCGCCCCCGCGTTCCAGAAGATGATGTCGTTCGCCCTGGCCCACTACCGGGTGCCGCCGTCGGGGTCGAAGGCACCCAAGTTCAAGATCTATCCGTAGTGGCTGTGGCGTTGGTGGCGAGGTGCCGGACAGCGGGTAGGGTCTGACGCCGTGTCCGGCATTCCCCGTCCCCAGGGCCTTCCCCCGTACCGGCTGGCCGATCTTGCCGCGCTCCTGCCCGCGTCGCTGACCGGCGCGGACGCGGCCGTGACCGGGGTGACGCACGCCAGCGGCGAGGTGCGCCCCGGTGATCTGTACGCGGCGTTGCCGGGCGCGCGCCGGCACGGCGCCGAGTTCGTCGCCGCGGCCGCCGCGGCCGGAGCGGTGGCCGTGCTGACCGATCACGCGGGCCGGGCAGCCGCGGTCGCCGCGGGCCTTCCCGTGCTGGTGACCGATGATCCTCGGGCCGTGCTCGGGGCCGCCGCGTCCGCGATCTACGGCGAGCCCACCGCCGCGCTGACCGTGATCGGGATCACCGGCACGGCGGGCAAGACCTCCACGGCGTACCTGGTGGAGTCCGGGCTGCGGGCCGCCGGGCTCGGCACCGCGCTGATCGGCACGGTGGAGACCCGCCTCGGCGACCTGGTGATCGACAGCGAGCGCACCACCCCGGAGGCCACCGACCTGCACGCGCTGCTGGCCGTGGCGGTGCAGCAGGGGGTCTCGGCCGTGGTGATGGAGGTGTCCAGCCACGCGCTGAGCCTGGGCCGGGTCGGCGGGGTCCGCTTCGCGGCCGGCGGGTACACCAACTTCGGTCAGGACCATCTGGACTTCCACGCCGACTCCGACGACTACTTCGCGGCGAAGGCGAAGCTGTTCGACGGCCGGTGCCGCGCCGAGGTGCTCAACCTCGACGACGCGGCCCTCACGCCGCTGTTCAAGCCCGCCACGATCAGCTACTCGGCGGCGGGCGATCCCGCCGCCACCTGGTACGCCACGGACGTGCGGGAGTCGGCGTTCGGGCAGGAGTTCACCGTGCACGGCCCGGGCGTCGACGTACCGGGCGGGGTGGCGCTGCCCGGCCGGCACAACGTCGCCAACGCGCTGCTGGCCATCGCAGCGCTGACCGCGGTCGGCGTCGAACCGGCCGTGGCCGCCCGCGGCGTCGCGGCCTGCCCGGGCGTGCCCGGCCGGCTGGAACGGGTCGAGGCGCCCGGCGAGGTGCTCGGTGTCGTCGACTACGCGCACAAGCCGGACGCCATCGTCGCCGCGCTGGCCGCCCTGCGGGAACTGGCCACCACCCGGGGCGGGCGGCTGATCGCCCTGCTCGGCGCGGGCGGGGACCGCGACCGCGGCAAGCGTCCCCTGATGGGTGCCGCGGCCGCCCACGGCGCGGACATCCTCGTCGTGACGGACGACAACCCGCGCACCGAGGACCCGGCCGCGGTGCGCGCCGCCGTCCGGCAGGGCGCGGAGCGGGCCGGAACCCACGCCAAGATCCTTGAGGTCGCGGGGCGTCGCGCCGCGATCGACGAGGCGGTACGGTACGCCGGCCCGGGCGACGTCGTCGCGGTGCTGGGCAAGGGACATGAGCGAGGCCAGGAGGTGGGCGGCGAGGTGCTGCCGTTCGACGACCGGATCGAGCTCGCCGCCGCGCTGACCGCGCGCGCGGGCACGGGTGGCGCCCCGTGATCGCCATGACCCTCGCCGAGATCGCGGAGGTGACGGGCGGCCGGGTGGTCGGCGCCGACCCGGGGGCACGCGTCACCGGCCCGGTCGAGTTCGACTCCCGCAAGCTCGTCCCGGGCGGGCTGTTCGTGGCGTTCGCGGGGGAGAAGGTGGACGGCCACGAGTTCGCGCCGGCCGCCGTGGCCGCGGGCGCGGCCGGGGTGCTGGGCACCCGGGAGACGGCGGCACCCGGCGTGGTGGTCGCCGACCAGCTCGTCGCGCTGGCCCGGCTCGCCCGGGTGGTGGTGGACCGCCTCGACGCACTCACCGTCGTCGGGCTCACCGGCTCGTCCGGCAAGACCACGACCAAGGACTTCATCGGGCAGCTGCTGGCCCGGCTCGGGCCCACCGTGGCGCCGCCCGGGTCGCTGAACAACGAGCTGGGGCACCCGTACACGGTGTTGAAGGCCGGCCCGGACACCCGCTTCCTGGTGCTGGAGATGGGGGCCCGGGGGGTCGGCCACATCCGGCACCTGGCGCAGATCGCGCTGCCGCGGATCGGGGTGGTGCTCAACATCGGCGCCGCGCACATCGGCGAGTTCGGCTCGGTGGAGGGGACCGCCGAGGCCAAGGGCGAGCTGGTCGAGGCGCTGCCCGCCGACGGGGTCGCGGTGCTCAACGCGGACGATCCGCTGGTGGCCGCGATGGCGGGCCGCACCCGCGCGCGGATCGTACGGTTCGGCGAGGCGGAGCAGGCGGACGTGCGGGCGGTCGGCGTGACGCTGGACGCGCGCGGGCGGGCCTCGTACACGCTGGTCGCGGACGGCCGGAAGGCCCCGGTGCGGCTGGCGGTCACGGGCCTCCACCAGGTCTCCAACACCCTGGCCGCCGCCGCGGTCGCGCTGACCGCGGGGATGCCGTTGGACCAGGTCGCGGCGGTGCTCGGCGAGGTCGGCATCGCGTCGGTGCGGCGGATGGACGTCTTCGACCGGCCCGACGGCGTGACGGTCATCGACGACTCGTACAACGCCAACCCGTCGTCCACCGAGGCCGCGCTGCGCGCGCTCGCGGCCCTGGGCGCCGGGCGGCGCACGGTGGCCGTGCTGGGCTACATGGCCGAGCTGGGTGAGTACGAGCGCTCCGGGCACGAACAGGTCGGGCGGCTGGCCGCCGAGCTGGGCGTGGACCGGCTGATCGCGGTGGCCGAGGCCGCCCCGATCCTCGCCGGGGCCGCCACGGTGGGCTCCTGGACCGGCCAGGGGTTGCACGCCGCCGACCAGGCGGCCGCCATCGCGGAACTCGACCTGCGCCCCGGCGATGTGGTGCTGGTCAAGGGTTCGAGATATCGCACGTGGGAGGTCGCGGACAGCCTGCGGCCCGAGGGGGTACGCCCGTGAGGGCAGTCATCGTCGCGGCCGCGGTCGCCTTCATCATCTCGCTGTTCGGTACCCCGGTCGCGATCCGGGTGTTCACCGCGCTCAAGGCGGGCCAGCCGATCCGGTCCCTGGGCCCGGCGACACACCAGGGCAAGAAGGGCACGCCGACGATGGGCGGCGTGGCGTTCATCGTGGCCACGGTGCTGGCATACGTGGCCGGCCACGTCGCGCTGACCACCCTGCCCGAGCAGCAGATCGCCCAGGTCGCGCCGTCCATGACCGCGCTGGTGCTGCTGGGCCTGTTCGTGTTCTGCGGCGTCGTCGGCTTCCTCGACGACTTCCTCAAGGTGCGGCGGCGGCACTCGGGCGGGCTCAGCGCCAAGGGCAAGCTGCTGGGCCAGCTGCTGGTCGGCGCGGGCTTCGGCATCGCGGCCCTGTACGTGCCCAGCACCAACGGCCAGACCGTGGCCAGCGAGCACATCTCGTTCATCCGCGACATCAGCTTCCTCGACGTCGGCAAGGTCGGCTCGGTGCTGATCTTCGTCTTCGTGATCATGTCGATGTCGAACGGCGTGAACCTCACCGACGGCCTCGACGGCCTGGCCACGGGCGCGACGATCCTGGTGCTGGGGGCGTACACCCTGATCGGGTTCTGGCAGTACCGGCACTGGTGCGGTGACACGACGTACGCGAAGGGCGCGGCCTACTGCTACGAAGTGCGCGACCCGCTGGAGATCGCGATGATCGCGGCCGCCGCGGCCGGGGCCTGCGTGGGCTTCCTGTGGTGGAACACCTCACCGGCGCGGATCTTCATGGGTGACACGGGCGCGCTCGGCCTGGGCGGGCTCGTCGGCGGCCTGGCGATGGCGACCCGCACGACGCTGCTGGCGATCATCATCGGCGGCCTGTTCGTGATCATCACGATGTCCGTGGTCATCCAGATCATCTCGTTCAAGACGACCGGCAAGCGGGTGTTCCGCATGTCGCCGCTGCAGCACCATTTCGAGCTGGCGGGCTGGAGCGAGGTCAACATCGTGGTGCGGTTCTGGATCGTCGCGGGCATCTGCGTGGCCATCGGCCTCGGTCTGTTCTACAGCGACTTCCTCGCGGTCATGGGATAGCTCTCACAATTCCCGGCGACACGCGCCCTCGGTGTGCGGGTCCGCCGGGCCCACGCCGCGATGATGATCCCATGGCGGAGGACCAGCGGACTCGACCGTCGCTGAGCCGGCAGCTGCTGCCGGCGGTGCACGGGCTGCTGGCCCGGCCGCTCAGCTCGTACTACCTGCTCATCGCGAGCTCCGGACTGCTGCTGCTGGTCGGCCTGACCATGGTCTTCTCGGCCACCAGCGTCAAGGCGTACGCGCAGCACGGCAGCGCCTTCTCGATGATCGGCAAGCAGGCGGTGTACGCGCTGCTCGGCCTGCTCGGGTTCTGGATCTGCCAGCGGCTGCCCGCGCGCACGCTGCGCACCCTCGGCACGTACGTGCTGGCCACGGCCGTGGTGCTGCTGGTGGTGCTGGACGCGCTGATGGCGTTGAAGAAGGTCAACCTGCTGGCGGAGCCCCGGATCGGCCCGGTGCACGCCGAGCTGCTCTGGCTCTACCTCGGCCCGGTCGGGGTGCAGCCCTCCGAGCTGGCGAAGCTGGGCGTGGTGCTGTGGGGTGCGGACCTCGTCGCCCGCAAGGGTCCCGCGCTGGGCCACTGGCGTGAGCTGGCCACGCCGCTGTTCCCGGTGATCGGGCTGCTGTTCGTGCTGGTCGGCTACAACGACCTGGGCACCATGCTGGTGCTGCTGGCGCTGATCGTCGGTCTGCTGTGGGCCGCCGGGGTGCGGCTGCGGGTCTTCGCCGCGCTGGGGGTGCTGGGCACCGCCGGCATCGGGCTGCTCATCGCGGCCGCCTCCCGTGGCGCCGGGTCCGGCAAGGTCGGCGAGCCGAACTACCGGTTCGCCCGGATCGCCAACTGGCTGCAGCCGCCCGAGAACTGTTCCATCGGCGCCTGCTACCAGCTGCTGCAGGGGCGTTCGGCGATCTACGAGGGCGGCTGGTTCGGCGTGGGGCTGGGCAAGAGCGCCCTCAAGTGGGACTGGCTGCCCCAGGCCGACAACGACTTCATCTTCGCGATCCTGGCCGAGGAGCTCGGCGTGGTGGGCTGCGCGGTGGTGCTGGCGCTGTTCTCGGTGCTCGCGTACACCGGGTTCCGGATCGCCCGGCGGGTCCAGGACCCGTTCCGCCGCCTCGCCGCGACCGCCGTCACCACCTGGCTGGTCGCCCAGGCCGTCATCAACATCGGCGGGGTGGTCGGCCTGCTCCCGATCACCGGCCTGCCGCTGCCGTTCATCTCGGCGGGCGGCAGCGCCCTGGTCGTGACGATGGCCGCCATCGGCATCCTGGCCTCGTTCGCCCGGGCCGAGCCGGACGCGGCGCGGGCCCTGCACGCCCGTCCGCCCGCGCGATGGGTGCGGCTACTCTGGGCCCCGCTGCCGCCGCTGCCCCCGCCGCGGCGGCCGGGTCCATCCCGCCCGAGCACCGCGAAACCGGCGGGCCGGGCGCCCGCGAGCGCGGCGAAGGGCCGACCTTAGCTGGGCGGGGTGGCGAGGGACCGTCGTCAGTCCGCGGGGCGGTCGGACGGGGAGAGGAGACGGTGATGGGTGTGCTGCGGTCGGTCGTGCTCGCCGGAGGAGGTACCGGCGGCCACATCTACCCGCTGCTGGCCTTCGCCGACTGCCTGCGCCGGCACTTCCCCGAGGTCCGGATCACTACCCTGGGCAGCCCCAAGGGCATGGAGAACGAGCTGATCCCGCCCGCGGGCTACGACCTGCGGGTGATCCCCGCCTTTCAGTTGCCGCGCGCGCTCAACCTCGACCTGCTGCGCACCCCGGACCGGATGTACAAGTCGGCGCACGCCGCCGGGAAGGTCATCGACGAGGTCGAGGCCGACGTCGTGGTGGGCTTCGGGGGGTACGTCTCCGTGCCCGCGTACCTGGCGGCGTGGCGGCGCGAGCTGCCGATCGTCGTGCACGAGGTGAACGTGCCGCCCGGGGTGGCGAACCGGATGGGCATGAAGTTCACCAAGAACATCGCGGTCGGTTTCCCGCACCAGCCGCAGCTCGCGGAGTCGCTGCGTGACGCCCGGGTGGTCGGGGTGCCGCTGCGCACGGCCATCACCGGTCTGGACCGGCCCGCCCTGCGCCCGGAGGCCCTCGCGCACTTCGGGCTGCGCCCCGACCTGCCGGTGCTGTTCGTCTCCGGCGGCTCCTCCGGGGCCCGGACGATCAACCTGGCCGTGGCCGGGGCGGCGAAGAAGCTGTCGCACGCGGGGGTGCAGGTGCTGCACGTGCAGGGCGGCCGCAACGACCCGTTCGACGTGCCCAGCGACCTGCCGGTGCCGTACGTGGTGGTGCCGTACCTGTCGGACATGCAGCTCGGGTACGCCGCCGCCGACCTCATGCTGTGCCGCGGCGGGGCGATCACGGTCGCCGAGACCACCGCCCTCGGCCTGCCCGCGATCTACGTTCCGTATCCGTACAGCAACCAGGAGCAGCGGCGCAACGCCGGGCCGGTGGTCGAGGCGGGCGGCGGGCTGCTGGTGGACAACGCGGAGCTGAGCCCGGACTGGGTGGAGCGTACGGTGATCCCGCTGGCCCGTGACCCGCAGCGGCTCGCCGCGATGGGCACGGCCGCCAGCGCGTACGGTCGCCGCGACGGCGACGAGGCGCTGCTGGATTTCGTCTGCCAGGCGGTGGCCGGGCGATGAGTGGATTTGATCTGCCAGGCGGTGGCCGGGCGATGAGTGACCGGGGAGCTTGGGGAGTGGAGCTGTGAACGCGGCGGAGCTGACGCCGGCCGGCGGGTTGACCGCCGAGGACCTCGGCACGGTGCACCTGATCGGCATCGGCGGGGTGGGCATGGGCGGGCTGGCCCGGCTGCTGCTCACCCGGGGGGTGCCGGTCTCCGGCAGCGAGCTGCGCGAATGGCCGGCCCTGGCCGCGCTGCGCGCCCTGGGCGGCACGGTCCACATGAGCCACGAGGCGTCCAACCTGGACGGCGTCGACACCGTCGTCTACTCCACCGCGATCCCGCAGGACCATCTGGAGCTGGTCGAGGCGCGCCGCCGCGGGCTGCGGGTGCTGCACCGCTCCGAGGCGCTCGCCGCGGCCATGACCAACCGCCAGACGATCGCGGTGGCCGGCACCCACGGCAAGACCACCACCACCTCGATCATGACGGTGATCCTGCAGCACGCCGGGCAGGACCCGTCGTTCGTCATCGGCGGGGAGATCTCCGAGGCCGGATCCAACGGCCACCACGGCACCGGGCCGCACTTCGTGGCCGAGGCCGACGAGAGCGACAAGTCGTTCCTCATCTACCGCCCGCACGTCGCCATCGTCACGAACATCGAGGCGGACCACCTCAACAACTGGGGCGACCTGGCCGGGCTCAAGGCGGGCTTCCTGCAGTTCGCGGAGCTGACCGACGCCGACGGGTTCGTGGTGACCTGCGCCGACGACCCCGGCGTGGCCGAGCTGATCGCGGCGCTGCGGGAGCGGGGCCGCACGGTCTTCACGTACGGGGAGTCCGCCGACGCGACCCTGCGCATCGCCGGGGTGGCCTCGACCGTGCAGGGGGTGCGCTACGAGGCGTTCCTGGAGGGCAAGCCGCTGGGCGAGCTGCACCTGGCGCTGCCCGGCCTGCACATGGGGCTGAACAGCGCGGCGGCCGTGCTCACGGCGCTGAAGCTGGGCATCGGCTTCGGCTCGATCGCCGAGGCGCTGGCCTCCTTCCCGGGGGTGCGGCGGCGCTTCGAGCGCAAGGGCAACGCGGCCGGGGTACGGGTGTACGACGAGTACGCGTACCACCCGACCTCGGTGACGGCGGCGCTGCGCACGCTGCGGGAGGTGGCGGGCGACGGGCGGCTGGTCGTGGTGTTCCAGCCGTACCGGGTGTACCGGACCCGGGATCTGCAGGCCGAGCTCGCCGAGGGGCTGGCGCTGGCCGACGAGGTCGTGGTGATGGAGGTGTTCGGCCCGGGCGAGGTGCGCGGGCCGGGCGAGGGCGGGGTGGCGCTGACCGCGGCGATCGACCTGCCCGACGACCGCAAGGTGTTCGTGCCGTCCTGGGCGGACGTCCCCGCCGAGGTGGTGCGCCGCAGCCGCCCGGGCGATGTGGTGGTCACCATGGGTGCGCCGCCGATCTCCCTGATGGGCGACGAGCTGCTGGCGGCGCTGGCCGAGGCCGACGGGCGGTAGCCCGGTGCCCGGCGGCCGCTCCTCCAAGATCCAAGGCAAGAACGTCGCGGGCGAGGGCCGCAACTGGCGGCTGGTGCGGGCGGATACGGACGCCGTGCCGTCGTCGGTGCGGCGGTTCATGGCGCGGGCGCGTCGCCGCAGGCTGCGCGCGGTGCTGCCCTGGGCGGTGGGCGCCGGGGTCGTCGGGGTGCTCGGCCTGCTGGTCTGGATGGTGTACGGGACCTCCCTGCTGGGCGTGCGCGAGGTGCGGGTGGTGGGCACCGAGACGCTGACCACGGCGCAGGTGGAGCAGGCGGCGGCGGTGTCGATGCGCGCCCCGCTGGCCAGGGTGGATCTGGACGCGGTGCGGGCCCGGGTGCAGGCCCTGGCGCCGGTGGACCGGGCGGTGGTGTCGCGGTCCTGGCCCGCCACGATCGAGATCCAGGTGGTGGAGCGGCGCCCGGTGGCCGCCGTCGCGGCGGGGCGGGACCGGTTCACGTTGATCGACGGTGCCGGGGTGGCGTACCGGACGGTGTCGGCGGCGCCGTCGGGGCTGCCGCTGGCCCGGCTCGCCGCGCCCGGGCCGCAGGACGTGAACACGCGTTCGGCGTTGACCGTGCTGTCCGCGCTCACCGACGAGCTGCGCGAGCAACTGGTGGAGATCTCCGTACGGGCGCCGGCGCAGATCCGGCTGGAGCTGCGCGGGCACCGCACGATCATCTGGGGTGACGAGACGCAGAGCGCGACCAAGGCGACGGTGTCGACGGCGTTGCTCAAGCGCCCCGAGAACACGATCGACGTGAGTGCGCCGGAGGTCGTGACGCTGCGCTGACCATCGATCGGTCCTGACCGATCGATCGGACATTGCGCTCTAAACGCCGCATTGGGCCCGAGGTTACGGGTGAGTCGGATACTCATCACGTAAGGGGACGCCGACACGCCGGGGCGGTTCTTGGATCGGGACTGACGGCCGAATACGTTGCGTCGAGAGGTTGAGAGGTTGACATAACTCTAAGCCTCTAGTAGAGGGTGAGGGTTTCCTCGCCCTCCCTTGTACGGAGCGGACACGAGGCGGTCTGGCCGACCGCGGGGCCTTCGCGTCCGCCAACCCTGGAAGGGATGGCTGAGCCCGATGACACCTCCACACAACTACCTTGCGGTCATCAAGGTCGTCGGTATCGGCGGCGGCGGCGTGAACGCCGTGAACCGCATGATCGAGGTCGGGCTCAAGGGCGTCGAGTTCATCGCGATCAACACGGACGCCCAGGCGCTGCTCATGAGCGACGCCGACGTCAAGCTGGACGTCGGCCGGGAGCTGACCCGCGGGCTCGGCGCGGGAGCCCAGCCCGAGGTTGGCAAGAACGCCGCCGAGGACCACCGCGACGAGATCGAAGAGGTGCTCAAGGGCGCCGACATGGTGTTCGTGACCTGCGGCGAGGGCGGCGGCACCGGCACCGGTGGCGCGCCGGTCGTGGCCAACATCGCCCGCAAGCTCGGCGCGCTCACCATCGGCGTGGTCACCCGGCCGTTCTCCTTCGAGGGCAAGCGCCGCCAGGTGCAGGCCGAGTCCGGCATCGACGAGCTGCGCAACCAGTGCGACACCCTGATCGTCATCCCGAACGACCGGCTGCTGGCGCTCGGCGACCGCGGCATCAGCATGATGGACGCGTTCCGCCAGGCCGACCAGGTGCTGCTCTCCGGCGTCCAGGGGATCACCGACCTGATCACCACCCCCGGTCTGATCAACCTGGACTTCGCCGACGTCAAGAGCGTCATGAGCGGCGCGGGCAGCGCGCTCATGGGCATCGGCAGCGCGCGTGGGGACAACCGCGCGGTGGAGGCCGCCGAGAAGGCCATCTCCAGCCCGCTGCTGGAGCAGAGCATGGACGGCGCCCGCGGCGTTCTGCTGTCCATCGCGGGCGGGTCCGACCTGGGCCTGTTCGAGATCAACGACGCGGCGCAGCTGGTCACGGACGCGGCCCACCCGGACGCCAACATCATCTTCGGTGCCGTCATCGACGACGCTCTCGGTGACGAGGTGCGGGTCACGGTCATCGCGGCGGGCTTCGACGGCGGCACCCCGTCGTACAAGCCGGCCGAGCCGGCGCGCAAGGCGCAGCCGGCCGCCGCACCTCCCGCCGCCGCCCCGACCTCGCCGGTGCCGGTGAACAACCCGCCGCAGGCGGCCACCACCCCGCCGCCGCGCCGGGTGCTCTTCGACGATGTGGACGTCCCGGACTTCCTCAAGAACGGGTCCTGAGGGCGGCGTGACCGCCGCTGACCGCCGTAGTCAACTCGCCACCGCCCGGCAGGAGGTACAGCAGCGGATCGCCCGCGCGTGCACGGCGGCCGGCCGCGATCCCGCCGAGGTCACCCTGGTCGCCATCACCAAGACGTACCCGGCCTCGGACGTCCTGCTGCTGGCCGAGCTGGGGATCACCGACGTGGGGGAGAACCGCGATCAGGAGGCCGCGCCGAAGGCCGCCGAGCTGGTGGCCGCCGGGGCGCGGGTGCGCTGGCACTTCGTGGGCCAGTTGCAGCGCAACAAGGCGCGTTCGGTCGTCCGCTACGCCGACGTGGTCGAATCGGTCGACTCGGTGCGGCTGGCCACGGCGCTGGACCGGGCCGCCGCCGAGTGTCGCACCGCGCCGCTGGACGTGCTGGTGCAGATCAGCATCGACGGTGACGCCACGCGCGGCGGTGCGGTGGCCGATGTCGACGACCCCGACCGGGGCCTGTGGCGCGTCGCCGACGCCGTGGCCGCCGCCGGCGCGCTGCGACTGGCGGGCGTGATGGCGGTGGCGCCGCTGGACTGGGAGCCGGACCGGGCGTTCGCGACGCTGTCCGGGCTGGCGACCCGGCTGACCGAGCGGCACCCCGGTGCCACTGTGGTCTCGGCGGGCATGAGCGGGGACCTGGAGGCAGCCGTCCGGCACGGAGCGACACACGTCCGGATCGGTAGTTCTTTGCTCGGGATGCGCAACACGCTGCGGTAGCCTTGCGGCGGGCAGCAAACTACATACGTGTTGTTTCGCGCGACGTGCCTCCACGATGGCCGCGGCGCCCGACGACGGCACAGCGTCGCAAGCGGGACCCGTATCGGGTCCGCGGGCAAGCGGGGCGCGGCACGCCGAGGGGGAGTGGGCCGCACCACGGACGGAGGTTCTGGGGGCATGGGCACGAGGTTCGCCGTATGGGACGAGGTGGGGGCATGAGCGCGTTGCGGAAGGCCGGCGTCTGGCTCGGCCTCGTCGAGGAGGATGACGAGCGCTACGACGACCGGGGATACCGCGAGAGTGGTTACCGCGACCGGGACCGGGACCGCGATTCCGGCTACCGGTACGCGGACGAGTTCGCCGACGAGGAGGACGACGTCGACGACGCCCCGGCGCTGCCGCGAGCCCGCAACTTCGAGCGGTCCCGGCCCAGCGAGCGCCTGTCCCGGATGGACCTCGACCGCGAGGAGGCCCGCGCCGAGCGCGCCAGCGTACGGTCGATCACCCGCCCCTCGACTACGGCGAGTGAGGCCGGCGGCGCGCTGAGCTACCAGACGCGCGACAACCTCGCCCTGGCCCCGCAGACCCAGGTGCCACCGCGCCCGGTCGAGGAGGAGCAGCGGTACCAGATCACGACGCTGCACCCGACGACCTACCGGGAGGCCCGGACGATCGGGGAGCACTTCCGGGACGGGGTGCCGGTCATCATCAACCTCACCGAGATGGACGAGGGGGACGCGCGCCGGCTGGTCGACTTCGCCGCCGGACTGGCCTTCGGGCTGCGCGGTACGATCGAGCGCGTGACCAACCGGGTTTTCCTGCTCTCACCGGCAAATGTCCAGGTCACTGCGGAGGACAAGGCCAAGATCGCTGAGGGCGGCTTCTTCAACCAGAGTTGACCCTAACGAGGGATCCGCCAGTCGTGCTGTTGTCGATCGTGTTCCAAGTCCTCTTTCTGATGGTCTACGTCTTCTTCCTGACGCTGCTGGCGAGGTTTGTCCTGGGTGCGGTCCTGCAGTACGGCCGCAGGTGGCAGCCGGGGCGGGGGGCGTCCGCGGCACTGGAGCTCGTGTGGAGCGTCACTGATCCACCCTTGAGGGCGTTGAGGCGTGTGATCCCACCGCTTCGAATTGGTACCGTGAGCTTGGACCTGGCGTCCCTGGTCCTGCTGGTTATCCTGTTCGTGCTTTTGTACTACGTGTTAGCGAACCTGATCGTCCGCTTCAGCTGATGATGAGGTACGCCCCACGCGGCCGCGACTGACCCGAGGAGTTTCGATGCCGCTGACCCCGGCCGACGTGCACAACGTCGCCTTCAAAAAGCCCCCGATCGGCAAGCGGGGGTATGACGAGGAGGAGGTCGACGCCTTCCTAGACGAGGTCGAGCGCGAACTCGCCCGTCTCATCGAGGAGAACAACGAGCTGCGCGCGCAGGTCGAGCGCGGCGGCGGGCGGGGCGGCGCGCCAGCCGTCTCGGGCGCCGACCCCCGGCTGGCGGCGGAGCTCAACGACATGAAGACCCAGCTCGACCGCGTGCAGCGCGACAAGGCGGCGGCCGAGCAGGCGGCGCGGCAGATGCAGGCCGAGCTCGAGCAGGTCCGCGCCCAGGGCGTCGGCGCCGGTCCCACCCCTCCCGGCGGCGACGGCGAGCAGCAGGCGCTGCGCGTGCTCATGATGGCTCAGCGCACCGCGGACGACCACGTCGCGGACGCCCGCCGCGAGGCCGACAAGCTGCTCTCCGACGCGCGTTCCAAGGCCGAGGAGGTCACTCGCGAGGCCCGCGCCAAGGCGGACGCCCTCGAGCGGGACGCGCGCCAGCGCCACCAGGAGGCCATGGGTGGCCTGGACGCGAAGCGCTCGGCCCTGCAGAAGCACATCGAGGAGCTCAAGCAGTTCGAGCGCGAGTACCGCACCCGGCTCAAGGCGTACCTGGAGAGTCAGCTGCGTGACCTCGACGGTCGCGGCCAGGGGCTGGAGGCCGAGATGGCGCGGGCCGACGCCAACCGTTCGGTGGGCGGCTCGGGTGGTCTCGCCGCGGCGGGCCTGGCCGGCTCGTACGGCGGCGGCCGCGCCAACTCCATCGAAACCGGCCGCTGACCCTCCACCTCCTCACCAATCGTGACGGACCGACTGCGGCGGGGATGAGCCCATGATCGTTGCCAGTCTGCTGCTCATCCTCGTCGCGGTGACGCTGCTTGTTTTCGGCGTCGCCGGCGGGTCGAGCATGCTGCTCATCAGCTCCATCGTGGCCAGCCTGCTGGCCGCGATCGCGCTGGTCGCGGGTGCCCGCCGGGCATCCGCACGCCGGGCCGCGGCCCGCGACGTCGGCGCTGCGCTCCGCCCGGCCTCCGGGTCGGCGAGCCGCACCGGCGGGCGCGACGCGGCCGACGCCGGTGGCGGGTCGCCGCATGCCGAATCCGCGGCGTTCGCGGACCGGACCGCCCCCACCGGGTCCGGCGCCGTGGCCTACGCGGCCGAGTCCGGTGCCGTCGCTTACGCGGCCGAGTCCGGTGCCGTCGCCTACGCGGCCGAGTCCGGTGCCTCGGTGCCGGGCGCTGCGGTGACCTACGCGGACGAGCCGGATGCCTCGGACCCGGCAGGTTCCGTGACCTACCCGGACGAAGCCGACGCCCCCGCGTCCGGCTCGGCGAGGTACGCGGACCTTGCCGACCTCGCGGGTGATGACGAGTTCGCCACCGCGACGGCCGACAGCGGGACCTATCTGGAGCGCGACGCCCACGAACGACCGGGCGCCGACGCGGCGGACGCCGACCCGCTGGACACCGGCGCCGCCGACTACATGTCGCTCAGCACGGTGGCGGAGGACCCGGCGCCCGGTTACGCGGACACCCACGACGCGCCCGGCACCGACCGGCCCGATCTCGACCGGCCCGACCTCGACCTGGCCCGCGCCGACGCGCTCGGCAGCGTCGGGACCGAGCCGGACGACGACCACACCGGGCACCGCGACCACCTCGACTACGACCGCGCGTCGTCCGTCATCGACGCGGCCCGCACCCAGGACCCCGACGAGTCCTGGCGACGCGAGCCCGCAGCCGCGGCGGAGCACCTCGACACCGTCGAGGACCGCCCCGCGGCCACCGCGTTCGGTGCCGGTCCGGCGTTCGACGGGCGGATGGAGGAGTTCGGCGAGCCCGACCCCGACGACCCGGCCGACGAGCCGCTGCCGCAGGCCGAGCGGGCCGCGGACGCGGTACGCATCGCGCGGATGGACGCCGAGGTCCTGGTCGTCGACGGCCGGCCGCGCTACCACGTCCCGGACTGTCCGCACCTGGTCGGGCGGCTCACCGAACCACTGCCCGTGGCCGAGGCGGTGGAGCTCGGCTTCACCCCGTGCGGCCTGTGCCGTCCGGTCGACCGCCTGCTCGCGGCCGCCGCCCGCGGCTGACCCGCCGCATCCGGTTCCGGCCGCTGATCCGGCCGGGTCCGCCGGTTCGCGAACCAGCGCTGCGGCCGGGTTGACCCGGTTCGCGAATCACCGCTGCGGCCGGTTCGCCCGGTTCGCGAACCACCACCCCGGCGGAACCGGCTGTGCCGGGACACCAACGGCGGACCCCGCCGTACCGCCCCGGCGGAGATCGGCACAATGAGGCGTGACCAACCGGCGCGTGCCCTCACCCGGAACCCGGGACGTATCCGTCCCGGTCCGGGTGCGACCGGGCGCGGGCCGGACCCGGGTGGGCGGCCGGTACGACGGCCCGCACGGCCCCGCGCTGATCATCGCGGTCGGTGCCCCGGCGGTGGACGGCAAGGCCACCGAGGCGGTGCGCCGCGCCCTCGCTGACGCTCTCGGCGTGCGTCCGTCCGCCGTGACGCTGCGGCTGGGTGCCACCAGCCGCGACAAGGTCTTCACGGTCGACTCCGACGCCGCCGACCTCGCGCCGCGGCTGGCCGCCCTGCGCGACGGGGCCACCGGCACCGGGCCGGTGTGACCGGTCACCTGGACGTCGCCCTGCTGATCGGGGCTGCCGTCCTCCTGGTCGCCGTGGCGGCGGTGCGTCTGTCCACCCGCGTCGGGCTGCCGAGTCTGCTGGTCTACCTGCTCATCGGGATCCTGCTCGGCGAGGCGGGGCTGGGCATCCGGTTCAACGACGCGGAGCTCACCCGTACGCTCGGCTTCTGCGCCCTCATCGTGATCATCGCGGAGGGCGGGCTGACCGCCCGGTGGAGCGCGCTGCGCCCCGTGCTGGGCCTGTCCGCCACGCTGGCCACCCTCGGGGTGGCGGTCAGCATCGTCGTGGTCGGGGTGGTCGTGCACCTGCTGCTCGGCCTCGACTGGCGGCTGGCCCTGCTGTACGGCGCGGTGCTGTCCTCGACGGACGCCGCCGCCGTGTTCGCCACGCTGCGCCGCCTGCGGCTGCCGCCCCGGCTGGTGGCGACGCTGGAGGCGGAGTCCGGCATGAACGACGCGCCGGTCGTGCTGGTGGTGGTGGCGCTGGCCAGCCCGGCCGTGGCGGCCGCCTCCTGGCACGAGCTGCTGCTCTTCTACGAGCTGGCCGCGGGCGCCGCGATCGGCCTGTTCGTCGGGGCGGCCGGGCGCTGGCTGCTGCGCCGGGCTGCGCTGCCCTCGGCCGGGCTGTACCCGATCGCGGCCGTCGGGCTCACGGTGCTGGCGTACGCGGCGGGCGCGGTCGCCCACGCCTCGGGGTTCCTCGCGGTCTACGTCGCGGGCGTCGTGCTCGGCAACGCCCGCCTGCCACACCGCCGGGCCATCCTCGGCTTCGCCGACGGGCTGGCCTGGGTGGCGCAGATCGGGCTGTTCGTGCTGCTGGGCCTGCTGGTGTCGCCGAGCCGGCTGCCCGGCGCCCTGGTCACGGCCCTGGTCGTCGGTGGCGCCCTGGTGCTGCTGGCGCGTCCCCTGTCGGTGGCCGTCTCGGCGCTGGTGGTGCGCGGTGCGCCGGGCTGGCGGGGGCAGGCGTTCCTGTCCTGGGCGGGCCTGCGTGGCGCGGTGCCGATCGTGCTGGCCACCATCCCGCTGTCGGTGGGCACCCCGGGCGCTGAGAAGCTGTTCGACGCGGTCTTCGTACTGGTGATCATCTTTACCCTGGTGCAGGCCGGGACCGTCGCCTCCGTGGCCCGGTGGCTGGGGATCACCGCGCCGGCTGAGGCGGCGGAGGTGCAGGTGGAGTCCGCGCCGCTGGAGAACATGCACGCCGACCTGCTGCAGATCGGGGTGGCGCCGGGCTCGCGGTTGGCGGGGGTGCACATCGATGAGTTGCGCCTGCCCGTGGGCGCCGTGGTGACGCTCGTCGTCCGCGAGGGGGCCGGATTCGTCCCCACCCCGGACACCCGGCTGCGCACCGGCGACACCCTGCTGATCGTGACGACCGCCGACGTACGGGACGCGGCCGAACGGCGGCTGCGCGCGGTCAGCCGCCGGGGGCGGCTGGCCCGCTGGTTCGGTGAGGATGGCCGGGAGGAGCAGTGAGTACGGCGTGTCGGCTGTCTGACCAATCGTCCGGGTAGTTTTCGCCCCGGTTTGGGGTATCCCGGGCGGTGCGCCAGGTTGTCGTGGACCTGCACGTTCCGTATCCTTGCGAACCTCCGGTGTGCGCGGCGGCTTCGTGCACGCCGTTTGTGCACGTGAAGATCATGGCGCAGGCCGTTCGTGCCTGTCAGGGATCATCGTGCACGCTTTGCACGTGAGGGATCATGGCGGCGGTCGGCCCACCGGCCGCCCGGCCGGGCGCGGGGGTGCGCCGGGCCAGACAAGAGGGACAGGTGGGCACGGGCGGTGACGACGCCCGGCGCAGGTCCCGTGAACCGCCGATGCCGCGCTCGTCGCGGCGAGGGAGCGACGATGGCCAAGGCAACCGACACCAGGCCCGCCTCGACCGCCAAGGCCGGGACGAGGCGGTCCCGCAGCGCCGCGGAGACCGAGAAGATCCGCGTGGCGCTGATCGAACGCCGGGACGAGCTTCAGGGCGAGTACGACCAGACCCTCACCGAGATCGCTGAGCTGCAGCGTGAGCGGCTGACCGACTCCGCGGGCGACGACCAGGCGGACACCGGGACGAAGACTTTCGAGCGCGAGCAGGAGATCACGCTGGCCAACAACCTGCTTGAGCGGATCAACCAGGTGGAACGCGCCATCGACCGGCTCGGCGAGGGCAACTACGGTTGGTGCGAGCGGTGCGGCAACGCCATCCCCGTCGAGCGGCTGGCCGCGTTCCCGTCCGCGACCCTGTGTGTGTCCTGCAAGCAGTTGGAGGAACGACGCTGAACGCCGACGAGGCAGCGGGCGGAACCGCGGTGAGCCCGCCCGGGCCTCAGACCCCGCCCGGCCCCGCGCCCAGGGCCGTGGCGGTGCTCGCGGGCACCGCCGTGCTGGCCGTCGTGACGGATCAGATCGTCAAGGAGATGTCCGTCCGCCACCTCGACCCGACCGAGCCGGTCCGCGTGCTGGGCGGGCTCATCTACCTGTCGCTGCTGCGCAACAGCGGGGCCGCGTTCAGCCTGGGCAGCGACTACACGTGGGTGTTCCCGCTGATCACCTTCGCGGTGATCGGGTGGATCGCCTGGATGACCCGGCGGCTGCGCTCGGTGCCCTGGGCGGTCAGCCTGGGTCTCGTGCTCGGCGGCGCCCTCGGTAACCTGGGCGACCGGCTGTTCCGGGCACCCGGCCCGTTCCAGGGACACGTGGTGGACATGATCAGCGCCTTCGCGCCGTACGGTGAGCGTTTCGCGGTGTTCAACATCGCCGACAGCTGCCTGACCGTCGGCGTCTGCCTCGCGATCCTGCTGGAGCTGACCGGTCGCCAGCGCGACGGCAGCCGGGCCCAGCGGGCCGCCGATCCCGGTCCGGGCAACGGCCAGGCCACGCCCGAGGTGCGTCCGTGACCGCACCCGGCCTGCGTCCCGCGGGGGACCGGCGTTCGCTGCCCGTGCCCGACGGTCTCGACGGCATGCGCCTCGACCAGGCGGTGTCCCGGCTGTTCGGGCTGTCCCGGACCGCCGCGGCCACCCTGGTGGAGGCCGGCGACGCCCTGGTTGATGGCATCCCCCGGCCCAAGAGCGACAAGGTGAGCGCCGGCGCGTGGCTGGAAGTGACGCTGCCCGCGCCCGTGACCGCCCCGGCCGTGGTCGCCGAACCGGTGCACGGCCTGCGGATCGTCTACGACGACGACGACATCGTGGTGGTCGACAAGCCGGTCGGGGTCGCCGCGCATCCGAGTCCGGGCTGGACCGGGCCGACCGTGGTGGGCGGGCTGGCCGCCATGGGCCAGCGCGTCGCGACCAGCGGCGCCGCCGAGCGGCAGGGCGTCGTGCACCGGCTCGACGTCGGCACCACCGGCCTCATGGTGGTCGCCAAGAGCGAGCAGGCGTACAGCGTGTTGAAGCGCGCGTTCAAGGAGCGCGAGGTGGACAAGCGGTACCACGCGGTCGTGCAGGGCCATCTGGACCCGCTGCGCGGCACCATCGACGCGCCGATCGACCGGCATCCGAGCGCGGACTACAAGTTCGCGGTGATGTCCGGCGGCAAGCCGAGTGTCACGCACTACGACACCCTGGAGGCGTTCCGCGCCGCCAGCCTCGTCGACGTGAAGCTGGAGACCGGCCGCACCCACCAGATCCGGGTGCACTTCGCGGCGCTGCGACACCCGTGCGTGGGGGATCTCACGTACGGGGCGGATCCCACCCTGGCGGCCCGGCTGCGGCTGGAGCGGCAGTGGCTGCACGCGCGGGAGTTGGCCTTCCTGCACCCTCGTACGTACGACGAGGTGCGGTTCGTCAGCGACTACCCGGCCGACCTGGAACAGGCGCTCGACGCGCTGCGCGACGCCAGCTGACGGCGGCGCCTCGGGCCGGCGCGGCGCCCGGGGCCGGTCCTGGCGTGCGCCGGGCCGCCGCGGCGGTTGCCCCGCCGGGCGATACGCCGCTACCCTCGTCGTCCGGGCCCGATGTGACGTATGCCTCACCGGCTGATCCCCGCGGGGGGTCCGGGCCGTCCTTCCCGGTAACGGAGGAGAGCACTGCCGTGGCGCCGCAGCGGCGCGACCGGCCGCCGAAGGTGCCCGTCCGCGACGGTGGGGAGCATCCCGAGGCCCGCCCGGGCGTTAGACCCACGTCGGCGCCCCAGTCGGGTGCGCCGGCCGCACGGACGGGTGCACGCGCACCAATGGATCTGCCGCCGGTGGTCAGTAACACCGGCGGAAGGCTTTCGGGAGTGGCCTGAATAGGGTTCGCCTCCGTAGCCTGTCTAGGGCGGTGACGCCCGTCCGGGACACACCGAGTCGGCGCAGGGAGGACGATCCGTGGATGGGACCGAGACCGGCTGGGGCCGGCCTGCGGAACCAGCCCCGCGATGGCGGGCGCTACTCGATCGTGCGCGCCACGCGTCCCGGACCCCCGAGGAGACCAACGGCGCCGACCGCGACGAGCACGGGGAGCCGCAGCGTCCGGCGCCCGGCGCCCACCCGCTGCCCAGCCGGCCGGTGAGCCCGCCGGACCGGCGCCCGGTCAATCCACTCGACCCGCGCCACCCGCGCCAGTCCGAGCCGCCGCGACCCGGGCCGGAGCCCCGGCCGGTTAATCCGTTCGACCGCCGCCCGGTCAACCCGCTGGACCGGCGGGTGGGACGGACCGTGGACCCGCGTCCGGTCAGCCCGGCCGAGCCGCGCCCGATGAACCCGCTCGACTCCCGGCGGCAGGCGCTGCGCGCCGAGGGTTTCCCCGCTCGCCCGGACGGCTACGGCCCGCGCCCCGACGGAGCGCCCGGTCAGGTCGAGGGGCCCGGCGGCACCAACGGGTTCCCGGGACGAGCGCCCGGCCAGCCGCCGCGCCCCGACAGCCTGGCGCCCCGCGCCGACGGGTTCGCGCCTCGCCCGGACGGTCTCGGGGCTGCGGTCGAGGGGTACGCGGGCCGCGCCGACGGTTTCCCCGGTCGTCCTGACGGCCTTCCCGGTCGTATTGACGGACTTCCCAGCCGGAGCGGTCGCGCCGGGCGTTCCGACGGTCTCGCGGGGCGGGTCGAGCCCGAGCAGGCGCACAGCTTCTTCAATCCCGCGACCCGCGCGGTGCCGCCCCCGATCGCCCGGGTGACCCCGGAGAACGGCTACCCGGCGGCGCGCGCCGCCGCCGCGGTCGGCCCGGCGTCCGTGCTCCCGCCGCCCGCCCCCGCCGCGCCGCCCGCCCCGGCGGCGCCCACCTCGCCCGCTCCGGCCCGCATCGAGTGGCGGCAGGCCCGCTCCGATCAGGACCTCGACCGGGCCGTCGCGGTGATGCGGCGCAAGCTGGGCACGCCCCGGGTGCTGGCGTTCGCCAACCCCAAGGGCGGGGTGCACAAGACCACCGCCACGGTGCTGGCCGCGGCCACCATCGGCAGCGTCCGGGGTCGCGGCGTGCTGGCCTGGGACGACAACGAGCTGCGCGGCACCCTGGGCCTGCGGGCGGGCAGCGCCCGGCACGCCCGGACGATCCGGCACCTCATCTCCGACCTGCTGACCATCGAGAACCTGCACGGCGACACCCTGCTGGAGGAGCTGGACGCCTACCTGCGGCACGCCTCCGACGGCTCGTACGACGTGCTGGCGGGCGAGGAGAATCCGCGCTTCGCGCAGCGGCTCGACCAGCACACGGTGCGCCGGGTGATGGACCTGCTGCGGCGTACCCACGACGTGATCTGTGTGGACACCGGCAACAACGTGGAGAGCGTCAACTGGCAGACCGTGATGAAGGCCGCGGATCAGCTGGTCATCACCACGGTGCCGCGCGAGGACGCCGCGTTCACCGCCGACTGGATGCTGGACCTACTGGACGAGACCGGCATGGGCGACATCGTGGCCAACGCGGTGACGCTCATCTCCTGCCCGTCGCCGGGCAGGCTGCCGCTGCTCGACGACCTGACCAAGCACTTCGCGACCCGGACCAGGGCGGTGGCGGTGGTGCCGTACGACCCGGCCCTGGAGGTCGGCTCGTCGATCGAGTACGGCGACCTGCAGCCGGAGACCCGGGCGGCGTGGCTGCGCGCCGCCTCGGTGATGATCGAACCGTTCGCGCAATGACCCGGGTGTCCCCCGTGCCGGATGTCGGGGGTCGGGACTAGGCTTCCGTCGTCGGTTGTCGGCCGGGCGAAAAGGGGGCTGCCGGGTGTCTGACTCGTTCGTGCACCTGCATGTGCACACCGAGTATTCGATGCTCGACGGAGCCGCCCGGCTCAAGGATCTGTTCGCCGAGGCCAACCGCCTCGGCATGCCCGCCGTGGCGATCACCGACCACGGCAACATGCACGGGGCGTACGACTTCTACAAGCAGGCCACCGCGGCCGGGGTCACCCCGATCCTCGGCGTCGAGGCGTATGTAGCCCCCGAGTCGCGCTTCCACAAGCAGCGGGTCAAGTGGGGCCGCCCGGAGCAGAAGAGCGACGACATCTCCGGTAACGGCGCGATCACCCACATGACGATGTGGGCGCGCAACGACGTCGGCCTGAAGAACCTGTTCCGGCTCAACTCGCGCGCCTCGATGGAGGGCCACTACGTCAAGTGGCCCCGGATGGACCTGGAGCTGATCGGCGAGCACGCCGAGGGCATCATGGCCACCACCGGCTGCCCGTCCGGCGCGGTGCAGACCCGGCTGCGGCTCGGGCAGTTCGACGAGGCGCTGCGCACCGCCGCGGCGTACCAGGAGGTGTTCGGCAAGGAGCACTTCTACCTGGAGTTGATGGACCACGGCCTGGACATCGAGCGCCGGGTCCGCGACGGCCTGCTGGAGATCGGCCGCAAGCTGGGCATCCCGCCGCTGGTGACCAACGACTCGCACTACACCCACGAGGCGCAGGCCGAGGCGCACGACGTGCTGCTGTGCGTGCAGACCGGCAGCAACGTCGCCGACCCCAACCGGTTCCGCTTCGACGGCGCGGGCTACTTCGTCAAGAACGCCGACCAGATGCGCGCGGTGGACTCGTCCGAGGCGTGGCTGGAGGGCTGCCGCAACACGCTGCTGGTGGCGGAGAAGGTCGACACCACCGGCATGTTCACCTTCAAGAACCTAATGCCCCGCTTCCCGGTGCCGGACGGGGAGACCGAGGAGAGCTGGTTCCGCAAGGTGGCCTTCGAGGGGCTGGCCCGCCGGTTCCCGGACGGCATCCCGGAGACCCACGTCAAGCAGGCCGAGTACGAGCTGGGCGTCATCATCCAGATGGGCTTCCCGTCGTACTTCCTCGTGGTGGCCGACTTCATCCAGTGGTCGAAGCAGCAGGGCATCGCGGTGGGCCCGGGCCGTGGCTCGGCCGCCGGTTCCCTGGTCGCGTACGCGATGGGGATCACCGACCTGGATCCGCTGCCGCACGGGCTGATCTTCGAGCGGTTCCTCAACCCCGAGCGCGTCTCGATGCCGGACGTCGACATCGACTTCGACGAGCGCCGCCGCGGCGAGGTCATCCGGTACGTGACGGAGCGCTGGGGCGACGACAAGGTCGCGCAGATCGCCACGTTCGGCACGATCAAGGCGAAGGCCGCGATCAAGGACTCGGCCCGGGTGCTGGGTTATCCGTACGCGGTGGGCGACCGGATCACCAAGGCCATGCCCCCCGCCGTAATGGGCAAGGACATCCCGCTGACGGGCATCTTCGACCCGGAGCACAAGCGGTACTCCGAGGCGGGCGAGATCCGCACGCTGTACGAGACCGACCCGGACGTCAAGAAGGTCATCGACACCGCCCGCGGCATCGAGGGCCTGATCCGGCAGACCGGCGTACACGCGGCCGGGGTCATCATGAGCGCCGAGCCGATCATCGACCACATCCCGCTGATGCGCCGCGACGCGGACGGGGCGATCATCACGCAGTTCGACTATCCGACCTGCGAGACGCTCGGCCTGCTCAAGATGGACTTCCTGGGCCTGCGCAACCTGACGATCATCGACGACGCGGTCCGCAACATCGAGCTCAACCACGGCACCAAACTGGACCTGCTGGCGCTGAAGCTGGACGACAAGGCGACGTACGAGCTGCTGGCCCGCGGCGACACGCTGGGCGTGTTCCAGCTCGACGGCGGCCCGATGCGCTCGCTGCTGCGGCTGATGAAGCCGGACAACTTCGAGGACATCTCCGCGGTCCTCGCGCTGTACCGGCCCGGCCCGATGGGCGCGAACTCGCACACCAACTACGCGCTGCGCAAGAACGGCCAGCAGGAGATCACCCCGATCCACCCGGAGCTGGAGGAGCCGCTCAAGGAGATCCTGGGTCCCACGTACGGCCTGATCGTCTACCAGGAGCAGGTGCAGCGCGCCGCGCAGATCCTGGCCGGGTACTCACTCGGCAAGGCCGACCTGCTGCGCCGGGCGATGGGTAAGAAGAAGAAGGAGGTCCTGGACAAGGAGTTCATCCCGTTCCGCGACGGCATGCGCGCCAACGGGTACTCCGATCAGGCCATCCAGGCGATCTGGGACATCCTCGTGCCGTTCGCCGACTACGCCTTCAACAAGGCGCACACCGCCGGGTACGGCCTGGTGTCGTACTGGACCGGCTACCTGAAGGCGAACTACCCCGCCGAGTACATGGCCGGGCTGCTGACCAGCGTCGGCGACGACAAGGACAAGATGGCGATGTACCTGGCCGAGTGCCGGCGCATGGGCATCCAGGTCCTGCCGCCGGACGTCAACCAGTCCGCGGGCCCGTTCACCCCGGTCGGCACCGACATCCGTTTCGGCCTGGCCGCGGTCCGCAACGTGGGCCACAACGTGGTCGAGGCGATCGCCCGCTGCCGCAAGGAAAAAGGCGACTACGCCGACTTCTACGACTTCCTGTCCAAGGTGGACGCGGTCGCCTGCAATAAGAAGACAGTGGAATCGCTGATCAAGGCCGGGGCCTTCGACTCGATGGGCCACACCCGCAAGGGACTGCTGGCGGTGCACGCGGAGGCTATCGACGCGTACGCCGACGTCAAGCGCAACGAGGCGGCGGGCCAGTTCGACCTGTTCGGGGCGTTCGGCGACGACGCCGGGGCGGGCTCGGCCACGGTCGCGATGCCGGTGATCGGCGACAGCGAGTGGGACAAACGCGACAAACTCGCCTTCGAGCGCGAGATGCTCGGCCTGTACGTCTCCGACCACCCGCTCGCCGGGCTGGAGCAGATCCTCGCCGGGGCGGCGGACACCACCATCGCCGCGCTCAACGAGGAGGGCTCGATCCCGGACGGCCAGGTCGTCACGCTCGCGGGCATCCTCACCGGCGTCCAGCGCCGGATCACCAAGCAGGGCCGGGCGTGGGCGTCCGCCACGCTGGAGGACCTGGCCGGCGGGGTGGAAACCCTGTTCTTCCCCAACACGTACGAGGTGATCGGGCAGTACATCGCCGAGGACGCCATCGTGGTGGTCAAGGGCCGGGTGGACCGGCGCGACGACACACCCCGGATCATGGCGATGGACATGTCGATGCCGGACGTCTCGCACTCGTCCGACACGAAGCCGATCACCCTGACCATGCCGATCACCCGGTGCACCCCGCCGCTGGTCGACCAGCTCAAGGAGATCCTGGTCAGCCACCCCGGCGACGCCGAGGTGCACGTGCACCTGCAGAACGGCGCCCGCACCACCGTGATGCGCCTCGGCGGCGTCCGGGTGGCGCCCACCACCGCGTTGCGGGCCGACCTGAAGACGATCCTCGGGCCGGCCAGCGTGAGCTGACCGGGTGCGTCCAGGGTCGGCACAGGCGGCATCCAGCCGGACCTGGCAGGATCGGGGGGTGAACCCCAGTCAGGAGCCGGCGTCGCCGCATGGCGTTGAGCCGCCGCACCCGGCTGCGCCGCAGGGCGCGGACAGGTCGTACCCGCCTTCCCCGCCCCGCGTGGAGCCGTCGTACCTGATACCGCCCCTCGACGTTGCGCCCGTGGACCCGGCGGGGCCGGTCGGCGGCTGGGAGACGCCACAGCCGCCACCGCCCGCGCCCCGGCCGTGGCGCCGTACCGTCTCGGTGGGTGCCCTGACCGCGCTCGTGGTCGCGCTGGCCGGGGTGCCGCTGGGCCTGATCTGGACCTGGCTGGCCCCGTCCGTTCCGGTGCTCAACGCCGGGGCGCCCGGCATCGTGGTCAACGACCCGTCGCCGGAGGAGTACATCGCCGCGGACGGCTGGTTCGCCATCCTCGGGTGCGCGTTCGGCCTGGTCGTGGCGATCACCGCGTGGCTGGTGCTGCGCCGGTACCGCGGGCCCGTGCTGTTGCTGGGGGTGACCGTGGGGGCGCTCGGCGCGGCCGTGACGGCGTGGGCGGTGGGCCGGGAGGTGGGCCTGCACGCGTACCAGCAGTGGCGGGAGTCGTCGGCGCCCGGGGCCACCTACGCCGCGCCACCGGACCTGCACGCGTTCGGCACGCTGCTGGTGCCCGCGTTCGTCGCGGTCATCGTGCTGACCCTGATGGCGGGCTGGGCGAGCGACCCGGACCTGCAGCGCCCCGGTGCCCGCCCCGGACCGGGCCACGGCATGCCGCCGTACCTGTCCGGGCCCGAACCGGGCCACGGGACGCCGCCGCCGTATCTCTCCGCGCCCGCCGGTGATCTGCCGCCGCACCACCCGGGCGCCGGTCCCCCTCACCCCTGATGCACCGAGGCGACCAGACGCCGTGGGTCAGTTGGGGCTGGCGGGACGGGCGAGGTCCGACAGCGGTACGGGAACCGCGCGCACCCGGGCCAGCAACCCCGCTTCCCGGTTGAGCAGGCGCAGCTCGGCGCGCAGCCGGGTGGTCGTGTCCGGCGCCGCCAGCAGATCCTGCCGTTCCTCCAGGGTCAGCTGGGCGGTCGCCGCGACCAGGTGCGACAGCACGGTCGGGTCGTCCGGCACCTGCTCCAGCACCTCCGACTCGGGCCGCAGCAGGTCCAGGTACGTCCGCAGGGCGGCCAGCACGCGGGGGGCGAGCGCGTCCGCCGCCGCGTCGGCCCGCTCCTCGTCGGGCAGCCACTCCACCTCGGCGGTCAGGTACGGATGCGCGTCGGCCTCGACGCTGAGCACCCGGAACCGGCGCCGGCCCACGGTCACGATGTCGAACCGGCCGTCCGGCAGCTCGGTGACCTGACGCAGTTCGGCGGTGCAGCCGACGTCGAACAGGTGGGCCGCGGTGACCGGCTCCTCGTCCACGAAGGGTTCGCCATCGTCCTCGACGGACGCCTGCGGGGTCTCCCAGCCACGGCGCAGCGTCACCACGCCGAACTCCTGCGGTCCGTCGCCGGTGGCCGCCACCAGCTCACGGACCAGCACGCGATACCGCTCCTCGAAGATGTGCAGCGGCAGCACGAGGCCGGGGAAAAGGACCGTGCCCAGCGGAAAGACCGGCAGAATCGTGCCCACGGTGCGAGCGTATCCGCCCGGTGCGGCGACACGCGCGGGCCGGGGGGTGATCTTCGCGGGTCGTCGCCGCAAAAGCCGCGAAGCGTCGGCCGAGCATTCGACGGGGCCGGCCACGGGTCTGCGGTGGCCGTGGCGGGGCGGTCCCACGCCCTGGAATGCCACCGGTCCCGCGCGTGGCGCCCGGCCTAGACTGGGGTCCGTGTTGAACCGGATTGACCTGCGCGGCTCCCGGCGGGACCCGCGCGGCCTGCTGCCCCGAGCCCAGCTCGACGTCTCCGTCGCGGTGGAGAAGATCCGCCCGGTCGTCGAGGCGGTCCGCGAGCATGGGTTCCCGGCGATCCGGGAGGCCACGGAGCGCTTCGACGGCGTACGCCTGGAGCGGTTGCGGGTGCCCGCTCCCGCGATCGCCGCGGCCGCGGACGGCCTCGACCCGGACGTGCGCGCCGCCCTGCTGGAGGCCATCGCCCGGGCCCGCAAGGTGCACGCCGACCAGCGCCGTACGGATGTCACCACCCAGGTGGTGCCCGGCGGCACGGTGACCGAACGCTGGGTGCCGGTGTCCCGGGTCGGCCTGTACGTGCCGGGCGGCCTGGCGGTCTACCCGTCGACCGTGGTGATGAACGTCGTCCCCGCCCAGGAGGCGGGCGTCGAGAGCCTGGTGGTGGCGAGCCCGCCACAGCCGGACAACGGCGGCCTGCCCGACGCCCGGGTGCTGGCGGCTTGCGCGCTGCTCGGCGTCGACGAGGTGTACGCGGTCGGCGGCGCCCAGGCGGTCGCGATGCTCGGCTACGGCTGCACGGGCGCGGACGAGTCGGACCGCTGCGAGCCGGTGGACGTCATCACCGGGCCGGGCAACATCTGGGTGACCGCGGCGAAGCGGCTGCTGCGCGGCGTCGTCGGCATCGACGCCGAGGCGGGGCCGACCGAGATCGCGATCCTGGCCGACGACACCGCCGACCCGGCGCACGTCGCCGCCGACCTGATCAGCCAGGCCGAGCACGACCCGCTCGCGGCCAGCGTCCTGGTCACCGAGTCGACCCCCCTGCTCGACGCGGTCGAGGCCGAGCTGGGCCGCCAGGTCGCGGCCACCAAGCACGAGGCCCGGGTACGCGAGGCGCTGACCGGCGTGCAGTCCGGCGTGGTGCTGGTCGACGACCTGGAGCAGGGCCTGCGCGTGGTGGACGCGTACGCGGCGGAGCACCTGGAGATCCAGACCCGGGACGCCCGCACGGTCGCGATGCGGGTCCGCAACGCCGGTGCGATCTTCGTCGGGGCGTTCTCGCCCGTGTCGCTGGGCGACTACGCGGCCGGTTCCAACCACGTGCTGCCCACCGGCGGTTGCGCCAGGCACTCCTCGGGGCTGTCGGTGCAGTCGTTCCTGCGCGGCATCCACGTCGTCGAGTACGACGAGGCGGCGCTGCGCGACGTCGCCGGGCACGTGGTGGCGCTCGCCAACGCGGAGGACCTGCCCGCGCACGGCGACGCCGTCAAGGCTCGTTTTCAGCCCGACTCTGGGCGGTCGGACGGGAGCGACCGGGCGTGACCACGATCGATGATCTGCCGATCCGCGACGACCTGCGGGGCCGCAGCCCGTACGGCGCGCCGCAGCTCGACGTGGCGGTGCGGCTGAACACCAACGAGAACTCGTACCCGGTGCCGGACGCGGTGGTGGACGCCATCGCCAAGGCGGTGCAGGCGGAGCTGCGCGACCTGAACCGCTACCCGGACCGCGACGCGGTCGCGTTGCGTACCGACCTGGCCGCCTACCTGGGCCACGGGCTGAGCGCGGCGCACGTGTGGGCCGCCAACGGCTCCAACGAGGTCCAGCAGCAGCTGCTGCAGGCGTTCGCCGGGCCGGGGCGCACCGCGCTGGGCTTCGGACCGTCGTACTCGATGCACCCGCTGCTGGCCGCGGGCACCGGCAGCCGCTGGGTCGGCGCGCTGCGCGACCCGGACTTCGGGCTCACGCCGGAGTCGGCGGTGGCCCAGCTCGCCGAGCACGACCCCGACCTGGTGTTCCTGTGCTCACCGAACAACCCCACGGGCACGGCGCTCGACCCCGCGGTCGTCGACGCGGTGCTGGCGGAGGCCCGGGGGATGGTGGTGGTGGACGAGGCGTACGCGGAGTTCGCCCGCCCCGGCACCCCCAGCGCGCTGGCCCTGCTGCCCGGGCACCCGCGCCTGGTGGTCACCCGCACCATGAGCAAGGCGTTCGGGTTCGCCGGTGGCCGGCTCGGCTACCTGGCCGCCGACCCGGCCGTGGTCGACGCGGTGCAGCTGGTGCGGCTGCCGTACCACCTCTCCGCGCTCACCCAGGCCGCCGCCCGCGCCGCGCTGGCGCACCGCGCGGCACTGCTGGACACGGTCGACGCGATCAAGCAGCAGCGCGACCGGATCGTGGCCACGCTGCGCGGGCGCGGCGTGCGGGTCGCGGACAGCGACGCGAACTTCGTGCTGTTCGAGGTGGGCGGCGACCAGCAGGCGGCGTGGCGGCGGCTGTTGGAGCACGGGGTGCTCGTCCGCGACGTCGGGCTGCCCGGCTGGCTGCGGGTGACCGCGGGTACCGAGTCCGAGACCGACGCGTTCCTGTCCGCGATGGACAAGGCTGTGATGGAGACCGAGGCATGAGCCGTACCGCCCGCATCGAACGCGTCACCAAGGAGACCAAGGTCCTCGTCGAGATCGATCTCGACGGCACCGGTCAGGGGGAGCTGAGCACCGGGGTCGGTTTCTACGACCACATGCTCAACCAGCTCGCCAAGCACGGCGGCTTCGACCTGACCGTACGCACCGAGGGCGATCTGGAGATCGACGCGCATCACACCATGGAGGACACGGCGATCGCGCTGGGCGAGGCGTTCGCCGCCGCGCTCGGCGACAAGGCCGGGATCCGACGGTACGGCTCGGCCACGATCCCCATGGACGAGGTGCTGTGCCGCGCCGCGGTGGACCTGTCCGGGCGGCCGTACGTGGTGCACGAGGAGCCGGCGCTCGCCCCGTACATCGGGCCGGTGTACCCGACGAGCATGACCCGGCACATCTTCGAGTCCTTCGGCCACGCCGCGAGGGTGACCCTGCACGTCAGTGTCCTGCGGGCGGCCCGCGAGGGCGGCCACCCCGACGCCCACCACGTGGTGGAGGCGCAGTTCAAGGCGTTCTCCCGGGCGCTGCGCGAGGCCGTCGAGATCGACCCGCGCAACGCCGGGGCGCTGCCGTCCACCAAGGGCGTGCTGTGATGGCGATCGCGCTGTTCGCCCTCGCGGGCATCCTGGTCGGCGGCGTCATCTCGCTGGTACGCCAGGGCGCCACGAAGTTCAGCATCGCCGTCGTCGCCGTGCTGGCGGCGCTGGCCGCCGCGGGTGGCGTGGCCTGGCTCATCCCGGGGGAGAGCTGATGGCCTCCGTGGTGGTGCTCGACTACGGCTCGGGCAATCTGCGCTCCGCCGAGCGGGCGCTGGCCCGTACCGGGGCCGAGGTGACGGTCACGGCCGACCTGGCGGCCGCCGCGGACGCGGACGGGCTGGTGGTGCCGGGGGTCGGCGCGTACGCGGCGTGCATGGCGGGCATCGAGGCGCTCGGCGCCGGGCCGGTCATCGCCGAACGGGTCGCCGCCGGGCGCCCGGTCCTGGGCATCTGCGTGGGCATGCAGATCCTCTTCGACTCCGGCGTCGAGCACGGCGTGGAGACCAAGGGGCTGGGGTTGCTGCCCGGCGCGGTGACCCGGCTGGCCGCGCGGCGGATCCCGCACATGGGCTGGAACACGGTCGCCGCCGCCCCGGGTTCCCGGCTGGTCGCGGATGCCGGGCCGGACACCCGCTTCTACTTCGTCCACTCGTACGCGGCCGGTGACCTGGACGCGCTGCGCGACGTGGGTGCGCTGGTCACCACGGCCGTGCACGACGCGCCGTTCGCGGCGGTCGTCGAGCACGGCGTCCTGTCCGCCGCCCAGTTCCATCCGGAGAAGTCCGCGGACGCGGGCTTCGCGCTGCTGCGCAACTGGGTGTCGACGCTCGGTTCGCCCGGCGAGCAAGGCCCCTGAGTGAGTAAGGTCCGTGAGTGAGTAAGGAGCGGGCCCGGCGGCGGGCCGCCCGGCTCGCCGTCGCGGAGAAACAGAAGGCCAGCCGGGCGCGCCGGGTGGCCCGACGGCAGCGGCGGCAGGCGGTGCAGCGCGCCCTCACTCCGCGCCGGCGCGGCACCGGCCGGCTGCACCGGCGCAGCCGCGCCGAACGTACCGGCATCCTGCTGGTGCCCCTGGCCGCCGCGGTCGCGGTCTGGGTGCTGGTGCCCGGGATCGCGCTCCGCGTGGCCCTGACCGCCCTGATCGTCCTCGTCCTGCCCGCCCTCGTGGTCCTCGTACTCGGGCGCCGTTCCTAGGAGACAACACCGTGACCCTGACCCTGCTGCCCGCCGTCGACGTCGCCGACGGCCAGGCCGTCCGCCTCGTGCAGGGCGCCGCCGGCTCCGAGACCAGCTACGGCGACCCTCTCGACGCGGCGCTGGCCTGGCAGAACGACGGGGCGACCTGGGTGCATCTGGTCGATCTGGACGCCGCGTTCGGCCGTGGCTCCAACGCCGGGCTGCTGGCCGACGTGGTCGGCCGCCTCGACGTGAACGTGGAGCTGTCCGGCGGCATCCGCGACGACGAGTCGCTGCGCCGGGCGCTGGCCACGGGCGCCGCCCGGGTCAACATCGGCACGGCCGCCCTGGAGGACCCCGAGTGGTGCGACCGGATCTGCGGCGAGTACGGCGACCGGGTGGCGATCGGCCTCGACGTGCGCGGCCGGACGCTGTCCGCGCGGGGCTGGACCCGCGACGGCGGTGACCTGTACGACGTTCTCGCACGGCTCGACAAGGCCGGGGCGGCCCGTTACGTCGTCACGGACATCACCAAGGACGGCACGATGCGCGGGCCGAACCTCGACCTGCTGCGCGAGGTGTGCGACGCCACGGACGCGCCGGTCATCGCCAGTGGCGGGGTGTCCACCCTCGACGACCTGCGCGCCCTGGCCACCCTGGAGCCCATCGGGGTGGAGGGTGTGATCGCCGGCAAGGCCCTGTACGCGGGGGCGTTCACGGTCCGCGAGGCCCTGACCACCCTGGCCGCCGCATGATCGCCCGGTACGGCTCCGGCGGCCGGTGGGAGCAGGCGTACGGGTACTCCCGCGCGGTGCGCGCCGGGGACCGGGTGGTCACCGCGGGCTGCACCGCCACCGTGGGCGGGGTGGTGCAGTGGGTCGGCGACCCGGGCGCGCAGACGCTCACCGCGTTCCGGATCGCGCTGGACGCGCTCGCGGAGGCGGGCGCGTCGATCGAGGACGTGGTCCGCACCCGCATGTACGTCACCGACACCGCGCACGCCGAACCGGTGGGGCTGGCGCACGGCGAGTTGTTCGCCGAGGTCCGGCCCGCCACGACGCTCGTGGTGGTGGCGGCGCTGCTGCACCCGGACATGCTGGTCGAGGTGGAGGTCGAGGCGCTGGCCCGGCCGGAAGGGGAGGCGCCGTGACGGTGGCGGTACGGGTCATTCCCTGCCTCGACGTGGACGCGGGCCGGGTGGTCAAGGGCGTCAACTTCGTGGACCTGCGGGACGCGGGTGACCCGGTGGAGCTGGCCGCCGCGTACGACGCGCAGGGCGCGGACGAGCTGACGTTCCTCGACGTGACCGCCTCCTCCGACGAGCGGGCCACCATGCTCGACGTGGTCCGGCGCACCGCCGAGTCGGTGTTCATCCCGCTCACGGTCGGCGGCGGGGTGCGTTCGGCGGACAACGTCGACACCCTGCTGCGCGCGGGCGCGGACAAGGTGGGTGTCAACACGGCGGCCATCGCCCGGCCGGAGCTGATCTCCGAGATCGCGGACCGGTTCGGCAACCAGGTGCTGGTGCTCTCCCTGGACGTGCGGCGCGCGCCGGGCACCGACAGCGGCTGGGAGGTCACCACCCACGGCGGGCGCCGCAGCGCGGGCCTGGACGCGGTGTGGTGGGCGCGGCGGGTGGCGGAGCTGGGTGCGGGGGAGATCCTGCTCAACTCGATGGACTCCGACGGCACCAAGGCGGGCTTCGACCTGGAGCTGATCGCGGCGGTCCGGGCGGTGGTCGACATCCCGGTGATCGCCAGCGGTGGGGCGGGTACGGCCGCACACTTCCCCCCGGCGGTCGCGGCGGGGGCCGACGCGGTGCTGGCGGCCAGCGTGTTCCACTTCGGAGAGCTCACCATCGGCGAGGTCAAGGACGGCCTGCGGGCCGCGGGCAACCCGGTCCGCTAGCCCGCGGCCCGGCGGCCCTCAGCTGCGCCCGGGCGGTGTCGCGCCGTGGCGGCGGGGAAGCCACCCGGCGATCACCGCGCCGACCGCGACGATGGCCGCTCCCACCAGGACCGCCGGGACCAGACCGTCCACGAAGCTCTGGTGGGTGGCGTAGCCGCCGTACGAGCTGAAGACCGAGGCCAGGGCCGCCACCCCGGCGGCGACACCCAGCTCGCGGATCGTGTTGTTGGCGCCCGAGGCCACGCCCCGCTGCTGCTCGGTGACGCTGGCCAGGGCCACCGTGCTGATCGGGGCGAAGGTCAGGCCCATGCCGACGCCGGCCATGACGAAGGCGGCCACCAGGTCGCCGTAGGTGACGGTGGGGGAGGAGGCTAGGCCGATCCAGAGCAGGGCCCCGGCCAGCAGGACCTGGCCGGCGACGATGAGGTTCCGCGGACCGACGCGGTCGCCGAAGACGCCCGCCAGGGGCGCCACCACCATGGGGGCCATCGTCCACGGCAGGGTACGCAGCCCGGAGTCCAGCGGGCTCAGGCCCTGCACCACCTGGAAGAACTGGGCGAGCAGGAACACCGCGCCGAACGCGCCGGCCGAGAACGTCAGCGTGACGATGTTGACCAGGCTGAAGCCTCGGGAGCGGAACAGGCTGAGCGGCAGCATCGGGGTGCGGTTGCGCGCCTGCCAGGCGATGAACAGGGCGATCAGGGCGGCGCCGCAGGTCAGCATGGCCAGGACGCGGGCGGAGGTCCAGCCGTGGTCGGGGCCGTCGACCACGCCCCAGACGAGCAGCAGCATGCCGCCCGCGGAGAGCAGCAGGCCGAGCGGGTCGAGCTTGCGGGCGCCGCCGCGCGACTCGTCGAGGACGGTGACGGCCAGGACCACGGCCACGACGCCGACGGGCACGTTGAGCCAGAAGATCCAGTGCCAGTCGAGGCCCTCGACCACGGCGCCGCCGACGACGGGGCCGACCGCGACGCCGAGGCCGCTGATGCCGCCCCAGATGCCCACGGCGGCGGTGCGCAGACGGTCGGGGACGGCCTGCGCCAGCAGGGTCAGCGACAGTGGTGCCACGGCGGCCGCGCCGAGGCCCTGCACCGCCCGGGCCGCGGTCAGCTGCCAGGGGGCGGTGGCCAGGGCGGCGGCGGCCGACGCCAGCGTGAAGACGGCGATGCCCGCCAGAAACATCCGGCGCCGGCCGATGCGGTCGCCGAGCGCGGCCGCGGTGAGCAGGAACGCGGCGAACGGCAGGGTGTACGCGTTCACGAACCACTGCAGGTCGGTGAGGGACGCGTCCAGCTCGGTGCGGATGACCGGGAGCGCCGTGCTCACGACCAGGTTGTCGAGCGTGACCATGAAGATCGGAATGCCCACGGCGGCGAGTACGGCGCCCAGCGGTCGGGTGGCGCGGCGCGCCGCGGGCGGGGCCGGCGGGGGTGCGGTGGTGGTGGTCATGAGAGTTCTCCGAAAAGTTGTTATCCACTGATAACTACAGGGGGGCCACGTTAGTTATTGACTGATAACCTGTCAACATGTCCCGCACCCGCCGTACCGCCGAGGAGCGCCACGAGCAGTTCGTGGCGGCCGCCGTCACCGCGTTCAGCCACGGCGGCTACGCGGGCACGACCACCGATCAGGTGGCCCGCCTCGCGGGCGTCTCGCAGCCGTACGTGATCCGGCTCTTCGGCACCAAGCAGGAGTTGTTCCTGACGGCGGTCAACCACGCGGGCGACCGGATCGAGGCGAAGTTCCGCGAGGCGGCGCGGCGCGAGCCGACCCTGGCGAGCCTGGGTCAGGCGTACGACGAACTGCTGGCCGAGCGGGAGGTGATCACCATGCTGCTGCACGGGTTCACGGCCAGCGCGGACCCGGCCGTCGGCGAGCCGGTGCGCGCCTGCTTCGGCCGGATCTACGAGACGGTGCGCGAGCTGACCGGCGCGACCGACGACGAGCTACGCGACTTCTTCGCGAAAGGCATGCTGCTCACCTGCCTGGGCGCCATGCGCGTGGTCGGGCCCGACCCGGCCCCCCGCCAGCCCTGGATGGACCGCCTGCTGAACACGTTCGGCCACTAGGAGCGGCGCGACGTCAGCGGCCGTCGGCCAGGCGCAGCGCGTACTCGCGGACGGCGGACTGGTAGGTGGCCTCGGCCAGGGTCCAGCCGCCGTCGCCGGGGCGGCTGGCCCGGTTCAGCTGGGTCTGCATGGTCACCACGGCCGACGACAGGCCGCTGAACGGCCGGGTACGCCACAGCTGCTCGCCCGCCGGGGCCACCTCGACCAGGTCGTCGTCCACAGTGATCAGTTCCGCCCCGGCCAGCCGGCCTACGGACTCCTCCAGCTCGGCCCGGCTCGGCACGCTGTGGTGCAGGAAGTCCGCCGCGGCCAGCACGTCCGCCAGGCTCGCGCCGGTCACGGGCAGCGCCGCGTGCAACGCCCGGTCGCGTTCCAGCCGCGCGGCGATGACCACGGCGACGAAGATCCACGCGTCGTTCCACCGCCATCCGCCAGCCCCCATGCCGCAATGATGCCGTCTGCGTGCCTTGCCGGGAAGCGAATGTGGTTGGGTGATCAGATGCTGGTCCCGGCCGCCCGCCACGCCGCCCGGTCCGCCGGGCGGTTCGTCCTCACCGAAACGACCCGGGTCGATGCCCCGCCCGCGGTCGCGGACCTGCTGCGTGAGCTGCTCGGCCAGCCCACGGGCCTGCCGCTGCCGCCGGGCGCGGGCGGGCTGCGGTTCGCCCTGGACGACGATCCGGGGCTGGGCGCCGAGGGGTACCGGATGAGTGTCACTCCCCAGGGGGTCACCGTCCGGGCGCACACCGAGGCCGGGTTGCGCTGGGCGGTCCAGACGTTGCGCCAGCTGCTGCCCGCCGAGGCGTACGGGGCCGGCCCGGCGCCCGGGGTCGTCTGGGCGCTGCCGGTGGTCGACATCGTCGACGGGCCCGCCCATCCGTGGCGGGGTGCCCTGCTGGACGTGGCCCGGTGGGCGCATCCGATGCCGTTCGTGCGGCGCTTCGTCGACCTGATGGCGGCCCACAAGCTCAACGTGCTGCACCTGCACCTGACCGACGACCAGGGCTGGCGCTTCGAGGTACGGCGCTATCCCCGGCTGACCGAGGTGGGTGGCGTGCGCGCGCAGAGCCCGGCCGGGCATTCCCGCGAGCGGCGCTTCGACGGTGCCCCGCACGGCGGCTGGTACACCCAGCGGGAGCTGCGCGACCTCGTCGGGTACGCGGCCCGGCGCGGGGTGCGGATCGTGCCCGAGGTGGATCTGCCCGGTCACGTCCAGGCCGCGCTGGCCGCGTACCCGGAGCTGGGCAACGACCCCGGCCGGCGGCTGCCGGTACGCACCGCGTGGGGCATCTCGTCGCATGTGCTCAACCCGTCCGCGGCCACCCTGGAGGTGGTGCGGCACATCCTCGACGAGCTGGTGGACGTGTTCCCGTCCGAGATCGTGCACATCGGCGGCGACGAGTGCCCGACCGACGAGTGGCGGGCCAGCCCGGCGGCGCTGGCCCGGGTCGCGGAGCTGGGCCTGGCCGGGGTGGGTGATCTGCAGCGCTGGTACGCCGCCGAGCTGGCCACCCACCTGGCCGGGCACGGGCGCCGCGTGGGGGTGTGGGACGAGCTGCTGGAGTCCGGCGCCCCGGCGGACGCGGTGGTCTTCGGCTGGCGCGGCCAGGAACACGCCGCCGCTGCCCTGGCCGCCGGGCACGAGGTGGTCGCCTGCCCGCATACCCACACCTACCTGGACTACGCCGAGACCGACGACCCGCGGGCGCCCGGCGAGCCGGTCGCGGCGCGGCTCGGCACCCCGCTGCCCAAGGTGTACGGCTACCGCCCGCCGGAGCCCGGCCCCGGGCGGCTGCTGGGTGTGCAGGGGCAACTGTGGAGCGAGTACCTGCCGACCCCGGAACTCGTCGAGTACCGGGCGTTCCCGCGCCTCGCGGCGCTCGCCGAGCTCGGCTGGACCGGTCCCGGCGGCGACTTCGCCGACTTCCGGCGGCGCCTCGACGGCCACCTGCCCCGCCTCGACCGGGCCGGCGTCGGCTACCGCCCCCTGGACGGGCCCCTCTCTGTCAGTGGACGGGGAAGTGGTGCGTCACGTCGTGCGGAAAGTGCAGCCGGACCGAGGTGACGCCGCCGGCGGTGTGCACCTTGACGACGTCCGCGAGTTGCCGGGCCAGCCACATGCCGCGCCCCGCGCCGGGATCCCCATCCGGCGAGAGGTACCCGGCGATGGGCGGCAGGGGACGCCCGCCCGCGTCGTCGACCTGGACGACGAGGGTGTTCGCGTGCCGCCAGGCGCGCACGCGGACGGGGGCGTCGCCGTGGACGATGCCGTTGGTGGCCACCTCGGCGACCGCGAGGACGATGTCGACGGCCGCGGTGTCGGAGAAGGCCTGCTGCCCGGCCCAGGACCGCACGGCGGTGTGTACCGGGCCGATCTCGCCGAGGCTGGACAGGGTCAGGTCCAGGTCGGTGGCGGCCGGTGGCGTCGACAACGGGATCTCGTTGCGGTGGGCGAGGTAGTCGAGGGCGGGCACGTGCTGGACGGGTACCAGCGTCCCGCCGTCGATGATCTCGTGGTTGTGCAGCAGGCGTACGTTCTCGATGATCAGCGTCGAGTGGCGGCGGGCATCCCAGACGCAGGTAAGTGGACAGTCGTACGGGGCGATGACGTCGTTGTAGACCACCTCGTAGGACAGGTATTCGGCGGCGCGGTCGACCGGGCTGCTCGGATCGATCTCGGTGGTGATGTCGGGCTCGGCGATGATGTGCACGCGCCGGCCCTGCGCGTACTGCTCGGCCGTGTAGCGCCGGAACTCCTCGTACGCGAAGCCCAGCCGCTGGTAGAACGAGCTCCTGTCGCTCCATTGCAGCTGGTCGCTCAGCGCGCCGAACTCGGTCCGCACGAGGAGTTCCACCTTGGCGCTGACGACCATCAGGACCGCCGTCCCCCGGGCGAGGAGGTCGGCCAGGACCGGTACGAGCCGGGCGCGCAGGGCGTCGTCCGAGTCGATGATCAGCGCGGCGTGCTCGTACGCGTTGTCGAGCGGTTCGGCGATCTCCCTGTCCGGCAGGTCCGGCCACGTGGTCATGCTCCGGCCTCCGGCTGTGCGTCCCCGTCCGCCGCCGGCGTGACCCGCAGCCGGTCGCTGGTGAGCAGCCCGCAGATCTGCATCGCCCGGAACGCCATCGGTGCGCAGCTCACCTGGAGAGTCACGCCGGGGGGCACGGCGTCGCGGCCGTGCATCACCGCCCGGACGCCGGCCGCGCCGAAGAAGCTCACCCGGGTCAGGTCCAGGTGGAGCACTCCGGCGCGGACCTCGGCGGCGATCCGGTCGGCGACATCGACCCAGTTCCCCTGGTCGATGTCGCCCGTAACGTGCAGCACCGCGCCGTCACGTCGAGTCGAGCACACGTCGGCGCGAAAGGGCTCCGCCACGACATCCAGCCTCTCGGACACCGCCGACGCGCCGGATCCCCCGCTGGTCCGGCAGCGCCAACCGGGTGTCAGTGCGATAGGGGGTCAGCCATTCCTCAAACTACGCCACCGACTGGCCCGCTGATACCCCTCTGCGGGGGTATACCGCACTTGCCGCCATTGGGTGATCCGCGCGGTTGATCAGGCTGCCGGGGCGGCGATCCTGGCGCGGCCGGTCTCCGGCACGGTGAAGCGGGGGATGAACACCTGGGCGAGTGGTCCGATGGCCAGCGCGTACGCGAGGGTGCCCAGGCCGACCGTGCCGCCCAGCAGGAAGCCGGTGGCCAGCACGAGGACCTCGATGGTGGTGCGCACGAGGCGGATCGACAGGCGGGGGAAGCGGCCGACGATGCCGGTCATCAGGCCGTCGCGCGGGCCCGGGCCCAGCCGTGCGCCGATGTACATCCCGGTGGCGACCCCGTTGAGCAGGATGCCCGCGACCAGGTAGGCGACGCGTACGGGCAGGCTGGCGCCGGTCGGCAGCACCGCGAGGGCGCCGTCGACGACGAGGCCGATGACGACGAGGTTGGCGATCGTGCCGATGCCGGGCCGCTGCCGCAGCGGGATCCACAGCAGCAGGAGCGGGATGCCGGTGAGGATCACGACGGTGCCGATGCTGATCCCGGTGGCCCGCGACACGCCCTGGTGGAACACGTCCCACGGGGTGAGGCCGAGACCGGAGATGACCATGAGGGCCATGCTGAAGCCGTACAGGGTCAGGCCGACCGTGAGCTGGGCCAGTCGGCGGCCCGGGCGAGAGCGGATAGTGACGTGATCGGTGTTGCCAGTCGTCGGCATAGCTGCCACTCTGAGGGCCAATCGCTCGGCCTGAAAGGGCCAATTTACCGGAGGTGGCGGTGACGACGTCGGTGCGCGGCGGCCAATTGGCCCGACTGCTGGGGCAGTGGCATTCGCTGCCGGGCCGCCACAAGCGGCCCGACTACGACGCGTTGGCCGGTGCGGTCCGCGGGCTGCTGGCCGACAGCCGGCTCCCGCTCGGGACCCGCCTGCCCGCCGAACGGGAACTCGCCGAGTCCCTCGGGATCAGCCGCACCACCGTCTCGGCGGCGTACCGGTCGCTGCGCGAGACCGGGCACCTGACCAGCCGTCGCGGTGCGGGCAGCTGGACCACGCTGCCGACCGGCCACCGGGTCGGCAGCTCGGGCCTGTGGGCGCCCGACGACGACGTCGACATGATCGACATGGGGGTGGCCGCCTCGGCGGCGCCGGTCGAGCTCGTGGCCGCGGCCCGCGCCGCCGCCGACGACCTGCCCCGCTACCTGGGCAGCGCCGGGTACCACCCGACCGGGCTGGCCGAGCTGCGGGCGGCCGTCGCCGAGGGCTACGCGGCGCGCGGAGTGCCCACCAGCGCCGAGCAGATCCTCATCACCAGCGGCACCCAGCAGGCCCTCGACCTGGTGCTGCGGCTGTCCGTCCCGGCCGGGGCGCCCGTGCTCGTGGAGTCCCCGACCTACCCGAACGCGCTCGCCGCGCTGTCCGCCCGGCGGGCCCGGATCAGCACCCACGGCCTGGACCCGCGCACCGGCTGGGACGCCGAACTGCTGCTCGGCGCGCTGCGGCAGACCCGCCCCCGGCTGGCGTACCTGATTCCCGAGTTCCAGAACCCGACCGGTCACCTGATGCCGGCCGGGCTGCGCGAGCGGCTGGTCGGTGCGGCCCACGCGACCGGCACCGAGCTGGTCATCGACGAGTCGTTCGTGGACCTGCCGCTCGACGGCGCGCCGATGCCCCCGCCGGTCGCCGTGTTCGACCGGCACTCGCGGGTGGTCTCCATCGGCGGGATGAGCAAGGCGTACTGGGGTGGGCTGCGGATCGGCTGGGTCCGCGCCTCGGCGCCGCTGGTGCAGCGCCTCGCCGCGCTGCGGGTCGGGGTGGACATGTCCAGCCCGGTGCTCGAACAGCTCGTCGCGGTGCGGCTGCTGGCCCAGGAACAGACCATCGTGGCCGCCCGCCGGGCCCAGCTCGAGTTCCGGCGCGACGCGCTGGTCGCCGCGCTCACCGAGCTGCTGCCCGAGTGGCGGGTGTGCGTGCCGGGCGGCGGCGTCACCCTCTGGGCCGAACTGGACGGGCCCATCTCCAGCGCGCTCGCCCGCGCCGCCGAGGACGTGGGGGTGCGGCTGGCGCCCGGGCCCCGGTTCGGCCTGGACGGGACGCTGGAGCGCTTCGTCCGGCTGCCGTTCACCCTCGCCGCTGACGACCTCACCGAGGCCGTACGCCGGATCGCCGCCGTCCGGCACGACCTCGACCGGACCAGCCGCCCCGCGTGGGGCACTCCCGCCGTCATCGCCTGAGAAACCGGGCGCGGATCCGGCGAACCGGCTCCGCGCCCGGGACGAGCTGGGTGGACTCAGATCTGGGCGAGGGAGCCCGAGTACATCTTGTCGATCTCGGCGGCGAAGTTCGCCTCGACGCTGCGCCGCTTGATCTTCATCGACGGGGTGATCTCGCCCTGCTCGATGCTGAGGTCACGCGGCAGGATGGCGAACTTCTTGACCGTCTCCCAGCGGTTCAGCTTGCCGTTGAGCTGCTCGACGAAGCCCGCGATCAGCTGCTCGGTCTCGGGCGCCGCGACGATCTCGGCGTAGCCGCGCCCCTCCAACGGCCCGCCCGCGGCCCAGGCCACGATGGCGTCCTCGTCCAGCGAGATCAGCATCGTCACGAAGTTGCGCGCCTGGCCCACCACCACCGCCTGCGACGTGTACGGGCACACCGCCTTGAACATGCCCTCGATGTTCGAGGGTGCGATGTACTTGCCGCCGGACGTCTTGACCAGGTCCTTCTTGCGGTCCGTGATGGACAGGTTGCCCTCGTCGTCCAACTGGCCGATGTCACCCGTACGGAAGAAGCCGTCCTCGGTGAACGCCTCCGCGGTCTCCTTCGGCAGGTTGTGGTAGCCGCGCATGACCGGGGCGCCGCGCAGCAGGATCTCGCCGTCGGTGTCGATGCGGACCTCCAGGTCACCGAGCGGCTTGCCCACCGTGCCGATCTTCAGTTCGCCCACCCGGTTGACGAAGTTGGCGGCGCTGCTCTCGGTGAGCCCGTAGCCCTCCGAGACCGGCAGGTTGGCGGCGGCGAAGAACTCCGCGATGTCGCGGCTCAGCGGCGCCGACCCGGAGACCAGGACGCGCATCCGGCCGCCGAGTCGCTGCTGCAGCTTGCTGAAGACGAGCTTCTCCGCGATCGCGTACTCGGTGCGCAGCCACCGGTCGACGGGCTTTCCGGCCTGCTCCAGCCGTACCTTGCGCTTGCCCGTCTTGAGCGCCCAGCTGAAGATCTTCGCCTTCAGCCCGCCCTCGCCGAGCGCCGTGGTGACGGTCTTGTTGTAGATCTTCTCGAAGATGCGCGGGGCCGCGGCCATCAGCGTCGGCCGGATGACGGCGAGCTTCTCGACGAGCTTGTCCACCCGGCCGTCCACATAGGTCGGCACGCCCACGTGGATGACGCCGCACATGATGGTCTTGCCGAACGAGTGCGACAGCGGCAGCCAGAGGTACTGCAGGTCGTTGGGGTCGTACAGGCCGAGCTCCTCCTGCGCCACGCCCTCCCAGGTCCAGCCGCGGTGCAGCAGCTCGACGCCCTTGGGGTGCCCCGTCGTGCCGGAGGTGTAGATGAGCGTCGCCACGTGCTCCGGCTGGATCGCCTCGATCGCGCGGTCGATGAGACCGGGGTCGCGGGCCAGTGCGGCGCGGCCGCGTTCCTCCAGGTCGGCGAGCGTGAGCTGGGGCGGCTCGGCTTCGGCGTCGGCGAGGCCGTCGATGAGTACGACGTGGGTGACCGAGGTGCTGGCCCCGGAGATCTTGAGCGCCTGCTGGGGGTTCTCGGCGACCAGAACCTTCGAGCCCGAGTCGGCGATGATGAACGTCGCGTCCTCGGGCTCGGTGGTGGGGTAGACGGTGGTGGTCGCCCCGCCGGCGCAGTTGACGGCGAGGTCCGCCAGGATCCATTCGAGGCGGGTGTTGGACAGGATCGAGACCCGGTCCTCCAGGCCCACGCCGAGTTCGGCGAACCCGGCGGCCAGCGCGAAGGCCTTGTCTTTGACCTGCGCCCAGGTCAGCCACTCCATGCCGGTGTCATCCGCGTCGGGTCCGGCGAACGCCTGCTTGTCCGGGGTGGCCTCCACCCGGTGCAGAAACATGGCCGGGATCGACCGGTAGGGAACGTCGAGTGCCATCGGGCGCCGCCTTCATGCCGGTATGAGATGAAACGGTTGCAACGTAACAGCCGTGTTACCCGAGAGTATTGCGGGTGTGGCCCGAGGGCCATAGGGCCGACGCAGTCCGTTGATCCTAACCAGCACCGGCCGTTCGGCCGAGGTGCAGCGCCGGGGCCCGGGGACGATCCCGGCGGTATATCCCAATCGGGATGGAGTGCTGGCCGTCGATGCGCCTTAACCTGGCGTCAATAAACCGACCATCGTCCATATTTGCGGGTCACGAGCACGCGGACGGGTCGGCCGGCAGGCGCGAGAGAGGAACAACATGGCGATCCGACGCCCCCTCGGCGGCCAGGCCCTGGCCGTCAGTCTGCTCATCGTGGCCGCGGCCACGGCCGCGACGGCAAACCCGGCCTCGGCCGCGACAGCGTCCACCGGACCGGTCCGGCTCGCCGGCACCGCGGACGCGATCCCCGGCAGCTACCTCGTCGTACTCAAGAACGGCGGCGCGGCGGTCGCCGCGACCGCTCGGGGGGTCGCGGCCGGCTACGGGGCCCAGGTCCACCGCACGTACGGGGCCGCGCTCACCGGCTTCGAGGCCAGCATGAGCGAGAACGCCGCCCGGCGGATGGCCGCCGACCCGCGCGTCGCGTACGTCGAGCAGAACCAGAAGGTCTCGCTGCTCGGCACACAGGACGGCGCCACCTGGGGCCTGGACCGCATCGACCAGCGGGCCCGGCCACTGAGTACCACCTACACGTATCCGGTCACGGCGGACACCGTGACCGCGTACGTCATCGATACCGGCGTGCTCTACAGCCACTCGGACTTCGGCGGCCGGGCCAGCTACGGCTACGACTCGGTCGGCACCGACGGGGTCGACTGCCACGGCCACGGCACGCACGTGTCCGGCACCGTCGGCGGCGCCACGTACGGCGTCGCGAAGCGGGTCCGGATCGTCGGGGTACGGGTGCTCAACTGCTCCGGCAGCGGCACCACCGCCGGGGTCGTGGCGGGCGTCGACTGGGTCACCCAGCACGCCAGCAGGCCCGCCGTGGCGAACATGAGCCTGGGCGGCGGCGCCAGCACGGCCCTGGACGACGCGGTCACCGCGTCGATCAACTCGGGCGTCACGTACGCGCTGGCGGCGGGCAACTCCAACGCCAGCGCCTGCAGCACCTCGCCCGCCCGGGTCGGCCCGGCGATCACGGTGGGCGCGACGACGAACTCGGACGCCCGCGCGTCGTACTCGAACTACGGCACCTGCCTGGACATCTTCGCGCCCGGCTCGTCGATCACCTCGGACTGGAACTCCGGCAGCACCGCGACGAACACCATCAGCGGCACCTCGATGGCCTCGCCGCACGTGGCCGGGGCGGCGGCGCTGGTGCTGTCGCGCAACCCGTCGTACACCCCGGCGCAGGTCCGCGACGCCCTGGTCGCGGACGCCACCGCGAACGTCGTGACCGGCGCCGGCAGCGGCTCGCCGAACCGCCTGCTGTTCGTCTCCCAGTAGCCCCGCGTACGCGCACGAGGCCCCGTGGCTTGCCACGGGGCCTCGTGCATGCCGCTATGCGGGATCACATGCCGCTATGCGGGATCAGTCGTCCGAGCCGTGGCCACCGCTGCCGTGGTCGTCGCCGCCCTTGTCGTCTCCGCCCCGGCCCCGGTCGTCGGTGGCGGTGTCGTCCGAGCCCCGGCCCCGGCCTCGGTCGTCGGTGGCGGTGTCGTCCGAGCCCCGGCCGCGCCCGCGGTCGTCACCGGTCGTGGCCGACCCGGACGAGCCCTTGACGCGGTGCCGCAGCACGGCGCCGGTGGCCCGGTCCACGTCGATGTCGTGCCGGACCCCGCCGGCCACCACGTCGACGTCCCAGACCGCGCGGCCGTGCTCGGTCTCGGCCTCGATGCTGGTGACCCGGCCGCCGCCCGTGGCGCGCAGCGCGATCGTGCGGGCCGCGTCGATGCTCACCGCGCCGGCCGCGGTGGGCGCCGGGGCGGTGGTGGGCGCCGAGGTCGAGTCGTCCGACCCGGACGAGTCGACCGGGTCGCCGTTGGGCAGCATCGGCACGGCGCGGCCGCCGTGGTCGTCGGCCGCCACGTGCGCTGCCGAGTCGTCGGCGCCGGACGCGGCGAGCGCGGTCCCGCCCAGTGCGAGCGCGGCGGCCACCCCGGCGGCGAGAGTGCCTGCGGTGCGAATCGTCATCATCGTTGGTTCCTCCGGTGCTGGTGACGGTGCTGATGACCGTCGGACAGCAAGCACCTTCGTGCCCGGGGGGCTATCGGCGCGCTGTGTGATCGTTAAGCGCGCGCTAAGCCGTCACGCATCCGGTCGCGAACATCCACTAATCGGGCACGCCCCGCCTCGCCTTGCGGGCGGCGCGGATCGGTCACAGGCCCAAAGTCCCGAACCGGACGATGACGTCCGCACGCCAGGCTCAGACCGGACGCCAGACGACCGATATCTCCGCACGTGGGAATCGGACTGACGGCGCTGCGGGGTTGGATACCGGCGGGAGGTGGGCTCCGGGACGAGGACTGGGCCGGCCGGCACCGCCTGCTGACCGCGCTGCTCGCCGCCTGCGTCCTCGTCCTGACCGTGTTCGGGGTGCTGCAGGACGGGCTGGGCCGGTCGTGGCTGGTCACCGTGATCCTCATCCTGCCGTGCGTGGTGGCCGCCGCCGTGCTGCCGCCGCGACGGCTGCCCTCGACCTTCGTGGCCCTCGGCTTCACGATCGCCTGCGGCGGGTTCGTCGCCATGGCCCACGGCCTGACCGAGGCGCACTTCGCGTTCTTCGTCGCCGTCCCGGCGCTGGCGCTGTACCGCGACTGGACCCCGTTCGGGATGTTCCTGGTCGCCACGACGCTGCACCACGCGGTGTTCGGGACGCTCGTCAGCGACCGCACATACAACCACCACAGCGCGATGGTGCACCCGTGGCTGTGGGCGCTGCTGCACGGCGGCGCGGTGCTGCTGGCCGCCACCTTCCAGGTGATCCAGTGGCGGCTCGCCGAGGCCGAGGAGGCCCGGGCCCAGGACAATCTCGACGCCAGCCAGGCCCAGCTGAGCCTCGCGTTCGACGAGACGCCGGTGCCGATGGCGATGCTCGCGCCGGACGGGCGGCTGCTGCGTACCAACTCGGCGTACCGCGGCTGGCTGGGGCTGCCCGACGAGTTGCCCGCCGGGTTCTCGGTGCGTGATCTTCCCCTGACGCCCGTCGACGGAAACTTCGGCGGCCCGCTCTTCGACGACCTGCTCCAGCGCGCCGAGCCGGTCACGCTGACCCGGCGCTACCGCCGGGACGCCGACGGCGCCCTGATCTGGGTCGAGATCCACAGCACCGCGTTGCGCGACCGCTGGGGCAAGCTGCGGCTGATCTTCGTGCACTGCCGCGACGTCACCCGCGACCGCGAGCACGAGGCGGCGCTGCGCCGTCAGGTCCGCCAGGATCCGCTGACCGGGCTGCTGTCGCGCCAGGCGTTCGAACAGGACGTGGCGGCGCTGCTCGGCGCGCGCCCCGAGCCGATCAGCGTGCTGTTCCTGGACATCGACCGGTTCAAGTCCATCAACGACGGCTCGGGCCACGGCACCGGCGACAACGTCCTGCGCGCGCTGGCCGAACGGCTCCAGCGGTGCGTACCGGCGGAGTCGTTGCTGGCGCGCCTCGGCGGCGACGAGTTCGTGGTGGCGGTGCGCGCCCCGTCCGCGACCGGCGCCCGGGTCGGCGCGGACATCCTCGCGGCGCTCACCGAGCCGCTGGCGATTCCCGGCGGGAACGTCCAGATCGGCGCCAGCATCGGGCTGGCCGTCGCGCAGGGCGCCGACCAGGCCGACCAGGTCGTGCTGGCCGCGGACACCGCCATGTACGCCGCCAAGCGCGCCGGCGGCAACCGCCTCGAGGTCTTCAACGAACAGATGCGGGTCACCGTCCAGCAGCACATCGTCGCGGAGTCCCGCCTGCGCTCGGCGCTCGACGGCGACCGGGAGACGACCCTGCCGGTGTGGTTCCAGCCGATCGTCGCGGCGTCGGACGGGCGGATTCTCGGCGCCGAGGCGCTGGTGCGGCTGCGTACGCCGGAGGGCGAGATCCTCGCGCCGGGCCACTTCATCGCCGCCGCCGAGGAGACCGGCCTGGTCGTGCCGCTCGGCGAGCACGTGCTGGCCGCGGCACTGCGGCACCTGACGCGGTGGCGCGACCAACTGGGCTACGTGTCGGTCAACGTGAGCCCCCGGCAGCTCGCCGAGACCGGGTTCGTCCCCATGCTCGCCGACCTGCTGGCCCGCTCGTCGACGATCGACCCGGCCCAGCTGGTCCTGGAGATCACCGAGACGGCCCAGCTGGTCACCTCGGCCGATCTGCAGGAGCGGCTGCTGGCGATCAAGGCGTTGGGCGTACGGATCGCCCTGGACGATTTCGGCACCGGCTACAGCTCGCTGACCTGGCTGCAGTCCGTCCCGGCGGACGTGGTGAAGCTCGACCGCTCGTTCGTCACCGGCCTCGCCGCCGACGCCAGCAAGTCGTCCATCATCTCCGCGGTGCTGTGGCTGGCGCGTTCGCTGAACATGACGGTCGTGGCCGAGGGTGTCGAGGAGGCGGACGACTGGTACGCGCTGCGCGCCGCCGACTGCCACGCCATCCAGGGCTATCTGTTCAGCGAGCCGCTACCGGTGGACGACTTCGACGTGTTGCTGCGCGGGGGTGTCCTGCGGACCGCCGCCTGATGCCCGTCCCGCCCAGGTAGTTGATCTTGGCGGTATCATCCCGCGAGTGGATCATCGGAATCAGCCGCCCCCGCCGCCGGTCATGCCCGCACCGCAGCCCGTCGCACCCGTGTGGAACGGCAAGACCAACGGCTTCTCGATCGCCTCGCTGAGCCTGGCCCTGTTCGGCTGCGTCGGCGTGCTGAGCGTCGTGTTCGGCGTGATCGGGCTGCGCCAGAGCCGGCGCAACGGCGACCGCCGGGGCCGGATCTACGCGATCCTCGGACTGAGCATCACCGGCCTCTGGGCGCTGGCCATCGCGGTCGCCATCGGGGTGGCCGTCGCCAAGGACATCGCGGACGGGCCGGACCGCGACGCCGCCGGGGCGATCCGGGGCGAGCGCTCGATCCGCGTCACCGACCTGCGCGCCGGCGACTGCGTCAAGGACCTCGAATCGCAGTCCGGTAGCCGCGTCGACGTGTTGCCCTGCGCGTCGGCGCACAGCAGCGAGGTGTTCGCGGTTCTCCCGCTGCCCGAGGGCTCCCCGCTGCTGACGGGAGAGGCGAGGCAGCAGGTGGAGTCCAGCTGCGAGGCGAAACTCACGGCGTACGCGGGGACGAAGCCGGGCCAGGACGCCTACCTGGTGCTGGCGGTGACGCCCGACGACCTGGACTCCACCGAGTTCCAGAACGTGTTGTGCATCGCCCACCACCGCACCAGCACGACGACGGGCTCGCTGCGCCGCTGACCGGGTCAGGCGGGACCGGCCAGCTCCAGCACGACCCGGGCGCCGCCGTCACGGCCGGTCTCGACGCGCAGCGCCCCGCCGCTGGCCTCGGCGGCCTGCCGGGCGATGTCCATGCCCAGGCCGGTCGAGCCGGACCCGGAGGCACCCCGGCGCAGCGCCGACTGCGCGAACCCGGGACCCGCGTCCGAAACGGTCAGCACCGCGCCGCCGCCCGGCCGCGCGGTCAGGAACACACCGAAGTCCGTGCCGTCCGGGGTGTGCGCGAACACGTTGCCCAGCAGCGCGTCCAGCGCCGCCGCGAGGTCGTCGGCCGGGACGGCCACCGGCAGCGGCGCGGCGGGCAGCTCCCGGTGTACCCCTCGATCGGTGTCCTCGGCCAGCACGGACCAGAACGCGACCCGGTCGGCCACCACCGCGGTGGCGTCGCAGCCGGTCCGTGGGCGCTGCGCGCCCCGGTGCCGGGCCTCCCGGATGACCGCGGTGACGGCCCGCTCGATGGCGTCCGCGGCCGCCGCGACCCGGGCCGCGTCGTCCGGGTCGCGCAGCGACTCGGCCTCCAGCCGCAGGGCGGTCAGCGGCGTACGCAGCCGGTGCGACAGGTCGGCGACCTGCTCCCGCTCCTGGCGCAGCAGGTCCTGGATGCGTCCCGCCAGATGGTTCAGGGCCCCGGCCACCTCGCGCAGCTCGGGCGGCCCGGCGGGCGACGCCCGGGCCGACAGCTCCGCGCGGGCCAGCCGGTGCGAGACCGCCGACAGCTCCGCGATCGGCGCGACCAGGGTACGGGCCAGCCGGTCCGCGACCAGCAGCCCCAGCAGCACGAGGGCGGCGCCCAGCCCGGCCAGCACCAGCCACGCCTTGGTCACCCCGCGGGTCAGCTCCGCGCGCGGCACCACGGTACGCACCACGGCCGTGCCCTGGGCGGTGACCACCGGCACGACGATCTCCCGGCCGCCCGCGCCGTCGACCGTGAACGACTGCCCGTCCGCCCGCGCCAGCCGCACCGCCGCGGTCTCCGCCGCCGGGGCCCCCAGCACCCGTCCGTCCGGCAGGTACACGCTGACCGGCACGGCCACCCCGCTGAGCGACAGCTCCAGCTCGGTCGAGTCGCTGGTCCCCACCAGCGGCACGATGGCCCGGACCACGTCGTCGGCGCCGCTGACCGCCCGGTCCGCGGCCACCTGCCGCACCAGCAGCGCCAACGGCACCAGGAAGGCCAGCAGCACCAGGCAGGTGGTGGCGGCGACCAGCAGGGTGAGCCGGCGCCTCACGCCGGCTCACTCAACCGCACGCCAACCCCGCGGACGGTGTGCAGGTAGCGCGGCGCCTGCGCGGTCTCGCCGAGCTTGCGGCGCAGCCACGACAGGTGCACGTCGACGGTCTTGTCGGCACCGCCGTACGGCACCTGCCACACCTCGGCCAGCAGTTCCCGCTTGGTCACCACCTGCCCGGCGCGGCTGGCCAGGTGGTGCAGCAGGTCGAACTCGCGCGGGGTGAGGTCGAGCGGCGCGCCGTCCAGGGACGCGGTCCGCGCCCCGGCGTCGATGCTCAGCCCGCCGACCGTGAGCGCGGCCTGCTCGGGGCGGTCCCCGGCACCGCGGCGCAGCACCGCCCGGATCCGCGCGTCGAGCTGCGCGGCCGTGAACGGCTTCACCACGTAGTCGTCGGCGCCCGCGTCCAGCACCTGGACGATCTCGGTCTCGTCGTCGCGGGCGGTGGCCACGATCACCGGCACTGCGCTGACCGCCCGCAGCATGCGCAGCAACTCACGGCCGTCGAGGTCGGGCAGGCCCAGATCGAGCACCACCAGGTCGGGACGTTCGGCCAGGGCGGTCTGCAGCCCGTCCATCGCCGTGTGCGAGGCGGCGACGGCATGGCCGCGCTCGCGCAGCGCGCGCAGCAGATGGGTACGGATCGCCGAGTCGTCCTCGATCAGCAGCAGGTGGGCCACCGCTGCACGGTAACCCCGGCACCGCCCGCCACCAGGGCTGTTAACCCTCCCTTAGCGCTCGGCAGGCCCCGCCTTAGCGTGCCGCCGGTCATCATCGGTGAGTGACCCGACCTACCCTGCTCGTGACCGTCGGCTGGTTCGGCGCCGCCGCGCTGGCCGTACTCATCGGGCTGGGCGCCGTCCGTGTCATCGGCGACGGCCTCACCTCCGAGGCGGGCCGCCCACGCTCAGAGGCCGAAGTGGCCCAGACCCTGGCCGCCCGGGGGGTGCCCAGTGCCTTGTCATCAGTCCCGCCCACCGTCTCACCCGAGGTCTCGTCCGCGGGCGAGACCGCGCCCGGTACGGAGCCGCCCGCCGCGGACCCGTCCGTCACGGCCTCCGCGACCACACGGGTCCCGGTAGCGCCCCCCACCTCCGCCGGGCCGGGCAGCGCCCCGGCGCCGACCGCGACGGCCCGCTCCTTCCGCACCCGCGGCGGCACGGTGGTCGCCCGGTGCGAGGCGGGCCGCGCGGAGATCGTCGCCATGTCCCCGCTGACCGGGTTCGCGGTGCACGAACGCGACGAGGGGCCACAGGTCCAGGCCGAGGGCGAATTCCGGGGCACCGCAGACGGGCACGACCGGGTCCGCGTCCGCGTCAGCTGCTCCGCCGGCCGTCCCGTCCTGACCGAACGCGACGACGACTGAGTCCGCGCCCGGGTCACATGCCGAACTTGGCGGTCCGCAACCGGTCCTTGATCGCTTCGGGGCCCTCGATCTGCACCCGCGCGGCCGGCTGCCGGCCGGACAGGAACAGCAGCAGCTCGCCGGGCTCGCCGCTGAGCACCACCGTCGGGCCGCCGGTGTCGGGCGCGCCAACCCGCTGCTCACCGAAGCCCTCGGCGCGCACGAGACCGGGCGCCCGCATCCGGCGCAGCCGCAGCCGGGCGTTGAACCGGGCGGCCCGCCACAGCGCCTGCGCCTCGCCCGCATCCAGGCCGCGCGGCGCCCAGTCCGGCCCGGCCCGGCGGATGTCCTCGTGGTGGATGAAGAACTCCACGGTGTTGGTCAGCTCGTCGGTGAGCGGGTTGCTGACCGGGCTCCACCACGGCGGGTTGCGCACCTGGTCGACCACCCGCTCGTAGGGCTCGGCCGCCTTGGCCGTGCGGACCCGCTCGGTGTGCGCGGCGAACCGGGACAGCACGATGCCCGCGGACGCGTCCGGGCGCCGGTCGCGAACCACCAGGTGGGCGGCGAGGTCGCGGGTCGTCCAGCCGGCGCACAGCGTCGGTGCGTCCGGGCCGACCGCCAGCAGCAGATCCGCCACGGCCGCCCGTTCCCGGCGTGCGTAGTCGCTCATGGGGTGATCGTATGGGCGAATCCCGTACCGTCGCATCGATGTGTGCGCGGACACACCGGGATTCCGGTGGGCCACGGCGGAGCGGTTGGGCAGGATTGGACCGGTAAGGCCGGGACCACCCGGCCGTGACTTACCCGAGGTGGGAATTGACCGCGAGGGCCAGCCGGGACGTGCTGGGTCGGGGACTGCGCGTGCTGGGCCACGCGATCCGTACGGAACCCCGGCTCTTCACCGTGGGCGCCGTCGGCGGCAGCCTGTTCGGGCTGCTGGCCATCGCCAACTCGTACGTCATCGGCGCGGTCATCGGCCACCTCGTGGTGCCCGCGTACGCGCGGCACCGGGTGGACCCGGCGGCGCTTCTCGCCGTCGCGGCGGTCTTCCTCGGGCTCAGCGTGCTGCGCGTGGCCACCATCTTCGCCCGCCGCCTGGGTGCCGGGTTCATGCAGTTCCGGCTGCAGGCCCGGTACCGCCGCGCGGTCACCAGCCGGTACCTGTCGCTGCCGCCGGCGTGGCACCAGCGGCACGCCACCGGCAGCCTGCTGTCGAACGCCAACTCCGACGTCGAGGCGGCGTTCGTGCCGATCGCCCCGCTGCCGTTCGCGGTCGGCACGATCGTCATGGTCGTCGTCGCGGTGATCGCGCTGTTCCTCACGGACTGGGTGCTCGCCATGGTCGGGGTGACGCTGTTCCCGGCCCTGTTCGGCCTCAACCTGGTGTATTCGCGGCGGATGTCGCCCCGCCAGACCCGCGCCCAGCAGTTGCGCGCCAAGGTCAGCGCGGTGGCCCACGAGAGCTTCGACGGCGCGCTGGTGGTCAAGACGATGGGCCGCGAGGCCGACGAGTCGCAGCGCTTCGGGGTGTTCGTCGCGGAGCTGCGCGACGCGCTCATCGCGGTGGGGCGGCTGCGCGGGCTGTTCGACCCGCTGATGGAGAACCTGCCCAGCGTCGGCACGCTTACGGTGCTGCTGCTGGGCGCGTGGCGGCTGGAGACCGGCGCCATCAGCGTCGCCGAGCTGGTCAGCGTCGCCTTCCTCTTCACCGTGCTGGCGTTCCCGGTGCGGGCGATCGGCTGGGTGGTGTCGGAGCTGCCGCGCAGCGTCGCCGGGTGGGACCGGGTCCAGGCCGTCCTGGCCGCGGACGGCGACCTCACGTACGGGACCGCGGCGCCGCCCGGGTCGGGTCCGGCCGCGCTGACCTTCGACCAGGTCCGGTTCGGGTACGCGGACGGCACGGACGTGCTGCACGACGTCAGCTTCGCCGTGGCCCCCGGCAGCACGGTGGCGCTGGTCGGCGCCACCGGTTCCGGCAAGTCGACGATCGCCGCGCTGGCCGTGCGCCTGGTGGACCCGGCCGCCGGCTCGGTCCGGGTGGACGGGGTCGAGCTGCCCGAGCTGAGCGCCGAGGCGCTGGCGGCGACCACGGCGCTGGTGCCGCAGATCCCGTTCGTCTTCGACGACACCGTCCGCGGGAACGTGACCCTGGACCGGGTGGGCCTGGACGACGACGCCGTACGGGCGGCGCTGGGCCTGGCCCAGGCCGACGGTTTCGTGGGCCGCCTGCCCGAGGGCCTGGACACCGCCGTGGGCGAACGGGGCACGTCGCTGTCGGGTGGCCAGCGGCAGCGGCTCACCCTGGCCCGGGCGCTGGCCGGGCGGCCCCGGCTGCTCGTGCTCGACGACGCGACCAGCGCGGTCGACCCGCGGGTGGAGGCCGCGATCCTGGCCGCGCTGCGACGCCGCGACGCCGGCGCCTCGATCCTGGTGGTCGCCTACCGGCGGGCCACCATCGCGCTGGCCGACCAGGTCGTCTACCTGGAGCAGGGCCGGGTGGCGGCGACCGGCACCCACACCGAGCTGATGGGGTCCGCGCCCGGCTACCGCGACCTGGTCACCGCGTACGAGCAGGCCGAGGCGGAACGGGCGGCCGTCGACGACGAGGTGGCCGCATGAGCGAGTGCACCGAGCGCAGCGAGGGCCGCGAGCGAATGCGAAAGGCAGGCCCCGCATGACGGTGGCGAGGGACGACCGGGCCGAGGGGGCGTTCGCCACGGTGCGGCGGGGCGTCGCCCTGTCGCCGGAGCTGCGGCCGGGGCTGGCCGGCACGGTCGCGCTGGCGGTGGTGGCGATGCTGGGGCGGGTGGCCGTACCCATCGCGGTCCAGCAGGGGATCGACCGGGGCATCCGCGCCCCGGGCGGCCCGGACCTGGGGGTGGTCCTGACCGTCGTGGTGGTCACGCTGGCGGCCCTCGTGGTGTCGACGACCTGCGGCTACCTGATGACGCGCCGGCTGTTCACGGTCAGCGAGACGGCCCTCGCCGCGCTGCGCGCGCGCACGTTCCGGCACATTCACGATCTGTCGATGCTGCACCAGCAGGCGGAGCGGCGGGGCTCGCTGGTCGCCCGGGTCACCGGCGACGTCGACCAGATCACCCAGTTCCTGCAGAGCGGCGGCATCATGCTGCTGCTCTCCTCGGGGCAGCTGGTGGTCACCACGGTGGTGATGCTGATCTACTCGTGGCAGCTGACCCTCGTGGTGTACGCCGCGTTCGTCCCGGCCGTGGTCATCATCCGGCTGTTCCAGCGGCGGCTGGCCTCCGCGTACCGGATCGTGCGCGAGCGCACCGGCGCGATGCTCGGGGTGGTCGCGGAGAGCGTGGTCGGCGCGACCGTCATCCGGGCGTACGGGGTGGCCGGGCGCACCGAGCGCCGCCTGGACTCCGCCATCGGCGACCTGCGCACCGCGCAGCAGCGCGCCATGGGCACCAGCGTGCTCAGCTTCTCCACCGGTGAGCTGGCGGCCGGGGTGGCGCTGGGCGCCGTGGTGGTGGTCGGGGTGCTGCTCGGCGTCGACGGTGGCCTGAGCGTGGGGCAGCTGACCGCGTTCCTGTTCCTGGTGACGCTGTTCATCCAGCCGGTGCAGATCGCCACCGAGACGCTGAACGAGGCGCAGAACGCGGTGGCGGGCTGGCGCCGGGTGCTGGACGTGCTCGACCTCGACCCGGACGTGGCCGACCCGGACGAGGTCGGGGTGGCGCTGCCGGAGGGCCCGCTGTCGGTGCGCTTCGCGGGCGTGTCGTTCCGCTATCCCGGCGGCCCGATCGTGCTGGCCGATGTGGACCTGGAGATCGCGGCGCGGACCAGGGTGGCCGTGGTGGGGGAGACGGGCAGCGGCAAGACGACGTTCGCGAAGCTGCTGACCCGGCTGATGGACCCGGGCGCGGGCGAGGTGCTGCTGTCCGGCACGCCGCTGACCTTCGTGCGGTTCGCGTCGCTGCGCTCGCGGGTGGTGCTGGTGCCGCAGGACGGGTTCCTGTTCGACGCCACGGTGGCGGAGAACATCCGCTTCGCCCGGCCGGAGCTGACCGACGCCGAACTGGAGTCGGCGTTCGTGGAGCTGGGCCTCGACGACTGGCTGGCCGGGCTGCCGGACGGGCTGCAGACCGCGGTCGGGGAGCGCGGGGAGGCGCTGAGCGTGGGGGAGCGCCAGCTGGTCGCGCTGGTCCGGGCGTACGTGGCCGACCCCGACCTGCTCGTGCTCGACGAGGCCACCAGCGCCGTCGACCCGGCCACCGAGGTACGGCTGCAGAAGGCCCTCGACGCGGTGACCCGGGGCCGGACGACCGTGGCGATCGCGCACCGGCTGTCCACGGCGGAGTCCGCCGACGAGGTGATCGTGGTGGACGCGGGCCGCGTCGTGCAGCGCGGCCCGCACGCCCGTCTGCTGGAGGACCAGGACTCGATCTACGCCAAGCTGTACGCGAGCTGGCTGGAGCAGACCCGCTGAGCCCTCAGCGGGCGTAGAACTCCACCACGAGCTGCTCGTCGCAGACCACCGGGATCTCGCTGCGCAGCGGCTCGCGCAGCACCGTGGTGCGCAGTTCCGCCAGCGCGGTCTCCAGGTACGGCGGGGTCGGCCCGTCCACGTGGGCGCTCGCCGCGGCGAGCAGGAACGGCGGCTTGGTGCGGCTGCTCTCCCGTACGGCGATGACCTGGCCGGGCTTCAGCCGGTACGACGGCCGGTCCACCTTGCGGCCGTCCACGGTGAAGTGGCCGTGGGCGACGAGCTGGCGGGCCTGGTAGATGGTCCGGGCGAGCCCGGCGCGCTGCACCGTGGCGTCGAGGCGCCGCTCGAGCAGGACGACCATGGTCTCGCCGGTCTTGCCGGTGCCCCTGTGCGCGTCGTCGTACGCCCGGCGCAGCTGCGACTCGCTGACGTTGTACTGGTGGCGCAGCCGCTGCTTCTCCAGCAGCCGCACCTGGTAGTCGGAGGTCTTGCGCCGGGCCCGCCCGTGCACGCCGGGCGGGAACGGGCGCCGCTCGAAGTACTTGACGCACTTGCGGGTCAGCGGAATGCCGAGGGCGCGGGAGAGCCGGACCTTGGGGCGGGAATTGTTCACGTCGTTCTCGCTCCGATCGAGGGGTGTTACGGTTAGCCTTACCTTACTAAGGTAAGGCTAACCAGCGCCACGGCCCCCCGTTCCCGCCTGCCGGAGGTACCGCCATGCACCCCAGCCCCGCCGAGCTCGCGCGGACGATCGTCGCGGGCCACCTGCCCGGGACCGCGCACGTCTCCGGCCACCCCGGCGCGCTGCCGGTACGCCACGTGACCGACGCGCGCGGCAACGTCCTGCTGCTCAGCCCCCGCGACGGCGGGCTGGCCGCCGCCCTGCGCCCGAGCGACGGCAACGACGACACCGCGATGGTGCTCGACGTCAAGGACGTGCCGCCCATCGCGGGCGCCCCCTCCCTCGGCCGGGTGTGGGTGGTCGGCTGGGCCCGTGCCCTCGCGGGCGCCGAGGCGCGGGCGGCCGCGCTCGACTACGCCGACATCGACGCCACCGGCGACCTGCTCGACGTCGGCGACACCCAGGTGCTGCACCGGATGGACGTCGCCGAGATCCGCTACGAGCGGCACGGCACCCTGCATGAGCTGGACCCCGACCAGTACGCCGACGCCACCCCGGACCCGCTGCGCGCCATCGAGTTCGACCTGCTGGCCGACCTGGCCGACCACCACGTCGCACAGGTGGCCGCGTACGCGAACCGCTGCCTCGGCCCGGCCGCCCGCCCCGGCGACCAGCCGCGCGTGGTCCGCCTCGACCGCTACGGCCTGGTCGTGCGCGCGGGCGAGCGACTGGCCCGGCTGCCGTTCCCCGCCCCGGTCGCCGACCGGCACGAGCTGGCCCACCTGCTGCACCCGGTGCTCTGCCGCCACTGCACGGCCTGACCGCGCCCCCTCACAGCTCGCCGGTCAGGTACCGCTGCACCGTGGGGCCGATCGCCGCGACCAGCTCCTCGGCGGGGGCGCTCGCCACCGGTTCCACCTTCAGCACGTAGCGGACCGCGGCCAGCCCGGCGATCTGCGTCGCCACCAGGGCCGCCCGCAGCGGCGCCTGCGCGGGGTCCAGGCTCAGCTCGGCGACGGCCCGGCGCAGGATCTGGGTCACCACGAACTCGCGCATCAGCCGGGCGGTCCAGTCGTTGCTCATCGCCGAGCGCAGCAGGGCCACCGCGGCGCCGCCGGCCGGGGAGTCCCACACCGACAGCACCAGCCGGACCAGCCGCTCGCCGGCCTGCTCGCGCGGTCCCGCCAGGGCCTGCGGCACCAGCTCGGCCGGGTTGATCGGCGAGTTCATCGCCGCCAGGAACAGCTTCTCCTTCGTGCCGAAGTAGTGGTGCACCAGGGCGGGGTCGACTCCCGCGTCGGCGGCGATCGAGCGGATCGAGGCCTGGTCGAAGCCCCGCTCGGCGAACGCGGTGCGGGCCGCGTCCAGAATGGACTGCCGGGTGTCCTGCTTGCCCGGCCGCCGCCCGCTGCGCCGGGTCCCGGCGCCCGCCTCGGTGTGCCTGCCTCGCGGTGCCGGGGAACCTGCCTCGGTGCGCGCGCCGCGCCGCGCCGCGCCGCGATCCTTGCCCGGCCCACCACTCACGGCGTGCGCCGCCGCAGGGTCGCGGCGGCCAGGACCAGCGCCGCCACGGCCGCGCCGGTCACCACGAGCAGGTCGTGCCACATCGTCGCCGTGGCGGCGGCGTGCACACCGACCTGACCCAGCGCCTCCACCGCGTACGACAGGGGCATCGCGTCGCTGACCACCTGCAGCCAGCCCGCCATCTGCCCGCGCGGCACGAACAGGCCGCACAGCAGCAGTTGCGGAACCACGACCACCGGCAGGAACTGCACGGCCTGGAATTCCGTACGGGCGAACGCGCTGCACAGCAGGCCCAGCGCCACCCCCAGTACCGCGTTGAGGATGGCGATGAGCACCACCAGCCACGCGCTGCCCACGGTGTCGAGCCCCAGCAGCCCGTACGCCGTGCCCACGGCGACACCCGCCTGCACCGCCGCCGCCAGGCTGAACGCGATGCCATACCCGAACAGCAGGTCCACTTTGCCCAGTGGGGTGGTCAGCAGTCGTTCCAGGGTGCCGGTGGTGCGTTCGCGCAGCATCGCGATGCTGGTGACCAGGAACATCGTGACGAACGGGAAGACGCCCAGCATGATCAGGGCGATCCGGTCGAAGGTGGGACCGGCGTTCTCGTACATGAAATAGAGCAGGGTCAGCAGCAGGGCCGGGACCACGACGAGCAGGCCCACCGTACGCCGGTCGTGCCGCAGCTGGCGCAGCGCCCGCGCCGCCGTGGCCAGGGTGATCCGCGGGTTCATGCCGTCACCTCCGCGCTCTCGCGTTCGCGGATGAGGCGCAGGAACGCCTCCTCCAGGTCGTCCGTGCCCGCCGCCGTGCGCACCGCGGCCGGGGTGTCGTCGGCGATCAGCCGGCCCTCGCGGATGAGCAGCAGCCGGTCGCAGCGCCCGGCCTCGTCCATCACGTGGCTGGAGACCAGCAGCGTGGTGCCCCGCGCGGCCAGCTCGTGGAACTGGGCCCACAGCTCGACCCGCAGCACCGGGTCCTGCCCGACGGTCGGCTCGTCGAGCACCAGCACGTCGGGGTTGCTGAGCATGGCGCAGGCCAGTGACGCGCGGCTGCGCTGGCCGCCGGAGAGGTCCGCCACGAGCTGCCCGGCGGCACCGGCCAGGCCGACGTCGGCGACGGCGCGGTCGGCGACGGCGGCGGGCAGGCCGTAGAGGGCGGCGAAGTAGCGCGCGTTCTCCCGGACGGAGAGGTCGGCGTAGACGCTGGGGGCCTGGGTGACGTAGCCGACCTTGCGGCGCAGCGGGGGCGACCCGGCCGGCTGGCCGAGCACCGTCACCGTGCCGGACTTGACGATCTGTACGCCCACGATCGCCCGGATCAGCGTGGTCTTGCCGCTGCCACTGGGCCCGAGCAGGCCGGCCACGGTGCCGGTGGGCACCGTGCAGGTGATGCCGTGCAGTACGCGGCGTCCGCCGCGCTCGACCACGAGGTCGCGGACCTCGATGGCGCTCTCCATCACGCCCTCCTCGAATTCACTCACCGTTGAGTTCAACGCTAGATGAATTCTGCCGCCGGGGTCAACGCCCAATCCGGGGTGATTCCCGGGTGATCATGCGGGCGGGTGACGGGAACACGACGAGGCCCCGCGGACCGGTGGGTCCACGGGGCCTCGGGAGATGCGCCGTCACAGGGACAGGATGCGCTCCAGGAAGTCGCGGTAGCCGCGCATCGCCATGCGCATGCTCTCGGTGTCCGGCGCGGCGGTGTGGCGCAGCGGGTCCAGCTCGTCCCGCTCGGCCAGCAGCGACTCGGTGAGCTCGTGCACGGCCTCGGTGAGCAGGTCGTGGGCGCGGGTCAGGGCCGTCACCGGATCGTCGACGAAGCCCGCCTTCACCTCGTGCCACTCGGCGCGGAAGTGCGCGGCGCCCGCCTCGTCCCAGAACGCGATCTCGGTCTCCCGGACGTCACCGGGACGCAGGGCGGGGCGCCCGTCCGCTGCCGGCCCGCCAGCCTCACCCGCCGGGCCAGCACCGTCGCCACGCCCTGGCCCGCCGGCGTCGTCCGCCTCGTCGAGCCTGGCGGAACGGCGTCGCGGCGCGGCGGCCTCATCATCGGCGCGGCCCCGGCGCGACGCGCGGGACAGGTCCGCCACGGGTCCGCCGGACACCGGCGCACCGGAGACCGGGGCCGCCGGAGCGGGCACCAGCGGCGGGACGGACGCGGCGCCCGAGACCGGGGCGAGGGGCGGCGGCGAGGTCGGCAGCGCGGAGACGTCCAGCCCGGGGGGCGGCGGCGCGGCCGCGGTCAGCCCAGCAGCTGGCGCGGCCGGGGTGAGCCCAGCGGTCGGTGCGGCCGGGGTGAGCCCGGGCGGCGGCGCGGCTGCGGGCAGCCCGGGTGTCTGCAGCGCGGGAGCCGACGGGGTGGCGGGCGGCGTGGTGGCGGCCGGCGGCAGGGGCGGGACGGCGATTCCGGCGGCGCTCGAGGTCGGGGCGGCCCACGCCGGGGGCGGGGTGTCACCCGGGCCCGCTGGCGGCCGGGGTGCCTCGGCGCGGCCGAGCGGGAACGGCGAGACGCTGGCAGACCCACTGGTCGGGGGCGTGGTGGAGGCCGAGGCGTGCCCGTTCGCCGCCCCGGAATCGCCGTTGCGATACGTCCGGTCGGCGTCCATGGCGGGGAACCCACCGTGGTTGACGCTCCAGGGGCGGGTGCCCGGCACCGAACCGAGCAGGGCCTCCGGGCCGCGGCGACCGCCCAGCGTGGCCATCTCGGTGTCGTCGGCCAGACCCGGGCCGGGAAGCTGCGCGGGCAGCACCGGGCCGGGCGACAGGTCCAAGCCGGGCGTCTGGTGGCCGGGCAGGGTCCGGTCCGGTGTCAGGTCCGGCCCGGAGGCCTCCGGCTCGTCCGCGCCGGGCGTGCGCTGGCCGGGCGCGGGCATCCCGTGCGCCGGCCAGAAACGGGCCACGCCGCGCGACTGCGGGACGTTCTCGGGGCTGGAGGTGGGCTCCATCGGATCTCAGACTCCCGTCGCGAGGGGACGCGACCCGCAGGAGCGCGCTGCGGGCGGCGGCGCGGGCACCCGGGAAGGTGCGGCGCCCACCGACCGTACCGTTCCGGGCCGCCCTGCACATCCCCGGTGCGGCCACCCGGACGGAGATCACTGGTGCCCGGTCAGCGTGTGCGCGGCGGCGTCCGAGCAGCGCCCGGGGCGCGCGCCGGGCGCCCGGATCGTGGGCGGGCGGCGGCCTGCGCGGCAGCGGTCCGCGCGTGCGGGACAATCGCAGACGTGTCCGTACCTGAACTCGCGCCCCGGTCCGCGCTGGACCCGGCCATCGCCGCCCGCCTGAAGCGCACCCCCGACGGGCTGGTGGCCGCGATCGTGCGCGAGCACGGCAGCGGCGACGTGCTGATGCTGGCCTGGATGGACGACGAGGCGTTGCACCGCACCCTGACCACCGGCCGGGCCACCTACTACTCCCGCAGCCGCCGGGAGTACTGGGTGAAGGGCGCCACCTCCGGCCACCACCAGTACGTGCGATCGGTCGCCCTGGACTGCGACGGCGACGCGCTGCTGCTCACCGTGGATCAGGTCGGCGCGGCCTGCCACACGGGCACGCACACCTGTTTCACGGACGATCTGCCCGTGACACTGCCGCGGACGGACACGGCGTGACCGACCGCACCGGGCGCAGCGCGGGCCGCACGGGCACGCCGGAAGGGAGCACGACGTGACCAGCGGCGCGGTTGTTCCCGACGAGGAGGAATTCGTCGCGCGGGCCGCGCACCGCCGGGTTGTCCCGGTGGTGCGGCGGCTGCTGGCCGACGGTGAGACCCCGGTCGGGGTGTACACGAAGCTGGCCGGTGGCCCGGGCACCTTCCTGCTGGAGTCGGCGGAGCAGGGCGCAGCCTGGTCGCGGTACTCGTTCGTCGGGGTGCGCAGCGCCGCGACGCTGGTCGAACGCGACGGTCAGGCGGCGTGGCTCGGTGAGCCGCCCGCGGGCGTACCGGTTGACGGCGACCCGGTGGTCGCGTTGCGCGAGACGGTCGCCGCGCTGGCCTCGCCGCCGGACGCACAGGCCGACGCGGGCCTGCCGCCGCTGACCGGCGGCATGGTCGGCTACCTCAGCTATGACCTGGTCCGCCGCTTCGAGCGACTGCCCTGCGACGCGGTCGACGACCTGCCCCTGCCCGAGCTGGGCATGATGCTGGCCACCGACCTGGTGGTGCTCGACCATCACGACGGCTCGGCCATCCTGGTCGCCAACGCGGTGCTCTCCGGCGACGCGGACGAGCGGGAACGGCGCGCCGCCTACCACCACGCGGTGGGACGGCTGGACGCGATGACGACCGCGCTGTCGCGCCCCACCCCGCCGATGATCTCCGCGGTCGACCGGGTCACGCCCGGCCCGGCGGTGAGCCGGACCCCGGCGGGGGAGTACCCGAAGGCGGTCGAGCGGGCCAAGGAGGCGATCCGGGCCGGCGAGTGCTTCCAGATCGTGGTGGGGCAGCGCTTCGAACGGCGTACGGACGCCAACCCGCTGGACGTCTACCGGGTGCTGCGGGCGACCAACCCCAGCCCGTACATGTATCTGCTGCGCTTCGACGACTTCGACATCGTCGGGTCCTCACCCGAGGCGCACCTGAAGGTGAGCGCCGAACGCGACGGCACCCGCCGGGCGCTGCTGCACCCGATCGCGGGCACCCGCTGGCGCGGCGCGACCCCGGAGCAGGACAACGCGCTCGCGGCGGAGCTGCTGGCCGACCCGAAGGAACGCGCCGAGCACGTCATGCTGGTCGACCTGGGCCGCAACGACCTGGGCCGGGTCTGCACGCCGGGCACGGTGGAGGTGCCGGACTTCGCCCGCATCGAGCGGTACAGCCACGTCATGCACATCGTCTCCACGGTGGTCGGGCAGTTGCGCGCCGACTCCAGCGCGTTCGACGCCCTGGCCGCGACGTTCCCGGCGGGCACCCTGTCCGGCGCCCCGAAGGTCCGCGCCATGGAGATCATCGACGGGCTGGAGCCGACCCGCCGCGGCCTGTACGGCGGCACGGTCGGCTACTTCGGCTTCGCCGGTGACATGGACATGGCGATCGCCATCCGCACCGCGCTGCTGCGCGACGGTGTCGCGTACGTGGGGGCGGGCGCGGGGATCGTGGCGGACTCCGATCCGGCCGCCGAGGAACAGGAGACGCGTAACAAGGCGGCCGCCGTGCTGTCCGCGATCGCGTCCGCCGAGACCCTGCGCGCCGCCCGCTGATGGCCCCGCCACGTCTGCTCGGCCCGGCCGCGCTCGCCTGCGCGGCGGGCGCCGGCCTGGCCCTGTACGCCGCCACCCGCACCTGGTCGGTACAGGTGACCCCACGGCCCGGCCTGACCGACCTGCGCGCGGCGCACACCGGGGCGCAACAGGCGCCGTGGCTGGTGGCGCTGGCCGTGGTCGCCCTCGCCGGTGCGGGCGCCCTGCTGGCCACGCGTGGCCTGACCCGGCGCCTGCTGGGTGTTCTGCTGGCGGTGATCGGGTTGGGGCTGGCCGCGGCGGCGGTCGCCGGGCGGGCGACGCTGGACGTGGGCTCGGCCGGGGCCGCCGCGACGCTCGGCCCGGCGGCGTGTGTGCTCGGCGGTGCCCTGGTCGCGCTGGCGGGCTGGTGGGCTGCCCGGCACGGGCACCGGTGGCCGGCGATGGGTGCCCGCTACGAACGGGGCGCCGCACCGCGGGCACCGGGCGACACACCGCGCTCCGGCGACGCCCAGCCAGACAGCCAGGCGCAGCTAGAGGGTCAGGGGCGAGCGGGTCAGGTCAGGGGTCGCGACAGCGAGGCCGGGGGTCAGGACGGCCAGGCCGGGGCAGCGGGCCCGCAGGACCGGGCGACCGGCCGTCAGCGGACGGACGTGCCGCCCGTGGACACCAGGGCCGCGTGGGACGCGCTCGACCGGGGCGACGACCCGACCACTTGAGCACCGACCACCTGAGGACCGATTGCATGCGCCTGGCCGCCACGGACGGGCGGCCCCGAGGCCAGCAGGTCGGCCACCAGTCGATCCAAATCCGCGCGGGCCTGGCGCGCCGCGCGATCCGCGCAGATGGCGTCCCACGCGTTGCTCTGCGCGGTGCGGACCTTGCCGTCGCCGATCACCACCCGCTCGACGCCGGCGACCAGGTCGACGGCGACGGAGCACACCACGCGGGAGAGAGCGACGAAGCCGTTGGTCTGCGCATTCACTGCACTCGCCATGGTCAACTCCACTACTGCTCGACGGCTGGCCGGCGCCCCCGACGCCGTGAACCAGTTTGCCCGAATCAGATGATGCCGGAGTCGTATTTCCACCTGGTGACGGCGACGTCAACGGTATGTGGGATCCACCGATCATCCGATTCGGTGCAGGCCGACACGCGGGACCACGGATGCGCCTGTGACCAACGAGACAGGGTCCTGGCAGGGCATTATGCCGCGCCCACGTAGTGGTGTGGGTCGCACCCCGGGGGGTCGATGTTGACCGCCCCCGCCTAGCATCGGGCGGAAGGCACCCGGAGAGGGAGGTCATTACGTGACATCCGATCAGGCGGAAGCGGGCGCAGGCGGGCCCGCCGACCGGGACTCCGGACCGCAGAACGTACTTGAAGAGATCCTGGCCGGAGTCCGCGAGGACGTGGCTCAGCGGCAGGAGCAGGTGCCGCTGGAGCAGATCCGCGACCTGGCCGCCGCGGCCCCTCCCGCGATCGACGCGTACGCGGCGCTGCGCAAGCCCGGCGTGGCGGTGATCGCCGAGGTCAAGCGGTCGTCGCCGTCCAAGGGCGCGCTCGCCGACATCCCGGATCCGGCCGAGCTGGCCGGGGAGTACGCGGCGGGCGGCGCCCGCTGCATCAGCGTGCTCACCGAGGGCCGGTGGTTCGGCGGCTCGCTCGAAGACCTCGCCGCGGTACGCGCCGCGGTGCAGGTCCCGGTCTTGCGCAAGGACTTCGTCGTCTCCAGCTACCAGGTGCACGAGGCCCGCGCCCACGGCGCCGACCTGGTGCTGCTGATCGTGGCGGCGCTGGAGCAGAACGTCCTGGTCGGGCTGCTCGAACGCATCGAGTCGCTCGGCATGACCGCCCTCGTGGAGGTGCACAACGAGGAGGAGGCCGACCGGGCGCTCGCCGCCGGGGCCCAGGTCATCGGCGTCAACGCCCGCGACCTTCGGACCCTGGAGGTGGACCGGTCCGTCTTCGAGCGGATCGCGCCCGGCCTGCCCAACAACGTCGTCAAGATCGCCGAGTCGGGGGTGCGCGGCCCGCACGACCTGATCCGGTACGCCTCCGCGGGCGCCGACGCGGTCCTGGTCGGCGAGGGCCTGGTCACCAAGAAGAGCCCGCGCGACGCGGTCGCCGAGCTGGTCAACGCGGGCAACCACCCGGCCACCCCGAGGCCGGTCCGATGAGCGAGCTGCCCGACCTGGCCGGTCACTTCGGCCGGTACGGGGGCCGCTTCGTGCCCGAGGCCCTGGTCAAGGCGCTCGACGAGCTCGACGCCGCGTACCGCGAGGCCAGGACCGACCCGGAGTTCCAGGGCCGGTTCACGGGGCTGCTGCGCGACTACGCGGGCACCCCTTCGCTGCTGTACCGCGCGGAGCGGCTGTCCGCCGCGGTCGGTGCGGAGATCCTGCTCAAGCGCGAGGACCTGAACCACACCGGGGCGCACAAGGTGCGCAACGTGCTCGGCCAGGCGCTGCTGGCGCAGAAGATGGGCAAGAAGCGGGTCATCGCCGAGACCGGCGCGGGCCAGCACGGCGTCGCCAGCGCCACCGCCGCGGCCCTGCTCGACCTCGACTGCGTCGTGTACATGGGCCAGGTCGACACCGAGCGCCAGGCGCTCAACGTCGCCCGGATGCGGATGCTCGGCGCCACGGTCGTGCCGGTCACCACCGGCTCGCGCACCCTCAAGGACGCCCTCAACGAGGCCCTGCGCGACTGGGTGTCCACCGTGGAGACCACCCACTACCTCCTGGGTACGGCCGCCGGGCCGCACCCGTTCCCGGAGCTGGTCCGCGACTTCGTGGGCGGCATCGGCACCGAGGCCCGCGCCCAGTGCCTGGAGCAGCTCGGCCGCCTGCCCGACGCGGTGGCCGCCTGCGTGGGCGGCGGCTCCAACGCGATCGGCATCTTCCACGCCTTCGTGCCCGACACCGATGTCCGCCTGTACGGCTTCGAGGCGGGCGGCGACGGCGTGGAGACGGGCCGGCACGCCGCCTCGATCACCGGCGGCTCCTCCGGGGTGCTGCACGGCGCCCGCACGTACGTGCTGCAGGACGACGACGGCCAGACCCTGGAGTCGCACTCGATCTCGGCCGGGCTCGACTACCCGGGCGTCGGCCCCGAGCACGCCTGGCTGCACGACACCGGGCGGGCCACCTACGAGCCGGTCACCGACGCCGAGGCGATGGCCGCGTTCCAGCTGCTGTGCCGCACCGAGGGGATCATCCCGGCGATCGAGAGCGCGCACGCGCTGGCCGGTGCCGCCCGCCTCGCCCCCCGGCTGGCCGCCGAGCTGGGCCGCACCCCCACCATCGTGGTCAACCTGTCCGGTCGCGGCGACAAGGACGTGCACACCGCCGGGGCGTACTTCGGGCTGCTCGGCGACGTCTCGACGATCGTCCCCGGGGAGAACTCGTGACCAGCATCGCCGAGACGTTCGGCAAGGCCCGCGCCGAGGGGCGGGCGCTGCTCGTGGGCTGCATGCCCGCCGGGTTCCCGACCGTGGACGACAGCATCGCCTCGATGGTCGCGATGGCCGAGGCCGGGTGCGACGTCATCGAGGTGGAACTGCCGTACTCGGATCCGGTGATGGACGGGCCGGTGATCCAGAAGGCCAGCGACATCGCCCTCGCGAACGGGGTGCGCACCCGGGACACGCTGCGCGTCATCGAGGCGGTCGCGGCCACGGGCGCGCAGGTCGTGCTCATGACGTACTGGAACCCGATCGAGAGGTACGGCGTCGACGCGTTCGCCCGCGACCTCGCCGCCGCCGGGGCCACCGGCATGATCACCCCGGATCTGATCCCGGACGAGGCGGCCGAGTGGCTCGCCGCCAGCGACCGGTACGGCAACGACCGTACGTTCCTGGTCTCCCCGTCCTCGACCGACGCGCGCCTCGCCATGACCCTCGAACACTGCCGTGGCTTCGTCTACGCCACCGCCCTGATGGGCGTCACCGGCGCCCGCTCCCAGGTCTCCCAGCAGGCACCGGAGCTGGTCGCCCGGATCCGCGCGGCCGACCCGGAGATGGCGGTCGGGGTCGGCCTGGGCGTGGGGACCGGCGCGCAGGCGGCCGAGGTGGCCGGGTTCGCCGACGGCGTGATCGTCGGCAGCGCCCTGATCCGGTGCGTGCTGGAGGCCCCCGACACCGCGACCGGGCAGCAGCGGCTGCGCGCCCTCAGCGCCGAACTGGCGCAGGGCGTCCGCAACCCGCGGCGCTGACCGGGCGCACCGCCCGCCCTGGGGATTGCCTCCGCGCCGTACGGCGGTAGCCTGTGCAGCCGTGACGCTCGCCGCAATCCCCAGCCCCACCGTGTCCGTCTGGCACGTGTTCGGTTTCCCGATCCGCGCATACGCGCTGTGCATCGTGCTCGGCATCGTCGTGGCCGTGCTGGTCATGGAGGTGCGACTGCGCCGCCGAGGCGTGGCCCCGTGGGCGTCGCTGGACATGGCGGTGTGGGCCGTGCCGTTCGGCATCGTGGGCGCCCGCATCTACCACGTCATCACGTCGCCGCAGGACTACTTCGGCGCCGGGGGCAGCCCCATCCAGGCGTTCTACATCTGGGAGGGCGGCCTCGGCATCTGGGGCGCGGTGGCCGGCGGCGCGGTCGGCGCCTGGATCGCGGCCCGCCAGCTCGGCCTGCCGCTGAGCGTCTTCGCCGACGCGCTCGCCCCCGGCCTGCCCCTCGCACAGGCGATCGGCCGCTTCGGCAACTGGTTCAACAACGAGCTCTACGGCAGCGTCACCACCCTGCCGTGGGGCCTGCGCGTGCACGACATGGACCGGTCCAACCCGGGCCGCGCCACGCTCATCGACGGCAAGCCGGTCACCCTGCCCGACCTCTACCACCCCACGTTCCTGTACGAGGCGGTCTGGAACGTCGGCGTCGCCGGGCTGGTGTTCCTGCTGGACCGCCGGTTCAAGTTCGGCCGTGGCCGCGCCTTCGCCCTGTACGTGATGGCGTACACGGTGGGCCGGTGCTGGATCGAGATGCTGCGGGTCGACGACGCGAGCCACTTCTTCGGCATCCGCCTCAACGTCTTCACCTCGATCGTGGTGTTCCTCGGCGCCCTGGCGTACTTCCTGCTGGTCAAGGGCCCCCGCGAGTACGTCGTGCCGATCGACGCGCCGGATTCCGCCCCCGAGCCCGCCGCGGGCGACATCGGCCAGGTGGACGTCACCGAGAGCGCCGAACCGGACCGGGCCAAGGCGCCGCGCGCGTACCAGGTGGTCAGCGAGGAACGGTTCCGGGCGTACGAGCGGACCGGCATCCTGCCGCCCGAGGACGCACCGGCTGTGGCCCCGTCCGGGGCGTCGCCCGGGGAGACCCCGTCGTCCGCCGCAGCGGCCGCCGGGCCGGATTCAAGCCAGCCGCCCGCCGCGCCGGGCGGGGACCAGAGCTCCACGGCCGGTTCCGGCCGGAACTCCGCCGCGCCGGATTCGGCCACCGGGGATGGCACCCAGCCGGCCGGTTCCTCGGCCGGTCCCACCGACGAGCGCTGACCCGACGGCCCCGGCGGGAGGCGGTGACGTGCGCACGGCCGTGGTGGTGGGCGCCGGGATGGCCGGGTTGGCCGCCGCCGGCGCGCTGGCCCGTACCGGCTGGCGGGTGACGCTGCTGGAACGCGGTGAGCGCATCGCCGCGCCACCGACCGCCCTGGTGCTGTGGGCCAACGGGCGGCGGGCGCTGGAGGCCATCGACCCCGGCGGCGGCTGGGCCGGTATCGCCGCCCCGCTGCCCGACGGCGGTGTGCGCCGCCCGGACGGCGGCTGGCTGGTGGCGCCCCGCAGCCGGCCCGGCGCCGGGCCCGCCCCCGCCGTGGTGCACCTGGAGGACCTGTACGACACGCTGGTCGCGGGCCTCGGCGACCGGGTGGAGATCCGTACCGGGGCGCGGGTGCACACCGTGCGCGTCGGCCGTGGGCGCCGCCCGTCGGTCGCGGACGGCCCCACGGTGTTCGAGGCGGACCTGGTGGTCGCCGCGGACGGCATCGACAGCCCGGTACGCCGCGCGCTGGCGCCGGAGTCCGTGGCGGTCGGCTCCGGTTTCGCGGCGTGGCAGGCGGTCGTCCCGGGCTACCGGATGCCCCGGCTGAGCGCGGAGCTGGCCGCCGGGGGCGAGACCCTGGGCGCGGGCTACCGGTTCGTCTCCATGCCGCTGGGCGAGCGGGCCGCCGGCCGGGGCGGCATGTACTGGGTCGCCACCGCCGCGGGCGCGCCCCGGCCGGAGCCGCCCGCCACCCAGCTGTCGCTGCTGCGCCGCTGGTTCGCGCGCTGGCACGCCCCGATCCCGGAGCTGCTGGCGGCCACCCACCCCGAGGATCTGGTCCCGCAGGAGGTTCGTGAGCTGCGTCCGCTGCCCCGCGCGTACGGCTTCGGCGCCGGGCCCGGCGGGGTGGTGCTGGTCGGCGACGCGGGCCACGCGATGCCGCACCACCTGGGGCAGGGGGCCTGCCTGGCGTTCGAGGACGTGGCGACGCTCGCGGCGCTGGTGGGCGCGGCCCGGCCCGGTCCGGAGCTGCGCGCGGCGATCGACACGTACAGCCGGACCCGGCGGCCGCGCACGACGAGCGTGGTGCGTCAGATGCGGCGGATGTCGGCGGTGGTGCAGGCCCGGGGACGGCTGGCGCTGCGGGCCCGCGACGCCGCGCTCGGCGCGTTGCGCCCGCGCATGCTCGGCCATGCGGAGGGCCTGGCCGCGCAGTGGCAGCCCCCGGAGTAGCCCCGGCGGGGTCGCGGCCGGGGTGCGGATTCCGCCCCCGGCGCTCCGGGCGGATCACATGGGCGCGGGGGCGGGCTCCGCGATACAGGCCGTGCCGATGCGGCGGAAGCCGATCTTGGAGTACAGGCGGGCGACGTCGTCGTCACCGGCGGACAGGAACACCAGGTCGGCGCCGGCCTGCAGGGCCTGCCGGGCGAGGCTCGCGGTGAGCTGGGACGCGTACCCCCGGCGGCGCACCGACGGCAGGGTGGCCACCCCGGCGACCTCGGCCACGTCGCCGACCTGCTGCACCATCCCGCTGGCCACGATGCCGTCCGCATCCGACTCGACGACCGCGGTGGTGTGCCGCCCGGACAGTGCCCGCTGGCGGGACGCCTCGACCTCGGCCTGCTCCGGCCGGGGCGCGGCGTCGCGTTCGCGGGGGCCCGCCGTCGAGATGACCAGTTTCCCGTCGGCGTCGGGCGTGGGCATCGGCGTGGCGGGCGCGGCGAACCCGAGGTGGGCGACCGCCCGGCTGGCGGCAAGATCGTCGGCGTAGCCGGGGGCCGCCGGGTCGAGGACCCGGATCCGCGCGCCGGGCAGGGGCAGATCCGGCACCAGCGCCGCCCGCTGCAGTACCATCAGCGGCGCGAGCAGCACCTCCAGGCCGGCGGAACGGGCGACCGCGAGCAGGTCGGGGGTGGTTTCATGCACCCATTCGAAAGCCTCGGCGATCCCGAGGTCTCGTTGCCGCTGCCGCACCGCAGTAACATCGGCCGCAGATGGTGTCGGCGCCCCTATCCGGGGTCGGGCGTAGAAAGGCCAGCCCGCACCGTCGCGCACGAACAGCACAAGATTCCCGATGTCCTCCGCGACAGCGGCGTCGCGGGGCACAGCGTCGTAGAAGCGTTCGAGACGTGCGAACACGTCGGGGTTCGGAAGCGCCACCGCGCGAGACTACCCAATCGCGCGGCCGGCGGATCGTGCGGACGGCAGTGTGATCGATCCGCAGTGTGACGAATCTGCTCTGGCGGAGATCGGTAACCCTTAACGTAGACTCTAGTGACTTTGCAGGGCCGACGTCGTCCCGACCTTGATACGAAACACCAGTGACGACAGGAGGCCCGGTGGCTCTTCCGCACCCGCTGAACCTGCCCGCCGCGGAGCATCGCGCCCAGGGGCTGTACGACCCGGCGCACGAGCACGACGCGTGCGGTGTGGCGTTCGTGGCAGACCTGCACGGCCGGCGCAGCAACGACGTCGTCGCGAAGGGCCTGTCGGCGCTGATCCGGCTGGATCACCGCGGCGCCCGCGGCGCCGAACACAACACGGGCGACGGCGCCGGCATCATGATCCAGGTTCCGGACACTTTCCTGCGCGCGGTCGTCGACTTCGAACTTCCTGCGGCCGGCAAGTACGCCACCGGCCTGGTTTTCCTGCCCAACGACCCGGCCGAGGCCGCCCGCGCGATCGCGGTGTTCGAGAAGTACGCCCTGGTCGAGGGCGGCGACATCCTCGGCTGGCGCGACGTGCCGGTGAACCCGTCCGGGCTGGGGGAGACCGCCGACGCGGCGCGTCCCGCGATCCGCCAGGTGTTCCTGGCCGCGCACCGGCTCACCAGCTCGAAGGACGGCGCGGCGGGCGACCCGCTGGACGGCATCGACCTGGACCGGGTCGCGTTCTGCATCCGCAAGCAGGCCGAACGGGAGACCGCGCAGCGTGGCGTGGCCGCCTACTTCCCGTCACTGTCCTGTCGCACCATCACCTACAAGGGCATGCTCACCCCGGACCAGCTGCCCGAGTTCTTCCCCGACCTGTGCGACGAGCGGGTGGACAGCGCGATCGCGCTGGTGCACTCCCGCTTCTCCACCAACACGTTCCCGTCCTGGCCGCTGGCCCACCCGTACCGGTTCATCGCGCACAACGGTGAGATCAACACGATCCGCGGCAACCGCAACTGGATGGCCGCCCGCGAGGCGCTGCTGGCGTCGCCGAACGTGCCGGGCAACATCAAGCGGCTGTTCCCCATCTGCACGCCGGAGGCCTCCGACTCGGCGAACTTCGACGCCGTGCTGGAACTGCTGCACCTGGCCGGGCGGAGCCTGCCGCACGCCGTACTCATGATGATTCCCGAAGCGTGGGAGAACGACCCGGGCATGGACCCGGCCCGGCGGGCCTTCTACCGCTTCCACGCCAGCCTGATGGAGCCGTGGGACGGCCCGGCCAGCGTCGCGTTCACCGACGGCACCCTGATCGGCGCGGTGCTCGACCGCAACGGGCTGCGCCCCGGCCGCTGGTGGCACACCAGCGACGGTCTGGTCGTGCTGGGCAGCGAGGCGGGCGTGCTCGACCTCGACCCGGCCACCGTCGTCGCGAAGGGACGCCTGCAGCCGGGCCGGATGTTCCTGGTGGACACCGCGGCGGGCCGCATCGTGCACGACGACGAGATCAAGAGCGAACTCGCCGCCGCCGAACCGTACGAGGACTGGCTGCATGCCGGTCTGATCGACATCGCGGACCTGCCGCCGCGCGAGCACATCATCTACACCCACGACTCGGTGATGCGCCGCCAGCAGGTGTTCGGCTACACCGAGGAGGAGCTGAAGATCCTCGTCGCGCCGATGGCCCGTACCGGCGCCGAGCCGCTCGGGTCGATGGGCACGGACACCCCGATCTCGCCGCTGTCCACCCGGCCGCGGCTGCTGTTCGACTACTTCCACCAGCTGTTCGCCCAGGTCACCAACCCGCCGCTGGACGCGATCCGCGAGGAGCTGGTGACCAGCCTGGGCACCACGATCGGCCCGGAGGGCAATCTGCTCGACCCGGGACCGGCGAGCTGCCGTCAGGTGGTGCTGCCGTACCCGATCATCGACAACGACGAGCTGGCCAAGCTGCTCTCCATCGACGAGGACGGCGACCTGCCCGGCTTCAAGGCCGTGCGGGTTTCGGGGCTGTACCCGCTGCGCGACGGCGGGGAGGGCATCAAGGCCCGGCTCACCCAGATCTGCCGCCACGTCTCCGAGGCCATCGAGGACGGCGTACGCATCCTCGTGCTCTCCGACCGCGACTCCAACGCCGACCTGGCGCCGATCCCGTCGCTGCTGCTGACCGCCGCCGTGCACCAGCACCTGGTGCGCGAACAGACCCGTACGCAGGTCGCGCTGGTCGTCGAGAGCGGCGACTGCCGCGAGGTGCACCACGCGGCCGTGCTCATCGGGTACGGCGCCGCCGCGGTCAACCCGTATCTCGCGTTCGAGACGGTCGACGACCTCATCGCCACCGGCCCCCTCGCGGGGATGGACCCGTCCAAGGCGGTCCGCAACTACGTCAAGGCGCTCGGCAAGGGCGTTCTGAAGATCATGTCCAAGATGGGCATCTCGACGGTGACGTCGTACTGCGGTGCGCAGGTGTTCGAGGCCGTCGGTCTCGACGACGAGCTGCTGCAGCGCTACTTCGTCGGCACCTCCGGACGCATCGGCGGCGCGGGGCTCGCGGAGATCCACGCCGAGGTCGCGGCGCGGCACGCCAAGGGCTACCCGGCGAACCCGGCCGAGCGGGCGCACCGCCGCCTCGAGGTCGGCGGCGAGTACCAGTGGCGCCGCGAGGGCGAGATCCACCTGTTCAACCCCGAGACGGTGTTCCTGCTGCAGCACGCCACCCGCAGCCGCCAGTACGACGTGTTCCGCCAGTACACGTCCAAGGTGGACGAGTTGTCCGCGTCGGCGGGCCACCTGCGCGGGCTGTTCCAGCTCAACCCCGACCGGCCGCCGGTGCCGCTGGAGGAGGTGGAGCCCGCCAGCGAGATCGTGAAGCGGTTCTCCACCGGCGCGATGAGCTACGGCTCGATTTCCGCCGAGTCCCACGAGACGCTCGCGATCGCCATGAACCGCCTCGGCGCCAAGAGCAACACCGGTGAGGGCGGCGAGGACGTGGAGCGCCTCTACGACCCGGCCCGGCGTTCCGCGATCAAGCAGGTCGCCTCCGGCCGCTTCGGCGTCACCACGGAGTACCTGGTCAACGCGGACGACATCCAGATCAAGATGGCGCAGGGCGCGAAGCCCGGCGAGGGCGGCCAGTTGCCCGGCAACAAGGTGTGGCCGTGGATCGCGAAGACCCGGCACGCCACGCCGGGCGTCGGCCTGATCTCCCCGCCGCCGCACCACGACATCTACTCCATCGAGGACCTGGCGCAGCTCGTCCACGACCTGAAGATGGTCAACCCGGCCTCGCGGGTGCACGTCAAGCTGGTCTCCGAGATCGGCGTCGGTACGGTCGCCGCTGGCGTCGCGAAACTCAAGGCCGACGTCATCCTCATCTCCGGCCACGACGGCGGCACCGGCGCGTCCCCGCTGAACTCGCTCAAGCACGCGGGTTCGCCGTGGGAGCTGGGCCTGGCCGAGGCGCAGCAGACGCTGCTGCTGAACAAGCTGCGCGACCGGGTCACCGTCCAGGTCGACGGCCAGCTCAAGACCGGCCGCGACGTCGTCATCGCCGCCCTGCTGGGCGCCGAGGAGTTCGGCTTCGCGACCGCGCCGCTGATCGTGTCGGGCTGCATCATGATGCGGGTCTGCCACCTGGACACCTGCCCGGTCGGCATCGCCACGCAGAACCCGGTGCTGCGCGAGCGCTACACCGGCAAGCCCGAGTTCGTGGAGAACTTCTTCCTGTTCCTCGCGGAGGAGGTCCGCGGCTACCTGGCCGAGCTGGGCTTCCGCAGCATCGACGAGGCGATCGGCCACGCCGAGGTGATCGACACCGCCCCGGCCGTCGACCACTGGAAGGCGCGCGGACTCGACCTGAGCCCGCTGCTGTACGTACCCGAACTGCCCGACGGCGCCGCCCGCCGCGGCGTCGTCGCCCAGGACCACGGCCTGGAGAAGGCCCTGGACAACGAGCTCATCGCGCTGGCCGCCCCGGCGCTGGCCGAGGGCACCCGGGTGCACGCCGAGCTGGACTGCCGCAACGAGCAGCGCAGCGTTGGCGCGATGCTCGGCGGCGAGGTCGCCCGCCGCTACGGCGGCAACGGCCTGCCCGACGACACGATCGCGTTCACCCTGCGCGGCACCGGCGGGCAGTCGTTCGGCGCGTTCCTGCCGCGCGGCGTGACGCTGCGGCTCATCGGCGACGTCAACGACTACGTCGGCAAGGGACTGTCCGGCGGCCGGATCATCGTGCGCCCGCACGAGCAGGCCCCGTTCGTCGCCGAGGACAACATCATCGCCGGCAACACCATCCTGTACGGCGCCACCGGCGGCGAGATCTTCCTGCGCGGCCGGGCCGGCGAACGGTTCGCGGTGCGCAACTCCGGCGCCGCCGCGGTCGTCGAAGGCGTCGGCGACCACGCCTGCGAGTACATGACCGGCGGCACCGTGGTGGTGCTCGGCACCACCGGGCGCAACTTCGCCGCGGGCATGAGCGGCGGCACCGCGTTCGTGCTGGGCCTGAACCCGAACCAGGTGAACCCGGAACTGGTCGACCTGGCCCCGCTCACCGACGCCGAACAGCAGCAGGTGCACGGCCTGCTGGAGAAGCACCTCGCCGAGACCGGGTCGGCCGTGGCCGCCCGGCTGCTGGCGGACTGGCCCGCCGCGGTGGAGGAGTTCACCGCCGTGGTCCCGCGCGACTACAAGCGCGTCATGGAACTGATCAGGACCGCCGAGGCCGCCGGTCGTGACGTCGACGAGGCGGTTATGGGGGGCATCAGTGCCTGATCCGAACGGTTTCCTGCGCTACGAGCGGCAGCTGCCCAAGCGGCGGCCAGTGCCGGTACGCATCCAGGACTGGCGCGAGGTGTACCCGCCCGCGAGCGAAAGCCTCATCCGCGACCAGGCCACCCGGTGCATGGACTGCGGCATCCCGTTCTGCCACGACGGCTGCCCGCTGGGCAACCGCATCCCGGACTGGAACGACCTGGTCCGTACCGGCGCCTGGGCGGCCGCGGCGGAGAGCCTGCACGCCACGAACAACTTCCCGGAGTTCACCGGGCGGTTGTGTCCCGCGCCGTGCGAGGCCGCCTGCGTGCTCGGCATCGCCGACGACGCGGTCACCATCAAGCAGGTCGAGGTTGAGATCGCCAACCACGCCTTCGACCTCGGGTACGTGCAGCCGCAGCCGCCCGCCGCCCTGTCCGGCAAGAGCGTCGCCGTGGTCGGCTCCGGCCCCGCCGGGCTCGCCGCCGCCCAGCAGCTGGCCCGGGCCGGGCACGCGGTCACCGTGTTCGAACGCGACGACCGCATCGGCGGCCTGCTGCGCTACGGCATCCCCGACTTCAAGATCGAGAAGAAGGTCGTGGACGCCCGGCTCGCCCAGTTGGAGGCCGAGGGCGTGGTGTTCGAGACCGGCGTCAACGTCGGCGTCGACATCACCGCCGACGACCTGCGCGAACGCTTCGACGCCGTGCTGCTGGCCTGCGGCGCCCTCGCGGGCCGCGACACCCCCGAGACCCCGGGCCGCCAGCTCAACGGCGTACACCTCGCCATGGAGCACCTCGTGCCCGCCAACCGGGTCGTCGCCGGGCTGCAGGACACCACGCCGATCGACGCGCGCGGCAAGCACGTCGTCATCATCGGCGGCGGCGACACCGGCGCCGACTGCCTCGGCGTCGCCCACCGCCAGGGCGCGGCCGGCGTCGTCCAGCTCGACCAGTACCCGCTGCCGCCCGACGTGCGCGCCGCCGACCTGCACCCGTGGCCGACCTGGCCGGTCATCCTGCGCAACTACCCCGCCCACGAGGAGGGCGGCGACCGGGTCTTCGGCGTCGCCGTGCAGGAGTTCGTCGACGACGGCAACGGCAACGTCACCGCGATCCGCATCGCCGACGTGAGCGTCGAACGCCGCGACGGCAAGCGCATCGTCACCGTGGCCGAGGGCAGCGTTCGCGAACTGCGCGCCGAGCTGGTGCTGCTGGCCATCGGCTTCGAGGGCACCGAGGACTCGCCGCTGCTGGCCCAGTTCGGCATCACCCGCAACCGCCGCGGCGCGCTGGATGCCCGCGACGACTGGCAGACCGACGCCGACGGCGTGTTCGTGGCCGGCGACATGCACCGCGGTGCGTCGCTGATCGTGTGGGCCATCGCCGAGGGCCGGGCCGCCGCCGCCGCCATCCACCGCTACCTCGGCGCGTACGGTGAACTGCCCGCACCGGTCCGGCCGTCCTCGCAGCCGCTGGCCGCCGCCCGCTGACGGAAAGGGGCGCGGGACGGCCCGCGCCCCTTCACGCACCGCCCGTACCCCTAGAGGGGCCATCTGCGCACGGGCGCTGCGCGGCGCCCGATAAGCTTGGTCGGTTCGCGGTCGCTGACGCCCGCTCGACGCCGTACTCGCGCGTCGTTTGCCCTTCATCCCCTTCATGGGGATCGGCCAGCGGGCCGATCCGAAAGAGAGACTAGCCTGATGGCTGTGACACGCCGCGCAAAGATCGTCTGCACCATGGGTCCCGCCACCGCCTCCCCGGAGCGCATCCGGGGGCTCGTCGAGGCCGGCATGGACGTGGCCCGGCTGAACTTCAGCCACGGCAGCCACGAAGACCACCAGCACGTGTACAACCTCGTCCGGGAGGCAGCCCGCGAGACCGGCCGTGCGGTCGCCGTCCTCGCCGACCTGCAGGGGCCGAAGATCCGGCTCGGGAAGTTCGCCAACGGGCCGCACGAGTGGCGCACCGGCGACGCCGTCACCATCACCAGCGACGACCTGCTCGGCACCCCCGACCGGGTCTCCTGCACGTACAAGAAGCTGCCGCAGGAGGTCAAGGTCGGCGACCGCCTGCTGATCGACGACGGCAAGGTCGCGGTCGAGGTCGCCGGCGTCGACGGCAACGACATCCGCTGCCTGGTCGTCGAGGGCGGCCCGGTCAGCAACAACAAGGGCGTCTCGCTGCCCAACGTCGCGGTCAGCGTGCCCGCGATGAGCGAGAAGGACGAGGCCGACCTGCGGTTCGCGCTGAACATGGGCGTCGACCTGGTCGCCCTGTCGTTCGTCCGCTCACCCGACGACATCAAGCTCGTCCACCAGATCATGGCCGAGGAGGGGCGGCACCGGCCCGTACTCGCCAAGGTGGAGAAGCCCGAGGCGGTCACCCACCTCGAGCAGATCGTGATGGCGTTCGACGGCGTCATGGTCGCCCGCGGCGACCTCGGCGTCGAACTGCCGCTCGAGCAGGTCCCGCTGGTGCAGAAGCGCGCCGTGCAGCTGTGCCGGGAGAACGCCAAGCCGGTCATCGTGGCCACCCAGATGCTCGACTCGATGATCGAGAACTCGCGCCCCACCCGCGCCGAGGCCTCCGACGTCGCCAACGCCGTACTCGACGGCGCCGACGCGGTGATGCTCTCCGGCGAGACCAGCGTCGGCAAGTACCCGGTGCTCACCGTCAGCACCATGGCCCGGATCATCACCACCACCGAGAACGGCGCATTCGACGTGCCGCGGCTGCAGCACGACCCGCGCACCCACGGCGGCGCCCTCACCGTCGCCGCCTCCCAGATCGCCCGCAACATCGGCGCGAAGGCGCTGGTCGCGTTCTCGCAGACCGGTGACACCGTGCGCCGGCTGTCCCGGCTGCACTGCCAGCTGCCGCTGCTGGCCTTCACCCCGGTGCCCGAGGTCCGCGACCAGCTCGCCCTCTCCTGGGGCGTCGAGACGTTCCTGACCGACTTCGTGCAGCACACCGACGACATGTTCCGCCAGGTCGACCGCGCGCTGCTCGGCCTGGGCCTGGCCAAGCCCGGCGACTACGTCGTCGTCGTGGCCGGCAGCCCGCCCAACGCGCCCGGCAGCACCAACACGCTGCGGGTGCACCAGCTCGGCTCGCTCGTCGACCCGGCCACGGTCAACGGCGCGTAATGGGCGAGCCCCTGCGCGGACAGGCCGCGGTCGATCAGCTACTGGAAGTCCTCGACCTCAAGCAGATCGACGCGGCCACCTTCCAGGGTGAGAGCCCCCAGGTGGGTGCCCAGCGGGTCTTCGGCGGCCAGGTGGCCGGTCAGGCGCTCGTCGCCGCCGGCCGCACGGTCGACCCGGCCCGCCTCGTGCACTCCCTGCACGGGTATTTCGTCCGCGCGGGCGACCCCACCGTGCCCATCGACTTCCACGTCGAGAGCATTCGCGACGGCCGGTCCTTCTCGGTCCGCCGCTGCACCGCCCAGCAGCACGGCCGGGCCATCTTCCTCATGTCGGCCTCGTTCCAGCTGACCGAGGAGGGCCTGGACCACCACGGCCCGGCGCCCGAGGTGCCCGCGCCCGAGGACGTGCCGACCATGGCGGACTGGCTCGAGCGCTACCCTGACCGCGCCGCCGCCTTCGCCGCCTCCCCGCAGGCGGTCGACGTGCGCTACATCAACTCGCCCGGCTGGGTGCAACCCGGCGACCGGGACCCGGCCGTGCACCAGCGGGTGTGGATGCGCATCGACGGCCGGTTGCCCGACGACCCGCTCATCCACGCCTGCGCCCTCACGTACGCCTCCGATCTGTCGCTGCTGGACTCCGTACTGTCCATCCACGGCGAGGTGTGGGGGCCGGGCGGGGTCATCGGCGCCAGCCTCGACCACGCGCTGTGGATGCACCGGCCGTTCCGGGCCGACGAATGGTTCCTTTACGACCAGACCAGCCCGTCGGCCGGGGGCGGCCGCGGGCTCGCCGTCGGTCGCATGTTCACCCGCGACGGCCGGCACATCGCCAGCGCCGTCCAGGAGGGTCTGCTGCGCCGCATCGGCGGCTGACCGCCGGTGGCTTCCTCGCCGATCCGGGACCCCGGCCTGGCGACTGACCGTGTGTCGGGCCCCGGACCGGCGAGGTTCTGGGGAGGCAAGCTTTCGGTACGCGTCTCACTCCGCGCGGCGGCGTCCCCCGCCCGTCGTGCCGTCGCCCGTACCGGTGGCGGGCGAGACCTGCGTCCCACCAGGCCACGGCTGGTGGGCCGGCGCCGCCGGGGGCGCCTGGGCCGCGGCAGCCTGAGCGGGCGGGGATTGGCCCGCGGGAGCCTGTGTCTCGAGGGCCTGGGCCTCGAGGGCCTGGGTCTCGAGGGCCTGGGTCTCGAGGGCCTGGGCCGGTGGGGCCTGGACTGCCGGGGCCTGCACGGCCGGTGACGGGGGTGGCCAGGCCGCCTCGGGTGGGCGCTGCCAGCCCGGGTCCGGCGGCGCGGGCGCCTGCGGTGGGCGCTGCCACGCCGCGTCGGGGAACCCCGTGGCCGGGGCCGCCGCGGGCGGCTCAGCGTGCGGTGCCCCGGGCGGCCACTGCCCGGTGGGTGGCTGCCCGCCCGGCATCGCCAGCACGCCCTCCGGGGTGTCCGGTACCGGCGGGATCTCCACCTGCTGGGCCGCTGCCGCCACGCCCGTGGCCGAGCCGGTCACCCCGGCCATCGCCAGCATCGTGTCCAGGTCCGCCGTGGTCCGCAGCACCTCGTCGTGGAAACTCGTCGGCCGGCCCCCGACCGGTGTCACGCCCCCGTCGATGGCGGGCCCTACGGGCGCCGTGCCGGTCGCCCGGGTTCCGGCCGCTCCCGCGCCCGGCTGCCGTGCCGCGGCGGGTCCCGCGGTCGCCTGCCCCGGCCAGGGGGGCTCCGCGCCCGCCGACCATGAACCCGGCGCTCCCGGGCCGGTCGGCCCGGCTCCGGTCGGCCCGGCTCCGGTCAGCCCATCCCTGGTCGGCCCCGCTGCGGTCGGCCTGGCGCCGGTAGACGCCGCGCCGGTCGGCCTGGCGCTGGTTGACGCCGCGCCGGTCGGGTCCGCGCCGGTCGGCCCGGCAGCGGTCGGCCAGCCCGGGCCGGGCTCGGCGAGCTCCAAGCCGGCCAGCCCCGGACCGGAACCGCCCGGCGCCGACAACGCCGACAACCCCGCCGCCGATCCGCGCGCCACCCCCCGGTGCCTCGACGGCGGCTGCGGGATGGACTCCGGATAGGCCGACAGCCCCGCCGCGAACCCGGCCACTCCGGCCGCCCGCTCCGGTGACAACTCCAGCAACGACGCCCGCGGCCCCTCCCACAACTGCAGCGCCCCGATCAGATCCGCCACCGACCGTGCCAACGCCAACCCCGCCAGCACCGCGATCAACGTCTGGGCGGAGCGCGCGGCCGGTGCCGCCGTCCACCCGCCCAGCGCCGCCTCGGCCACGCCCAGCACCAGCAGGAATCCCCAGATCCGGTCCGTCTCCCGGAGCAGCGTCGCCACGATCACGTCCGCGACGCCGCGCACCATCAGGAAGCCGCCGACGACCGCCGCGGTCGTCGCGTACGACGAGTCCACACCTCGCCACACCACCACCCCGCCCACGGTGAACAACACCGCCAGGGCAGCGCCCAGCCACCACGTACGCGCACCCGCCAGCGCCCGCACCACCTCGCTGGCCGCGGCGAACAACAGCACCGGCCCGGCCACGTTCCCGACATCGGACGGCTCCGCCCGCAGCACGAGCCACGACAGGCCCAGCCACGCCACACCCATGACCAGCAGGACAGCCCACACGCGTTCACGTACGCCGGAGCGCGGCGCCGAGCCCGACCACACCATGGAGCCTCCCGCCAGTGCTGGTTACTGCCCATGACAACACCAGCCACCCGACGGAACCCGCCGTTTGCGGAAAAGACCGGGCGACCCGCCGACCCCGCGGGGCTGACCTGCACCCCGCCCGCCGCAACGGCCCCACCTGCCCGTCGGACCACGCCCGCGCCGCCCCGATCGCCGGTGTACCGTGCTGGCCCTGCCCCCAACGGATCGGAACCTGAACCCCCACCCCACCGGATCGGAAAGTCGACGAAACAGCGTGTCGCAAGACGATGACATCGCCCGGGCGGTCCGCGCGGCCAGCACCGGCGACGAACGGGCCTTCGCCGTGCTCTGGCGCTGTCTGCATCCGGCGCTGCTGCGCTACCTGCGCGTCATCGTGGGCGACGCGGCCGATGACGTGGCCTCCGAAACGTGGCTGCAGGCCGCCCGTGACCTGCACCGTTTCACCGGCGACGGCGCCGCGTTCCGGGGCTGGCTGTTCCGCATCGCCCGCAACCGGGCCATCGACGAGCAGCGCCGCGCCGGACGCCGCCCCGAACACCCCACCGACACGTTCGCCGACGAGGCCGCTGGCATCCCCGCCCGCGACGCCGCGGCCGAAGCGTTCGAGGGCAGCGACACCACCTGGGCGCTGAGCCGCATCGCCACCCTGCCCACCGACCAGGCCGAGGCCGTCATGCTCCGCGTCGTCGCCGGTCTCGACGTGGCCACCACGGCCCAGGTGCTCGGCAAACGCCCCGGCGCCGTACGCATCGCCACCATGCGCGGCCTGCGCCGCCTCGCCGCCGACCCGCAGGTGCGGGCCCGCAACCCGGTGGCCACGCCCGCCCGCGCCATCCGCACCGAGGGGGTGTAACGCCATGCGAGCCCGCGACGCTCTTACCCGTGCGATGCGTACGTGGCGAACCCGGAGACTCGGCCTCGACGAGGCCGATCGCCTGGTTGCCGGCGATCAGCCCGGCCCCGGACACGAGGGGCTGGGTCAACTGCTCGCCGCCGCCCGAGCCCCCGCTTCCCCGCGGGAACTCGCCGGCGAACGAGCGGCGGTGGCCGGATTCGTGGCGGCGCGTCAGCGTGCCGTGCCGATCGACGTCCCGAAGGGAACACGCCGTGTCCGGGTACCAGTGTCCGTCAGGGCGGTCGCGATGAAGGTGGCGGCCGGATTCGCAGTCCTGGCGGCCACCGGCACCGCGGCCGCGGCCACCACGGGCACCCTGCCGGACGGCGCGCAGCAGCGTGCGCATCGCCTCTTCTCCGCGCTCGGCGTCCCCGCGCCGACACCCGTCCCCCGCCGCACCACGGTCGGCCCGGGTGGCGGTGCCCCCTCCCCCCAAGGCACCGCCACCCGGCCACCGGCCAGCCCGACGCCGAGCCGGACTCCGGCGGTCACCGGTGGCACCGCGGCACCCAGCCGGGCCGATGCCCTCGGCCTCTGCACCGCCTGGGGCGCTGCCCAACACCCCCACGGCAAGGCCATGAGCGCGCAAGCCCGCGCCGCCCTGGCCGCCGCGGCGGGCGGAGAAGAAGCGATCGCGCGGTACTGCGCCCTCGTGCGTGGCCGACCGGCGAAGCCGGCCGCGCCGCGCGACCCGAAACCCGCCCAGGAGAAGGGCAAACCCACCGCCACCCCGAGCCACCCCGGCAACGGAAACGGAGACGGCACCGGCAATGGCAACGGACACGGCAACGGACCCGGGAAACCGCACACCCAACCCGGACTCGCCCCCAGGAAATGACCCGAGGCCGGCGGTGTACCACGGCCATCCCCACGGGTACGCCGCCGACACCCGCGACGCGGCCACGGTGCGCCTGCGCCGCCCCGCTGCCGCCGAGGCAACGGCCGGCCGTCGCGGCGCGGCCCCCGACCCGATTTTCGTGGACCGCACCGGGCGCCGCCGGCGCCTGTTCGCCAGCGCGGGCACCGCCTGCGGCCTGCTGCTCGCCCTCGCCATGCTCGCCATGTTCGCCGGCATCACCGTCGGCACCCCGCGGGCGCTGCCCGGCCTGCCCGGCGCGGGCGCCGACCGCACCGTCGCACGCGTCAAGGCCGGGCGAAGCCACACCGCCCCCACCGCCGCCACCCGGCCCCGCACCACGGCCCCCGCCGCTGCGGCCACGGCGTCGGCGACCCCCGACCCCAGTGGCACACCGAGCGCCACCGCGAGCGCCACGCCCGACGGCAACCCGCACCGCCGGGTGCCCAGCCACACCCCCACGGCCCGGGGCAAGAAGAAGTGACCACCACGGGAAGGCGCGTGCGGCGACCCGAGCCCCGGGCGCACTGGGCCCTGCTCGCCCTCGTACTGGTATTCGTGCTGGCCTTGCTCTGCCTCAACGGCTACGTGACGCACGCGGGAGCCGAGGGCACCGGCCAGCCCGTTCCCGACACCGCCGCCCCCGCCGCGCCCACCGCCGTCACGGGCGGCGCACCCGTGCAGCGCATCGCCGCCGACGGCACCGTCACCACCCGCGGCATGCCCGCCAAGACCATCGCGTTGACCTTCGACGACGGCCCCGACCCGGCGTGGACACCCGCCATCCTCGACGTGCTCGACCGGCACCGCGCGCGGGCCACCTTCTTCATGCTCGGCGCTCAGATCAACGAACACCGCGACCTGGTCCGCCGCGCCCACGACGAAGGCCACGAGATCGGCTCGCACACGTTCACCCACGTACCCGCGGCCCACACGGCGCCCTGGCTGCTGCGCGCCGAACTCAGCCTCACCAGCAACGCCATCGCCGCCGCCACCGGCGTCCGGCCCGTGCTCATGCGGCCGCCGTACTCCTCCGAACCCGACGCGATCACCGGCACCGACTACGACGGCCTGCGCCACATCGCCGACGCCGGTTACCTAGTCGTGCTCGCCGACCACGACACCGACGACTGGCGCCGCCCCGGCGCCACCGCCATCGCCCGCGCCGCGACCCCGGCCCGGGGTGCCGGGGCGGTCGTCATGCTCCACGACTCCGGCGGCGACCGCAGCCAGACCGTCGCCGCCCTCGACCTGCTCATCCCGCAACTGCAGCGGGAGGGATACCGGTTCGTCACCGTCTCCGAAGCACTCCGCCTCGGCTCCGCCCCGCGCGCCACCGCCGGCGAGCGGTGGCGCGGGACCGCCGTGCGACTCGCCCAGCGCGCCGGCGGCTGGCTCGCCGGGGCGATGACGGTCCTCATGGTCACCGCGGTCGCCCTCGCCGCGATCCGCCTCGCCGTGCAGGTGTGGGCCGCCCGCCGCCACCGCCGCCGCATCCGAGGGCAACAGCAGGTCCCGCGCGCCCACCTCGGCCGGGTCACGGTGGTCGTCCCCGCCTACAACGAGGCCGCCAACATCGCCGAGACCGTACGCTCGCTCGTCGGCAGCGACTATCCCGACCTCGACGTCATCGTCGTCGACGACGGCTCCACCGACGGCACCGCGGACATCGTCGAACGGCTGCGTCTGCCCCGCGTCCACGTCATCCGGCAGGCCAACGCGGGCAAGCCCGCCGCGCTCAACACCGGTGTCCGGCACGCCCACGGCGAGGTGCTCATCCTCGTCGACGGCGACACCGTCTTCGCGCCCGACGCCGTCGGCCGCCTCATCCAGCCGCTGCGCGACCCACGCGTCGGGGCCGTCAGCGGCAACACCAAGGTCGCCAACCGTGGGGGCCTGCTCGGCCGCTGGCAGCACCTCGAATACGTCATCGGCTTCAACCTCGACCGCCGCATGTTCGACATCGCCCGGTGCATGCCCACCGTCCCCGGCGCCATCGGCGCCTTCCGCCGCGCCGCCATCCGCGACATCGGCGGCGTCAGCGACGACACCCTCGCCGAGGACACCGACCTCACCATGGCCATCATCCGGGCGGGCTGGCGCGTCGTGTACGAACCCGACGCCATCGCCTGGACCGAAGCCCCCGCCACCCTGCGGCAGCTCTGGCGTCAGCGCTACCGCTGGTGCTACGGCACCATGCAGGCGATGTGGAAACACCGGCGGGCGCTCGCCCAGCGTGGCGCCGCCGGCCGTCTCGGCCGCCGCGGCCTCAGCTACCTGCTGCTCTTCCAGGTGCTGCTGCCGCTCAGCGCCCCCCTGGTCGACGTGTACGGCCTCTACGGACTGCTGTTCCTGCCGGTGGGCAAGGCCGCCGCCGTCTGGGCCGGTTTCACCGCCGTCCAGGTGGCCACCGCCGGATACGCCCTGTACCTGGACCGGGAACGCTTCGGCCCGCTGTGGAGCCTGCCGCTGCAGCAGATCCTCTACCGGCAGCTCATGTACCTCGTGGTGGTCCAGTCCGCCGTCATGGCCCTGCTCGGCGGGCGGCTGCGCTGGCAACGGATGACCCGCACCGGGGCGGCCACCGCACACGCCGAAGCCACGGCGCGCGCCGTCGCCCCGGCCCGGGCCACCCCGTACCACGCTCAGGTGACGGCCCGGCGGCTCACGTCGAACCATCTGCCGGGGCCGCCGAACTCGCGGCCTGAGCGGTATCCGGAGGACACCATGACCGGTGCGCGCTGGCCGGTGAACTGACCGGCGCGCACCCGCGCTGCTCTGGGGCCCCGGCACCGGCCGCCGTGCACCCGGGCAGCACCCTCGGGCCCGCCCGTGCGTTCGGGGCGCGGGCGGGCCCGGGGCCTCAGCTCTTTGGACCGACGTGGTGGTCGAGCACGGCCACGCCGTCGCGGCGCGCGACTGACAGCTGGATGGGACTGCACATCCGCCAGACGACACCGAGACGGTCGAGTGCCTTCTGACACTCGGACATGATATCTGCCGATTTGTTCGTAAACATGTAGCGTCGGTAACTGTATTCCTTTCCGTTGCGGACAACCCGATTTTGTGTGCAGCACCCGTCGGAATGGAAGAGTCCGCGCAGGAAACGGCCGGGATGAACGTCCACGATTTCCTCTTGCCATTTGGACAGCGCGATTCGGCGCTCGTGCTTCTTCCCCGGTCCGTGTTGGGGCAGCAGGCACGGCCAATGGACCCACCAGGACCGGACGTCATCACGGCCGTCACGCCGCTGATGCCCGACCGTACGGGCGCCGCACGCCAGCATGGCTTCGCCGACCTCCGCGATCACCGCGGGATAGCGGAGATCGCATGCAACCTTCAGCAGCGGCACGCGTCGCGTGGTGAGCAGGTGGCCGTCACCCAGGTACATGCCCAGGAGATAGGCGTAGTCGCTGGGCCGGTCCACCGGACGGCTGGGCCGAGAACAGAACGGGCAGCGGTCATCGGTGATCCGGGTGGCGCGCGCCCCATAGATCCACGAGGCGACCGTGTTCCGCGACAACCCCAGGCGGCGGTGAATCTCGGAAAAAGGTACCCCGGCACATTTCATGGAAAGGGCGGTGCGACGAAGGTGGGAAGGATGCACACTCGTAGCCAAACAGGCGGCTACGACAGTTTTGGTGCCCCCGGTGGGATTCGAACCCACACTGTATGGTGTTTGAGACCATCTTCTCTGCCAGTTGGAATACAGGGGCAAGGCTGCTCACGGCTGGCGTTGGATGGCCACGCCAGGCTTAGCCACGCACAGCCTACCCACTACGCTGAGGGCGGTGGCACCCAGATACCCGGGTGTCGTGATCCATTGAGCGTTGGGGGTTGGGAATCCGTGGCCGACACGCAGGCGGGGGCAGAGCGCAGGCGGGTGCTGATCGCCGAGGACGAGGCTCTCATCCGGCTGGACCTGGCCGAGATGCTCGTGGAGGAGGGCTACGACGTCGTCGGCGAGGCCGGTGACGGCGAGGCCGCCGTACGTCTGGCCGAGGAGCTGAAGCCGGACCTGGTCATCCTCGACATCAAGATGCCCATCATGGACGGCCTGGCGGCGGCCGAGCGGATCGCGGGCGGCCGGATCGCGCCCGTGGTCATCCTGACCGCGTTCAGCCAGCGCGACCTTGTGGAGCGGGCCCGCGCCGCCGGGGCGATGGCGTACCTGGTGAAGCCGTTCCAGAAGTCGGACCTGGTGCCGGCCATCGAGATTGCGCTCTCCCGGTACGCGGAGATCGCCGCCCTGGAGTCCGAGGTGGCGGGCCTGTCCGAGCGCCTGGAGACCCGCAAGTCGGTGGAGCGCGCCAAGGGCCAGTTGATGACCAAGTACGCGATGACCGAGCCGCAGGCCTTCAAGTGGATCCAGCGCACGGCGATGGATCACCGGATGACGATGCGGGAGGTCGCGGAGCGGATTCTGGCCGAGGACCTGGAGACGGGCGGCTCGTCGGGCTCCTGATCTTGGGCCTGGTGGCGGCCTTCGTTGTGACACCTTCTCGCACCCATCCTGCACCCCACGTAACGGTTCGGTGAATGCCCGCCCGTCCTCTTACCCCCGGTGTGGCGGTTGGGATAGCGTCCGGCCCCATGACGGGCCCGGTGTGGCGTGGAGCACGCAAGTGCCAATCGACCTGCGGTGGCTCGGTGGTTTCGCAATGGAGGAGGGTCCAACCTTGAGGCAGGTTCTCGCACGCGCCATCGGTGGGGTGGCCGTCATCGGCCTCATCGCCGGTGCGGCCGCATGTAACAAGGACAGCGGCGACACCAACACCGCCGGCGGTTCGAACTGCGGCTACTCTCTCGCGTTCTTCGGTGCGCTGACAGGCCCCGCGGCAAACCTTGGTGTGAACATCGAGCAGGGCTTCGAGCTCGCGATCAAGCAGTACAACACCAAGAAGGGCTCCGAGTGCATCACGGTCAAGAAGTTCGACTCGCAGGGTGACCCTGCGGTCGCGCCGGGCGTCGCTCGTAGCCTCGTGGCGGACAAGAAGATCATCGGTGTGGTCGGCCCGCCGTTCTCCGGCGAGTCCGAGGCCGCCGGCCCGATCTTCGAGTCGGCCAAGATCCCGACGATCACCCCCTCCGCGACCCGGGTGTCGCTGGCGGCCAACGGCTGGAAGTCCTTCCACCGTGCCGTGGCGAACGACGACGCGCAGGGCCCGGCGGCGGCCGCCTACATCAAGAACACGCTGAAGGCCGAAAAGGTCTTCGTTGCCGACGACCAGTCCGCGTACGGCGCGGGCCTGGCGGACGTAGTCAAGAAGACGCTCGGCCCGGCGGTCGCGGGTACGGACAAGACCGAGGCCGACGGCAAGCAGACCGACTTCTCGGCGCTGGTGCAGAAGGTCAAGAGCAGCGGCGCGACCGCGCTGTTCTACGGCGGTTACTACGCCAACGGCGGTCTGATCCGCAAGCAGCTGACGGCGGCGGGCTGGAAGGGCACGCTGGTCGGCGGCGACGGCATGAAGGACCCGGGCCTGGCGAAGGCGGCCGGCAACGCCGCTGCCGCGGGCACGATCGTGACCTGCCCGTGTTCCCCGCCGGAGAAGGCGGGCGGCACGTTCGTCGCGGACTACAAGGCGGCCTGGAACCAGGACGCGGGTACGTACTCGGACGTGGCGTTCGACGCGGCGAACATCTACCTGCAGGGCATCGACGCGGGCAACACGACCCCGGAGAAGCTGATCTCCTACCTGTCGTCGGTGAACTACCAGGGCATCGCGAACACCTACAAGTTCACCGCCACCGGTGAGCTGGACCCGCAGTTCATCAAGGTCTGGGCGTTCAAGTTCGACGCGAACGGCAACACGATTCCCGACGCAGAGGCGAAGGCCTGATCCGCGGTAACTCTCTGTAGGTTCGGTGTGGCCGGATGATCTCCGGCCACACCGACCTCTCGTTTCAGGAGCCCCTTGTGAATTTCTCGGGTCTGATCCAAGACTTCGGTCCACTGACCGTGACCGGCTTGGCGCAGGGCGCGATCATCGCGCTGTTTGCGTTGGGCTACACCCTGGTCTACGGCGTGCTGCGACTCATCAACTTCGCGCACTCCGAAGTCTTCCTACTGGGTACGTACGCCACCCTGCTGGTGTGGGGGCTGTTCGGCCTGGACCAGAACTCCGCCACCCCCTCGACCCTGGCGGTCATCGGTCTCATCCTGCTGGGCATGGCCGGGGCGATCGTGGCGTCCGGCGCGACCGCGCTCGTGGTCGAGCTGGTGGCCTACCGGCCGCTGCGGCGGCGCAACGCCCCGCCGCTGGCCTTCCTCATCACCGCGATCGGCGCCTCGCTGGCGATCTCGGAGACCGTCGGTGTGATCACGCACCGGAATCCGACCGGCGTGCCGAACCTGGTGCAGCAGAAGGTCGTGATCGAGATAGGCAACACGCAGATCACGAACCTGCAGATCCTGATCATCGTGCTGGCGCTGGTCATGATGTTCGTGCTGGACCGGTTCATCAACCGCTCCCGGATGGGCCGGGGCATCCGGGCCGTGGCGCAGAATCCGGACAGCGCGGCGCTGATGGGTGTGAACAAGAGCCGGGTGATCGCGCTCGTGTTCCTCATCGGCGGTCTCATGGCGGGCATCGCGGCCGTCATGTACGACTTGAAGATCGGTGTCACGCGTTTCGACGCCGGCTTCCTGCTGGGCATCGAGGCGTTCACGGCCGCGGTGCTGGGCGGTATCGGCAACCTGCGCGGCGCCCTGCTGGGCGGCCTGCTGCTGGGCGTGCTGCAGAACTACGCGGCCGGGCTGTTCGGCACGGAGTGGCTGCACGCGGCGTCGTTCGTGCTGCTGGTGCTGATCCTGCTGGCGCGGCCGACCGGCCTGCTGGGCGAATCTCTGGGGAAGGCAAGGGCATGACCGAGACGAGTGGAACGCAGTCGTTCCGGTCGCGGGGCGGCGCGCGAGGCTGGTTCGCCGGGCTGCCGAAGCCGGTACGGATCCTCGTGGTGCTGGGGTTCGTCGCCCTGGCGTACCTGCTGCCGTACGTGGGTGACATCCCGGTGCTCGGCCCGCAGATCACGACGCAGGGCATCGACTGGCCGAGCGCGCTGTTCAACATGTCGTACTTCGTGCTGCTGGCGCTGGGCCTGAACGTGGTCGTGGGCTTCGCGGGCCTGCTGGACCTGGGGTACGTGGGCTTCTTCGCGGTGGGCGCCTACGTGACCGCGCTGCTGACCTCGCCGGACAGCATCCTGCACACGGAGTGGGCGTGGCTGGCGTCGATCCCGATCGCGCTGGCGGTGACCATGGTGGCGGGTCTGATCCTGGGCTGGCCGACCCTGCGGTTGCGCGGCGACTACCTGGCGATCGTGACGCTGGGCTTCGCGGAGATCATCCGGATCGTGGCGACGAGCACGGACACGCTGCGCGGTGACCGCGGCTTCACGGACATCCCGCACCCCCCCGGGCAGATGAACGGGGAGCCGATCTTCGGGGTGCGCGACGCGACGCCGTACTTCTGGCTCGGCCTGACCGTGATCCTGCTGGTGATCGTCGGCGTGCGGAACCTGGACCGCAGCCGCGTGGGCCGCTCGTGGCTGGCGATCCGCGAGGACGAGGAAGCCGCCGAGATCATGGGCGTGCGGACGATCAAGTACAAGCTGTGGGCGTTCGCGATCGGCGCGTTCATCGGCGGCCTGGGCGGCGTGCTGTTCGCGGGTACTCAGGGCTTCGTCAACTCCAGCACGTTCGTGCTGCAGTTCTCGATCCTGGTGCTGGCCGGCGTGGTCATGGGCGGTTCGGGCAACATCGCTGGTGCGATTCTGGGTGGTGCGCTGATCTCGTACATCCCGGACCGGCTGCGGGGCATCACGGATCCGGTGTTCGACACGGACCTGTACGAGTACCGCTTCGCGATCTTCGGCGTGGTGATCATTGCAATCATGATCTTCCGGCCGCAGGGTCTCATCCCGAGCCGGCGGCGGGCGATGGAGCTGAAGGACCGGGAGAAGGAGGTGGCTCCGCAGTGAGCGAGCCGCACATCGAGACGCCGCAGGAGATGGACGCGGCCAACGCCCGCCGGGTGGATCTGCCGATCCCGACCGGCAAGGGCGGATCCACCCCGGCCGGTGCGGGTGACCCCAACGTCCTGCTGGAGGTCGACCACGTGACGCTGCGTTTCGGCGGCGTGGTGGCCCTCAACGACGTGTCCTTCAGCCTGCGCAAGGGCGAGATCTTCGGCCTGATCGGGCCGAACGGGGCGGGCAAGACCACCTGCTTCAACGCGACGACCGGCGTGTACCGGCCGACGAGCGGGACGATCCGGTTCAAGGGCGAGCCCCTCGTCGGCAAGAAGAAGCACGAGATCACCCGGGCGGGGATTGCCCGTACGTTCCAGAATGTCCGGCTTTTCCCGGAGATGACGGCGCTGGAGAACGTGATGGTGGGTATGGACGCCCACCACAAGACCAGCGTGATCGGGGCGCTGTTCCGCCTGCCCCGGCATCTGCGGGAGGAGCGGACGGGCCGCGAGCGGTCGATGGAGCTGCTGCGCTTCGTCGGCATCGACAAGCGGGCGGGCGAGGTCTCCCGCAACCTGTCGTACGGCGAGCAGCGGCGACTCGAGATCGCCCGGGCGCTGGCGACGAGCCCGACGCTGCTGTGCCTGGACGAGCCGGCGGCGGGCTTCAACCCGGCGGAGAAGGAAGAGCTGCTCCAGCTCATCCGCAAGATCCGTGACACCGGGGTGACCGTGCTGCTCATCGAGCACGACATGCGCCTGGTGATGGGCGTGACCGACCGGATCGTCGTGCTGGAGTTCGGCAAGAAGATCGCCGAGGGGACCCCCGCCGAGGTGCGGGACAACCCGGCGGTCATCGCCGCGTACCTGGGAGTGCCGACCGATGCTGCTTGAGCTGGACAACGTCACGCTGCTGTACGGCCGCATCCAGGCCCTGCACGGCATCAGCCTGAACGTGGCACAGGGCGAGATCGTGGCCCTGATCGGCGCCAACGGCGCCGGCAAGTCCACCACGATGCGGGCGATCTCGGGTCTGCGGCCGGTGGCGCAGGGCGCCATCCGCTTCGACGGCGAGGACATCACCAAGCTGCGCGCCGACCTGCGCGTGATCCGCGGGGTGTCCCAGTCGCCGGAGGGCCGGGGCATCTTCCCGGGCATGACCGTCCGGGAGAACCTGGAAATGGGCGCATACACCCGCAAAGTACGCGCCGAGATCAACGAAGACATGGAGCGGGCCTTCACGCTGTTCCCCCGGCTGAAGGAGCGCGAGAAGCAGGTCGGCGGCACCCTGTCCGGCGGTGAGCAGCAGATGCTCGCGGTCGGGCGGGCGCTGATGAGCCGACCCAAACTGCTCCTTTTGGATGAGCCGTCCATGGGTCTAGCGCCGATGCTGATCCAGCAGATCTTCGACATCATCGTCGAGATCAATCAGCAGGGCACCACGGTGCTGCTGGTGGAGCAGAACGCACAACAGGCGCTGTCGCGCGCGCACCGCGCGTACGTGCTGGAGACCGGTCACATCGTCAAGTCCGGGACCGGCGCGGAACTGCTGCACGACCCCGCCGTCAAGGACGCCTACCTCGGCGTCGCCTGAACCGTCGTACCCCTCACAAGGAGTTGTTGTTCATGTTCCGCACCGCCCCTGGTCGGCGCGCGATCCTCGGCCTCACTGCCGCGGCCGCCCTGACTCTCTCCATGGCCGCCTGTGGTTCCGAGTCCGACACCGGATCCTCCGGCAAGCCCGTGCCCTCGGCCTCTGCTGACACGTCGCTGGCGGACAAGGTCCCCGCCGACATCAAGGCGGCCGGCAAGCTGACCATCGGTACGGACTCGTCGTACGCGCCGAGCGAGTTCCTGGACACCGACGGCAAGACGGTCATCGGCTTCGACGTCGACCTGTTCAACGCGGTCGGCCAGAAGCTCAACCTCAAGACGGAGTGGCAGTCCGCGACGTTCGACAGCATCATCCCGGGCGTCAAGAGCGGCAAGTACAACGTCGGCGTCTCGTCCTTCACGATCAACGCGGACCGGCTCAAGGAGGTCAACATGATCTCCTACTTCTCGGCGGGCACCCAGTGGGCGGCCAAGACCGGCGCGACCGTCAACCCGGACGACGTCTGCGGCAAGAAGATCGCGGTGCAGACCGCGACCGTGCAGGTCGACGACCTGAAGGCGCGCTCGAAGAAGTGCACCGACGCGGGCAAGCCGGCGATCAAGGTCGAGCAGTACCAGAAGCAGTCCGACGCCACCAACGCCGTGGTGACGGGCAAGGACGAGGCCATGCTGGCCGACTCCCCGGTCGTCGCGTACGCGGTGAAGCAGACCAACGGCCAGTTGGCCCTGGTCGGCGACATCTACGACTCCGCCCCGTACGGCTACGCGGTGGGCAAGGACAAGACCGAGTTCGCCAACCTCGTCCAGCAGGCGGTCGCGGCACTGATCGCGGACGGCACGTACAAGACGATCCTGGACAAGTGGGGCGTCAGCGCGGGTGCGATCACCACGCCGGCGGTCAACCCGGCGTCCTGATCCGCGGATGAGCGATCAGAAGCAGTCCGAACGGGCACGGCCTGAGGCGATCAAGGCCGTGCCCGTGCGGCACCCCGGGCGGTGGGCCACCATCGCGGTACTCGCGGTACTGACCGCGATGTTCATCCACATGCTGGTGACCAACGACAACTTCCGCTGGTCGTTCATCTTCTCCTCGTACGCCGAGGGCAAGCGCGGCGTGATGTTCACCGGCCCGGTCCTGCAGGGCCTGTGGGGCACGATCCTGCTGACCGTCTTCGCGATGGCCATCGGCATCGTGGGGGGCATCGTCATCGCGATCATGCGGTTGTCGGACAACCCGATCCTCAGCCGGGTGGCCTGGGTCTACACGTGGTTCTTCCGCGCGGTGCCCCGGCTGGTGCTGGCGATCCTGTTCGGCAACCTGAACATCCTGTGGAGCCGGATCGGCTTCGGCCTGCCGTTCGACAAGCAGATCGGCGACCTGTTCGGCATCGACAACTTCAACGGGCAGTTCTACAGCATCAAGGCGAGTGACCTGCTGGCCGGATTCGTGGCCGGCATGCTCGCGCTGGGGCTGTCCGAGGCCGCGTACATGGCCGAGATCGTCCGGGCCGGCATCCAGTCGATCGATCCCGGGCAGGCCGAGGCGGCCGTGGCGCTGGGCCTGTCCCGCGGGCAGGTGCTGCGCCGGGTCGTCCTGCCGCAGGCCATGCGGGTGATCGTGCCGCCGACCGGCAACGAGGTCATCGCGATGGTCAAGGACACGTCGCTGGTGGCGTTCGTGCCGGTGACCGGCGAGTTGTTCTTCCAGTTGCAGGCGGTCAGCGCCCGGACGTTCATCGTCCTGCCGGTGCTGGTGGCCGCGGTGATCTGGTATCTGATCCTGTGCAGCATCCTGATGGTCGGGCAGTTCTTCCTGGAACGGCACTTCAGCAAGGGTTACGGCACGGCCAGCAAGGCCAAGCGGCGCCTGCGCAACATCGAGATGGAACAGGGCGGCCGGATCACGGTGGAGGGTGGTGCGACCCCATGACCAGCAACGGTACGGCCGAGATGGTGCGCGCGGAGAACGTGCACAAGTCGTTCGGGCACGTGGAGGTGCTCAAGGGCGTCGACCTGGTGGTCAAGCCAGGTGAGGTGTGCTGCGTGCTGGGCCCCTCCGGCTCGGGCAAGTCGACGTTCCTGCGCTGCATCAACCACCTGGAGAAGATCAACGGCGGCCGCATCTTCGTCGACGGGGAACTGGTCGGCTACCGCGAACGCCGCGGCAAGCTGTACGAGATGAAGGACCGCGAGGTGGCCGCGCAGCGCCGCTCCATCGGCATGGTGTTCCAGCGGTTCAACCTGTTCCCGCACATGACGGCGCTGGAGAACGTCATGGAGGCCCCGATCCGGGTCAAGCGGGAGAACCGGGCCGCGACCAGGGACCAGGCACTCGGCCTGCTTGAGCGGGTGGGCCTCGGCGAGAAGACCGGCAACTACCCGGCGCAGCTGTCCGGCGGCCAGCAGCAGCGGGTGGCGATCGCCCGGGCGCTGGCCATGCGGCCCAAGCTGATGCTGTTCGACGAGCCCACCAGCGCGCTGGACCCGGAGCTCGTCGGCGAGGTCCTCGACGTGATGAAGGACCTGGCCCGCGACGGCATGACGATGGTCGTGGTCACCCACGAGATCGGCTTCGCCCGCGAGGTCGGCGACTCGCTGGTGTTCATGGACGGCGGTGTCGTGGTCGAGCAGGGCAACCCGCGCGACGTCATCGGCAACCCGCAGCACGAACGTACCAAGGCATTCCTGAGCAAGGTGCTGTAAAGCGGGCGGGGCGGTCGGCGGTGTTGTCATAGGTCGCGACTAGAGTTCTGCGACGTGAGCGACGACGCCCAGACCCCCCGCTTGCTGCTGCTCGACGGCCACTCGCTGGCCTACCGGGCCTTCTTCGCGCTGCCGGTGGAGAACTTCTCGACCCAGACCGGCCAGCCGACCAACGCGGTGTTCGGCTTCACCTCGATGCTGATCAACATGCTGCGCGACGAGCAGCCGACGCACATCGTGGTCGCCTTCGACGTGTCCCGGGTGTCCTTCCGCACGGAGAAGTACGCGGAGTACAAGGCGGGCCGCTCCGAGACCCCGCAGCCGTTCCAGGGCCAGGTCAGCCTGGTCAAGGAGGTTCTCGAGGCGCTGCGCATCCCGGTGGTGGAGAAGCCGGGCTACGAGGCCGACGACGTCATCGCCACCCTCGCCACCCAGGCCCGTGAGCTGGGCATGGAGGTGATCATCTCCACCGGCGACCGGGACGCGTTCCAGCTCGCCGGCGAGCACGTGACGATCCTGTATCCGGTGCGCGGCGTCTCCGAGGTCTGGCGGATGACCCCTGACGCCATCGAGAAGAAGTACGGCGTCGGCCCCGACCGCTACCGCGACAAGGCCGCCCTGGTCGGCGAGACCAGCGACAACCTGCCGGGCGTGCCCGGGGTCGGCGACAAGACCGCCGCCAAATGGATCAATCAGTACGGCGGCCTCGACGGCATCGTCGCGCACGTCGACGAGATCAAGGGCAAGGCGGGGGAGAACCTGCGCGCCAACCTCGCCAACGTCCTGCGCAACTACGAGATCAACGCCCTGGTCTGTGACCTGGAACTGCCACTGGGCCCGGCCGACGTGAAGTGGCCGGGCTGGGACCGCGAGGCCGTGCACCAGGTCTTCGACGCCCTGGAGTTCCGGGTGCTGCGCGAGCGGCTGTACTCGTACCTGGAGGCGGTCGAGCCCGAGGCCGAGTCCGGGTTCGACCTGTCCGGCACGGTCCTGCGTACCGGCGAGGTGGCGGGCTGGCTGCGTGAGCACGCCGGGGTGGCGCCGGTGGGCGTCGCCGTCACGGGTCGCTTCGGCCGCGGCACGGGTGCCCTGACCGGGATCGCGGTGGCCACCGGCGACGGCCCCGCGGCCTGGTTCGACCCCACCACCCTGGATGAGAACGACGAACGCGCGGTCGCCGCGTGGCTGGCCGAGCCCAGCCGGCCCAAGGTGATTCACGACGCGAAGCCGGCCCTGCTGGCGATGCGGGCGCACGGCTGGTCGCTGGCCGGGGTGCGGGTCGACACCGCCCTCGCGGCCTACCTGGCCAAACCCGACCAGCGGGCGTACGACCTGACCGACCTGGCACTGCGCTACCTCAAGCGCGAGCTGCGGGTCGACGCACCCGACGACGGCCAGCTCACCCTGGAGGGTCTCGGCGACGACGGCGCGGCCGAGGAGGGCGTGATGCTGCGCGCCCGCGCCACCCTGGATCTGGCCGACGTGCTGACCGAGGAGCTGTCCCGCGACGGCGGCGAGTCCCAGCGCCTGCTCGCCGACGTGGAGCAGCCGCTGGAGGTCGTGCTCGGTGAGATGGAGCACCTCGGCATCGCCGCCGACACCGACTATCTGTCCGAGTTGGAGGCCCACTTCGCCGCCGAGGTGAAGGCCGCCGCCCAGGCCGCGCACGCCGAGGTCGGGCGCGAGTTCAACCTGGGTTCCCCGAAGCAGCTGCAGGAGATCCTGTTCACCGAGCGGAACCTGCCCAAGACCAAGCGCATCAAGTCCGGGTACACCACGGACGCCGACGCGTTGCAGGGCCTGTTCGCGCAGACCGCCGACCCGCTGCTGGCGCACCTGCTGCGCCACCGCGACGTGGCCAAGCTGAAGTCCACGGTGGACGGGCTGCTCAAGTCGGTCTCCGACGACGGCCGCATCCACACGACGTTCAACCAGACCGTGGCGGCCACCGGGCGGCTCTCCTCGACCGACCCGAACCTGCAGAACATCCCCATCCGCACCGAGGAGGGCCGGCGCATCCGCCGCGCGTTCATCGTGGGGGAGGGCTTCGAGCAGCTGATGACCGCGGACTACAGCCAGATCGAGATGCGCATCATGGCGCACCTGTCCGGCGACGACGCGCTCATCGCCGCGTTCAACTCCGGCGCGGACTTCCACGCCGCCACCGCGTCGTCGGTGTTCCACCTGCCGCTGGAGCAGGTCGGCCACGACCACCGGCGCAAGATCAAGGCGATGAACTACGGCCTCGCGTACGGGCTCAGCGCGTACGGGCTGTCCAACCAGCTCACCATCGCGGTCGAGGAGGCCCGTGGGCTGATGGAGGAGTACTTCAGCCGCTTCGGCGGGGTCCGCGACTACCTGCAGGCCGTCGTGCGCCGCGCGGTGCAGGACGGCTACACGGCCACCATCCTCGGCCGCCGCCGCTACCTGCCCGACCTGAGCAGCGACAACCGACAGCGCCGGGAGATGGCCGAGCGGATGGCGCTCAACGCCCCGATCCAGGGTTCGGCCGCCGACATCATCAAGGTGGCGATGCTGCGCGTCGACGAGGCGCTGCGCGAGGCCGGGCTGCGCTCACGGATGCTGCTGCAGGTCCACGACGAACTGGTGTTCGAGGTGGCCCCCGGCGAACGCGACGCACTCGAGGAACTGGTGCGCCGGGAGATGGGCGGGGCCTACCCGCTGTCCGTGCCGCTGGAGGTGTCCGTGGGCGTCGGCCGCGACTGGGACGGCGCCGACCACTGAGACGTCGGCCACTGAGACGCCGACAAATGAGACGCAGCGTCCTGACATCGATACGTTCGCGTACTTGCCCCGCTTTGCCAAGCTGGGCCCCATGCGAGCAACGATCGAGACGAAGCCCCGGGCGTCCTCGTGGACACCGGTGGTTCGGGGGGCGCTCGACGCCAAGCAGGCCACCGCGGTCGCGCCGATGTTCAAGGCGCTGGGCGACCCCGTGCGGCTCCGACTGCTGTCGATGATCGCCTCGGCGGGCGGCGGCGAAGTGTGCGTGTGTGACCTCACCGGGGAGTTCGAGCTGACCGGCCCCACCATCTCCCACCACCTGAAGGTGCTGCGCGAGGCCGGGCTGGTGCACAGCGACCGGCGCGGCACGTGGGTGTACTACCGGCTTGTGCCCGGCGCGCTGGCGGGCCTCGGCGACCTGCTGGACGTCAGCAGCCTCGCGGGCTCCGGCGCCCGCTGAGCCGCGCCCACGGTCAGCGCAGGTCGGCGACGAAGATCGCGGTGCCGGGGAACAACCGTCCGCGCAGCGGGCTCCACTGGCCCCACACCTGCGTATGACCCTCCGGCCATTCCGGCTCCACCAGGTCGCGCAACACGAACCCGGCCGCCACCAGTTCGCGGACGCGGTCGCCGAGGGTGCGGTGCTGTTCGACGTACCCGGGCACCCCGTCGGTGTCCTGTTCCACGTACGGGCGCCGGTCGAAGTAGGACTGGACCGCCATCAACCCGGCTTCGCCCGGATCGTCGAGGAAGATCCACCGCATCGGATGTGTGATGGAGAACACCCAGCTGCCGCCGGGGCGCAGCACCCGGGCGACCTCCCGCATCACCGTTTGCGAATCGGCGACGAACGGGACGGCCCCGAAGGCGGTGCACACCACGTCGAAGGTCAAGTCGCCGAACGGCAGCGCCAGGGCGTCGGCCTGGAGCAGGGGCACCGGTACACCGGTGCGGTCCGACGCGGTCCGGGCGTGCCGCAGCATGCCCTCGGACAGGTCCATGGCGACCACTTCGGCCCCCTGGCCGGCCAGCCACCGGGCCGCGGACGCCGCCCCGCACCCCAGTTCGAGGATCCGCTTGCCGGACACGTCGCCCAGCAGCCGCGCGTCGGCCTCGCGCAGCCCCTCCGGGCACCACACGAATTCGGTGTCACCCAGGAACGCGCCGTGCTCGGCCTGGTAATCGTCTGCGTCGGCGTCCCACCATCGGCGGCTGGCGGCGCGACTCTCGGCGTCCGTGACGGACCGGCGGGTGACGGCCGGTGCGGCCTCGGTGGTGGGTTGCGGTTCGATCACCAGGCAACGGTACGGGGGCGGCGGCCCGCAGCTGGCGACCCGGGACGGCGCAGCAGGCCCCGGGCGTAGTGAAACAGGGACAAAACGGCCGCGTTGATCGGTTCAGCCGAAACATTGTGCCGCCGTCCTCAGGAGGGCTTGCAACCTGTGGTAATGCGCACGGTAAGCTAGTCGATGCGCTCGCGGATCGTGTGCCTCGGCAGGGAGCAGGCTCCGTGGTCGTCGGTCCCAGCTCGTGCAAACCTAGCCTGATCAGGCGCTCGATTGCCATGATCACGACGGATGTTCGCGCTGTGCCGCCGGCAGTTCCGCCGGGCGCGAGAGACACCACGAATCCATCCGTTCGGAGCAACTGTCCACATGACGAGCAGCATCGAGGCCACCTCGAGCGCCCCCAAGGTCACCGTCGACGACATCGGCTCGGAGGAAGCATTCCTCGCGGCCATCGATGAGACCATCAAGTACTTCAACGACGGCGACATTGTCGAAGGCACCGTCGTCAAGGTCGATCGGGACGAGGTCCTGCTCGACATCGGCTACAAGACCGAGGGCGTCATCCCCTCGCGCGAGTTGTCGATCAAGCATGACGTGGACCCCGCGGAAGTGGTGTCGGTCGGAGACCACATCGAAGCCCTCGTCCTCACCAAGGAGGACAAGGAGGGCCGGCTGATCCTCTCGAAGAAGCGGGCGCAGTACGAGCGCGCCTGGGGCACCATCGAGAAGATCAAGGAGGACGACGGCGTCGTGCGCGGCTCCGTCATCGAGGTCGTCAAGGGCGGCCTCATCCTCGACATCGGCCTGCGTGGCTTCCTGCCCGCCTCCCTGGTCGAGATGCGCCGGGTGCGCGACCTGCAGCCGTATGTGGGTCGTGAGCTCGAGGCGAAGATCATCGAGCTGGACAAGAACCGCAACAACGTGGTCCTGTCCCGCCGCGCGTGGCTCGAGCAGACCCAGTCCGAGGTCCGCACCGAGTTCCTCAACAAGCTGCAGAAGGGCCAGGTCCGCAAGGGCGTCGTGTCCTCCATCGTCAACTTCGGCGCCTTCGTCGACCTGGGCGGTGTGGACGGCCTGGTGCACGTCTCCGAGCTCTCCTGGAAGCACATCGACCACCCGTCCGAGGTTGTCGAGGTCGGCCAGGAGGTCGAGGTCGAGGTGCTCGACGTCGACCTGGACCGCGAGCGCGTCTCGCTGTCGCTGAAGGCGACCCAGGAAGACCCGTGGCGCCAGTTCGCCCGGACCCACGCGATCAACCAGATCGTGCCGGGCAAGGTCACCAAGCTGGTTCCGTTCGGTGCGTTCGTCCGCGTCGACGACGGCATCGAGGGCCTGGTGCACATCTCCGAGCTGGCCGAGCGGCACGTCGAGCTGCCCGAGCAGGTCGTCCAGGTGGGCTCCGACGTCATGGTCAAGGTCATCGACATCGACCTGGAGCGGCGCCGGATCTCGCTGTCGCTCAAGCAGGCCAACGAGGGCTTCGTCGAGGGCGAGGAGCACTTCGACCCGACCCTCTACGGCATGGCCGCGACGTACGACGCCGAGGGCAACTACATCTACCCGGAGGGCTTCGACCCGGAGACCGGGGAGTGGCTCGAAGGCTTCGACAAGCAGCGCGAGACGTGGGAGAAGCAGTACGCGGACGCCCGCGAGCGCTGGGAGGCCCACACCAAGCAGGTGCAGACGTCCCGCGAGGCCGAGGCCGAGGCCGCGCTCAACCCGGCGCCCTCGGGCGGCGGCGCGAGCGGTCCGTCGTCGGCCACCTCGAGCTCGCCCGCCCCGGCGCGCGCCGCGGAGGAGCCGGCCGGCACGCTGGCCACCGACGAGGCCCTCGCCGCGCTGCGGGAGAAGCTCGCCGGCGGCAAGAGCTGACCCGGTCAGCCTGACCACGAAGGCCCGTCCGCGATTCGTCGCGGGCGGGCCTTCGCCGTTCCACCGCCCGTTCCCCGGCCCGGCTGTGCGACGCCGATCTCGGGGCGCACTAGGCTGACCGCGTGTTGATGGTCGGGCTCACGGGTGGCATCGGTGCGGGCAAGAGTGCGGTCGCCGGGGCGCTCGTCGACCGGGGCGCCGTCCTCATCGACGCGGACCAGCTGGCCCGGGAGGTCGTGGCCGCGGGCACGACCGGGTTCGCCGAGGTCGTCGAGGCGTTCGGTGCGACGGTCGTCGGTCCCGATGGACAGCTCGACCGGCCCGCGCTGGGGGCGCGGGTGTTCGGCGACGAGGCGGCCCGCCGCCGGCTGGAGAGCATCATCCACCCCCGGGTACGCGCCCGCACCGCGGAGCTTGCCGCCCACGCCCCCGCCGACGCCATCGTCGTCAACGACGTGCCATTGCTCGTCGAGACCGGTCTCGCCCCGTCGTACCACCTGGTCATCGTCGTCGAGGCCGACGCGGAGACCCGGGTCGCGCGGCTGGTCGGGCAGCGTCGCATGACCCGCGAGGAAGCCACCGCCCGGATCGCCGCGCAGGCGGACGACGCCCGGCGCCGCGCCGCCGCGGACATCGTGATCGACAACGAGGCCGGACTCGCCGAGCTCGATGCCCGGGTCGACGCGCTGTGGCACGCGCGGCTGCGCCCGTACGAGGAAAATCTGCGGGCCGGGCGCGCGGCGCCCGGGCAGGCCGAGCCGCGCGTCGTCGCGCCCGACCCCGCCTGGCCCGCGCAGGCCGAGCGCGGCATCGCGCGGATCCGGCACGCGTTGCGGAGCCGGCTCGGCCGCGACGCGGACGTCACCCACATCGGTTCCACCGCGGTGCCGGGGCTGCCAGCCAAGGATCTGATCGACCTCATGCTGGCGGTCGAGACGCTGGCGGAGGCCGACGCGCTGGCCGACTCGCTGGCCGCGGCGGGACTGCCCCGCCGGCCGGGGGAGTGGGCCGACAACGCCCGCGGCATCCCGGGCGAGACCTGGCCCAAGCGGCTGCACGGCAGCGCCGACCCGGACCGGCCGGTCAACCTGCACGTCCGGGTGGCGGGTTCGCCGGGCTGGCGGTTCGCGCTGCTGATGCGCGACCACCTGCGCGCGGTGCCGCAGGCCCGGGACGAGTACGCGGAGGCCAAGCGGAACTGGACGCGCGAGCATCCGGACGTGGGGAGTTACGCCGAGGCGAAGGAGCCGTGGTTCGACGCCGAGGCCTGGGCGGCCAACGACTGGGCGGAACGAACCGGCTGGCAGCCCGGCTGAGCCCAGCCGTCGGAGGATGAGCGGCCCGGAACGGCAGAGGGCGCTCGCGGCGGCCGGTCAGCGTGATACGCGACCACCCGTAGGTGCGCTCGCCGGCCTCGGCCGGGGCTGCAACCTCGGTGCCGACGCGAGCGGGCCGTTGACGGGCCCGGCCGGTCGGGCGGCCGCCGCGAGCGGCCTACCGGACCAGGCTAGGGGAGCCGCGCAAGCACCCACAATGCCCACGGCCGGGGCTGAATTGGCACCCTCCGAACACGCCCGGCGCGTGCGGGGCACGGCGGAGGTCGGCGGGACCCGCGAAGTTGTCGGACCCCCGTCGTACCGTTGGCGTCATGGCGCTCGACATCCCTCGACTCGACGGCCGCTTCCAGGTCGTCAGCGACTATCAGCCCGCCGGGGACCAGCCGGCTGCCATCGACGAGCTGGAGCGCCGGGTGCGCGGCGGCGACCGGAACGTGGTACTGCTCGGCGCGACCGGCACGGGCAAGAGCGCGACCACGGCCTGGCTCATCGAGCGGCTGCAGCGGCCCGCCCTCGTGCTGGCTCCCAACAAGACCCTCTGCGCCCAGCTGGCCAAGGAGTTCCGCGAGCTGCTGCCGCACAACGCGGTCGAGTATTTCGTGAGCTACTACGACTACTACCAGCCCGAGGCGTACATCCCGCAGACCGACACCTACATCGAGAAGGACTCCTCGATCAACGAGGAGGTCGAGCGGCTGCGCCACTCGGCGACGATGTCGCTGCTGACCCGCCGCGACACGGTGGTCGTCGCCACGGTCAGCGCCATCTACGGCCTGGGCACCCCGCAGGAGTATCTCGACCGCAGCGTGACCGTGCGCGTCGGGGCGGAGATCGACCGCGACCAGTTGCTGCGCCGCCTCGTGGAAATCCAGTATTCGCGCAACGACATGGCGTTCCAGCGGGGCACGTTCCGGGTCCGGGGCGACACCCTGGAGATCATCCCGGCGTACGAGGAGCTCGCGGTGCGCGTCGAGCTGTTCGGTGACGAGGTGGAGAAGCTCTACTACCTGCACCCGCTGACCGGCGACATCGTCCGCGAGGTCGACCAGTTGATCATCTTCCCGGCGTCGCACTACGTGGCGGGCCCGGAGCGGATGGAGCGGGCGATCCGCGCCATCGAGGGTGAGCTGGAGGAGCGGCTCGCCGAGCTGGACCGGCAGGGCAAGCTGCTGGAGGCGCAGCGCCTGCGGATGCGCACCACCTACGACCTGGAGATGATGCGCCAGGTCGGCTTCTGCAACGGCATCGAGAACTACTCCATGCACATGGACGGCCGGACGTACGGCGAGCCGTCCTACACCCTGCTGGACTACTTCCCGGACGACTACGTCACGGTCATCGACGAGTCGCACGTGACGATCCCGCAGATCGGCGGCATGTACGAGGGCGACGCCTCCCGCAAGCGCATCCTCATCGAGCACGGTTTCCGGCTGCCCAGCGCCGCGGACAACCGGCCGTTGCGCTTCGACGAGTTCCTGGAGCGGGTCGGGCAGATGGTGTTCCTGTCCGCCACGCCGGGCCCGTGGGAGCTGCAGCAGTCCGCGGGGGAGTACGTCGAGCAGGTCATCCGGCCGACCGGCCTGGTCGATCCGCAGGTGGTGGTCAAACCGACCAAGGGCCAGATCGACGACCTCATGCACGAGATCAGGGAGCGTACGGACCGCGACGAGCGGGTCCTGGTCACCACGCTGACCAAGAAGATGGCTGAGGACCTCACCGACTACCTGCTGGAGAACGGCATCCGGGTGCGGTATCTGCACTCGGAGGTCGACACCCTGCGCCGGGTGGAACTGCTCAAGGAGCTGCGCAAGGGCGACTACGACGTGCTGGTCGGCATCAACCTGCTGCGCGAGGGCCTCGACCTGCCCGAGGTGTCCCTGGTCGCCATCCTGGACGCCGACAAGGAGGGCTTTCTGCGCAGCGGCCGCTCGCTGATCCAGACGATCGGCCGGGCGGCCCGCAACGTCTCCGGCGAGGTCCACATGTACGCCGACAAGATGACGCCGTCGATGCGCGACGCGATCGAGGAGACGGACCGCCGCCGGGCCAAGCAGATCGCCCACAACGAGGCCAACGGCATCAGCCCCGAACCGCTGCGCAAGAAGATCCACGACATCCTCGACGACATCTACCGGGAGGCCGAGGACACCGACACGGCGCTCGGCGGGCACGGCCCCGGCGGGCATGTCGTCGGCGGTGGCGGGCGGCAGATGTCCCGGGGCAAGGGTCCGGTGCCGGAGACGCGGTCCAAGGCACGCGGAGCGTCCCAGCCCGCCCGCGAGGGCATGGCCCGCGCCGAGCTGGCCCAGCTCATCCAGGATCTCAACGAGCAGATGCTGGCCGCCGCGCGCGAGCTGCAGTTCGAGCTGGCGGCCCGGATCCGGGACGAGATGGCCGAGCTGAAGAAGGAGCTGCGGGGCATGGACGTGGCGGGCGTGCGCTGATACCGCCACACCGCCCGGCGAGTCGTCAGCGCCGGGCGGGCCGGCTCAGGTGACGTCCGGCGTGACGTCGGTGAAGTGCTCGACGACGGGCGGGTTGGCAAAGTGCTTGCCGATGAGGGCACGCCACTGGTCGAAGCGTTCAGTGCGCCGGAAGTTCTCCTCGTGGGCGGCGACGCTGTCCCACTCGACCAGCAGTACGAACCGTGACGGTGACTCGATCCCGCGCGTCATGCGTACGAAGCGGCAGCCCGGGGTGCCCGCGAGCACCGGGTGCCCCTGCCGGTAGTCGGCGACGAACGCGTCCTCGTGGCCGGGCAGGACGTCGATGAGGGCGACTTCGAGAACCATGGTCGACACCCTAGACGACGATGATCACGCTATCCTCCTAGGATGCTCCACCGGCGGTGGTGCGGATCACGCGTGGTGATGCCGACTTGTCCGCGAATAGGCAATTAGCGAAAGAGAGCCTTCACACCCTTTCCGTGGCGGTGTGCAGAAACGGGCTCCCGTGGGCGAGAATGATGGGCGTAGGAGGGGAGTATTCCCCCGCGCCGGCGTCGTCAACACGGTCTCTGCCCCCAAGGCGGACCCGGTGCCGGTGGTCGCGTCCCCCCGAAGGGCGTGGCGGAAGAGACCTCCGACAGTCGCACGTCGCTGCGCTCCGTCGAACCGACGGCGTGGCGACGCATCGTGTCTGCCGGAGGTTTAGCTTTGAACGTTTCTGCCTGGGCGTGGATCGTCACCCTGGTCGCGCTGGCCGCAGTTCTCGCCGTAGACCTGCTGATCGTGGGCCGACGCCCACATGAGCCGAGTATGCGCGAGGCGGGCGGCTGGGTCACCCTGTATATCGGTCTTGCCCTGCTGTTCGGCCTCGGCGTGTGGGCCTGGTTCGGCGCCCGGTACGCGGGCGAGTTCTACACCGGCTGGCTGACCGAGTACAGCCTGTCGGTCGACAACCTCTTCGTCTTCGTGCTGATCATGGCCCGGTTCGCGGTGCCCCGGCAGTTCCAGCAGAAGGTACTGCTCATCGGCATCGTGCTGGCTTTGCTCATGCGTGGCGCCTTCATCGCCGCCGGAGCCGCGCTGATCGCACAGTTCTCGTGGATCTTCTACCTCTTCGGTGCGTTCCTGGTCTACACGGCGATCACGCTGGTCCGGCAGGGCGAGAACGACGAGGACGACTTCAAGGAGAACGTCCTCATCCGCTGGGCCAAGCGCGCCTTCCCGGTGTCGAGCTCGTACGACAGCGGGCGCATGACGATGATCGCCACCACTGGCCAGCGGATGTTCACGCCGATGCTGATCGTGATGATCGCGATCGGGACCACCGATCTGATCTTCGCCCTGGACTCGATCCCGGCGATCTTCGGCATCACCAAGGAGCCGTACCTGGTCTTCACCGCGAACGTGTTCGCGCTGATGGGCCTGCGCCAGCTGTACTTCCTGCTCGGCGGCCTGCTGCAGCGGCTGGTCTACCTCAACATCGGGCTCGCGGTGGTGCTGGGCTTCATCGGCGTCAAGCTGGTCCTCGAGGCGCTGCACACCAACCAGGTGCCGTTCATCAACGGCGGGCAAGGGGTGCCGTGGGCGCCCGAGATCCCAATCTGGCTGTCGCTGCTGGCCATCATCGGCACCCTGGCCGTGGCCACGGTCGCCAGCCTGGCCAAGTCGTCGCGCGACCGCCGCAAGGAACTGATCAACGCGTAGGCGCGGCGGGGTGCGGGCGCGTACGCCCGCACCCCGCCGGCGTCACTGCTGGTGCTTGCGGCGGGCCGCAGCCCGGCCGCGGGTCTGCTGATCGAGCACCACCTTGCGGATGCGCACCGCGGCGGGCGTCACCTCGACGCATTCGTCCTCGCGGCAGAACTCGAGGGCCTGCTCCAGCGACAGCTTGCGCGGCGGGATCAGCTTCTCGGTCTCGTCCGCGGTCGACGAGCGCATGTTGGTGAGCTTCTTCTCCTTGGTGATGTTGACGTCCATGTCGTCCTGGCGGCTGTTCTCGCCGACGATCATGCCCTCGTACACCTCGACGGTCGGCTCGACGAAGAGCTGGCCGCGTTCCTGCAGGTTGGTCATCGCGAACGCGGTGACCACGCCGGCCCGGTCGGCGACCAGCGAGCCGTTCTGGCGGGTGCGCAGCTCGCCGAACCACGGCTCGTAGTCCTCGAACAGGTGGTGCATGATGCCGGTGCCGCGGGTCTCGGTGAGGAACTCCGTACGGAATCCGATGAGGCCCCGGGCGGGCACCAGCCATTCCATGCGCAGCCAGCCGGTGCCGTGGTTGATCAGCTCTTCCATCCGGCCCTTGCGGGTGGACAGCAGCTGGGTGATCGCGCCCATGTACTCGTCGGGGGCGTCGATGGTGAGCCGCTCGACCGGCTCGTGCACCTTGCCGTCGATGATCCTGGTGACCACCTGCGGCTTGCCGACGGTCAGCTCGTAGGACTCGCGGCGCATCTGCTCGACGAGGATCGCGAGGGCCAGCTCGCCGCGGCCCTGGACCTCCCAGGCGTCCGGGCGCTCGGTGGGCAGCACCCGCAGCGACACGTTGCCGACCAGCTCCTTGTCGAGCCGGTCCTTGACCATGCGGGCGGTGACCTTGCCGCCCTTGACCTTGCCGACCAGCGGTGACGTGTTCGTGCCGATGACCATGGAGATGGCCGGCTCGTCGACCTGGATCAGCGGCAGCGGCTTCGGGTCCGCCGCGTCGGCGAGGGTCTCACCGATCATGATGTCGGCGATGCCGGCGACCGCCATGATGTCGCCGGGACCGGCGCTCTCGGCGGGCTTGCGCTCCAGGCCCTCGGTGATCAGCAGCTCGGAGATGCGTACGTTGCTGATCGTGCCGTCGGTCTTGCACCAGGCGACGGTCTGGCCCTTGCTGATGGTGCCCTCGTGCACGCGGCACAGCGCGAGACGCCCGAGGAACGGCGAGGCGTCGAGGTTGACGACGTGCGCCTGCAGCGGCGCGCCCTCGGTGTACGTCGGTGCCGGGATGGTGTCGAGGATGGTGCTGAACAGCACCTCGAGGTCGGTGCTGTCGTCCGGGACGGTGCCGTCCTTGGGCTGGGTCAGCGAGGCGATGCCGTCGCGGGCGCAGGCGTAGACGATCGGGAACTCGATCTGGTGCTCGTCGGCGTCGAGGTCGAGGAAGAGCTCGTACGTCTCGTCGACGACCTCCTTGATCCGGGCGTCGGGCCGGTCCACCTTGTTGATCACCAGGATGATCGGCAGCTTCGCGTGCAGCGCCTTGCGGAGCACGAACCGGGTCTGCGGCAGCGGGCCCTCGCTGGCGTCGACCAGCAGGACGACCCCGTCGACCATGGTCAGGCCGCGCTCGACCTCGCCGCCGAAGTCGGCGTGGCCGGGGGTGTCGATGATGTTGATGGTGACAGGCGGGCCGTCGGCGGGCTGGTAGCTGATCGCCGTGTTCTTGGCGAGGATCGTGATGCCCTTTTCCCGCTCCAGGTCCATGGAGTCCATGACGCGGTCGGCCATCTCGCCCCGCGCGTGGGACTGGCTCCCCTGGCGCAGCATGGCGTCGACCAGGGTGGTTTTGCCATGGTCGACGTGGGCGATGATGGCGACGTTGCGTAGGTCGGTGCGGGTCTGCATGCCCCCATTGTCACGGAGTCAGGTTGCCGATGGCGTCCCGGGGTCGCACGCGGTGACCGTTTCCGGCTGTGAGTCGAATGTCCGTTTTTGGGGCGGCGCAACCGTGTGACGTGCTGATAGCGTCGTCCGTCGATCGTTTACGGGGAGGATCTGGTCGATGGCAGGCGTAGCGGTGAGTCGTGCGGGCTGGGTCGTGGGGGCGGTGGTCGCGGTGGTGCTAGCGGCCGGGTGCGGGCTTGGCCGGCACGACGACAACGCCGGGAGCGCGGCGCCCGCGCCGGTGGATCTGGCCTCGTCGGAGCCGGTCGTGCCGGTGGTGACCGAGTCACCCGCCCCGGAGCCCAGCACGGCGTCGCCGACGGCGTCGCGGACCGCACCGACCAAGCCGAAGGCCAAGACCAAGACCAAAGCGGCACCCACCGAGGATCCGAACAACTTCCAGGCGCCCGCGTGCGCCAAGCACGAGGGCGTCAAGGTCTCCAAGTCGAAGGCGAAATCGGCGCTGAACGCCGCGGCGGGCAAGTCCTACTGGCCGACGTCGGCGCCGTCGCTGAAGCTGCCGGCCCGGCTCGTGCTGGCGACCGCATGGCACGAGAGCGGCTGGCAGTCCGACATCGTCAACTGCGACGGCGGGCGCGGGCTCATGCAGGTCATGCCCGACACCCAAAAGATGATCAACGACCGGTTCGGGCAGGCGTTCGACGCCCACGACTACCGCCAGAACGCCGTCCTCGGCGCCAACTACCTGGCCTGGCTGACGAAGTACTTCGGCGACAAGTACTTCAAGGAGAACTACAGCCTCAAGGCCAGCGACTGCCGCAGCCACTCCAGCGTGTGCCTGCTCAACGTGGTGATCGCCGCGTACAACGCCGGGTTCGGCACGGCCGAGGCGGCGTTGGGCGACAAGCAACTGCCCAATCCCGAGTACGTCGACTCGGTCCGGTCGTTGATGGCGTCCTGCTACTGCGACCGGTACTGACCGCACGGCGACCCGCACCGACGAGCCCGGCCGGCGGCAGACTCCCGGTTCAGCCGGGGCAGCCAACGGGTGCCACGGCGAGGACTGGGGCTGGTTCCGCGGGTTTCGGTGCAGCTCACCGCCGCGCGCTCCGGGGGCAGCCTCTCCCTGGCGGTGTATGCGCGGGACCTCGATTCCGGGGAATGGTTCCTCGCGGACGATCTGTCATTGACCAGCGGTTGAGGGCCGCCCACGGGGCCCACCCCGGCCGGGTTACACTGGTGGGCGCTACCCGGGACTAACGCCGTTTTGACCACTTCGTGGGCGCGGCTGTAAGGTCTCGGGGTTGTTGTGCGTTCAGATGCTGGCGGCGCTCCCTACTTCGGCCCGTGCAGCACACACGAAGGAGCCCTGAAGCAATGCCGCCCAAGAAGAAGACCCACGTGGTGACCCTCGCGCTGGAGGCGGGCAACGCCGCGATGGTCGACCTCGGCAAGATGCTCGGCCCGACCGGCGCCAACATGCGGGCGGTCAAGGTTGAGTACGACGAGGCCACCGCCAACCAGCGCGGGGAGATCATTCCGGTCGTCGTCACGGTCTTCGAGGACCGCAGCCACCAGCTGACCTACAAGACCCCGCCGACGAGCTTCCTGATCCGTAAGGCGCTCGGGATCCAGTCCGGCGCGTCGAACCCGCTGACCCAGACGGTGGGCACCCTGTCCGCCGAGCAGGTCCGTACGATCGCGGAGCGCAAGCTGCCCGACCTCAACGCCAACGACGTCGAGGCCGCGATCAAGGTCGTCGCCGGTACGGCCCGCTCGATGGGCGTCAAGGTCGCCGAGTAACTCGTACCTGAAAAGGCGCGAACCCGAACGGGTTCGCGCCTTTTTGCGCTTCGCGCGGCGCAACGACCTCAGGCCGAGTCGGTGTCCTCGCCGATCACCGTGTCGATGAGTCCGTAGTCGCGCGCCTGCGCCGCCGTCAGGCTGCGCCCGGCCGCCAGGTCGTCCTCGATCCGGGTGCGTGACTGCCCGGTCAGGCCGGCGAGCCGCAGCACGACCTCCTCGAGTTCGCGCAGGTGCTGGCCGGCGGCCGCCGCGACCTCGTCCGCCGTGCCGGTGACCCCGGCCGCGTGCGGCTCGGCCAGCCGGAACCGTGCGTGCCGGTACGCCACCCGGGTCCGTGCCGCCGCCAGCACCGCCAGCACGGCCCCGCCCGCCTCCCCGGTGACCACCGCATGCACCGGTGCCGTCATCGCGTCGATGACATCGACGATCGACAGGGCCGCGCCCAGTTCGCCGCCGGAGCTGGCCATGTGCACCTGCACCGGGGCGGGCCCGGTCGCGTCGAGGGTCAGCAGGGCGGCCGCGACGCCGGTGGCGGACTGCCCGGTCAGCGGGCCGCGAAGCATGACGATCCGCTGGTCGAACAGCCGTTCCTCAAGCCAGCCGGGCACGGTCGGGCCGGCGTCGCCGGGCGGTGGTGGTGGCCACCCGGCGGGGGAGGGGTCCGGCGTGGGGTGCCAGCGCAGGGGTTCATGTCGTAGGTCCACCGGCACCTCCGCGCGTGTTCGCCACCGTCCACCCGCCGCCAGGCGCCGGCGGGGGTGTCGCCCAGTCTAGGTTCGGCGGCGCGCCGCGACGGAGCCCTTCAGCTGAGGGCGGACGGTGTGGCGGTGTGTTTGCATGGACACCTGAGGTCACCGCGTCCGCATCTTCGCTGGGGGTTGAGCCGTGTCCGACACGTTGCACCTGGATCCCGCCACGACCGCGCTCGTGCTCATCGAGTACCAGAATGAGTTCACCTCGGACGGTGGTGCCCTGCACGGCGCCGTGGCGGCGGTGATGGACAAGACCGGGATGCTGCCGAAGACCGTGGCGCTGGTGGAGGCGGCCCGGGCGGCCGGTGTCACGATCATGCATGCGCCGATCACGTTCGCTCCCGGGTACGGCGAGTTGAGCCGGCATCCGTACGGGATCCTCAAGGGCGTGGTGGACGGCAACGCGTTCGTCAAGGGCACGTGGGGTGCGGCCATCGTGGACGTTCTCGCACCGGCCGAAGGGGACATCCTCGTCGAGGGCAAACGTGGGCTGGACACGTTCGCCAGCACGAACCTCGACTTCATTCTGCGCAGCCGGGGCATCACGACGGTGATCCTGGGTGGCTTCCTCACCAACTGTTGTGTCGAGTCCACGATGCGCAGCGCGTACGAGAACGGCTACCGGGTGATCACGTTGACCGACTGCACGGCGGCGACCTCGGCCGAGGAGCACGACAACGCGATCGCCTACGACTACCCGATGTTCTCGCTGCCCGTGGAGGCTGCGCAGATCATGGCCGCGTTGGGCCGCGTGGAATCCCTGCCGTAGCGCGGTGAACGGCCGGAACCCCTTGGCCGGCGACGTGGATCAGCTCACATCCAGGTCGCCGGGGTCGGCAGCGCACCGTCGGGGGAGACCGTGAGGTCGGCGCCGTCGCCGCGTCCGGCGAGCCACGCCGCCAGGGACCGGGTCGGGCCGCTGACCACCGGGGCCGTGGCGCGGTCACCGATGACCAGCTCATGGTCCAGACCGAACGGGCGCAGCACCAGCGCGGGCGCGTCGGCGCCCGCGCCGCCCACGATCTCGCGCAGCAGCCGCAGGGCGAACGCTTCGGACCAGTCCGTGGGGGTGTACCCGGCACCGAGATCCACGTGGTGCACCTCCACCTCCCGCAGGCGTACCCAGGGCAGGGCGGCGGCGAGCTGGTTGCGGCCGGGGATGTGGAACGTCCACGCCTCGGCGGGCATGGCGGCGGCCGCGTCGGCCATCCGTTCGTGCGCGGCGCGCAGGTCGGCGAGCTGGTCGGCCAGGGGTCGCTCGGCCCCGGCCTCGATGCCCTCCACGCGAGCCGCCGGTGAGGCGTACGCCGGTGTCTCGACGCCGGTGCGCGCCCAGGTGAGCAGGTTGGTGATGGCGTCCGCCTGGCGTGCCAGGTGGGTCAGGACGTGGCCCCGGGTCCAGCCCGCCAGCTCGGACGGCGCGGCGACGGCATCGTCGTCGAGGGACTCGGCGGCGCGCAGCAGGCGCTGCGTCGCCTCCTCCACGTCGGTCATCAGCGCGAGCGGATCGACCGTCATGACGGATCGCACCGAGGGTCGCGCGGGCGGGCGGGGAAGGGCGCGATCATGACCGGACGCCCCGAGTGTCGTAGTGCGGCTGGTCCGCGGTCAGGGGTGGGTGTGCCGGGGGTTGCCAGGAAGTGGCCGACATGGCTTGAACCCTACTGGTCGGCACCGACAACCCGGCACCGGAATTCGCTTTCCCGGGCGTAGCGGTGACCGTACGGTCTGTGCAGACCCGTCGATCGAGCCCCCGAAGGAGGTAGGCAGCGTGTCGGATCTGTCCCTCCTGGGCTGGGACGATGGCTTCGCCGACGCCTATCGGCAGTTCGACCGTGCCGACACGGTGCCCGCCCGGGTGCTGCGGGCCGACCGCGGCGTCTGCACCGTCCTGGACGCCGCCGGGGTGGGACGGGCCAGCCTGGGCGGCCCGGTGCTCATCTGCGCCGCCGCGGATCCGGCCCGGCTGCCGTGCCCGGGCGACTGGGTGGTGCTGCGGCGCTGGCCGGACCGCCGCACCACGGTCGAGTACGTGCTGCCCCGCCGCACGGCACTGCTCGGACCCGCCGGGGACGCCGGTGCCGCGGGGCCGGTGCTGGCCGCCAACATGGACACCGTCGCGGTGGTCGAGCCGATCAGTCCCCGCGCCGACGACGCCCGGGTCGAACGCCTGCTGGCCCTGGCCGGGGCGTCCGGGGCGCGGCCGGTGGTGGTGCTGTCGAAGTCGGACGCCGCCCCAGACCTCGACGCGATCACCCGGCGGGTGGCCGCCGTGGCGCCGGGCGTACCCGTGTTGCCGGTCAGCGCGTCGCGCGGCGACGGGCTGACCGCGGTGCGCGCACTGCTCGGGCCGGGGCGCACGCTGGCACTGCTCGGTCCGGCGGGCGCCGGCAAATCGACGCTGGTCGACGCGCTGGCCGGGGCCACCGTGATGCCGGTACGGGAGGTCCGCGGCGGTGGCGGCGACGCTGAACCGGGGGCGGGCCGGAGGCTCGTTCCGGTGCCGGGCGGCGGTGCTGTCCTGGATACGCCCGGGATCCGGGAGATCGGGCTGCGGGGCACCGTCGGCGGGGGCGCGCGTCACCGGGCCCTGTCCTGACGCCGGGGTCGGCTGCCTGGCAGAATGCTGCGGTGCACGCGGTCACCGAGGCGGTCGACGGGCGGGCGGAGCCCGGAACCCCGGAGCCCGTCGCGCCGGTGCCCGGTGCGTCCGTAGGGCGCTGGCGGCGGCTGGCCGGCCCGGGTGCCCTGCTGAGCTACCTCGCGCTGGCGGTGCTGGTGCTGCTGCAGCTGTGGCGCGACCCGAACGGGCGGGTGCTGTCCGCCAACGACGACGACCACGGCGTCTTCCTGTTCATGATCGCGCACGGTGAGCGGGTCGTGTTCCACGGCGCCGACCTGCTGGTCAGCGACCGGCTCAACGCCCCGGCCGGGGTGAACATGATGGCGAACACCTCGGTGCTGGCCCTCAGCCTGCCGGCCGCGCCGGTCACCCACCTACTGGGCGCCGGGGTGTCGGTGGCGTTGCTGCTCACCCTTGGCCTGGCGGGCACCGCCGCGGCCTGGTACTGGCTGTTCACCCGGCTGGTCCGGGGCCGCCTGGCCGCCTGGTTGGGTGGTCTGTGGTGCGGGTTCGCGCCGGCCATGGTGTCGCACGCCAACGGGCATGTGAACTTCGTCTGCCAGTTCGTGGTGCCGTTCATCGTGTGGCAGGTGCTGCGGCTGCGCGAGCCGGGGCGGGTGGTGCGCGGCGGGCTGGCGCTCGCGCTGCTCATCACGGTGCAGGCCTTCATCAACGAGGAGACGCTGCTGTTCACGGCGCTGGCGCTGGGCGTGTTCGCGCTGGCGTACGCGGTGCAGCGGCGGCGCGAGGCCGTGGCGGTGTGGCGCCGGTTCGTCGCGGGGCTGGGTGTCGCCGCCGCGGCGGCGGGGGCGCTGCTGGCGTACCCGCTGTGGCACCAGTTCTTCGGCGCGGGCAGCTATCACGGGCAGCCGTTCCCGCCGGACCAGTACGTGACCGACCTGCTCTCCCTCGGCGCGTACGCGCGGCAGTCACTGGCCGGCAACGCCGCCCTGGCCCGCGCGGTCAGTGTCAGCGCGACCGAGGAGAACACCTTCTTCGGCGTACCGATGCTGATCATGCTGGGTGTGATGGTGGTCATGCTGTGGCGCTCGGCGGCGGCGCGGGCCACCGCGCTGGCCGGCGCGGTCCTGCTCGTGATGTCGCTGGGCCCGCAGTTGCGCGTCGCCGGGCACGACACCGGCATCCCGCTGCCGTTCGGGCTGATCAGCCACGTGCCGATCCTGGACCTGGTGAGCGTGACCCGGTTCGCGATGGTCAGTGCGACGCTCGTGGGGGTGCTGATCGCGTTGGCGGCCGACCGGATCCGGGACTACCCGCACCGGCGGCGGGTCGCGTTCTGGGCCGGGCTGGCCGTGGCGCTGGTGCCGGTCCTGCCCAAGCCGTTGCCCATCGTGGGCGCCGACCCGCTGCCGCCGTTTCTCACCCAGGGCACCTGGCGGCAGTACGTGAGCGCCGACCGGACCCTGGTGCCGGTGCCGCTGCCCGAGGTGACCCACGGGCGGGCGGGGATGCGCTGGGCCGCCCTGTCGGGGCTGGAGTTCGCGGTGCCGGGCGGCTACTTCATGGGCCCGGCCGACCCGCCCAGCGACGAGACCGGCTCGTGGCATGCGCCGCCGCGCGCCAGCACGGTGCTGCTGGACTGGGTGCGCGAGTACGGCATCCGGCCGGTGCTGACGCCCGTCGACCGGCGGGCCGCGCGCACCGACCTGAGCTTCTGGCGTGCCGACGCGGTGGTGCTGGTGCCCGGCAGCGACAAGGCGGACCTGCTGGCGGCGACGCTGACTGACCTGCTGGGGCGCTCCCCGCAGAGGATCGGCGGCGTGCAGGTGTGGGACGTCCGAGATCTGGCGGTCGCCCCGCCCGGGTGACGTCTGGGGTGGCCGATCTGGGGGAATGTGCAGCAACTGCGGGGCGCTGCACCTAGGCCGGCGGAACTTGTCGTACCCCGTGGCTAGAGTTGCCGCGACTGAAGCCCGGACCGAAGACCAAGACCCCGAAGACCCTAGACGGAGTGGCTGGCTGTGGCCGACCGACTGATCATCCGCGGCGCGCGTGAGCACAATCTGCGCGACGTCAACCTCGACCTGCCCCGGGACGCCCTCATCGTGTTCACCGGGTTGTCCGGCTCCGGCAAGTCCAGCCTCGCCTTCGACACGATCTTCGCCGAGGGCCAGCGCCGCTACGTCGAGTCCCTGTCGTCGTACGCGCGGCAGTTCCTCGGCCAGATGGACAAACCCGACGTCGACTTCATCGAGGGTCTGTCACCGGCGGTCTCCATCGACCAGAAGTCGACCTCCCGCAACCCGCGCTCCACGGTCGGCACGATCACGGAGGTCTACGACTACCTGCGGCTGCTGTTCGCCCGTACCGGTATCCCGCACTGCCCCGTGTGCGGGGAGCGGATCAGCCGGCAGACCCCGCAGCAGATCGTCGACCGGGTCCTCGCGATGCCCGACGGCACCCGCTTCATGGTGCTGGCCCCCGTGGTGCGCGGCCGCAAGGGCGAGTATGTCGACCTCTTCGGCGAGTTGCAGTCCAAGGGCTACGCCCGCGCCCGCGTCGACGGGGTGGTGCACCCGCTCACCGAGCCGCCGAAGCTGAAGAAGCAGGAGAAACACACCATCGAGGTGGTGGTCGACCGGCTCAGCGTGAAATCGGGCAGCAAGCAGCGCCTCACCGACTCGGTGGAGAGTGCCCTGCAACTGTCCGGGGGCATGGTGCTGCTCGACTTCGTCGACCTGCCGGAGGACGACCCGCACCGGGAGCGGCGCTTCTCCGAGCACCTGGCCTGCCCCAACGACCACCCACTCGCGATCGAGGATCTCGAACCGCGGGTGTTCTCCTTCAACGCTCCCTACGGCGCCTGCCCGGAGTGCACCGGGCTGGGCACCCGCAAGGAGGTCGACCCGGAGCTGATCATCCCGGACGTGGAGCGCAGCCTGCGCGAGGGCGCGATCCAGCCGTGGTCGGGCGGCACCACCCTGGAGTACTTCCTGCGGTTGCTGGAGGCGCTCGGCGAGCAGGAGAAGTTCAGCATCGACACCCCGTGGCGGCAGCTGCCGGCCCGGGCGCAGAAGACGATCCTGTACGGCTCCGACGACCAGGTCCACGTCCGCTACCGCAACAAGTACGGCCGGGAGCGGTCCTACTACACGGGCTTCGAGGGTGTGGTGCAGTGGCTCGAACGCCGCCACGCCGACACCGAGAGCGACTGGTCCCGGGACAAGTACGAGGGGTACATGCGCGACGTGCCGTGCCCGTCGTGCGGTGGGGCCCGGCTCAAGCCCGAGGTCCTGGCGGTGACGATCGCCGGCAAGAGCATCGCCGAGGTGTGCTCGCTGTCGGTGGGCGACTGCGCCGAGCTGCTGGCCACGATCGAGCTCGACGGCCGGCAGAAGATGATCGCCGAGCGGGTGCTCAAGGAGATCAACGCCCGGCTGCGGTTCCTCGTCGACGTGGGTCTGGACTACCTGTCGCTCGACCGCGGTGCCGGCACCCTGTCCGGCGGCGAGGCGCAGCGGATCCGGCTGGCCACCCAGATCGGCTCCGGCCTGGTCGGCGTGCTGTACGTGCTGGACGAACCGTCCATCGGCCTGCATCAGCGGGACAACCACCGGCTCATCGAGACGCTGGTGCGGCTCAAGAAGCTCGGCAACACGCTGATCGTGGTCGAGCACGACGAGGACACCATCCGGACCGCGGACTGGGTCGTCGACATCGGCCCGGGCGCGGGTGAACACGGCGGGCGGATCGTGCACAGCGGGCCGGTGCAGGGCCTGCTGGACAGCAAGGAGTCGCCGACCGGGGCGTACCTGTCCGGGCGCAAGTCGATACCCACTCCGATGGTCCGCCGTCCCCGCGTGACCGGCCGGGAGCTGGTGGTGCAGGGCGCCCGCGAGCACAACCTGCGCAACCTGACGGTGGGCTTCCCGCTGGGGCAGTTCGTCGCGGTCACCGGGGTCAGCGGCTCGGGCAAGTCGACGCTGGTCAACGACATCCTGCACACCGTGCTGGCCAACCAGATCAACGGCGCCCGGATGGTGCCCGGCCGGCACACCCGCGTCACCGGGCTGGAGCACGTCGACAAGGTGGTGGGGGTCGACCAGTCGCCGATCGGGCGTACCCCACGGTCGAACCCGGCCACCTACACCGGGGTGTTCGACAACATCCGCAAGTTGTTCGCCGAGACGACCGAGGCGAAGGTGCGCGGGTACGGCCCGGGCCGGTTCTCCTTCAACGTCAAGGGCGGCCGCTGCGAGAACTGCGCGGGCGACGGCACGATCAAGATCGAGATGAACTTCCTGCCGGACGTCTACGTCCCGTGCGAGGTGTGCAAGGGCGCCCGGTACAACCGGGAGACCCTGGAGGTGCACTACAAGGGGCGCACGATCTCCGAGGTGCTGGAGATGCCGATCGAGGAGGCGGCGGAGTTCTTCTCCGCGATCCCGGCGATCCACCGTCACCTGCGCACCCTGGTGGACGTGGGTCTGGGCTACGTACGGCTCGGCCAGCCCGCCCCCACTCTGTCCGGCGGCGAGGCGCAGCGCGTCAAGCTGGCCTCGGAACTGCAGAAGCGCTCCACGGGCCGCACCGTGTACGTGCTCGACGAGCCGACCACCGGCCTGCACTTCGAGGACATCCGCAAGCTGCTTACGGTGCTCGGTGGGCTGGTTGACAAGGGCAACACGGTGATCGTCATCGAGCACAACCTCGATGTGATCAAGACCGCGGACTGGCTGATCGACATGGGCCCGGAAGGCGGCAGCAAGGGCGGGCTCGTGCTGGCCACCGGCACCCCGGAGGAGTTGGCCGAGGTGCCCGAAAGCCACACCGGCAGCTTCCTGCGTCACGTCCTGGGGCTGTCCGGGCAGCCGAAGGGATGCGCCGCGGCGGTGGCCCGCGCCGCCAAGGCGAACGGCAACGGCAACGGCAAGACGACCGCCGGTGCCCGGTCCACCGGCGCCACGCGTACCCGAGCAAAGGCAAACGGTGCGGCCGCGAGCACCGCGAAGGCGAACGGTGCGGCGACGGCTACCGCGAAGCCGCGCGCCGCGCGGTCGCGGGCCGCCGCTGACAGCTGAACCTTCCCGCTCTCAGGTAACACACAGCTACGCCGGGCCCGCATGCCGCAGGCCCGGCGTCACTGTGTCGGCCAAGCACGGGAGGCCGCGAAATCCACCCGAAAGCCTCCCGCAAACGCCACAAAGGGGGAGAACGCCGCCCGAGGTGCCCGGATAATTTCGGTCAGACCCATGAACCACTGCGGTGGATTCCGCGTATCTACAGACAACGCCGCGTAAGGTCCGGGCGCGGCCGAGGGCACTGGAGGGTACCGACACATGACTGACGTGCAGGCGAGGACCGACATCGCGCATCCGCAGGGTGAGCCGACCCGCCAGGGCGCAGTGGCGCCCCGCCGCGCCGTGCTGGCGGGTGCCGGTGCCCTCGGCGCCACCTGCCTGCTGGCCGCGTGCGGCACATCGGGCGGCAGCAGCGGTACGAACCCCAACGGCAGCGACTTCCAGAACAATCCCGCCCCGGCGGGTAGCAAGGGTGCCGACGCGGGCTTTCCGTCCGGCGGCGACTCCAACGGCGGCGACTCCGGCAACTCCGGCGGGGCCACGGTGCTGGCCGCGGTGGCCGACGTACCCAAGGGCGGCGGCATCATCCAGGGCGACCTGGTCATCACCCAGCCCAGCGAGGGCACCTTCAAAGCGTTCAGCAAGGCCTGCACCCACGCGGGCTGCGACGTCAACAAGGTCAACGACGGCGTGATCAGCTGCCCGTGCCACGGCAGCACGTTCTCCATTGAGGACGGTTCGCCGAAGGGCGGCCCGGCGAACAAGGCGCTGGCCGAGACCAAGGTCAAGGTGGACGGCGACAACATCGTCAAGGCCTGAGTGATCCGGACGGCCCGAGTTTCCGGCCGGAGGCCCGACGCCGTGGCGGCGGCGACGGGCCTCCGGTCGGCTAATCATGTCAGGGCCACGCACTACTGTTGAGCCGTGCCTGACCCGTCCAGCTACCGGCCGGCGCCTGGGACCGTGCCCGACGCCCCCGGCGTGTATCGCTTCCGCGACCCGACCGGCCGGGTGATCTATGTCGGCAAGGCCAAGAGCCTGCGAAATCGGCTGAATTCCTACTTCGCTGACACCTGGTCGCTGCACCCGCGCACCCAGCAGTTGGTCACCACGGCGGCGGCGGTCGACTGGGTGACGGTCGGCAGCGAGGTCGAGGCGCTGCAGCTCGAGTTCTCCTGGATCAAGGAGTTCGACCCCCGCTTCAACGTCAAGTATCGCGACGACAAGTCGTATCCGTTCCTCGCCGTCACCCTCAACGAGGAGTTCCCGCGCCTGCAGGTCATGCGCGGCGCCAAACGCAAGGGCGTGCGGTATTTCGGGCCGTACTCGCATGCCTGGGCCATCCGGGAGACGCTCGACCTGCTGCTGCGGGTCTTCCCCGCGCGGACCTGCTCTGCCGGGGTGTTCAAACGCGCCGGCCAGATCGGCCGTCCCTGCCTGCTCGGCTACATCGGCAAATGTTCCGCCCCGTGTGTCGGGCAGGTCAGCGCCGCCGAGCACCGGGCCATCGTCGACGACTTCTGCGACTTCATGGCCGGGCGCACGGATGCGTTCGTCAAGCGTCTTGAGCGCGACATGCTCGACGCTTCCGAGCAGCTGGAGTTCGAGCGGGCGGCGCGGCTGCGCGACGACATCGCCGCCCTGCGCAGGGCGATGGAGAAGCAGACCGTGGTGCTGGGCGACGGCACCGACGCCGACGTCGTCGCGTTCGCGGAGGACCCCCTCGAGGCCGCGGTGCAGGTCTTCCACGTCCGCGACGGCCGCGTGCGCGGCCAGCGCGGCTGGGTGGTGGAGAAGACCGAGGAGCTGAGCACCGGCGACCTGGTCCACCACTTCTGCACCCAGGTGTACGGCGACGAGCACGGCGAGCGCGACGTCCCCCGGGAGCTGCTCGTGCCCGCGCTGCCAGCCGACGCCCCGGCCCTGGCCGACTGGCTCAGCGAGCACCGGGGCAGCCGGGTCACGCTACGGGTCCCGCAACGCGGCGACAAGCGGGCCCTGATGGAGACCGTGGCCCGCAACGCCGGTGAGGCCCTCGCCCGGCACAAGCTGCGCCGCGCCGGTGACCTCACGACCCGCAGCAAGGCACTCGACGAGATCGCCGAGGCCCTCGGCCTGGAGTCCGCGCCGCTGCGCATCGAGTGCTTCGACGTCTCGCAGATCCAGGGCACCGACGTGGTGGCCAGCATGGTGGTGTTCGAGGACGGACTGGCCCGCAAGAGCGAATACCGCCGGTTCGCGGTGCGCGGCAACCCCGACGGCAGCGGCACCGACGACCTGGCCGCGATGAGCGAGGTCATGCGACGCCGCTTCGCCCGCTACCGCGCCGAGGCGGGCGGATCCGGCGGCCCGGGTGCCGCCGAGCCGGACAGCGCCGCGTCGGCCCCGCCCGCGCGGCCGACCGCCGACAGAGGGCTGGCAGGCGCGGGGCTGGCAGGCGCGGGGCTGGCAGGCGCGGGGCTGGCAGGCGCGGGGCTGGCAGGCGCGGACGGGACGGTGTCCGCCGAGGGGGCCCCGGCCGCCGCGGAACTGCCGGGCATCGACCCGTTGACCGGGCGGCCGCGACGGTTCGCGTACCCGCCGCAGCTGGTCGTCGTGGACGGCGGTCAGCCGCAGGTCAACGCGGTCGCGGCGGTCCTGTCCGACCTCGGCATCACCGACGTGGCCCTGTGCGGGCTGGCCAAGCGCCTGGAGGAGGTGTGGCTGCCGGGCGAGGACTTCCCCGTCATCCTGCCGCGTACCTCCGAGGCGCTGTACCTGCTGCAGCGCGTCCGCGACGAGGCACACCGGTTCGCCATCACGTTTCACCGCCAGCGTCGTTCCAAGCGGATGACGGCCTCCGCGCTGGACAACATCCCCGGCCTGGGGGAGACCCGGCGCAAGGCGCTGCTGCGGCACTTCGGGTCGCTCAAGCGCCTGGCGCGGGCCACGCCGGAGGAGGTGACCGAGGTGCCCGGGATCGGTCGGCGTACCGCCGAGGCGGTGCTGGCCGCGCTGCACCCGCCCGCCGAGGGATCCGCCACCGAATCGGGTATCGGACCGCAGGCCGGGCAGCCGGGTACAGCGGGGTCGGCCTAGGATGCAGTGTCCGCCCGAGCTCGGGCGCAGCGCAGCGCAGGAGGACGTGCGTGAGTGAGTCCATGCCGGAGTTCGCTCCGGAGGAGCCGGGCCCCGACGAGGCCGGCACCGACCTGGTCGTGGTGACCGGGCTGTCCGGTGGCGGCCGCAGCACGGTCGCCCGCGCGCTGGAAAACGTCGGTTTCTACGTCGTCGACAACCTGCCCCAGGCGCTCATGCTCGACATGGCCCAGCTCGCGTTCGAGGCCGGCGGGGCCGCCCGGCGTACCGCGATGGTGCTGGACGTGCGCAGCCGGGCCTTCTCCACCGATCTGGGCGGCGCGGTCCGCGCGCTCAAGGAACGCGGCTTCCACCCGCGGGTGGTCTTCGTCGACGCCGACGACGAGGTGCTCATCCGGCGGTTCGAGAGCGTGCGCCGCTCACACCCGCTGCAGGGCGACGGGCGGCTCGCCGACGGCATCGCCGCGGAACGCAAGCTGCTCGAGGAGGCCCGCGAGCAGGCGGACGTGATCATCGACACCAGCCACCTCAACGTCAACCAGCTGCGCCGCCGGGTCGAGGAGCTGTTCGGCGGTGAGGACGCCCGCAAGCTGCGGATCACCGTGCTCTCGTTCGGCTTCAAGTACGGCCTGCCCCCGGACGCCGACTACGTCATGGACGCCCGGTTCCTGCCGAACCCGTTCTGGGTGCCGGAGCTGCGCGAGCACACCGGCCTGGAGGAGTCGGTCAGCGGGTACGTCCTGGGTCAGGACGGCGCGGGCGACTTCGTGCGCACGTACGCGGAGCTGATCGCCTCGACCGCATCCGGATTCGAGCGGGAGGGCAAGCGCTACCTCACCGTGGCCGTGGGCTGCACCGGCGGCAAGCACCGCAGTGTCGCCCTCGCCGAGGAGCTGACCTCGCGGTTGCGCGACCTTCGCCTGTCCGCTCTCGCCTCCCACCGCGACCTGGGGCGGGAGTGACGGAGGGCCCCCGCCGCCTCAAGGTCGTCGCGTTCGGCGGCGGCCACGGCCTCGCCGCCTCGCTGCGCGCGTTACGGCACACCGCACCCGACCTGGATCTGGACATCACCGCCGTGGTCACGGTCGGCGACGACGGCGGCTCCAGTGGCCGGCTGCGCGCCGAGCGGGACTCGCTGCCCCCCGGGGACCTGCGTCAGGCGCTGGCGGCCCTGGCCGACGAGGATCCGTTCCATCGGCGCACCGCGGAGCTCCTGCAGTACCGCTTCGCCGTGAGTGGCCACCTCGACCACCCCGGTGACGACCGCGTGGTCGACCGCCGCGATCCCCTCGCCGGGCACACCGTCGGGAACCTGCTGCTGGTCGGCCTCATGGAGCTGCTCGGCGACCCGGTCGCGGCGTTGGAGCACGCGGGGCGGCTGGTGGGGGCGCGGGGCAGGGTGCTGCCGATGGCCCGGCATGCCGTGGGCATCGAGGCCGACGTGCGCGGCGCCGACCCCCGCCGGCCCGACGAGACGGTCACGGTCCGCGGCCAGCACGCGGTCGCGGTGACCCCGGGCCACGTCGAGGCCGTACGCCTCGTGCCGCCCGCGCCGCCCGCCTGCGCGGCGGCCCTGACCGCGGTCGCCGAGGCCGACTGGCTGATCTTCGGCCCGGGTAGCTGGTACACCAGCGTGCTGCCGCACCTGCTGATGCCGCAGCTCGCCGAGGCGATCATGAAGAGTCCGGCCCGGCGGCTGGTGACCCTGAACCTCGCCGCCGACATCGAGACGCTCGGCCTGTCGGCCGCCGACCACCTGGCCGCCCTGCACTGGTACCTGCCCGGCCTGCACGTCGACGCCGTGCTGGCGGACGCCAGATGGGTGGGCGACCCGGAACCGGTGCACCGGGCGGCGCAGGCGCTGGGGGCGCGGCTGGTGCTGGCCCCCGTCGCCGTTGCGGACGGCGGCCCCAGGCATGATCCTGAGTCGTTGGGCGTTGCACTGGTGCCTGTCCTGGGTGCCGCTCGTTAAGCATCAGACGACCACGGCCACACATAGTTCACGATCCGGCGCGCGAGGTGACCACGACGATGGCGATGACGGCAGCGGTGAAGGACGAGCTGAGCCGGGTCGACGTGCCCAAGCCGTGCTGCCGCCGGGCCGAGATGGCGGCGCTGCTGCGCTTCGCGGGCGGGCTGCACATCGTCTCGGGCCGCGTGGTGGTGGAGGCCGAGCTCGACACGGGCGCGGTGGCACGGCGGCTGCGGCGGGAGATCGCCGACGTGTACGGCTACCCCAGCGAGGTGCACGTGCTGGCCTCGGGCGGACTCCGCAAGGGCAGCCACTACATCGTGCGCATCGTGAAGGACGGTGAGGCGCTGGCCCGCCAGACCGGGCTGCTGGACGTACGGGGGCGTCCGGTGCGCGGGCTTCCCCCGCATGTGGTGTCCGCGAACGTGTGCTGCGCGGTCGCCGCCTGGCGGGGCGCGTTCATGGCGCACGGCTCGCTCACCGAGCCGGGCCGTTCCAGCGCCCTGGAGATCACCTGCCCGGGCCCGGAGGCCGCGCTGGCGCTGCGCGGTGCCGCCCGGCGCATCGGCATCACCGCCAAGGAGCGTGAGGTCCGGGGCGTGGACCGGGTCGTGATCAAGGACGGCGACGCGATCGCCGCCCTGCTGACCCGCATCGGCGCCCACGCCAGCGTGCTGGCCTGGGAGGAGCGCCGGGTCCGCCGTGAGGTCCGTGCCACCGCGAACCGGCTGGCCAACTTTGACGACGCGAATCTGCGCCGCTCGGCCCGCGCCGCCGTGGCCGCCGCCGCCCGGGTCACCCGAGCCCTGGAGATCCTGGCCGACGAGGCCCCCAACCACCTCACCTCCGCGGGCCGGCTGCGGCTGGAGCACCGGCAGGCGTCGCTGGAGGAACTCGGCGCGCTGGCCGACCCGCCGCTGACCAAGGACGCCATCGCCGGGCGCATCCGCCGGCTGCTGGCGCTGGCCGACAAGCGCGCCCGCGATCTCGGCATCCCGGACACCGAGGCGGCCGTCACCCCGGAGATGATGGCCTGCTGACGCCCGTCGCCCGGTCACGGTGATCACGCCAGCGGCGCCGGACCGGAAGGTACGGCCAGGGGGCCGGCGCACCCGCGGGGTGACGCGGCCCGGCGCGGGCCAGATCCAGTGCGGCCTGTGGTACCACCGCCAACGGGGCGGCCCGTCATGGCAGGTCAGGGCGCCGGGTGAGGTATTCGCGATGCTCGATCACCCGTACGTGGCGTGGCGGGTCGTGGACCTGAAGTAACGGTAAGGTCGCGCCCCGGCGACATGCGCCGTACTTTCCTCCGATAGGGTCTGGGTGACGGCGACGGTGCCGGCAGCAGGGCCGACCGCGCCGTGCCGCCGCCCGTGCGGCGGCGGGGATCCTCCGTAAGGCGCGGCGGCCGGGACCACACAGCCGGCCCGCGAGCAATGGTCGGCACACAGTCCTCCGCCGGTCGCATCGCCGGCGGACCGAAACGAGGAGATCCACCTGTGACCATCCGGGTTGGCATCAACGGCTTCGGCCGTATCGGCCGCAACTTCTTCCGGGCGGTTCTCGCCTCCGGCGCCGACATCGAGATCGTCGGTGTCAACGACCTGACCGACAACGCGACCCTCGCCCACCTGCTCAAGTACGACTCGATCCTCGGCCGCCTGCCGCACGAGGTGAAGGCCACCGCCGACGAGATCACCGTGGGCGGCAAGACGTTCAAGGCGTTCGCGGACCGTGACCCGGCCAACCTGAAGTGGTCGGACGTCGGCGCCGACGTGGTCATCGAGTCGACCGGCTTCTTCACCGACGCCACCAAGGCCAAGGTGCACGCGGACAACGGCGCGAAGAAGGTCATCATCTCGGCGCCCGCCAAGAACGAGGACATCACGATCGTGATGGGCGTCAACGACAACCTCTACGACGCCGCCAAGCACACGGTCATCTCCAACGCCTCCTGCACCACCAACTGCCTGGCCCCGATGGCCAAGGCGCTGCACGACGCGGTCGGGATCGAGAAGGGTCTGATGACCACGATCCACGCGTACACGCAGGACCAGAACCTGCAGGACGGCCCGCACAAGGACCTGCGCCGGGCCCGCGCCGCCGCGCTGAACATCGTCCCCACCTCGACCGGTGCCGCCAAGGCGATCGGCCTGGTCATGCCGGAGCTCAAGGGCAAGCTGGACGGTTTCGCGCTGCGCGTGCCGATCCCGACCGGCTCGGCCACCGACCTGACCTTCACCGCGTCCCGCGAGACCTCGGTGGACGAGGTCAACGCCGCGGTCAAGGCGGCCGCCGAGGGCGCGCTGCGGGGCTACCTCACGTACACCGAGGACCCGATCGTGTCGGCGGACATCGTCACCGACCCGGCGTCGTGCATCTTCGACGCGGGCCTGACCAAGGTGATCGGCAACCAGGTCAAGGTCGTCGGCTGGTACGACAACGAGTGGGGCTACTCGAACCGCCTGGTCGACCTGGTCAAGCTCGTCGGCGCCTGAGGGACGACAGCGTGAAGACTCTCGACGACCTGCTCGGCGAGGGTGTCTCGGGTCGGCGCGTGCTCGTGCGCGCCGACCTGAACGTCCCCTTCGAGAAATCCAACCCGGGCACGATCAGCGACGACGGCCGCATCCGCGCGGTGCTGCCGACCCTGGTCGCGCTGCGCGACGCGGGCGCCCGCGTGGTGGTGTGCTCGCACCTGGGCCGCCCCAAGGGCGCGCCCGACCCCAAGTTCACGCTCGCGCCGGTCGCCGCGCGCCTCGGTGAGCTGCTCGGCTCGGCCGTGGTGTTCGCGTCCGACACGGTCGGCGCGGACGCGCAGGGCAAGGCGGCGGCACTGACCGACGGCCAGGTGCTGCTGCTGGAGAACCTGCGTTTCAACGCGGGCGAGACCAGCAAGGACGACGCCGAGCGCGGCGCGTTCGCCGACCAGCTCGCCGCGCTGGCGGACGCGTACGTCGACGACGCGTTCGGCGCGGTGCACCGCAAGCACGCCTCGGTGTACGACGTGCCCGCCCGGCTGCCGCACTACGCGGGCGGTCTGGTGCTGCGCGAGGTCGAGGTGCTCAAGAAGGTCACCGAGAGCCCGGAGCAGCCGTACGTGGTGGTGCTCGGCGGCTCGAAGGTCTCCGACAAGCTGGCGGTCATCAAGGCGCTGCTGCCCAAGGTCGACAAGCTGCTCGTGGGCGGCGGCATGTGCTTCACGTTCCTCAAGGCCCAGGGCCACGAGGTCGGCAAGTCGCTGCTCGAAGCCGACATGGTGCAGACCTGCGCCGACCTGCTGGAGCAGGCGCAGGGCCGGATCGTGCTGCCGGTTGACTTCGTCGCGGCGACGGAGTTCTCCGCCGACGCCGACCACGTCACCGTGCCCGCCTCGCAGATCCCGGCGGACCGGCTCGGCCTGGACATCGGCCCGGAGTCGGTGGCGCTGTTCGCCGAGGCGATCGGCGGCGCGAAGACGCTGTTCTGGAACGGCCCGATGGGCGTGTTCGAGCTGGCCCCGTTCGCCCCGGGCACCCGCGGGGTGGCCGAGGCCATCACCAAGATCGACGGGTTCTCGGTGGTCGGCGGCGGCGACTCGGCCGCGGCCGTGCGCACCCTCGGCCTGGACGAGACCGCCTTCGGGCACATCTCCACGGGCGGCGGCGCCTCCCTGGAGTACCTGGAGGGCAAGACCCTGCCCGGCGTCGCGGCCCTGGAGAAGTGACCATGACCGAAACCCGTCGGCCGATCATCGCCGGCAACTGGAAGATGAACCTCAACCACCTGGAGGCGATCCTCCTGGTGCAGAAGCTCGCGGCCAGCCTGCCCGAGCGGACCCTCGCCGAGGTCGAGGTCGTCGTGCTGCCGCCGTTCACGGCCCTGCGCAGCGTGCAGACCGCGATCGACGGCGACAAGCTGCAGCTCGGGTACGGCGCGCAGGACGTCTCCGCGCACGCCAGCGGGGCGTACACCGGGGAGATCTCCGGCGGGATGCTGGCGAAGCTGGGCTGCACGTACGTGGTGATCGGGCACTCCGAGCGCCGCCAGTACCACAACGAGGACGACGCCCTGGTCAACGCGAAGATCAAGGCGGCGTTCGCGGCCGAGCTCACGCCGATCTTCTGCGTGGGGGAGGGCCTGGAGATCCGGGAGGCCGGCAACCAGGTGTCGCACGTGCTGGCCCAGGTCGACGCGGGCCTGGACGGGCTCAAGGCCGAGCAGGTCAAGCAGACCGTCATCGCGTACGAGCCGGTGTGGGCCATCGGCACCGGCAAGACCGCCACCCCGGAGGACGCGCAGGAGGTCTGCGGCGCGATCCGGGCCCGGCTGACCGAGCGGCACGGCGCCGAGGTCGGCGAGGCCGTCCGGATCCAGTACGGCGGCTCGGTCAAGGCCAGCAACGCCGCCGCGATCATGGCGCAGCCGGACGTCGACGGCGCGCTCGTCGGCGGCGCCAGCCTGGACGCGGACGAATTCGCGGGGATCTGCCGGTTCTCGGAGCACGTGGGTCGTTAGCGGCGTTCGCGCCCGGCCGTCCCCGGGGCGGCCGGGCGCGGACGTGACCGCTATTGTTGGGGCGCTGCTGCGCCCGTCGAGAGGACGAAACCGACCATGCCGATCGCGTTCACGTACACGTTGATCGTGTTGCTTTTCATCACCAGCATCCTGCTGACCCTGCTGATCCTGCTGCACCGCGGCAAGGGCGGCGGCATGTCGAGCATGTTCGGTGGCGGCGTCACCTCCAGCCTGGCCGGCTCCAGCGTCGCGGAGAAGAACCTCGACCGCTACACCGTGCTGGTGGGCATCGTCTGGTTCGCCTGCATCGTCGGCCTCGGTCTCTGGCTGCGGGTCACCCAGTCCGGCGGCTGAAACGACACGAGTCGGTTACCCGCCGACACTTCTCCCGGTGGCCCGGGAGACGTAGACTCTGCCGCGCGGTCCGGTCTATCCCGGGTCGCGCGGTTCTTTCCTCGGGGTCCCGTAACGGGGGATCTCCCGCCGCTTCGGCGGTGAAGTATGACGCCCCTCGAGACAGGAGTGACATCCGTGTCCAGTGGCAGTGCGATCCGCGGCAGCCGCGTCGGCTCCAGCCCGATGCGCCCGGACGAGCGCAGCGAACCCGCACCCCGGCGCGAGGTCACCTACTGGTGCGCCACGGGCCACCGGGTCGAGGTGCGCTTCGCCGCCGAGGCCCCCTTGCCGGAGACGTGGGACTGCCCCCGCTGCGGGCAGCCCGCCGGCCTGGACCGGCAGAACCCGCCGGGTCGTAGCCGGGTCGAGCCGTACAAGTCGCACCTGGCGTACGTGAAGGAGCGTCGCTCGGACGCCGACGGCGAGGCGATCCTCGCCGAGGCCCTCGCGAAGGTGCGCCAGCGCCGCGGCGAGTGACCGGCGGCGCGTGACCGTTGGCGGCGTCGCGGCACTTGAGGGATCCGGCGGGGCGAACCCAACGGCAACCCGCGTGCGCCCGTTCGGCGCTCTTCGGCCGCGCCCAGCGCCCGAACGGGATGGCATGACCGACACGATGATCGTTGAGCTGGCCATGCAGGCACTGACCATCGCCACCAAGATGTCCGCGCCGATCCTGTTGACCGCGCTGCTGATCGGCTTCGCGATCTCGCTGTTCCAGTCCGTCACCCAGATCCAGGAGGCGACCCTGTCCTTCGTGCCCAAGGCGGCCGGGGTCGGGGTGGCGCTGCTGGTCAGCGGCAACTGGATGCTGCACGAGATGGTCACCTACACGACCCAGCTGTTCGACAAGGTGCCGCAGCTCCTCGCCGCCTGACGGCAGGCGGCCGGGCCGCGCACCGGCCCGTCAGCCTGCTGGCTACCCGGGGCCCGGCGGCACCCACGGCAGTACCAGGTCCGGCAGCAGGCGGAAGCCCTCGACGAACACCCCCGGCCATCACGTCGTCCGTGACGTACAGGCGCAGGCCGTGCCGCTGCGCGAGGCGGCGGGCGACCGTGGACTTGCCCGCGCCACTGCCCCCGCCGATCCAGTACGCGTGCGCCAGCGGCGCCGCGGCCTCCGTGCTCAGCGCAGGCTACGCAGCTTCGACGGGACGTTCGCGGCGGCGGCCCGGTCCAGCAGCCACAACGTACGGTCGGTGCCGGTCGCCCCGGCCGCGGGCAGCTGCTTGGGCCCGGCCCCGCTGATCGCCATGCCGACCGCGGCGGCCTTGTCCGGTCCCGCCGCGACCAGCCACACCTCCTCGGCACTCTGGATCGTCGGCAGGGTCAGCGTGACCCGGGTCGGCGGTGGCTTCGGGCTGTTGTGCACCGGCGCGGTGGTGCCGGTCGCGTGGTACACCGGGTGCTCCGGGAAGATCGACGCCACGTGGCCGTCCTCGCCGACGCCCAGCATGAGCACGTCGAAGTGCGGCAGTTCGGAGCTGCCCGGCTTGGCGGCGGCGGCCAGCTCGCGGGCGTACCGGGCGGCGGCCGCGGCCGCGTCGTCGCCGTCCGGGCCGCCGGCGGCGGGCATCGGGTGCACCCGGGCCGGGTCCAGCGACAGAGCGTCCAGCAGGGCCTCGCGGGCCTGGGTCTCGTTGCGCTCCGGGTCACCGGCGGGCAGGAACCGCTCGTCGCCCCACCACAGGTCGACGTGCGTCCAGTCGATCGCGTCCGCGGCGGGCAGCTCCCGGACCGCGCGCAGCACCTTCGCGGCGACCCGGCCGCCGGTCAGCACGATGCTGGCCCAGCCCCGCTCGGCCTGCGCGTCGATGATCTTCACAACCAGCCGCGCCGCCACGGCCGACGCCAGGATCTCGGCGTCGGGGACGACCACCACAACCGTCTCGCTCATGTTCTCCCTTGTCATGACGAGGTCGTGCGGTACGCCGCACGCCCCCGGTGTTTCGGCACGGACCGGGACACGGCACCGGCCCGGCCACGCTCGCGGCGCCGGGTCAGACGGGCGAACCGCCGGGCCCCGCCATGGCGCCCTCCACGGCCCCGGCCCGCTCGGCGAGCGCCGGATCCTTCCACACGTGCACCCGCATCGCGTGGCGCTGATCGAGGTCGGGGATGCCCGCCATCGCGCCGAGCGCGTCGGCGTAGACCTGGTCGGCGTCGAGCCGCCGCAACTCCTCCGCCAGCTCGTCACCGACGGGACGCTTCGGCAGCGGCATGTACCGGTCCTCCTGGCCGGTACGGCTGAACAGCGCCGTGCCCTCCTCGCGGGTCACGGTCACGCAGTCGCCGTTGGCGCACTGCAACTGCACCGACTGCATCCGCGGCGCCCGGTCGGTGTGCTCCCACTCCGGGTCGATGTGCAGCCGCGACTTGAGCCAGCCGGACATCAGCGCGGCCGTCGGGTCGGTACGCGGCGCCACGATCTTCGCGCCGACGACCTCCTCCTCGGTGGTGTCGAACGCGCCCGCGACCAGGGTGCGCCACAGGGTGATCCGGGTCCAGGTGAGGTCGGTGTCGCCGGGGGCGTAGTCGTGGGCCCGCTGCACCAGCGCGGCCACCGGGTCGGGCGCCTGCTTCGAGTCGGTGATCCGGCGGTCGGCGACCACGCCGAGGAAGTCGTTCGCGATCATCTCGGGTGGCTCGCCGTGCCACCACGTCACCACGGGCACGTCCGGGGCCAGCAGCGGCATGACCACCGACTCGGCGTGCAGGGCGAGCCGGCCGTACATGCGCATGACGACCGCCTCGGCGGGCCCGAGCCGGCCGCCCACGACGATCTCCGCGTCCAGGCGGCTGCGGCCCTCCAGATCCGAGCGGACCACGATGAGCAGGCGGCACGGGTGCGCCGCGGCGGCGATCGTGGCGGCGGCCTCGGCCTCGCGGACCATCTTCTCCTCGACCACGGCCACCAGGGTCAGCGCGAGACCGCTGGCCACCCCGCCCGCGGAGCGGCGTTCGGCGGCGAGGGCCTTGACCACCTCGTTGCCGGTGGTGTCCCACAACCCGATCATGCTCGCCTCCAGGCGCGGCCCTCGCGGGCCAGCATCTCGTCGGACGCCCGGGGGCCCCACTCGCCGGACCGGTACGGCTCCGGGGTGGTCCCGGCCCACGCCGCCTCCAGCGGGTCGATCACCCGCCAGCTCTGCTCCACCTCGGCCGCGTCCGGGAACAGGGTCCGGTCGCCGACCAGGACGTCGAGCACGAGCCGCTCGTACGCCTCGGGGCTGGACTCGGTGAACGCCTCGCCGTACTGGAAGTCCATCGCGATGTCGCGGACCTCCATCGTGGTGCCCGGCACCTTGGAACCGAACTTCAGCACCACGCCCTCGTCGGGCTGGACCCGGATGACGAGCTGGTTGTTGCCCAGCATCTCCACGTCGGCGGGGTTGAACGGCAGGTGCGGCGCCTTCTTGAACAGGATCGCGATCTCGGTCACCCGGCGCGGCATCCGCTTACCGACCCGGACGAAGAACGGCACCCCGGCCCAGCGGCGGTTCTGGATGCCCAGCCGCACGGCCACATAGGTCTCCGTGGTGGAGTCGGGGGGTACGCCCTTCTCCTCCAGGTAGCCGACGGCGCGCTCGCCGGCCACCCAGCCGGGCAGGTACTGGCCGCGTACGGAACCGTGCGCGATGTCCGCGGGCAGGCTGATCGCCTTGAGCACCTTCAGCTTCTCGGCGCGGATCTCGTTGGGGTCGAAGCTGGTCGGCTCCTCCATGCCCACCAGCGCCAGCAGTTGCAGCAGGTGGTTCTGCAGCACGTCGCGGGCGGCCCCGGCGGAGTCGTAGAACGCGGCGCGGGTGCCGATGCCGACGTCCTCGGCCATGGTGATCTGGACACTGTCGACGTACTTGGAGTTCCACACCGGCTCGAACAGGTTGTTCGCGAAGCGCAGGGCCAGGATGTTCTGGACCGTCTCCTTGCCCAGGTAGTGGTCGATGCGGAAGACGTCCTGCGGGGTGAAGACCTCGTCGACGAGCTGGTTGAGCTGCATCGCGGTCTTCAGGTCGTTGCCGAACGGCTTCTCCACGACGACCCGGCGCCAGCCGCCGGACTTGGCGTTGTCGGCCATGCCGGTGCGGTTGAGCTGGTTGAGCACCATCGGGAACGCGGCCGGCGGGATGGAGAAGTAGAACGCGGCGTTGCCCGCGATGCCGTTGCGCTCGCGCAGGTCGTCTAGCGTCGTGGCCAGCTGGTCGAACGCGGCGTCGTCGTCGAACGAACCGGGCACGAACTGGAACTGGCTGGCCAGCCGCTGCCACACGTCCTCGCGCCACGGGGTGCGGGCGCCGTTCTTGGCCGCCTGGTAGGCCAGGGACTCGAAGTCCCCGTCGCCCCAGTCGCGGCGGGCGAAGCCCAGGACCACGAAGCCGGGCGGCAGCAGGCCGCGGTTGGCGAGGTCGTAGACCGCCGGAATGAGCTTCTTGCGGGACAGGTCGCCGGTCACCCCGAAGATCACCAGAGCGCACGGCTCCGGGATCCGGGGCAGGCGACGGTCCTGTGGTGCGCGCAGCGGATTACCCACGTGTCCCATCCTGCCAGCTTGTGGTGCCCCCGTACGGTGGCGGGCCGGGGTTGGACCGCCCGGCCGGGAAGACCGGCCGGGCGGACGGGAACCTCAGGCGCTCTTCGCGGCGTCGCTGGGGTGTGCGGCGCCCTGGGCGGCCGCGCGCAGCGACTTGCCGACGCCGTCGAGCAGCTCGACCCAGCTCGCCTCGAACTTCTCGACGCCCTCCTCCTCCAGTACCCGCACGACGTCGTCGTAGTCGATGCCGAGCGCGGCCAGGTCGGCGAGGACCTTGCGAGCGGAGTCGTACGCACCGGTCACGGTGTCGCCGCGGACCGTGCCGTGATCCTCGAACGCGAAGATCACCGACTCGGGCATGGTGTTGACCGTCCCGGGGGCGATGAGCTCCTCGACGTAGATCGTGTCCGGGAAGTCCGGGTTCTTGGTCGAGGTGGACGCCCACAGCGGACGCTGCGGGTGCGCGCCCGCGTCGGCCAGCTTCTGCCAGCGGTCGGTCGCGAACACCTCGGTGTACGCCTCGTACGCCAGCCGCGCGTTGGCGATCGCGGCCTTGCCCCGCATCGCCCTGGCCTCGTCCGTGCCGATCTTGTCGAGCCGCTTGTCGACCTCCGTGTCCACCCGGGACACGAAGAACGACGCCACCGAGCCGATCTTCGTGAGGTCGTGGCCGTTCGCCTTGGCCTGCTCCAGGCCGGACAGGAACGCGTCCATGACCGCCCGGTACCGCTCCAGCGAGAAGATCAGCGTCACGTTGACGCTGATCCCCGCGGCCAGGGTGGCGGTGATCGCGGGCAGGCCCGCCTCGGTCGCCGGGATCTTGATGAACAGGTTCGGCCGGTCCACCAGCCACCACAGCGTGCGCGCCTCGGCGGCGGTCTTCGCGGTCTCGTACGCCAGCCGCGGGTCCACCTCGATGGACACCCGGCCGTCGACCCCGCCCGACGCGTCGTACGCGGGCCGCATCACGTCGCACGCCCAGCGCACGTCGTAGCCGGTGAGCAGGCGTACCGCCTCCTCCACCGTGACGCCCTGGGTGCCCAGGTCGCGCAGCTGCTCGTCGTACGCGTCGGCGTCCGCGAGGGCCTTGGCGAAGATGGTCGGGTTGGTGGTCACGCCCACCACGTGCTGCTCACGGCGCATCTTGTCCAGCGAGCCGCTCGTCAGCCGCACCCGGGATAGATCGTCAAGCCAGACCGCCACACCTGCGGCGGACAGCTCTGCCAGCCTGTCGGTCATCGCGCTACCTCATTTCTTGGTCGTGCACTGCGGCGAACCGTCTAGGCAGCTCAGTTTCCGAGCTGGTAGTACGGCCAAACCGCCTGTGAAGATCAGTTGCCGGTGGTCGTACCGGTGATCTCGCCGACCTTCGCGAGGGCGGCGTGGGCCTTGGCCACCACGTTGTCCGCGGTGAACCCGAACTGTTCGAACAGCACTCCGGCCGGGGCGCTGGCGCCGTAGTGCTCGATGCTGACCGCCTCGCCGCAGTCGCCCAGGATGCGGTGCCAGCTCAGGGAGATCCCGGCCTCCACACTGACCCGGGCCTTGACCCCGTGCGGCAGCACCTGCTGCTGGTACGCGGTGTCCTGCGCGAAGAACCACTCCTGGCAGGGCATCGACACGACCCGGGTCGGGGTGCCGTCGGCCTCCAGGCGCTCCTGGGCGATGAGGCAGTACTGCACCTCGGAGCCGGTGCCGATGAGGATCACCTGCGGCTGCCCACCGGTGGCCTCGGAGATGATGTAGCCGCCCTTGAGGACGCCCGCGGCGGAGGCGTACCGGTCGCGGTCGATCGTGGGCAGCGCCTGGCGGCTCAGCGCCAGCGCGGTCGGCCGGTCGGTGTGCTCCAGCGCGCCGCGCCACGCCCACGCGGTCTCGTTCGCGTCGGCGGGGCGGACCACGTCGAGGCCGGGGATGGCGCGCAGCGCGGTCAGGTGCTCCACCGGCTGGTGGGTGGGGCCGTCCTCGCCCAGGCCGATCGAGTCGTGCGTCCACACGTACGTCACGGGCAGCTTCATCAGGGCGGCCAGCCGGACCGCGGGGCGCATGTAGTCGCTGAACACGAGGAACGTGCCGCCGTAGGGGCGGGTGCCGCCGTGCAGCACGATGCCGTTGAGGATGGCGCCCATCGCGTGCTCGCGGATGCCGAAGTGCAGCGTACGGCCGTACTCGTGGCCGGGGAACGCCTTGGTGGCGTGCTCGGCCGGGATGAACGACGGCTCGCCCTTCATCGTGGTGTTGTTGCTCTCGGCCAGGTCGGCCGAGCCGCCCCACAGCTCCGGCAGCACGGGGGCGAGCGCCTCGAGCACCTTGCCGGAGGCGGCCCGGGTGGCGATGCCCTTGGCGTCGGCGGGGAACTCCGGCAGCGCGTCGGCCCAGCCGTCGGGCAGGGTGCGTGCGGCCAGCCGGTCGAACAGCGCGCGCGCCTCCGGGTTCGCCGCGGCCCAGGCGTCGAAGTCGCGCTGCCACCGCGCGTGCGCGTCGCGGCCGCGCGTGACGACCTCGCGGGCGTGCGCGAGGACCTTCTCGTCGACCGCGAAGCTGCCCTGCGGGTCGAAGCCGAGGATCTCCTTGGTGGCGGCCACCTCGTCGGCGCCCAGCGCCGAGCCGTGGATCTTGCCGGTGTTCTGCTTGTTCGGCGCGGGCCAGCCGATGATCGTGCGCAGCGCGATGAACGACGGCCGGTCGGTCTCGGCGCGGCTGGCCTGCAGCGCCGCGTACAGCGCCGCGACGTCCTCGTGGTACTCACCGTCGGCGGGGTCCCCGCCGCGCCAGTCCACGGTCTGCACGTGCCAGCCGTACGCCGCGTACCGGGCGGCGACGTCCTCGCTCTTGGCGATGCGGGTGTCGTCCTCGATCGAGATCTCGTTGTCGTCCCAGATCAGCGTGAGGTTGCCCAGCTGCTGGGTGCCGGCCAGCGCGCTGGCCTCGTGGCTGATGCCCTCCTCGATGTCACCGTCCGAGGCGATCGCCCAGATGTGGTGGTCGAACGGGGACTGTCCGGGCTCGGCGGTGGGGTCGAACAGGCCGCGCTCGCGGCGGGCCGCCATCGCCATGCCGACCGCGTTGCCGATGCCCTGTCCGAGCGGGCCGGTGGTGGTCTCCACGCCGGGGGTGTGCCCGTGCTCGGGGTGACCGGGGGTGAGTGACCCCCACTGCCGCAGCGAGGCCAGGTCATCCAGTGACAGGCCGTAGCCGTTGAGGTAGAGCTGGATGTAGAGGGTGAGGCTGGAGTGCCCGCACGACAGCACGAAGCGGTCGCGCCCCGGCCAGGCCGGATCGGTCGGGTCGTGCCGCATGACCCGGTTGAACAACAGGTAGGCCGCGGGGGCGAGGCTCATGGCGGTGCCGGGGTGACCGTTGCCGGCCTTCTCGACGGCGTCCATCGCCAGGACACGGACGGTGTCGACCGCCCGCCGGTCGAGGTCGGACCAGTTCAAAGCATCTGTGCCAGCCACGTCGGTTCTGCTCCTCGGGGCGTCTCGGGGGACCCTTCGTGCTCGACCCTATCCATTACCCGTGAACGCCCGCCCCATGAACCTGGTAGGCCCATAGGCTGAGAGCGGACAGGCGTCGCGGCCCGGTTCCCTGGTCGCCATGTGTGACGCCCTGCACCCGGGACGGGTCCTCCGGCCGGCCGTATGGGCTGCGCGTAGTCTGTCCGAGCGTGCCGTCGGCCCCGCCGGCTCGGGGCGCGCAAGTCCGCGCCGATGCCGGAAGGTGGCTGTCCGTGAGCATGATCACCGAGCGTCCCCAGGGGCAGCCGTCCAGCGAGGCGGCGTCGTTCCCGGCGGGCGGTTCGGCGGCGCGCCGCGATGTCCGGGCGGTGCTGCGGGCCTATGTCGCGCTCACCAAGCCGCGCATCGTGGAACTGCTGCTGGTCACGACGGTCCCGGCGATGATGCTGGCCGCGGGCGGGTGGCCGGACCTGGGCCTGGTCGCGGTGGTGCTGGTCGGCGGCTCGCTGGCCGCCGGCGCGGCGAGCGCGCTGAACTGCTACCTCGACCGCGACATCGACCAGCTGATGCGGCGCACGAAGCGGCGCCCGCTGCCGGCGCACACGGTGACGCCGCGCGCGGCGCTGGTGTTCGGGCTGGTCCTGGCGGCGGTGTCGCTGGTGCTGATGGCCGCGTTCACGAACTGGCTGGCGACCGCGCTGACCGCGGCCGCGATCGCGTACTACGACCTCGTCTACACGCTGTGGCTCAAGCGCCGTACCTCGCAGAACACCTTCTGGGGCGGGGTGTGTGGGGCGGCCCCGGTGCTGATCGGCTGGGCCGCGGTGACGGGCTCGCTGGCCCCCGGCGGGTGGGCGCTTTTTGCGGTTGTCTTCTTTTGGCAGATGCCGCATTTCTACGCGCTCGCGATCACGTACAAGGACGACTATGCCCGGGCCGGAATCCCGATGCTCCCGGTGGTCCGCTCCGCGCGCCGGGTCAACAACGAGATCCTGCTCTGGACCGTGGTGACGGTCGCCGCCTCGCTGGCCGCCTGGCCGCTGGGCCTGGGCATCGTCTACGGCGTGACCGCGATCGTGACCGGCGCGCTGTTCCTCGGCGAGGCGCTCATGCTCGTGCGCCGGGGACGCCGTGGGGAGCCGCTCAAGCCGATGCGGCTGTTCCACTGGTCCGTCACCTACCTGACGATCCTGTTCATCGCGGTCGCGATCGACGCCCTGCGCTGAGGCCGGGCGACCGGGCCGCCGCGCGGTGGCCACGGCCGGCAGGTTACGGGGTGACGCGCGGTCGGGTGACCGAATCGCGCTCGTTCGGAGGAACCGCGGCGGTTGTGCAATTCGGGCGCAATTGGTGCATACCAATGCCGTGATCACCTATCGCCGCAGGTAATTGGCGTCACAAAAATCGTCGACGGGCGCGTGCTCCCGCCCGGAGTCTGCTTAGGCTGCCCCTCATGGCACAAGGTTCCGATACGACACTGACCGCCGGCATCCGGTCGTTCGCCGTGGGACACGGCGGCGCCAAGGCGGTCATCGAGTACGTCGGCAAGCGTGGCGCCCGCATCGTCCTGGTCGGTGAGGACGGCGCTTGGACCGACCAGTTCGCCGACGGCACCGACGTCGCCCGCCAGGCCTGCGAGGTCGCGGGAGTCGAAGTTCAGAACGAGTGGGAGCGCGAGCTGATGGAGCAGATGCGCCCCAGCGGCGACCTGTGGCGCTCGATGTCGCGCCGGAGCATGGCCCGCTGACCCCGCGGGGCACAGCACGCCGTTGACCTGATCCTGTCCAGTCCCGCGACCCGGGAGCGATCCCGGGTCGCCCTGCCCACCCCCCGCCGCGCTCCCGGCGCCGGGAAGGGTCAGTGAGCCGCAGGCACCGGGCTGACGGGTTCGGCCGGGGTGGCCGCAGACGCCGCCGATTCCGGGGCGGCGAGCGCCGGGGGGCGTTCGCGCAGACTCCACAGCACGGCCAGGGTGCCCACCCAGACCAGGCAGGCGCCGAGCATGTGCGCACCCACCAGCAGCACCGGCAGGTGCGTGAAGTACTGCACGAAGCCGATCAGCCCCTGGGCCAGCTCGACCGCCACGAGCACCGCCGCCGCCCGGACCGCGGCCTGCGGTGCGCCCACGGCGCGCAGCGCGAACCACAGCGCCACGGTCAGTCCGAGCAGCAGGAACACCAGGTCGGCGTGGGCCTGAGAGATCATCTCCGGGTCCAGCCCGTTGCGCCGGGCGTGTTCGTCGCCCGCGTGCGGGCCGCTGCCGGTCACCACCACGCCGACCACGATCACGGCCGCGCTGACCACCGCGGTCAGCCGGGCCAGCGTGCGCAGCGGCGCGGCCACCAGCGGCCGGGCCGGGCCGTCGCCCTCGCCGGTGCGCCGCCACAGCGCGTACGCGAGCGCGATCAGCGCCATGGAGAGCAGGAAGTGCAGCCCGACCACCCACGGGTTGAGGTCGGTGAGCACGGTGATGCCGCCGATCACGCCCTGGCCGGGGATGCCCAGGCCGATGACCAGCGACAGCAGCACCAGGGAGCGGCGCCGGGGTCGCTGCCAGAGCGCGGCCAGGAAGCAGGCCAGGGCGATCAGGGCCAGGGCGATGCTCAGCAGCCGGTTGCCGAATTCGATCGCGCCGTGCACACCCATGGCGGCGGTCGTCGTGTACGAGGCGTCGGTGCACCGGGGCCACGTGGGGCAGCCCAGCCCGGAGCCGGTCAGGCGGACCGCGGCACCGGTGACGACCAGCGCGATGTTGGCCACCAGGCTCGCCAGGGCGAGGGGGCGCAGGGGGGCGCGGAAGCTCACCTCCCGGATCGTACGCGTAGATTTGATCTTGTTTGCGCGCGCTGGTCGGCGGCGGTGTCCTGGATCACCGGGACCCGGGTTTGCGGCTGCTCGGGGAAATACGTAACGTTGCCGTTGTGAAAAACGCGGTGCTGCCCCGAGGGGGTGCGGTGGCGAACGCCAGCGCCCCGGACGGACGCACCCGTGACCGGGTCGCCCAGTTGCTGCTGGAGCGCGGCGCGGCCACCGCGGCCGAGCTGGGCGCGGAGCTGGGCCTGAGCCCCGCCGCGATCCGCAAACACCTCGACGCCATGCTGGCCGAACGCCTCGTCGAGGTGCGCGAGCGCCCGCAGCGCGGCCCGCGCGGCCGGGGCCGCCCCGCCAAGACGTTCGTGCTGACCGCCGAGGCGCGCGAGGGCTTCCCGCACTTCTACGACGGCATCGCCACGGCCGCACTGCGCTGGATCGCCGAGCACGGCGGCCCCGAAGCGGTCGGCGCGTTCGCCGCCGCCCAGGTCGCCCCGCTGGAGGAGCGCTGCCGGGCCGTGCTTCGCTCGGCCGGCGAGGACCCGATCGCCCGGGCGGAGGCGCTCGCCGAGGCGCTGACCGCCGAGGGCTACGCTGCCAACGCGACCGCGATCGCGTCCGGCGGGCAGCTGTGCCAGCACCACTGCCCGGTGGCGCACGTGGCCGCCGAGTTTCCCCAGCTGTGCGACGCCGAGACCGCGGTCATCTCGCGGCTCATCGGCACCCACGTGCAGCGTCTCGCCACCATCGCGCACGGCGACGGGGTGTGCACCACGCACATCCCGGGACCGGCGCGGGAGAAACCCGCAATCACGGTTAGGACCGGATAGATGACCGACCAGATCGCTACTCAGGAAGAGCACCTCGCTGCCCTGGGCAAGTACGAGTACGGCTGGGCCGACGCCGACGTTGCGGGCGCCACCGCCCAGCGTGGCCTGTCCGAGGCCGTGGTGCGCGACATCTCCGCGAAGAAGAACGAGCCGGAGTGGATGCTCGAGCGCCGGCTCAAGGGTCTGCGCCTGTTCGACCGCAAGCCCATGCCGAACTGGGGCGCCGACCTCACCGGCATCGACTTCCAGAACATCAAGTACTTCGTGCGCTCGACCGAGAAGCAGGCCCAGTCGTGGGAGGACCTGCCCGAGGACATCAAGAACACGTACGACCGGCTCGGCATCCCCGAGGCGGAGAAGGCGCGCCTGGTGGCCGGTGTCGCCGCGCAGTACGAGTCCGAGGTCGTCTACCACAAGATCCGTGAGGACCTCGAGGAGCAGGGCGTCATCTTCCTCGACACCGACACCGGCCTGCGCGAGCACGAGGACATCTTCAAGGAGTACTTCGGCACCGTCATCCCGGTCGGCGACAACAAGTTCGCGTCGCTGAACACCTCTGTGTGGTCCGGCGGCTCCTTCATCTACGTGCCCAAGGGCGTCCACGTCGAGATCCCGCTGCAGGCCTACTTCCGGATCAACACGGAGAACATGGGCCAGTTCGAGCGGACCCTGATCATCGTGGACGAGGGCGCGTACGTGCACTACGTCGAGGGCTGCACCGCGCCGATCTACTCCTCCGACTCGCTGCACTCCGCGGTCGTCGAGATCATCGTCAAGAAGAACGCCCGCTGCCGGTACACGACCATCCAGAACTGGTCGAACAACGTCTACAACCTGGTCACCAAGCGCGCCACCTGCGAGGAGGGCGCGACCATGGAGTGGATCGACGGCAACATCGGCTCCAAGGTGACCATGAAGTACCCGGCGGTCTACATGACCGGCCCGCACGCCAAGGGCGAGGTGCTCTCGGTCGCCATGGCCGGCGAGGGCCAGCACCAGGACGCGGGCGCCAAGATGGTGCACGCCGCGCCGCACACCTCCTCGACGATCGTCAGCAAGTCGATCGCCCGGGGCGGTGGCCGGACCAGCTACCGGGGCCTGGTGCAGGTGCTGGAGGGCTCGGCGCACTCCAAGAGCACGGTCAAGTGCGACGCGCTGCTGGTCGACACGATCAGCCGCAGCGACACGTACCCGTACGTCGACATCCGCGAGGACGACGTGGCCATGGGCCACGAGGCGACCGTCTCCAAGGTCAGCGAGGACCAGCTCTTCTACCTGATGAGCCGGGGCCTGACCGAGGACGAGGCCATGGCGATGATCGTGCGCGGCTTCATCGAGCCGATCGCCAAGGAGCTCCCCATGGAGTACGCCCTGGAGCTGAACCGCCTGATCGAGCTGCAGATGGAGGGGGCGGTGGGCTAGCGCCCACTCGCCGCGCGCCCACCGCTTGAGCTTGAGAAACCCCGACCAACTGAGCAAGGACGAGATGACTACCGAGGCCCTGGCACCCCCGAGCACCAAGTCGCAGGTGCTGCGTTCCTTCGACGTCGCCGACTTCCCGGCCCTGACGGGCCTGGAGGAGGAGTGGCGCTTCACCCCGCTCAAGCGGCTCGGGTCGCTGGTCACGGCGAGCACGCTGACCGGGGCCGCCCCGGTGCTGGAGTACGGCGACCTGCCGGCCGGGGTGGCCGTCAAGTCCGTCTCCACCGCCGACGTGGAGCCGGTGCTGATCCCGTTCGACCGGGTCAGCGCGCTGGCCTTCGGCTCGGCGGGCGACGTGAACCTGATCGAGGTGGCGTCCGAGACGGTCGCGGACGCGCCCGTACTGATCAAGGTCGTCGGCCAGGGCACGGAGGCCGCCGCGGCCCGTACGGTGATCAAGGTCGGCGGGTTCGCCCAGGTCACCCTCGTGCTGGAGCAGGTCGGCAGCGCCGTGCTGGCCGACAACGTCGAGGTGATCGTGGGTGACGGCGCCCAGCTGCATCTGGTCACGCTCGCCGAGTGGGCGTCGGACGCAGTGCAGGCGCAGCACATCCGGTTCCGGGTCGGCCGCGACGCCCGGGTCAACCACGTGCAGGTGGCGCTCGGCGGCTCCCTGGTCCGCCAGTTCACCAGCGTCGAGTACGCGGGTCGCGGCGGCGAGGCCGAGCTGTGGGGCCTGTACTTCGCCGACGCCGGCCAGCACTTCGAGCACCGCCAGCTGGTCGACCACGGCGTGCCGGACTGCCGCAGCTACGTCGGCTACCGGGGCGCGCTGCAGGGCGCCTCGGCGCACACCGTGTGGGTCGGCGACGTGCTGATCCGCGCGGCCGCGACCGGCACGGACACGTACGAGATCAACCGGAACCTGCTGCTCACCGACGGCGCCCGGGCCGACTCCGTGCCCAACCTGGAGATCGAGACCGGCGAGGTCGCCGGGGCGGGCCACGCCAGCGCGACCGGCCGCTTCGACGACGAGCAGCTGTTCTACCTGATGGCGCGGGGCATCCCGGAGGACGAGGCCCGCAAGCTGGTCGTGCGCGGCTTCTTCGCCGAGCTGATCAACAAGGTGCCCATCGAGGAACTGCGCGAGCGGCTCGGCGAGACCATCGAGTCCCGCTTGGCGGAGGTCGAGTCGTGACGTTCCAGATGGTCGGGTCCGCCGACGACGTCGCGAAGGGCACCGCGATCAGCGTCGAGGTCGACGGCGTGGACATCGCCGTCGTGCACACCGACGACGACTCGTTCTACGCGGTACGCGACGAGTGCAGCCACGCCACCGTCGCCCTCTCCGAGGGTGAGGTCGACGGCTGCACCCTCGAATGCTGGCTGCACGGCTCGCGGTTCGACCTGCGTACCGGCGAGCCCACCGGACTGCCCGCCACCGAGCCGGTGGCGACCTTCCCCGTCGAGATCCGCGACGGTGAAATCTACGTCTCTTCGACACCGAGCAATGGAGTAATGCCGTGAGCACCCTCGAGATCCGTGACCTGCAGGTGTCGGTCAAGCTGCCCGAGGGCGAGCTCAAGCCGATCCTGGCCGGCGTCGACCTGACCGTGAAGGCCGGCGAGACCCACGCCATCATGGGTCCGAACGGCTCCGGCAAGTCCACTTTGGCGTACTCCATCGCCGGCCACCCCAAGTACGAGATCACCGGCGGGACGGTGACCCTGGACGGCGCCGACGTGCTGGCCATGAGCGTCGACGAGCGCGCCCGCGCGGGCCTGTTCCTGGCCATGCAGTACCCGGTCGAGGTGCCGGGCGTCTCGGTGGCGAACTTCCTGCGTACGGCGAAGACCGCGATCGACGGCGAGGCCCCGAAGCTGCGCACCTGGGGCGGCGAGCTGCGCTCCGCGATGGAGCGGCTGCAGATGGACCCGTCGTTCGCCCAGCGCAACGTCAACGAGGGCTTCTCCGGCGGCGAGAAGAAGCGCCACGAGATCGTGCAGCTGGAGCTGCTGAAGCCGAAGGTGGCCATCCTCGACGAGACCGACTCGGGCCTGGACATCGACGCGCTGCGCATCGTCAGCGAGGGCGTCAACCGGGTCAAGGACACCGGCGAGACCGGCGTCCTGCTGATCACCCACTACACCCGCATCCTGCGCTACGTGAAGCCCGACTTCGTGCACGTGTTCGTCGCCGGCAAGATCGTCCAGGAGGGCGGTCCGGAGCTGGCCGAGCAGCTCGAAGCCGAGGGATACGAGCGTTACCTGACCCGCGCCTGAGACCCCCGAAGGACCCACGATGACGTTCGACGTTGCCCGGGTGCGTGCCGACTTCCCGATCCTCGGTCGGGAAGTCAACGGGCACCCGCTGGTGTACCTCGACAGTGCCAACACCTCGCAGAAGCCCCGCGCGGTGCTCGACGCGATGCGCGCGCACCACGAGCGGCACAACGGCAACGTCTCCCGCTCGGTGCACACCCTGGGCACCGAGGCGACCTCGGCGTACGAGGACGCCCGGGCGAAGGTGGCCACCTTCATCGGCGCGTCGTCGCCCGACGAGGTGGTGTTCGTCAAGAACTCCACCGAGGCGATCAACCTGGTCGCGTACGCGTTCTCCAACGCGGCCACGCAGCCCGGCGCCGACCCGCGGTTCACGCTCGGCCCCGGCGACGAGGTGGTGATCTCCGAAATGGAGCACCACTCCAACATCGTGCCGTGGCAGCTGTTGTGCCAGCGCACCGGCGCCACGCTGCGCTGGTTCGGCATCACCGACGACGGCAGGCTCGACGAGTCGCGTCTCGGTGAGCTGGTCAACGAGCGTACGAAGATCGTCTCGATCGTGCACATGTCGAACATCCTCGGCACGATCAACGACCCGGCGCGGATCGTCGCCCGGGCGCACGAGGTCGGCGCCCTGGTGCTGCTGGACTGCTCGCAGTCCGTGCCGCACCTGCCGGTCGACGTGGCCGCCCTCGGCGCGGACTTCATCGCGTTCACCGGCCACAAGATGCTCGGGCCCACCGGCATCGGCGCGCTGTGGGGCCGGGGCGAGCTGCTGGCGGCCATGCCGCCCGTGCTCGGCGGCGGCTCGATGATCGAGACCGTGACGATGGAACACACGACGTTCGCCGCGCCGCCCGCCCGCTTCGAGGCGGGCACCCCGCCGATCGTCGAGGCCGTCGGCCTCGGCGCGGCCGTCGACTACCTGTCCGCGCTCGGCATGGAGGCCGTCCACCAGCACGAACAGGAAATCACCGGGTACGCCCTGAAGACCCTCGCGGACGTCACCGGGGTACGGGTGTTCGGCCCGGGCGGCCCGGACGGGCGCGGCGGCACGGTGTCGTTCGACGTCGCCGGGGTACACCCGCACGACGTCGGCCAGATCCTCGACGACCTCGGGGTCGAGGTGCGGGTGGGCCACCACTGCGCCCGCCCCGTGTGCGCCCGGTTCGGGGTCTCGTCGATGACCCGCGCGTCGTTCTACCTGTACACCACGACCCAGGAGATCGACGCGCTGGCGCAGGGGCTCGACCGGGTGCGGAAGGTGTTCGCCTGATGATGGATCAGCTTTACCAGGACATCATCCTGGACCACTACAAGCACCCGCACGGACGGGGACTGCGCGACCCGTTCGGCGGGGAGGCGCACCACGTCAACCCCACCTGCGGGGACGAGATCACCATGCGGGTCGCGGTCGAGGGCGGCACGCTGGCCGACATCTCGTACGACGGCATGGGCTGCTCGATCAGCCAGGCGTCCGCGTCGGTGCTGCACGAGCTGCTGCAGGGCAGTGACACCGCGCAGGCGTTCCGGGTGCACGAGGCGTTCCTGGAGCTGATGCAGGGCCGGGGCCAGGTCGAACCCGACGAGGAACTGCTCGGCGACGGGATCGCGTTCGCCGGGGTGGCCCGGTATCCGGCCCGGGTGAAGTGCGCGCTGCTGCCGTGGATGGCCTTCAAGGACGCCGCGGCACGCGCCGGAGTGGGCGTCAACCCTGAAGTCACGGCATGACCGGAGCCTCGGCGCGTCGATGAGGAACATGGCATGGCCGGGCGTAGCGAGAAGCGTGCCGGTGTGCCGAAAATGAGCACAGCGTGACCGCGCGTACGGGGCGTGGCACGTCGCGAAAGGACACGGCATGAGCGACAGGACCGTCGAAGAGATCGCCGCGGACGCCGCGGACACCGCCGGCCCGGACGACGCGACCTCGGCGAACGCCATTGCGGATTCCAAGGCCGGCGTCCTCAAGCCGGACGCCCCGGCCAGGGCGTCCGCCGCCGACGTCGAGGAGGCGATGCGCGACGTTGTCGACCCCGAGCTCGGCATCAACGTGGTGGACCTCGGCCTGCTGTACGGCACCCACATCGACGACGAGAACGTCGTCACGCTCGACATGACCCTGACGTCCGCGGCCTGCCCGCTGACCGACGTGATCGAGGACCAGACCCGGCAGGCGCTGACCGGCGGCCCCGGTGGTGGCATCGTCAGCGACTTCCGGATCAACTGGGTGTGGCTGCCGCCGTGGGGCCCCGACAAGATCACCGACGACGGCCGGGAACAGCTCCGGGCGCTCGGCTTCAACGTCTGACCCGCGCCGTACCCGACCCGGTAGCCCGCACGGTGCGCTGTGCGCGGTGCGCGGCGGACGCGGTGACTGTCGGACCGGGGTGCTACAACCACCGCATGACGCCGACACCATCCCTGTCCGAGCTGTTGTCGTTGATCGACGAGCGCTCCGCCGCGCTGCGCGCCGCGGTGGACGCCGCCGGTGCCCTCGATGTCCCGGTGCCCGGCTGCCCGGACTGGTCCCTGCGCGAGCTCACCATCCACCTCGGCGAGGTACAGCGGTTCTGGTCCGTGGTCGTCGCCGACGCGGACCCGGACGGCGCGCCGTCGCACGACCGCATCCCCGACCCCGAGCCGCTCGGTGACCTGCTCACCTGGTCGGCCGAGTCCACCCGGCTCCTGCTGGACGCGCTGACGCAGGCCGGCCCGGATCGGCCGTGCTGGACGTGGTGGGGCCCGTCGGGTGCGCCGATGACGGCCGCAGCGGTGGCCCGCCACCAGGTGCAGGAGGCCGCGGTGCACGCGTTCGACGCGCAGGAGGCGATCGGCAAGCCGGAACCCCTGCCGTCCGCGGCCGCGATCGACGGGGTCGCGGAGTTCGTCCAGGTCGGTCTCGGCTCCGAGGGCGCCTGGCCGCACGACCCGGCTCGGATCGCCTTCGCGGCGGCCGAGGGGTCCTCCTGGCCGGTCGAGCTGTCCGCCGAGGGGGTCAGGCTCGATCCGACCGGCGGCGCCGCGCCGCTGGCCACCGTCCGCGCACCGGCCAGCGACCTGGTCCTGGCCCTGTACCGGCGGATTCCGCTGGACCGGGTCCAGGTCGACGGCGACCGCGCCGTAGTGGAGCGGCTCCTGGCCTGGGGTGACACGGAGTGAGGCCCCCTCGGTGGCGGCGCCCCGTGAGGCCCGCGGTTGAAGGTTTGTGAGGAGGTCGCCGGGCGTCACAATTCGCTGGCCGAGGAGAGCCGGGAACGTGCACCATGGCCCCGTGACCAAGCCTGAGACGTCCCGCCGCCCGACTGTCGCCGCCCTTCTCCGGGCCGGCCGACAGCAGGCGCGCGCGGGCGCCCGGCCGGTCCGTACCGGTCAGTCGTGACCGCCCCGTTCCTGGCCGGCGTGGTCGCCGGGTATGGCGTGGCCATCCCCGTGGGCGCCATCGCCGTGCTGATCGCGGGTCTGAGCGCCCGGACTTCGCTGCGCGTGGGCGCGGCGGCCGGTCTCGGCGCGGCCACGGCCGACGGCATCTACGCGCTGGCGGCCGTGCTCGGTGGCGCGGCGCTGGCCGGACTGGTGGCCCCGATCGCGGTTCCGCTGCGCTGGGCGGCCGCGGCGGTGCTGCTCGGCCTCGCCGCGCACACCGCCTGGAGCGCCCTGCGACCGCGCCGCTCCGGCGGTCCGGCGCGCACGGACGAGACCACACCGCTGCGGGCGTACCTCGGGATTCTGAGCCTGACGCTGCTCAACCCGGCCACCGTCGTGTATTTCGCGGCGCTGGTCCTGGGGCGCGGCGGCTCCGGTGGCGGGGTGATGTTCGTGCTGGGCGCGTTCGTGGCGTCGGCCAGCTGGCAACTGCTCATCGCCGGTGGCGGGTCGCTGGCGGGTCGGATGCTGACCGGGGAACGGGCCCGGCTGGTGACCGCCCTGGTGTCGAGCGCCGTGATCGCGGTACTGGCGATCCAACTGCTCTGAGCGACCCGGTGCCAAGCGGCACCGGCCCGGCGCGGCTACAAGTGCTTTGTGGCCTCGCGCACCGACAGCCCGGACAACTGGTCGCGGTGCGCCGCCACGTAGCGGCGGACCGCGTCCGGGTCGGTGCGGGCGTACTGGCGCAGCGCCCAGCCGATCGCCTTTCGGACGAAGAAGTCGCGGTGCCCGGCCTGCCGGGTGCAGTAGCCGAACAGCCGCTCGGTGTCCGTGTCCGCGCCGTACCGCAGCTGGTGCAGGATCGCGGTCCGGACCAGCCACATGTTCTCGTCGGTGGCCCAGGCGTCCATCTCGGCGACGAGTACGGGGTGGCGCTGGACGAGGCCGCCGACCGCCCAGGTGGCCAGCGGGTCGACGGTGTCCCACCAGGACTTCGTGGTGATCAGGGTGCGCAGCGTGGCAAGGAAACCGGGACCGGTCACCGCCGCGTGGCGGCGCAGGTAGGTGCAGGCGAAGTACTGGTACTCCCGCTCCGGAAGGTCCCAGCAGGCCAGCACGATGCCGCGCAGGTCGTCCTCGGCCGGCTTGGGCAGCCCGGTCCACACCGTACGGTTCAGCGCGGTCTGGGTCGGCGCGGGCAGCCCGAGGAACGGGAACTGGTCGCGCATGTACGCCGCCGCCTGCGCGGCCCGTACCGGTTCGCGGGCGGCGGAGTAGGTGCCGACGAGCCGGTCCAGGACCTCGTCGGCGAGCGCTCGGGACATGCAGCGATCATGCCATCGGTACAGTCGGGGCCATGAGCGCACGTCCCGCCGCCGGGGGCGGCCGCTGGGTCGATGTCGCGCCGGAGCGCCTGCCGCGCTGGCTGGAGAACTTCGCGACCCGGCACGGGGCGTACACGCAGCAGGGTCTGACCGTGGTGGCCGCGGACGGCGCGTCGGCCGAGCTGGCCGCGCCGCCCGGGGCGCCGGCCGTCACCGATCTCGACGGGCTGCTGCGGGCGGCGGCCGCGCCGCGCCGGCTCGGCCTGCTGCTGGCCCGCAAGGGCGCGGTCGCGGTCGGCGTCGCCGAGGGCGCCGAGCTGGTCGCCTCGAAGGTGGAGACGCACTACGTTCAGGGCCGGACCGCTGCGGGCGGGTGGTCGCAGCAGCGTTTCGCGCGCCGCCGCGACAACCAGGCGCGCGCGGCCGCTGCCGACGGCGCCGACATCGTCGCGCGGTTGCTGCTGCCCGAGGTACGCACGCTGGCGGCGCTGGTGACCGGCGGCGACCGGACGGCCGTGGACGCCGTCCTGACCGCGCCCGCGCTCGCGCCGGTGGCCGGACTGCGCGCGGAGCGGTTCCTGGATGTCCCCGAGCCCCGGCGCGCGGTGCTGCTGGGGGCGGTCACCGCGGCCCGGGCCGTGCGCATCCTGGTCCGCGACCACGGGGACTAGATCGCGCCGGCGGCGAAGGTGTCGCAGCTCCTCGGGTCGCCGGACTGGAATCCCGTGGCGAACCAGTGCTGGCGCTGGGCGCTGGTGCCGTGCGTGAACTCCGCCGGGTTGATGCTGCCGCCGCCGCGCCGCTGCAGCGCGTCGTCGCCGATCTTGCCGGCGGTGTCCAGGCCCTCCTGGATATCCTGCTCGGTGAGGCGCTTGAAGATCTTCTTGCCGGTCGCGGTCTCGGTCCCGGTGGCGTTCCTGGCCCACGCCCCCGCGTAGCAGTCGGCCTGCAGCTCCAGGCGGACCGAGAGCTGGTTCGCGTGCTTCGGGTCGCGCTGCTGTTCGCGGCGCATCTGCGCCTCGGTACCCAGCAGGTCCTGGACGTGGTGGCCGTACTCGTGGGCGAGCACGTACGGCTGGGCGAACTCGCCGGGGGCGCCGAGGGACTCCCCGAGCACCCGGTAGAAGGTGAGGTCGATGTAGACCTTGTCGTCGGCCGGGCAGTAGAACGGTCCGACGCCCGAGTCGGCGCGGCCGCAGCCGGTCCGTACGACGTTGGAGAAGTACACCGTCTTGGCGGGCCGGTAGCTCTCGTTGAACGCGCGCGGCAGCGCCTCGGCCCAGTAGTTCTGGATCGAGTTGACGTACAGGTTGTTGCGGCAGTCGAGCTGCTTGAGCTTGTCGGGCTGCGAGCACTCCTGCGCCAGCACGGTGTTGTCGCCGGTCTGGTTGCCGCCGCCGTCACCGGTGAACTGGTTGATGCCGAAATAGCCGGTGACCAGGGCGATGACCACCGAGACGACGATGCCGGTGAGGCCGCCCCCGCCGATCGGCAGGCCGGCGAAGCCACCACCGCCCCCGCCGCCACCAGAGCCGCGTCGGTCCTCGATCTGGCTGGTGTCGATCTCGGCGTTCTCGTTGAGCTCCATCTTCCCCTCACTGAGCCGGCCCGGGTGCCCGCGCTGTACCCACAATGGCGGCCCGGGCGTGGCCGGCCTGTACCCGCTGATCGTGCCCGCTAATCGGTTGGGGGCCGTATCGGCCGGGTCGCTAGTATGGGCGGGTGCTGCTCTGCGAAGGCTGACCGCCCCCGCGCCGACCGCGGTCGTACCCGGTCGGCGTCGCCGCGTGCCCTGAGCCAGCCGGACCCCTGCGAGAGCGAGACGTCTTCCCATGATCACCGCCACCGGACTCGAACTGCGTGCCGGCGCCCGCATCCTGATGTCGCCCACCACGCTGCGGGTGCAGCCCGGCGACCGGATCGGCCTGGTCGGGCGCAACGGCGCCGGCAAGACCACCACGCTGAAGGTGCTGGCCGGGGAGGGGCAGCCGTACGCCGGGGCGGTGGAGCGGCGCAGCGAGGTCGGCTACCTGCCGCAGGACCCGCGTACGGGTGACCTGAACGTCACCGCCCGCGACCGGGTGCTGTCCGCCCGCGGCCTGGACACGCTGCTGGCCGAGATGCAGAAGCTCGAGGTGCAGCTGGAGGAGAGCGCGGACGAGAAGCTGGTGCGCCGCTACGGCACCCTGGAGGACCAGTTCGCCAGCCTCGGCGGGTACGCGGCCGAGGCCGAGGCGGCCCGCATCTGCGCCAACCTGGGCCTGCCGGACCGGGTCCTCGCGCAGACCATCGGCACCCTCTCCGGCGGTCAGCGCCGCCGCATCGAGCTGGCCCGGATCCTGTTCCGGGACGCCGCCGAGGGTGGCAAGGGCATCCTGCTGCTCGACGAGCCGACCAACCACCTGGACGCGGACTCGATCGCCTGGCTGCGCGGCTACATGGCCCAGCACAAGGGCGGCCTCGTGGTGATCAGCCACGACGTGTCGCTGCTGGAGGCGGCGGTCAACAAGGTCTGGTATCTGGACGCGAACCGCTCGGTCGTCGACGTCTACAACGTGGGCTGGAAGACGTACCTGGAGCAGCGCGAGACCGACGAGCGGCGGCGTCGCCGCGAGCGCGCGAACGCGGAGAAGAAGGCCGGGGCGCTGATGGCCCAGGCGGACAAGATGCGCGCGAAGGCGACCAAGACGGTGGCCGCGCAGAACATGGCCCGGCGCGCGGAGCGGCTGCTCAGCGGCCTGGAGGAGAGCCGGGTGTCGGACCGGGTCGCCAAGGTGCGCTTCCCGACCCCGGCGCCGTGCGGCAAGGTGCCGCTGACCGCCTCGGAGCTGTCCAAGTCGTACGGCTCGCTGGAGATCTTCACCGATGTCGGGGTGGCGGTGGACCGCGGCTCGCGGGTCGCGATCCTGGGGCTCAACGGCGCGGGCAAGACCACCCTGCTGCGCATCCTGGGCGGCCTGCTGCAGCCGGACACCGGCGAGGTACGGCCGGGGCACGGGCTGCGGCTGGGCTACTACGCCCAGGAGCACGAAACCCTGGAGGTCGACCGTACGGTGCTGGAGCACATGCGCAGCGCCGCGGCGGAGCAGACCGACACGGAGCTGCGCAAGATCCTCGGCGCGTTCCTGTTCTCGGGCGACGACGTCGACAAGCCCGCCGGGGTGCTCTCCGGCGGCGAGAAGACCCGCCTTGCGCTGGCGACGCTGGTCTGCTCGGGCGCCAACGTGCTGCTGCTCGACGAGCCGACGAACAACCTCGACCCGGTGAGCCGGGAGCAGGTGCTGGACGCGATCGCCAACTACCCGGGCGCGATCGTGCTGGTCACCCACGATCCGGGTGCGGTGGTGGCGCTCAAGCCGGACCGCGCGATCCTGCTGCCCGACGGCGACGAGGACGCGTGGAGCGACGAGCTGCTGGAGCTGGTCGAGCTGGCCTGACCCGGTGGGTCAACGGCATCGTCGGTTGTCAACCGCCGCCCACACAACATGTGCGACATCTGCGCGGTGCGGCACGGGTCCCGGCCCGGCTCGCGCGCCGGCGCCGGGCCCGACGCCGCACTCCCGGGATCGTACGGTAAGCGTTTGAGGACGCTGCGTGACGCCGCGGTGTGCCGCGGGCATGGTCATTTCCGCAGGTGATCGATGGTGCGTGAGCCGCCGCTCGGCGCATCGGGCGCGGCTGAGCGTGGCGGGGGCCGTCCGGGTCCGGCGGCCGCGCCGTCCTCCCGGCATCGATGCGCTTGGTCACCGTCGGGTTCCTGACAGTGGTAAATGGGCACGTTGGCTAACGCCGGATACCTAGCGCATGATCGTCCGAGGCGGTCTAATAGGTGGGACCGTATCGAACCGCACAGTCTGGGACGTGAGGATTCAACATGGCAGCCACCGGCACAGCCACCAGCACTGAGAAGGGTCGCCGAATCGTCGGTAGCGAGCGTCAGACGCTCGCCAAGGATCTGGTCAAGCGTTACACCTCCGGCGAAAGCATCCGCGCGCTGGCCGCCTCGACCGGACGGTCGTACGGTTTCGTGCACCGGGTGCTCACCGAGTCGGGCGTGCAACTGCGCCAGCGTGGCGGCGCCCGGCGCCGGAAGAAGGCGTGACGACCGACAGCGCTGATCGCGCGGGCGACGCGGGCGTTCGCTGGGAACAGGCGGGGCCGGTAGCGACGGTGACGTTGTGCCGGCCCGATGTCCTCAACGCCCAGACCCCGGCCATGTGGTCGGAGTTGGAAAACATTTCCCGTAAATTGCCGGGGGACGTGCGGGTCGTCATTCTCCGAGGGGAAGGGCGTGCGTTTTCCGCGGGCCTCGATCTGTCGGTCGCGCGGGGCACGGGCGACGCCGCCCTCGCCCAACTGGCCCGATTGTCGCCGGAGGAGTGCGCCGAGCGAATCGCGGGCTTCCAGGCCGCGTTCACCTGGCTGCGGCGGCCCTCCTTGCTGACGATCGCGGCGGTGCACGGGCACGCCATCGGGGCGGGATTCCAACTGGCGCTGAATTGCGACCTGCGGATCCTGGCCGACGACGCCCGGTTCTCCATGGCCGAGGTGACCCTCGGCCTGGTGCCCGACCTCGGCGGCACCAAGCGGCTCACGGAACTGGTCGGGTACGCCCGCGCGCTGGAGATCTGCGTGACCGGGCGGCGGATCGCGGCCGACGAGGCCGCGCGGCTGGGCCTGGCGACGGCCGTGGTGCCGGGCGCGGAGCTCGACGGCGCGGTCGCCGACCTGACCGCGGCGGTGCTGTCGGCTGACGGAGCAGCGGTGGCCGAGATCAAGGCGCTGCTGGCCGGGGCGGCCGACCGCACGTACGACGAGCAGGATCGCGCCGAACGCGAGGCGCAGACGCGGCGATTGCGGGACTTGGCGGGCACCGGCGAGTGAGGCCCACTCAGGAGTAAGGCACATCCGGGAATACGGGCGTTACCTGCGAGGTTGTCAGACCCTGCGGGCACACTTGTTCCGCACGTGGTCGTCCACACCCCGGAGGTGACGCATGGGCCCGGGCTCATCCGCCGGTTCCAGCTGGGGAATGCTGCGCTCGATCCAGAACTCGGACCGGGTCGCCCAGCACAACCTCAGCCGTGGCACGACGCGGCGCATCCTGACCTTCGCGCGGCCGTACCGCCGCGACATCGGAGTGTTCCTCGTCACCGTGGTGCTGGCCGCCTGCATCGGCGTGGCCACGCCGGTCCTCGCCGGTCACGTCGTCAACGCCATCACGGCCGGCGGGCCGGAGGCCACCAGCCTCGTCGTGCGGCTGGCCGTGGCCATCGCCGTCCTGGCGGTCGCGGACGCGTTCCTGTCGCTGGCCCAGCGGTGGTATTCCGCGCGCATCGGCGAGGGCATCATCCTCGACCTGCGCACCCAGGTGTACGACCACGTCCAGCGCATGCCGCTGCAGTTCTTCACCCGGACCCAGACCGGCGCCCTGGTGAGCCGCCTCAACAACGACGTCCTGGGTGCCCAGCGCGCCTTCACCTCCACCCTGTCCGGGGTGGTCAGCAACGTCATCCAGCTCGTGCTCACCGCCGCCGTGATGTTCACCCTGTCCTGGCAGATCACGGTGCTGTCGCTGCTGCTGCTGCCGGTGTTCATCATCCCGGCCCGCCGGGTCGGCAAGCGGCTGGCCGAGATCACCCGCGAGTCGTACAACCTCGACGCCAAGATGAACGCGACCATGACGGAGCGGTTCAACGTCTCCGGCGCCCTGCTGGTCAAGCTGTTCGGCCGCCCCGACACCGAGGCCGCCCGGTTCGGCGAACGCGCCGCCCGGGTCCGCGACATCGGGGTGCAGAGCGCGATGTACTCGCGCACCTTCTTCGTCGCCATGCTGCTGGTCGCGTCGCTGGCCCAGGCCCTGACGTACGGGCTGGGCGGCTGGCTGGCGGTCACCGGCAGCGTCACCGCCGGCACCGTGGTCACCCTGGCGCTGCTGCTCACCCGGCTGTACGGCCCGCTCACCGCGCTGAGCAACGTCCGGGTCGACGTGATGAGCGCGCTGGTGTCGTTCGACCGGGTGTTCGAGGTGCTCGACCTGCGCCCCGGCATCGAGGAGAAGCCCGACGCGACGCCGATCCCCAGCGGCTCCGGCCGGGTCGAGTTCCGGGACGTGCACTTCCGCTACCCCAGCGCGGGTGAGGTCTCCCTCGCCACGCTGGAGGACGTGGCCGCGCTGGACCGTACGCGTAACGCGCCCGTGCTGCGCGGGGTCGACTTCACGGTGGAGCCGGGCCAGATGGTGGCGCTGGTCGGCCCGTCCGGCGCCGGGAAGTCCACCACCTCGATGCTGGTGTCCCGGGTCTACGACGTCACCGACGGTGCCGTGCTGGTCGGCGGGGTGGACGTGCGCGACGCCACACTGGACTCGCTGCGCGACACCATCGGCGTGGTCACTCAGGACTCGCACCTGTTCCACGAGACCATCGCGGAGAACCTGCGCTACGCGCGCCCCGACGCCACCGAGGCCGACATGTGGGAGGCGCTGCGCGGCGCCCAGGTCGCCGACCTGGTCGAGGCCCTGCCCGACGGGCTGGACACGGTGGTCGGCGACCGCGGATACCGCTTCTCCGGCGGCGAGAAGCAGCGCATCGCCATCGCCCGGCTGCTGCTCAAACACCCGTCGATCGTCATCCTGGACGAGGCCACCGCCCACCTGGACAGCGAGTCCGAGGCCGCGGTGCAGCGGGCGCTGAGCAAGGCCCTGGAGGGGCGTACCGCGCTGGTCATCGCCCACCGCCTGTCCACGGTCCGCGACGCTGACCAGATCCTGGTGCTCGACGAGGGCCGGATCGTCGAGCGGGGCCGCCACACCGAACTGGTCGCGGCGGGCGGGCTCTACGCCGAGCTGTACCGCACCCAGTTCGCGGTGGCGGACAGCCCGGCGCCGCCGTACGCCCAGGACGCCGAGCCGGTCATCGTTCCCGTTCCCGCCAACACCATCGAGCCGTGATCGGCCGCGCGTCAGCCGTCCCCGGCCGGTCCGTCGGGGACGGCGGCCGCGCGCAGTTCCGCGTACGCCGCGGCCAGGGTCTCGACGGTGTAGTGGGCGTTGAGGCCGCTCGGGTTCGGCAGCACCCACACCGGTGTCCCGGCGATCTCCCGGTCCTGCGGTCCCACCACCGCCTTCGGCTGCCCGAACGCCGCCCGGTACGCGGTCACCCCGAGCACCGCCAGGAACCGGGGCCGCCAGCGCTCCACCGTGGCGGCCAGCCGCCGCCCGCCCGCGACCAGCTCGGCGGGGGACAGCTCGTCCGCGCGGGCGGTGGCCCGGGCGACCACATTGGTGATGCCCAGCCCGGCCGCGGGCAGTGACCACTGTTCCGAGGGCTGCAGCAAACATGCGGTGAAGCCGGAACGGTGCAGCGCGGGCCAGAACCGGTTGCCCGGCCGGGCGAAGTGATGACCGGTGGCCGCGGAGTACAGACTCGGGTTGATCCCCGAGAACAGCACCCGCAGGTCCGGACCGACCAGATCCGGAATGGTCAGCCCGGCCACCGCGGCGAGATCCGCGCGGCTCGGCGCGGCAGCGCGGTCCGGGTGGCTCGGCGCGGCGGCGCGTTCGGGGTGGCTCGGCGCGGCGGCGCGTTCGGGGTGGCTCGGCATGGGCGGGTTAATCACAGGGTGCGCAGGGCGCCGCCGTCCACGGGAATGGTCAGGCCGGTGAGGTAGCCGGCGGCGGGCGACAGCACGAACGCCGCCACCCGGCCGAATTCGCCCGGCTCGCCGAGACGGCGCAGCGGGATGGCGGCCTCCGCCTGCGACTGGGCCGCGGCCGGGTCGTCGGTGGCGGCGAACAGCTCGACGTTGCGGTCGGTGAGCAGCCGCCCGGGCAGCAGGCTCACCACGCGTACGCCGCGGGGGCCGTACTCGTCGGCCATGTCCTTGGCGACCCCGGCCAGTCCGGGGCGCAGGCCGTTGGACAGGCCCAGGCCGGGGATGGGGGAGTGGACCGAGGTGGACAGTACGAGACCGATCGCGCCGCCGGCGGGCAGGGCCTCGGCGAACGTGCGCGCGGCCCGGACCGAGCCGAGGAACACCGTCTCGAACGCGGCCCGCCACTGCTCGTCGCTCATCCGCGCGGCGGTGCCGCGGGCGGGCCCGCCCACCGAGATCAGCGCGCCGTCGAAACGCCCGAACCGCTGCGTTGCCGCGTCGACCAGCCGCTGCGGGGTCGCCGGGTCGGTGAGGTCCGCGACCACTCCGACGGCCGCGTCCGGGCCGCCGAGCTCGGTGACGGCCGCGTTGACGCGGGCGTCGTCACGGGCGGAGACCACCACCTTGGCGCCGTCGGCGACCAGCGCCTGGGCGGTGGCGAAGCCGAGGCCCCGGGAGGCGCCGGTGAGGACGTACACGCGATCGGCCAGACCCAGATCCATGCCGAGATCCTGCCACTGTGTCCGCGGGGCGCCACACTCCGGGCCGGTCCGGGCGCGGGATCCGCCGCGGCGCCTCGGTGACGTGCGGTGGATCAGGCGGGGCCGCGCAGCACGCGTACCCGGCCGAAGAGCTGCAGGACGACGGACCCGGCGGCGCGTCGCACCGTCGGCGCCCGGCGGGCGCGCGGCGCGGAGCGGCCGTCGTAGCGGGAGGCGGCCTCGCGGGTGGCCAGCTCCGCACCGGCCGGGGCCGGCAGCTCGCCGCCGGCGGCCAGCTCGCGGGCGAGGTCCCAGCCGTCGCGCAACGAGCCCTGGGTGGGCCGGGTGGCGGCCCACCGGGCGAACTCGCCCGGCCACCGCTCACCCAGCGCGGCCGCCAACAGCGGCCAGTGCCGCGCGACCTCACCGGCGCGCTTGCGCAGCAGCGCGACCCGCGCGGCCTCGACCATCCGGGCGTCGAAGCCCACCGGTACGGGCGCCCCGCCGGTCAGCGCCGCGACCAGCTCGGCCTGCCGCGCGGCCAGGCTCCCGGGCCGCCCACCGGCCGGGGCGCTGTGGCCGCTCGAGGGATCGGCCGGGGCGCTGTGGCCGCTCGACGGATCGGCGAGGGTGCTCATGTGACCGCCGGGTAGCCGGAGGCGGCGGCGATCGCGTCGAGTTCGGCGCGCAACGCGTCGGCGCTCGGGTACGCGCCGTCGCGCTCCAGCAGCAGTGCGGGCGGGCGGTGCCGGGCGCACAGCGCCGCGACCAGGTCCAGCACGGGCTGCGGCACCGCGTCGGCGTGGGTGTCGTGGTAGATGCCGTCGTGCTCGGCGCCACCGGCCACGTGCACGTACGCGACGCGCTCCAGCGGCAGCGCGTCGAGCAGCGCCACCGGGTCGGCGCCGCGGTTGCGCGCGTTGGCGTAGACGTTGGCCACGTCGAGCAGCAGCAGCGCCCCGGTGCGCTCCAGGATCTCGGTGAGGAACGCGGCCTCGTCCAGTTCGTCGTCCGGCCAGTCGAACAGCGCCGCGATCGGCTCCAGGGCCAGCGGCACACCGAGCTCGGCCTGGGTGCGTTTGACGTTGGCGACCACGGCGTCGACCGCCTCGCGGCTGCGTGGCACCGGCAGCAGGTGGCCGGCCTCGACCCCGCCCGCCCGTACGAACGCGATGTGCTCGCTGGCCAGCGGGGCACCCAGGCGTTCGGCGACCGTGGCGAGGTGCGCGACCCGGGCGGGCTCCACCGGCTCGGCGCCGCCCAGGGACAGCTTGACCCCGTGCGGCACCACTGCGGTGCCCCGCTCGCGCAGCTCGGCCAGGCCGGCGGGCAGCTCACCGTGCGCGGGCACCGACTCGGCGACGACCTCGGTGAAGCGCAGGCCGGGCAGCCCCGCGACGAATCCGGCGATTTCGGGCCGCCAGCCGATGCCGACGCCGTGGGCCGTCATCCGCCGCACCCGCCCCCGCCACCGCCGCACGAGCTGCCGCTGGAGCTGCCGCTGGAGCAGGAGCTGGCCGAACCGCAGGAGCTGCCGCTGGACCAGGAGCTGCTGCTGCCGCCGCTGGCGCTCCAGCCGCTGTAGGCGGCCATGCGCTGGATCTCCGCCTCGGCGGCGAACTGGGGGTCCAGGCTGTACAGCGAGGCCGTACCGAACAGGGCCACGCCCAGCGCGACGCTGCCCGCCCCGTACGTGGAGTACGAGGGGGACTGGCGGGGGGACAGGTAGTGGTTCTTGGCGCGCAGGGCGGCGAGGCCACCGGCGACGGCGCGGGTCTGCCTCGGCACGCGGGCAAGCAGCAGGGCGACGACTCCCGCGACGAACAGCAGCGGCAGGAGGAAGCCGACCGGCTTGTCGTTGGCGATTCCGGAGGCGACCCGGGCGATGCCGAGCACCAGCAGCGCCAGCGCGGCCAGCGCCCACAGGCGGGCGGTGCGCCGCCGCGCCGCACTGGTGGCCAGTCCCGCGGCCTCCAGGCCGTCGCCAAGCTGGGTGAGCGCGGTGCGGACCCACTGGTCGGCGTGGACGTAGCGGGCGCGTACCCGCTTGCCCGCGGCGTTGTAGATCGCGGTCTCCAGCGGCGTGGCGCCGCTGGCCAGCGGCCCGGCCTGCACGAGCGTACGGTCGGGCCCGGCGCCGACCGCGCCGGTGGCGCGCAGCCCGCCCAGGGCCGAGTAGACCGCGAGCCGGGGCCCGCCGGCCAGGTACGCGACCTGCGGGGGGCCGAGCTGGTCGAGCTGGGCGTCGCGCGGCCCGGCGAACAGCCGGCGCCGGTGCACGATCGCGCCCACGGTGATCACCACCAGCGCGGCGATGTAGTACAGCAGGAAGGTCGGGCCGGGGATTCCCCAGGTGGCGCCGGTAGCGGCGAGCGTCATGTGCGGACCTCCCGGTTGAGCTGGGCTGTGGGCCTCATTGTGCAGGTCCGCGCAACGGGTACGGTCACGCCCGCCGGACGGCCTCCTCCACCAGGTCGAGAACCCGGCTGAGTTCGCCCGGCGGGCGCCCCGTGGCCAGGTGCAGCACCATCCCGTCGTACGCCAGCTCCAGGAACTGGGTGAGCACCTCGACCGGTACGTCGTCGCGCAGCACCCCGGCGTCGCGCTGGCGCTGGAGGCGTTCCCGGGTGGCGGTGGCGATCGCGTTGGAGCGTTCGGCCCAGCGCTTGGCGAACGCGGGGTCGGTGCGCAGCCGGCGGGAGACCTCCAGCTGGGTGCCCAGCCAGCCGGCGGTGTCGCCGTCGCCGGCCGAGGCCCCGGCCCGTTCGAGCAGGTCCCGCATCACCTGGACGAGGCCGTTGCGGGTGACCGTCTCGACCATCGCGGCGGCGTCGTCCTCGGCGACCGCGAGGAACAGCGAGTCCTTGTCCCGGAAGTGGTGGAAGATCGCGCCCCGGGACAGGCCGGTGGCGTCCTCGAGGCGGCGCACGGTGGCTCCCTCGTAGCCGTAGCGCGCGAAGCAGCCCCGGGCCGCGGCGAGGATCTCGTGGCGGCGGGCATCGAGCTGGTCCTGGCTAACCCTGGGCACGTCGTTGATCGTGTCATGAGCGCTGCGTAGCGTGCAATCCGTACGTACGGTTTGGCGCTCCCGGGACGGACTCCTTGTCCGCCCTGGTCGGATGATGCGAATTCAGCCAGGCTGGTTAGGGCATGTTGACAGTTGCGGGCTGTTCGTCCCGCAACCACTCACGTAAAGTGCCCGCGTGCCTCTCGTCTTCCTCGCCCTGGACGACACCCTGCTCGACCGCAGCGGTGCGTTCCGGCTCTGGGCGAAGGGATTCCTGGACGAGATCGCGGCGCCCCACGACGACCTCGAATGGCTGATCTCGATGGACGCCGATGGCCTCACCTCCCGGTGGGACCTGGCCGACCTGATCCGGGACCGCTATCGGCTGCGTACGCCCTCCATCGACCTGCTGGAGGAGCTGCACGAGGGCCCGCTGGCGCACGAAAGGCTGGACCCGCTGGTCGCGTGCGCGCTGCAGATCGCGGGCGACGCCGGATTCGTCCCGGTCGTCGTCACCAACGGCCCGCACGAGCTGCAGGAGAGCCGCATCCGGCGCACCGGCCTCGACCGGTACGTCGCCGATTGGGTGATCTCCGGCCAGGAGGGCGTCAGCAAACCCAACCCGCGCATCTTCGCGCTGGCCGCGCAGCGGGTGCGGATGCGCCTCGGCGGGGCGTGGGTCGTCGGCGACAGCCCCGAGGCCGACATCGGTGGCGCGGCCGCCATGGGCCTGCCCAGCGTGTGGCTGCACCGCGGCCGGGACTGGGTGGATCAGCGCTTCGCGCCCACCCGGGTCGTCGGCAACGTGATCCAGGGCCTGTCGGCCATCATGGCCACCGCGCGCTGACATTAATTCGGTTGCGCGGCCCGCACGGGCCGGGCAGAGTCCTGCGGGTACGCGCGCCGACCGGCATCTGCCGTGCGGCGGGACCCGACCGGTGCGCCCGGTCCGAGAGAGAAGGGGGTGGCGAGAAATGGCTGTCTTTGCCCTGCGCCAGATCCCACCGTTCGTTCCTTCTCTCAAGGAGTTCCCGCAGTGCGCGAGCACGATTCTTCCGGCCGGGCCACCATGCGCCGCGGCCGCCGTACCTTCGACGACGACGAACCCGACTTCCTGAAGCGGGGCCGGCTGGAGCCGGCCCTGACCGAGGACCCCGACCTGCCCGACACGGGGGACCGCTGGTCCACCTGGGACGGGGCCCTGCACGGTCCGCAACCGCGTCCCGAATGGGTGCGCACCGAGCACGGTGCCGTGGACACCGAGCTGGGCATGCTCAAGACCGGCAAGGAGGCGGACGTCTTCCTCGTCCGCCGCGCGGTCCCGGACACCGGGCAGGTCAGCATGCTGGCCGCCAAGCGGTACCGGGACGCCGACCACCGGCTGTTCCACCGCGACTCCGGATACCTGGAGGGCCGCCGGGTACGCCGCTCCCGCGAGATGCGCGCGATGGCCACGCGCACCTCGTTCGGCCGCGACCTCATCGCGGGCCAGTGGGCGGCCGCCGAGTTCGCCGCGCTGTCGCGGCTGTGGCAGCTCGGCCACGACAGCGGCGCGATCTGCGTGCCGTACCCGGTGCAGCTGGCCGGGACCGAGCTGATGCTGGAGTTCGTCGGTGACTGGGCGAGCGGGCAGGCCGCGCCGCGCCTCGCCCAGGTGCGACCCGACCCCGACGAGCTGCGCGACCTGTGGGACCAGTTGGTGGCGGCGCTGTCCGTGCTGGCCCGGTGCGGGCTCGCGCACGGCGACCTGTCGCCGTACAACCTGCTGGTGCACGGCGGGCGGCTGGTGCTGATCGACCTGCCGCAGGTGGTCGACGTGGTCGCCAACCCGCAGGGGCCGCGGTTCCTCGCCCGCGACGTGCGCAACGTGGCGACGTGGTTCGCCGCGCGCGGGCTGCCCGCCGAGGTGCTCGACGAAGAGGAACTCACCGCGCGGCTGCTCAGCGACGCGGGGCTGGGGTGAGTTCGCGGACCGTTCGCCGGTGCCCGCCGCGCGCGGCGGGCACCGAGCGAGCGATGCGTTATCTCTTCGTTACCGGATGCGGGCGAACCGCATCCGCGCCGACGGCATCGCACTGGATGACCACCTCCGCCACCGCGAATCCGAAAGGCCGGTCATCCGCATGCGCGTCGCCCCACTCCTCACCGCCCTCGTCCTGCTGCCGACCGCGGCCCTGCTCACCGGCTGCGACCCCGCGGTCCCGCGCGTCGACGGCAGCGCGGGACCGGTCACCGCCGCTCCGACCACGACCGCCCCGGCGGTGCCGGCCCCCAGCACGCCGGCCTCCCGCACGCCGGCCTCCCGCACACCAGCCCCACCCCCGGCATCGAAGCCATCGGTGCCCCCACCGGCCCCACCGCCCGCGACGCTCGGACCGGACGGTCTGGGCAAGCTGACGCTCGGCATGACCGAGCGGCAGGCCAGCGCCACCGGCCTGATCGGAGCGTGGTCCGACGGCGGCCTGTGCCGGATGTCGCGGCTGCGGGGCGCCTCCGCCGACGGCGGCGGCCTCGTGTACGCCATGGCCGACTTCGGCGTCGTGATCGTCGACGCGTACGGCAACCTGCGCACCCCCGAGGGGATCCGCCTGGGCAGCTCCTGGGCCGGCGCGCGGCGCGCGTACCCGAAGCTGCGCGCGGCGCAGGGCGGCGGCCTCGGCGATCCCGCCGGGATCGCGTTCACCGAGGTGCCCGGCAACAGGGGGGCGTACTACCGGCTGGCCTGGCGCGACGGGAAGGTCACCGACCTGACGCTGCAGGACAGGGACGCAGGCTGCTACGAGTGAAGCCCGTCCAGGATCTGCTCCGTGAGGTCCGGGCCTTCCGTCTGCTTGATCTGCACGTACACGTCGCCGAGCAGGGCCTCGCTGTAGGCCAGCGCGGTGCCGGCGCAGCCGGTCCACCGGGTGAGCCGCCCGGTCCGGCCCGCGCTGACGATCGGACGCTCGGGCTGTCGGGTACAACGGGGGTGCTCCGGCAGCTTGGCACGGCTGAGCCCGGCGGCGGTTCCGGCGAACAGGCCGGGGCCGCCGCCGTACTCGGCGCGCCAGGTGGTCAGGTCGGCCGCGATCGACAGACCCGGCCGGTGGCCGGACGGCAGCCCGGCGGCCGCCGGGTTCCAGCCGGCGTCGCGCATCTCTCCGGCCCAGGCGGCCGGGACCGCGACCGACAGCGCACCCTCGGCGTCGGCCACCCGGACCCAGCCGGCCGGGGTGCCCAGCGCCGGGGCGGCGCCGCCCAGCAGGGCGAGCCCGGTGCCCGCGACGACCGCACCGGCCGCCCGCCCGAGCGCCCGGCGAACGGGCCGGTCGGCGGCCGCCTCGACCCGCGCGTCGGCCAGGGCCGCCGCCGACTCCAGCGCGTCGGCCAGGGCGGCCGCCGAGGGCCAGCGGCGGTCCCGCTCGGCGGCCAGCGCGCGCAGCACGATCCGGTCGACCTCGCGCGGCACACCGGGGCGCAGCCGCGACGGCGCGCCGAGCGGTCCGCTGTTCGGGGCCCGGGCGGTGAGCATCTGGTATGCCATGACCCCGATCGCGTACACGTCGGCGCGGACGTCCAGGCCGCCGCCCGGGCGCAGCTGCTCGGGCGCCATGTAGCCCGGGGTGCCCGCCACGACGGTGAAGCCCGACGCGAACGCGATCGCCTTGGCCAGACCGAGATCCGCCACCAGCACCCGCTCGGCGCCGCGCACCGTGCCGAACAGCACATTGGACGGCTTGAGATCGCGATGCAGCACACCCGCCTCGTGCAGGTCCATGGTGGCGCGGGCGATCGCGGCCGTGGTCCGCAGCGCCGTACGCAGCGGCATCGGGCGTCCGGTGAGGCGCTCGGCCAGGCTGCCCCCGGCCGCGTACGTCATGACCTGGTACGGACGCCCGTCGGGAAGCTCGCCGATGTCGTGGATGCGCACGAGCCGCTCGGAGTCGGCCCGCCGCAGCACCTGCGCCTCCTGCTCGAAGCGGGCGCGCACGTCGGGGTGGTGTGCCCAGTTGTCGGCCAGCACCTTGATCGCGACGGGGGACTCGAGGGCCTCGTCCTCGGCCAGCCAGACCGTGGCGAACGCGCCCGAACCGAGCCGGCGCACGACGAGGTAACGCCCGATCCGGGCTGGCATCGACATGCTTCCATTGTGGGGCGCGGGCCAGCGGTGACCTATGGGGGGACGCATGTCTGACGATCAGTTGGAGATCCTGGCCCGGCGGGCCGCGGACGGCGACGCGGGCGCGCTGGACGACCTGCTGGCCCTGATCCGGCCGCGGGTGCTGCGGCACTGCGCCCGTTTCCTGCCCTGTTACCAGGACGCCGAGGAAGCCTGCCAGGACGTGCTGTGGCAGGTCGCCCGCACGATCGGTCGCTTCGAGGGCCGGTCGCGCTTCACCACCTGGCTGCACGTGGTCGTCGTCAACAGCGCCCGCCAGACGTACCGCACGCTGCGGCGCCGGGCCCGCGAGCAGTCCCACGACGTGCCGCCCGTCGACCTGCCCGACCCGCGCACCACCAGCGTGATCGCCGGGTCCCGGCTGGACTTTCTGGACGCCCTGAACCGGCTGGAGCAGCGCCGGCCGGACCTGGTCGCCCCGCTGGTGCTGCGCGACGTCTGCCAGCTCGAGTACCGCGAGATCGCCGCGCAGCTGGGCATCCCGGAGGGGACGGTCAAGTCCCGCATCCACCAGGCGCGCACCGACCTGCGGGGCCACCTGCTGCAGCACGCCTGAACCGCTATTGCAGGTAGCCCTCGACCTCGCCGACCGAACGCGCCTGCTCGGCGTCTGGGTCCTGGCCCTGGTCGCGGGCGGCGCGGCGGCGGCGCAGCAGGTCCCAGCACTGGTCGAGGGCCTCCTCCAGCTCCTTGAGCCGGGCGTGCTCCTCGTCGCTGCTGATCTCGCCGCGGGCGAGCTGCCGGCGCAGCTCGTGTTCCTCCTCGACGAGGCCGTGGATCTGCTTCAGCGTTGATTTGTCATCCATGCCTAAGAGCCTAGGCATCCGGGGCCCGACACGCTGATGCCCCGCCGTCAGCGGACGGCGGGGCATCGGTACTGCGTCAGGTCAGTGCGCGAGCATCTTGCGCAGCACGTACTGCAGGATGCCGCCGTGGCGGTAGTAGTCCGCCTCGCCGGGCGTGTCGATGCGGACCACCGCGTCGAACTGCACCCCGGTGTCCGTGCTGACCTTCACCGTGCGCGGCGTGGTGCCGGAGTTCAGCTCCTCGACGCCGGTGACGGTGAACGTCTCCGTGCCGGTCAGCCCCAGCGACGCGGCGTTCTGACCCGCCGGGAACTGCAGCGGCAGCACGCCCATGCCGATGAGGTTGGAGCGGTGGATCCGCTCGTACGACTCGGCGATGACGGTACGGACGCCGAGCAGCATGGTGCCCTTGGCCGCCCAGTCGCGCGAGGACCCGGAGCCGTACTCCTTGCCGGCCAGGATCACCAGCGGGACGCCCGCGTTCTGGTACGCGACCGAGGCGTCGTAGATGGTGGTCTGCTCGCCGGTCAGGTGGTTGACCGTGAAGCCGCCCTGCACACCCGGCACGAGCTCGTTGCGCAGCCGGATGTTGGCGAACGTGCCGCGGATCATCACCTCGTGGTTGCCGCGCCGCGAACCGTACGAGTTGAACTCGTGCCGGGGCACCCCGTGCTCGGCCAGATACTTCCCGGCGGGGGAGTCGGGCTTGATCGTGCTGGCCGGGGAGATGTGGTCGGTGGTGACGGAGTCGCCGAGCTTGGCCAGCACCCGCGCACCGGCGATGTCGGTGACCGGCTGCGGCTGCGCGGCCATGCCCTCGAAGTACGGGGGCTTGCGCACGTAGGTCGACTCGGCGTCCCAGGAGAACGTGTCCCCGGTCGGGGTGGGCAGCGACTGCCACTGCTCGTCCCCGGCGAACACGTCGGAGTACGCGTCGGAGAACGCGGTAGCGCCGATCGCGGAGCCGATGACGTCCTCGATCTCCTTGGCGCTGGGCCAGATGTCGGCGAGGAACACCGGCTGCCCGTCGGAGCCGGTGCCCAGCGGCTCGTTGACCAGGTCGATGTCCATCGTGCCGGCCAGCGCGTACGCGACGACCAGCGGCGGGGACGCCAGGTAGTTCATCTTGATGTCCGGGTTGATCCGGCCCTCGAAGTTGCGGTTGCCCGACAGCACGCTGACGACGGTGAGGTCGTTGGCGTTGACGGCCGCGGACACCTCCTCGGGCAGCGGCCCGGAGTTGCCGATGCAGGTGGTGCAGCCGTAGCCGACCAGGTTGAAGCCCAGCTTGTCCAGGTACGGCGTGAGCCCGGCCCGGTCGTAGTAGTCCATGACGACCTTGGAACCCGGCGCGAGCGTGGTCTTGACCCACGGCTTGCGGGACAGGCCGCGGTCGACCGCGTTGCGGGCCAGCAGCGCCGCGCCGACCATTACCTGCGGGTTCGAGGTGTTGGTGCAGGACGTGATGGCGGCGATGGTGACGGCGCCGTGGTCCAGCTCGTACACGCTGCCGTCGGCGCCGGTGACCCGCACCGGGTTGCTGGGCCGCCCGGTCGCCCCGCGCGCGGCGCTGATCAGCTCGTGCGGCTTGTCGGCGGGGTCGTCGCCGGTGTTGGCGGGCGGGTCGCTGGCCGGGAACGACTCGGCGCTGGCCTCGTCGGCGGCGCCCTCGACGCCGTTGGTGTCCACGTAGTCCACCAGGGCGGCGCGGAACATCGACTTGGCGCTGTTCAGCGGCACGCGGTCCTGCGGCCGCTTCGGGCCCGCCAGGGACGGCTCGATCGTGGACAGGTCCAGCTCGAGCTTCTCGGAGTAGTCCGGCTCGGCGGCCGGGTCGTGCCACAGGCCCTGCCGCTTGGCGTACGCCTCGACCAGCGCGACCTGGGCCTCGCTGCGGCCGGTGAGCTTGAGGTACTTGATGGTCTCGCCGTCGATCGGGAAGATCGCGGCGGTGGAGCCGTACTCCGGCGACATGTTGCCGATGGTGGCGCGGTTGGCCAGCGGCACCGCGGAGACGCCGGGGCCGTAGAACTCGACGAACTTGCCGACGACGCCGTGCTTGCGCAGCATCTCGGTGATCACGAGCACGAGGTCGGTGGCGGTGGTGCCGGCGGGCATGTCGCCGGAGAGTTTGAAGCCGACGACCCGCGGGATCAGCATGCTGACCGGCTGGCCCAGCATCGCGGCCTCGGCCTCGATGCCGCCGACGCCCCAGCCGAGTACGCCGAGGCCGTTGACCATCGTGGTGTGCGAGTCGGTGCCGACGACCGTGTCCGGGTAGGCGACGCCGTTGCGCTCCATGATCGTACGGGCCAGGTACTCGATGTTGACCTGGTGCACGATGCCGGTGCCGGGCGGCACGACCTTGAACTCGTTGAACGCGGTCTGGCCCCAGCGCAGGAACTGGTAGCGCTCGCGGTTGCGCTGGTACTCCAGCTCGACGTTGCGGGCGAACGCGTCCTCGCGGCCGAACAGCTCGGCGATGACGGAGTGGTCGATGACCATCTCGGCGGGGGCGAGCGGGTTCACCTTGGTGGCGTCGCCGCCGAGCGCCTTGACGGCCTCGCGCATGGTGGCGAGGTCGACGACGCAGGGCACGCCGGTGAAGTCCTGCATCAGCACCCGGGCGGGGGTGAACTGGATCTCCACGCTGGGGTCGGCGGTGGGGTCCCAGCCGCCGAGCGCCCGGATGTGGTCGGCGGTGATGTTGGCGCCGTCCTCGGTCCGCAGCAGGTTCTCCAGCAGGATCTTCAAGGAGTACGGGAGCCGCGCGTGGCCCTCCACCTTGTCGATCGCGTAAATCTCGTAGCTCGCGTCTGCGACGCGCAGCTGGCTCTTCGCACCGAAGGTGTCGAGGCTGGCCACGTCATCTCCTTCACACCCAGCGTGAGTTTTCCTCGGCAAGTCTGTCGCACGGGCGACTGCCGCCGCTCAGTTAGGCAGCCCTAACCAGCGGTTTCAGGTTGCCTGTAAACCGTACGTCCGTCTTGCTATTGGGTGCAACCCGGGGTCAGGAATCGATCCGCACCGAGAGCTCGTTCTCGCCCGTGTACTCCGGCTGCAGCCGCGCGCCGCCCACCTCGGCCGCCGGCAGCACGTACGCGGTGCGCTTGTCGGCCACGTCGTCGAGGAACCGGCCGAGCCGCACCGCCGGGGCCCCCGGGGCGTACTCCAGCCACAGCTGCCAGGTGCCCGGCGCGAGCGCGGGCACCGAGATCCGGAACCGGGTCGGCGACGGCGCCCGGCCGGGCTCCTCGTGGACCGCCTCGCCGTCGCATGCCCGCAGTACCGGCGCCTGGGTGCCGAACTCGGCCCCGATCAGCCGGCCCTCCACGTGCAGCCCGGTGTCGTCGGCGAAGACCGCACCGACCTCGGCGTGCACCGCCCGGCGCCAGCTACGCACCGCGAACGTCCCGTCCGGCGTGCGGTACGGCAGGTGCACCGTCACCCCACCGTCGCCCGGCGGCTCCGGATGCGTCAGCGTCCGGGTGTCGCGCATCCCCGCCGCCACCGGCCGGCCGTCCTGCAGCCGCAGCTCCCACGCCCCCTCGGGCAGATCGCCCAGGCGCACGCTGTGGCCGTCCTGGGCCAGCTCACGCGGCTGCGCGCCGTCGTCACCGATCCGGCGCCAGCGCAGCGTCGCGTCGCCCGCCAGGTCGCGCGCCGGGTACAGCAGCACCTCGCCGTCCGCGGTCACGGTGCAATCGACGACCGGCTGCCCCGGCGTCGGCACCGGGCCCAGCGGGTCCGGTGCCGAACCCCGCCGCGGCCGGGCGCCCAGCCAGCGCAACCACCGCTTGCGGGCGGCCACCCGTTCGAACAACTGTTCGTACTGGGCGGCGATCGGGTCCGGGTCGTAGCGCGCCGAGTTCGCCAGCGCGGCCGTGGCCATCGCCGTGCGCAGCTCGGCGTCGCCGATCATCCGCAGCAACGCCTGCGCCATGGCGTCGGCGTCCCCGACCGGGGTGAGCAGCCCGTCCACGCCGTCCTGCAGGATCTCGCGGGGCCCGTGCGGGGCGTCGGTGCTGACCACCGGCAGGCCGCAGCGCATCGCCTCCACCAGCGTCATCCCGAACGGCTCCCGGTCCGACGGGACCGCCGCGATGCTGCCCCGGGCCCACTCGGAGTCGATCGGGGCGAACCCGCCGGGCATCAGCACGTGGTTGTGCAGGTCCAGCTCCAGCACCAGGCGGCGCAGCGCCGCGTTCTCCGTACCGCCGCCGTAGATCCGCAGCTGCCAGTCCGGGTGGTCGGCGACCACCTTCGCGAACGCCCGGATCAGCACGTCGTAGCGCTTGCTGGCGACCAGGCGGCCCGCGGCCACCACGATCCGCGAGCTGCCGTCCGAGGGCGGCAGCGCCGGCTGCGGCACGCTGTTCGGGATGAACAGCAGCTCCGTACGGCCCAGCCGGCCCAGGTGCGCCCGGTAGTCCTCGGCGTCGCGGGCGCTGACCGTGACAAACGCGTCCAGCCGTTTGATGTGCCGGGGCAGCTCCTCGCGCATCGCCTTGCGCTGCTGGCGCCGGGTCAGGTGCTCCTGGCCGATCCGGATCATGCGGCTCGGCGCGAACTGGGCCGCGTACGCCACCAGCCCGGCCCGGGTGGCGATCACCACGTCGGCGTCGCTGGCGCGCAGGAACGCCCGGTAGCTCTCCTCGACGAACAGGTCGTAGTCCCCGGAGCGGTAGTCCGCCTTCGGGTACACCAGCGCCGGCTGGCCGCGCAGCGACGAGCTGGCGAAGTGCTCGGCGTGCTCGGGGCGGGTCTCCACCAGCGACGTCAGCCGGATCGCCGGGTCCATCGGCAGTTGCGGCACGTCACGGTTACGCAGGGTGCTCAGCACTTCGACGTCGTGTCCGCGCGCCGCCAGCGCGCCGGCCAGATTGAACGTCGTGCGGATCGTGCCGCCGATGCCGAACGCGTTGTTGATCAGAAACAGGATCTTCATTCCTGCGGGTGCCTCCCCGTTCGCCGAGGACACACGCTAGCGCCCATCGGCCACCTGTGTCGCACCGAGTTCGGTCCGTGATCGCCGGTGATAGATTCCCCGGTCGGATCTGGGGGTGCCGGCGCGACGGCGGACGGCAGCGGGGAGTCGGAGGTCAGGGTGCGGCTGAAGGTGACGCTGTGTGGTCTTGCGGTGGTCGTGGCGCTCGGGGCGTGCACGTCGTCCCCGCCGAAGCACCCCACCTTCGCGGGTGGCTCGTCCGCGCCGACCACCGCGGGTTCACCGCCGCCTTGGCAGGAGCCCGCCGCGTACGGATTCGTGGTCGAGCGGCGCTGCGCGCAGGGCCCGTCACTGGGCCGCTACCGCGTCGCGGTCCAGGACGGGCAGGTCGTGCGCACCGAACGGATCGACGGCCGGACCGCCGCGGGCGAGGAGGAGATCGAGGTGCCGTCGCTCGGTGAGCTGCTCACCCTGGCGCAGACCGCCGCGGACGACGGCGGCGCCGTCACCACCACGTTCGACCCGGCCGACGGGCACCCCACGGCGGTGAGTTTCAGCGTCTCGGGCCAGCAGGACGCCGACGGATCGTGCTTCCTCGTCTCCGAGTACGCGCCGGCGTCCTGACCCTGATCCTCGCTATTCGGGCAGGCGGGGACCGGCCGCCCGCTGGGTGGCCAGCCACGACTCCACGTCGTCGGCGGTACGCGGCAGGCCCGCGGACAGGTTCCGGCAGCCGTCGGCCGTGACCACCACGTCGTCCTCGATCCGGACGCCGATGCCGCGCAGCTCGTCGGGCACCAGGTCGTCCTCCGGCTGGAAGTACAGGCCCGGCTCCACGGTCAGCACGTACCCCTCGCCGAGCGGACCGTCGCGGTACGCCTGCTTGCGCGCCGCGTTGCAGTCGTGCACGTCGATGCCGAGCATGTGCCCGAAACCGTGCAGGGTCCAGCGGCGGTACACCGAGGACTGTTCCGACATGGCCTCGTCCACGCTGACCGGCAGCAGGCCCAGGTCGTGCAGGCCCTCGGCCAGGACCCGCATGCAGACCAGTTGCACGTCGTGGAACTTGACGCCCGGCCGGATGAAGTCCATCCCGGCCTGCTGCGAGGCCAGCACGATGTCGTACACCTGGCGCTGCAGCGGGGTGAAGGTGCCCGACACCGGCACGGTACGCGTCACGTCCGCGGTGTACAGGTTCCGGCCCTCCACCCCCATGTCCATCAGCAGCAGTTCGCCGGGGCGGGTGACGCCGTCGTTGCGGACCCAGTGCAGGATCGTCGCGTGCGCCCCCGCGCCCACGATGGAGCTGTAGCCGACGTCGTTGCCCTCGAACCGCGCCCGCAGCCCGAAGACCCCCTCCAGCAGCCGCTCCCGGACGCCCCGGTCGGCGGGCAGCACCCGGGCCACGTCCTCGAAGCCGCGGACCGTCGCGTCGACCGCCTGCTGCAGCTGGCCGATCTCCCACTCGTCCTTGACCAGTTTCAACTCGCTGATGACGTGGGCGAGCTCGCGGTCGCGCGGGGCGTCGGCGCCGGGCTCGTAGGCGAGGACGGCCCGGTCCACGTTGGGGTCCAGGCCGCGCAGCACCCGGGTACGGGCGGGCGCGCAGTCCGCCAGGGCCCGGCCGAGCTCGCCGTACGGCGCGGTCTCGATGCCCAGCTCCGTCGACTTCTCGGCGAGGGTGGGACGGCGCCCGACCCACAGTTCGCCGTCGCGGCTGCGGAAGAACTCGTCGTTGTCCCGCGACGAACGCTGGCGCGAGTACAGCACCGCGTCGTGGCCCGAGCCGCTCGGGCGCAGCACCAGCACCCCGTTCGGGCCGTGGTCACCGGTGAGGTAGAAGAAGTCGCTGCCGGGCCGGAAGTGGAAGTCCGTGTCGTTGGCCCGGACCTTCTCCACGCCCGTCGGGATCACCAGGGTCTCGCCCGGGAACGCCTCGGACAGGGCGTTGCGGCGCTTGGCGTAGTTCGGCGCCTCGGGCAGCGGTGTCACGGTGCGTGAGTCGTCTCGCCACCCGCCGCGCATGAACTGCAGGAACGCCTCCGGGAAATCTGGGTCATGCGACTCCGTCTTGGCCTGCGTGGTGCCGTCGCTCTGCTCGGCCATGCCTCATCCTCCCGTCGGTTCGGTAGCCGACGTTACCGCCTCGCGTCGGGAAACAGTGGGTGACCGTTTGCGGCAATTCAAAGCTCCCAGAGCGGGATATACAGTGCGCTAAGCGGTTTTCACCCCGCCGGGCCGCAAGGCTGACCACACGGCCGCTCGCGACGTCGAAAGGTGCGACATGGGCTACTCGGTGGTGCTCGGCGAGGCGCTGATGGATCTGCTGGAGACCGAGCGCGACGGCGAGGTCACCTACCGCCCGGCGATCGGCGGAGCCCCGCTGAACGTTGCGGTCGGCGTCGCCCGGCTCGGCGGCCACGCCGAGTACGTCGGCACGCTGGGCGGCGACACGCTGGGGGACCGGATCGCCGATTTCCTGCGTACGGCCGGGGTCGGGGTCCGGGGGGTGCGGCGCGTGCCGGTGCCCACGACGCTGGCCCTGACCACCTTCGACGGCGCCGAACCCACCTTCACCTTCTACGGCGAGCCCCCCTCGTACGCGCTGCTCGAACCCGGCGACCTCGACGCCGAACTCGTCGCCGGAGCGGCCGTGCTCTACACCGGCTCGATCGCGTTGCTGCGCGAGCCGTTCCGGGCCGCCGCCCGCGCCGCCTGGGCGACGCCCGGCCCGATCCGCGTCTTCGACCCGAACGTGCGCCCCACGCTGCTGCCCGGCCCCGCCGCGGTGGCGGCCCTGCGCGAGCTGACCGACGAGTTCATCGCCACGGCCGACCTGGTCAAACTCAGCGCCGCCGACGCGCGCCTGCTGTACGACGGGGCGGAGCCCGCCGCGGCCGCCGAGCGGATCCGGCGGCTGGGCGCGGCCGCGGTCGTGGTGACCGCCGGTGCGGCGGGCGCCCACGTGGCAACGGCGGACGGCGCGACGACGCTGCCGGCCCCGGCGGTGTCCGCGGTCGACGCGACCGGGGCGGGCGACTCGGTGATGGCGGCACTCGTCCGGCGCCTGCTGGCCGAGGGCACGCCCGCCGACCTGGCCGACTGGCTGCGCCACGTACGTTTCGCGCTGGCCGTGGCGGGCCTGGTCTGTGAGCGGCCCGGCGGCGCGGTGGCGATGCCCGCCCCGGACGAACTCACCCGTCGCTGGGGCGACCTGCCCTGACCGTGGCCCCTCCCGGCGGCGTGGCCGCGGCGCGAACTTGAGGAGTTCGGGTTCGGAGCGGACCCGAACCCTTCAAGGTCCGGGCCGCTGCCCTCGCTCGGCTGCTTCGATGCGTCGGCTGTGGCTCGGGCGACCGGCGGTGTGGGGCGCCGGCTGTGCTCAGGCGCCCTGGGCCTTGGCGATGAAGCGTTGACGGTCCAGGAGGACCCGCTCGACCCGGACCTCGGCGACGATCTCCTCGCCGTCGCGCACGACCACCTCGAAGCCGAGCTTGCGGCCGTCCACCTTCGCCAGGGTGGCGAGCGCGGTGATCCGGCGGCCGACCGGCGTGGGGGCGAGGTGCTCGACCTCCGCGCGCGTACCGACCGTGGTCACCCCGCCGGGCATCTGGCGCGCGGTCGCCGCGACCGTCGCGGTCTCGGCCAGCGAGAGGACGCGCGGAGTGCCCAGCACGGGCACGTCGCCGGAGCCGAGGGCCTGGGCGGTGTCGGCATCGGTGACGGTCAACTCCACCCGGGCGGTGAGACCGGGGGCGAACTCCGGAAGCTCCATCGGCTCAGCTTAAGGTGCGACGGATCGCCGCCCGTACACGTCATCCGGGGCGGCGGCCGCGGCCTGGCGGCCACGCTCGGCGAGTTGCGCCGCGAGGGCCCACGCCTCGTGCAGATCCCGGTCGCGGGCGGCCGCGCCCCGCCCGCCCGCGGTGTCCGCGTGCACCGTGGCGAGTCCCAGCAGCCGCTGCACCGGACCCTGCACCACCCGGACGCTCTGCAGCCGCGCGTACGGCACGAGCTGCAGCTCGTGGGTCAGCCGCCCCCACCGGGTGACGAAGCCACCGGGCGCCAGCCCGGCCCCCAGGTACCGCAGCGTGAACGGGTGCAGCCACCGGGCCCGCGCGGGCGGCGCCGTCACCGGCATCGCCAGCAGATCCGCGCCGGGCAGCACCTCCCACACCACCGCGCGGGCGGTGGCCAGGTCACCGACCGGCATCAGCCGGTCCGAACCGGTGTCGTCGCGCTCCTGCGGGCCCGCGAACCCGGCCACGTCCAGGCGCAGGTGCAGCCAGCCCTTCGCCCGCCACAGCAGCGGCCAGGTGGCGCTGACGGACTGCACCCGGTGCAACGGCACGATCTGGCTGCGCGTCTCCACCAGTCCCTGACGGACGGCGAGCCGGCCCTCGGCGTCGCGGCCCAGCCGGAACGCCCAGTCCCGCAGGATCCGCCGGACCGGCTGCAGGAGCACCCCGACCATCGCCGTGACCGTGCTGGCGATGCCGACGAACGTCCAGCTGCCGTCGAGGACGAACTGCAGGGTGACGCCCGTGATGCCGATCGGCAGGAGCAGCGCCTGCGGGGTGAGCAGCTGGCTGACGATCAGGTCGGTGTTGTCGACCGCCAGCAGGGGCCGCGCCGTGGCGGCGACCGTACGGTCCGGCGCCGCGGCGGACGAGGGGGCGTGGCCGGCCAGGGCGAGCAGGCGTTGGCGCAGGGCGGTGGCGTCCCGGACCGTCAGGTACGCCAGCGGCGCCTCCGTCTTGCCCCCGCCGACCACCTCCAGCCGCAACTCGGCCAGGCCGGTGAGCTGGGCCAGCAGCGGGCGGCGCAGCTCGACGGACTGCAGGCGCTCCAGCGGGATGGCCCGGTTGCGCCGCCACAGCAGCCCGTCGGCGATGCGCAGCTCGCGCCCCACCACGTGGTAGCCGGTGTTGAGCCAGCTGACCACCGACAGGACCACCGCGCCGACGGCCAGGACGGCCACCACGATGGCGAAGCGTTCCGGGCCCACCTGCGACAGCGTCTGCCAGCTCAGCGCGGCCACGATCACGGTGAGCGACTTGGCGCCGTGCAGCAGCGGGCTCAGCGGATGCAGCCGCCGGCGCGGCTCCGGCACCGGGGGTGACCCGTCGGACGGCAGCCCAGGCGGTCGACCGGAGCCGTCCGGTTCCGCGCGCTGGGCCTGCTGAGCGGGCTCGTCCGCCGGGGGCGGCCCGGCGGGCAGGGAGGCGTCAGCGGTGGTCACAGGCCCTCGGCCCGATCCTCGCCCAGCGCGGTGAGCCGGTCGCGCAGCCGGGCGGCCTCCTCGGGCGGCAGGCCGGGCACCCGGGCGTCGCTGGCGGCCGCCGCGGTGTGCAGCTGCACCGTCGCGAGATTGAACGCCCGCTCCAGCGGACCGGCGGTGACATCGACGTACTGCATGCGGGAGTACGGGACGATGGACAGCCGGCGCACCAGCAGGCCGTGCCGTACCAGCAGGTCGTTGTCGCGTTCGGCGTATCCCCAGGCGCGGACGGCCCGGACGGTCGTGATCGAGCGCCAGATCGCGTACACCACGACGACCGCCATACCGGCCAGCCACCACGAGTGCCCGGTGAGCAGCCGTCCGACGAGCAGGCCCAGCAGCACCACGGCCGCGAACGCGCCCCGGGAGATCAGTTCCACAGTGATCAGCCGCGGCGAAATCTGGCGCCAGGCGACGGTGTCGGGCCACGGCTCCAGCGGGTCGGTCGCGGGCGAGGGTTCGGCGACGGGCGGAGGTCCGGCGACGGGCGAGGGTTCGGCGACGGGCGGAGGTCCGGCGACGGGCGAGGGCTCGGCGACGGGCGAGGGTTCGGCCACGCTTCGAGCCTAGGAGATCGCCGCACCGGGCGGCGACGGTGCGATCCGCTCCGAGTAGGGCTCGACTTCGCGCAGGAGGCGGCGGGCGCTGAGGAAGTCACCCAGCGATTCCCGGTGCTCGGCGCAGGCCAGCCACGTCTTGCGCCGCTGCGGCTCGTGCAGCTTGGGGTTGTTCCACCGCAGCTGCCAGACGGCGGGCGCACGGCAGCCCTTGGCGGAGCACTGGGGGGTCAGATCCTCGACCACGTCCGCAAGCCTACGCGGGCGCATGCGTGCGCAGGTATGGCGTGCGCAGGTATGGCGTGCGCAGGTATGGCGTGCGCAGGTATGGCGTGCGCAGGTATGGCGTGCGCAGGTATGGCGTGCGCAGGTATGGCGTGCGCAGGTATGGCGTGCGCAGGTATGGCGTGCGCAGGTATGGCGTGCGGAGGTAGGAGAGATGAGCGCCGGGCGACCACGGGGGAAGTCGCCCGGCGACGCGCTGAATGTTACACGCTCCCAGTCCCCCGCCGTCCACCCCTGCGCGGTGCCCGATCCGGCGGATCGCGCAGAAAGATCGAATCGTGGCGGTCGCTGTCCGGCGCCCGGCGGGTAATGCGGCTCTGCCCCGACGGTTTTCCGCATGGTCGTGTAAGTCTTGAGCGTCGGCACCCGCGCCGACGCCGAACCGCTGTGGAGGACCGGTGGCCCAGCCGACCACGCCCGATACCGAGACCGTCTCCGACGCCGGGGCCCCCGTACCGCCCGCGCACGACGCGACGCAGCTCGAACGGGCCATGTTCGAGGTCAAGCGCGTCATCGTGGGCCAGGACCGGATGGTCGAGCGGATGTTCGTCGCCCTGCTGGCGCGCGGCCACTGCCTGCTCGAAGGCGTACCCGGGGTCGCCAAGACCCTCGCGGTGGAGACCCTCGCGAAGGTCGTCGGCGGCAGCTTCTCCCGGGTGCAGTTCACCCCCGACCTGGTGCCCGCGGACATCATCGGCACCCGCATCTACCGGCAGTCCAGCGAGAAGTTCGACGTCGAACTCGGGCCGGTGTTCGTCAACTTCCTGCTGGCCGACGAGATCAACCGGGCGCCTGCCAAGGTGCAGTCCGCACTGCTCGAGGTCATGGCCGAACACCAGGTCTCCATCGGCGGGCAGACCCACGAGGTGCCCGACCCGTTCCTGGTCATGGCCACCCAGAACCCCATCGAGCAGGAGGGCGTGTACCCGCTGCCCGAGGCGCAGCGCGACCGCTTCCTTATGAAGATCCTCGTCGGGTATCCGACTGATGCCGAGGAACGCGAGATCGTCTACCGGATGGGGGTGCGCGCGCCCGAACCCAAACCGGTGTTCACCCCGGCCGACCTGCTGGCCCTGCAGGGCCGCGCCGACCAGGTGTTCGTGCACAACGCCCTGGTGGACTACGCGGTCCGGCTGGTGCTGGCCACCCGGGCGCCCGCCCAGCACGGGATGCCGGACGTCGCCCAGCTCATCCAGTACGGTGCCAGCCCGCGCGCCTCGCTCGGCGTCGTCCGGGCGACCCGGGCCCTGGCACTGCTGCGCGGCCGCGACTACGCCCTGCCCCAGGACCTGCAGGACATCGCCCCGGACATCCTGCGGCACCGGCTCGTGCTCAGCTACGACGCCCTGGCCGACGACATCCCGGCCGACCACATCGTCGCCCGGATCATGCAGAGCGTGCCGGTGCCGTCCGTGGCGTCGCGCCAGGGCACCACCCCGAACGGTCAGCCCACCAGCGGCGTCCCGGGCGGCGGGTACGACGCCCCGGCGCACCAGCACCACCCGGTCGCCTGGCCGGGGCAGCCGTGACGCAGGCCGGGACCGCACCACCCGGGGCCGACGACGGCACCGCCCGGGCCGAGGCCGTGCTGTCCCGCCTGCAACTGCTGGTCACCCGCAAGCTCGACGGCCTGCTTCAGGGCGACTACGCCGGCCTGCTGCCCGGCCCTGGCAGCGAGGCGGGGGAGTCCCGGGAGTACCGCCCCGGCGACGACGTACGCCGCATGGACTGGCCGGTGACCGCCCGGACCACCACCCCGCACGTGCGGCGCACGGTCGCCGACCGGGAACTGGAGACCTGGCTCGCGGTGGACCTGTCGGCCAGCGTCGACTTCGGCACCGCCCGCTGGCTCAAACGCGACCTGGTGATCGCCGCGGCCGCCGCGATGGCCCACCTCACCGTGCGGGGCGGCAACCGGATCGGCGCGGTCGTCGGCACCGGCTCGGGCGTCCCGGCATCCACCGGGTCGCGCGGGTGGCGGCGCCGCCGCGACACCACGCCACCGGCCGAGCCGACCCCGCCGTCGATGGTGCGGCTGCCCGCCCGGCCCGGGCGCAAGGAGGCGCAGGGGCTGCTGCGGGCGATCGCCCGTACCTCGATCCGGCCCGGCCGGGCCGACCTGGGTGCCCTGGTCGACATGCTGAACCGGCCGCCGCGCCGGCGCGGGGTGGCCGTGGTGATCTCCGACTTCCTGGCTCCGGTCGAGGGCTGGGCCCGCCCGGTCCGCAAGCTCGGGGTCCGCCACGACGTGCTGGCCATCGAGGTCGTCGACCCGCGCGAACTCGAGCTGCCCGACGTCGGCGTGCTCACCCTGGCCGACCCGGAGACCGGGGCCCTGCACGAGGTGCAGACCGCCGACCCGGCGCTGCGCCGCCGCTACGCCGAGGCGGCCGGTGAGCAGCGCGCCGTGATCGCCCGGGCCCTGCGCGCCGCCGGTGCCGCCCACCTGCGACTGCGCACCGACACGGACTGGCTGCTGGACATGGTCCGCTTCGTCGCGGCCCAACGACACGCTCGCACCAGGGGGACCACCCGATGATCCGTTTCCTGGCACCCTGGTGGCTGCTGGCCTGGCTGCCCGTCATCGCCGTCGCCGGGGTGTACGTGTGGCGCCAGTTCCGGCAGCGCTCGTACGCGATCCGGTTCACCAACGTCGACCTGCTGCGTACGCTCGCCCCCAAGGGTCTGGGCTGGCGCCGGCACTTGGCTGCGGCCGCGTTCCTGCTCAGCATGGTCGCGCTGGCCTCGGCGATGGCCCGGCCCTCGGTGGACCGCAAGGAGCCGCTGGAACGGGCCACGGTCATGCTGGCGATCGACGTGTCGCTGTCCATGCAGGCCGACGACGTCGCCCCGACCCGGATCCAGGCCGCGCAGGAGGCGGCGAAGGCGTTCGTCGACGAGCTGCCGCCCACCTACAACCTGGGGCTGGTGTCGTTCGCGAAGTCGGCCAACGTGCTGGTGCCGCCGACCAAGGACCGCGCCGCGGTGCTGGCGGGCATCGACGGCCTGACCCTGGCCGAGGCCACCGCGACCGGCGAGGCGGTCTTCACCTCGCTGGACGCCATCCGGTCCGTGCCCGCCGACGGCGCCGACGGCGCCCCGCCCGCCCGGATCGTGCTGCTCTCCGACGGCTACCGCACGTCGGGACGATCCATCGAGGACGCGGCCACCGCGGCCTCGTCCGCGAACGTCCCGGTCTCCACGATCGCTTTCGGTACGGACACCGGCGTCGTGGACATCCGCGGCCAGTTGCAGCGGGTGCCGGTGGACCGGCTGTCGTTGCAGCAGCTCGCCGAGACGACCAAGGGCTATTTCTACGAGGCCGCCTCGGTCGGCGAGCTGAAGCAGGTGTACGAGGACATGGGCTCCTCCATCGGCCACCGGATCGAACCGCGCGAGGTCACCCAGTGGTACGCCGGTGCGGCCCTGCTGTTCGGCCTGGTGGCGGCGGGCCTGAGTCTGCTGTGGACCTCGCGGCTGCCGTGAGCATGTGGTCAGGGTGTGCTGTGCACCAGCACGAACAGCACGACCACCCAGACGGTGGCGATGGTGAAGCCGAGGGGCGCGACGAAGCGGCTCATCTGCGGAACCTCCGGAAGTGAAGACCGGCGGGGACAGCGCACACGTCACGTCGCGGCCGGCACCGCTCCCCGGCGGTCGCGGCGCGCACGACCGGGCCCGCAGCCGATCATGCGGCCTGCGGGTGGGGAGGGCGGGAGGGTGTCAGCCTCAGGCGGGCTGACGACCGGCCCGGCCGCGACTAGGAGGATCGCTATCTCGCACAGCGATCACCTCCGTCGGTCGCGGGCCACGATTCGTGGCGGTCTTCGGGCCGTCCGAGAGCGTACCTCTTAAGCGCGACATAAGGAAAACGGGCGCGTGCCCGGCGTGGCGCGAACCACCCGCTAGTCTCCACATGATCCCCGCAGCAGAAGGAGTACGCGTGCCACGCACCGTGTTGGTCACCGGAGGCAACCGCGGCATCGGCCTGGCCATCGCGCAGGAGTTCGCCAAGCAGGGCGACCGGGTCGCGGTCACCCACCGCGGCAGCGGCGCACCCGACGGGCTGTTCGGCGTCCAGTGCGACATCACCGACAGCGCCGCCGTCGACGCCGCGTTCACCACCGTCGAGGCCGAGCTGGGCCCGGTCGAGGTGCTGGTCGCCAACGCCGGCATCACCGACGACACCCTGCTGCTGCGCATGTCGGAGGAGCAGTTCACCCGGGTCCTGGACACCAACCTGACCGGGGCGTTCCGGTGCGCGAAGCGGGCCAGCGCCAAGATGCTGCGCGCCAAGTGGGGCCGGATCATCTTCATCTCCTCGGTCGTCGGCCTCTACGGCGGCCCCGGCCAGGTCAACTACGCCGCCAGCAAGGCCGGGCTGGTCGGCATGGCCCGCTCGATCACCCGCGAGCTGGGCAGCCGCAACATCACCGCGAACGTGGTCGCCCCCGGCTTCATCGAGACCGACATGACCGACGCCTTGCCCGAAGCCCGCCGGGCGGAGATCATCAACGCCGTCCCGGCCGGGCGGCTCGCCCAGGCCAGCGAGGTCGCCGCCGCGGTGACCTGGCTGGCCGGCGACTCCGCGGCGTACGTCTCGGGCGCCGTGATCCCGGTCGACGGCGGCCTCGGCATGGGCCACTGACGACCCGTTCCACCTACTCAGGAGAGACCCGTGTCTGCACTGCTCGCCGGCAAGCGCCTGCTCATCACCGGCATCATCACCGACGCCTCCATCGCGTTCTCGGTGGCGAAGCTGGCACAGGAGAACGGCGCCACGGTCGTGCTCACCGGCTTCGGCCGGCTGTCGCTGGTCGAGCGGATCGCCAAGCGGCTACCCGAGCCGGCGCCCGTCATCGAACTGGACGTGACCAACGCCGAGCACCTGGCCGGGCTGGCCGGCAAGGTCCGTGAGCACGTCGACGGGCTGGACGGGGTGGTGCACTCGATCGGGTTCGCGCCGCAGAGCTGCCTCGGCGGCGGCTTCCTCGACGCGCCGTGGGAGGACGTGGCGACCGCGGTGCAGGTCTCCACGTACTCATACAAGTCCCTGGCCACGGCGTGTCTGCCGCTGATGGGCCGCGGCGGCAGCGTCGTCGGCCTGACCTTCGACGCCACCAAGGCGTGGCCGGTCTACGACTGGATGGGCGTGGCCAAGGCCGGGCTGGAGTCCGCCTCCCGCTACCTCGCCCTGCACCTGGGCGAGCAGGGCATCCGCAGCAACCTGGTGTCGGCCGGGCCGCTGCGCACCATGGCCGCCAAGTCGATCCCCGGCTTCGAGCAGTTCGAACAGGCCTGGTCGGACCGCGCGCCGCTCGGCTGGGACCTGCAGGACCAGGAGCCCGCCGCCCGCGCGGTGTGCGCGCTGCTGTCCGACTGGTTCCCGGCCACCACCGGCGAGATCGTGCACGTCGACGGCGGCTACCACGCCCTGGGGGCCTGAGGCCGACCTCACATGGTCGGTCCCGGCAGCGCTCGGGAAGGATGGTCGCCGTGGGTTACGACGCTTTCCTGCTGATGTCCTTCGGCGGCCCGGAACACCGCGACGACGTCATGCCGTTCCTGCGCAATGTGACGCGCGGGCGCGGCGTGCCCGAGGAGCGGCTCGCCGAGGTTGCCGAGCACTACTACCACTTCGGCGGGGTGTCGCCGATCAACCAGCAGTGCCGTGACCTGCTGGCCGCGATCGACGCCGACTTCGCCGCGCACGGGCTGCGCCTGCCGACGTACTGGGGCAACCGCAACTGGCAGCCGATGCTGGCCGACACGGTGGCGCGGATGCGCGACGACGGCGTCACCTCCGCGCTCGGCTTCGCCACCAGCGCGTACGGCGGGTACTCGTCGTGCAAGCAGTACTGGGAGGACATCGCCGCGGCCCGCGCGCACGTCGGGCCCGGCGCGCCCCGGATCGCCAAGCTGCGCCAGTTCCACGACCACCCCGGCTTCGTGCGGCCGCACGCGGACGCCGTACGTGAGGCTCTGGCCGGTCTGGATCCCGCCCGGCGGGCGAGCACCCGGCTGGTGTTCACCGCCCACTCGATCCCGGTGAGCATGGCCGCCACGGCCGGGCCGGACGGCGGCCGCTACACCGCCCAGTTGCACGAAACCGCCGCCCTGGTGCACGCCGCGGCCGCCCCCGACCTGCCGTGGGACCTGGTCTGGCAGAGCCGCTCCGGGCCACCGCAGGTGCCGTGGCTGGAGCCGGACATCAACGACCACCTGCGGGAGCTGGCCGACAAGGGGGTCACCGACGTCGTGGTGAGCCCGATCGGCTTCGTCTCCGACCACCTGGAGGTTGTGTGGGACCTGGACAACGAGGCCGCCGCGACCGCTGAGGAGCTCGGCCTCGGATACGCCCGCGCGGCCACCCCCGGCACGGATCCCCGGTTCGTGGCGATGGTCCGGGAGCTGGTACTGGAGCGGACCGACCAGATCGTGCCCGCCCGGCTGGGTACGCTCCCCGTCTGGGACGTGTGCCCCGAGAACTGCTGCCCGCCCCCACCGCGACGAGGAGCGTCATGAGCGAGCGCAAGGCCATCGAGAGCTGGCTCACCGACATGGACGGGGTCCTCGTACACGAGGGTGTGCCCGTCCCCGGCGCGCCTGAGTTCGTGGCGAAGATGCAGCAGTCCGGCAAGCCGTTCCTCATCCTGACGAACAACTCCATCTACACCCCGCGCGACCTGCAGGCCCGACTCAGCCGCATGGGCATCGAGGTGCCGGAGCGGGCCATCTGGACCTCCGCACTGGCCACCGCCCAGTTCCTCGCCGATCAGCGGCCCGACGGCACCGCGTACGTGATCGGCGAGGCGGGCCTGACCACGGCGCTGCACGCCGTCGGGTACGTGCTGACCGACTACGCCCCGGACTACGTCGTGCTCGGGGAGACCCGGACGTACAGCTTCGAGGCCATCACCAAGGCGATCCGGCTGATCAACGGCGGCGCCCGGTTCATCTGCACCAACCCCGACGTGACCGGACCGTCGAACGCGGGCGACCTGCCCGCCGCCGGCTCCGTCGCCGCGATGATCTCCAAGGCGACCGGGGTGGATCCGTACTTCGTGGGCAAGCCCAACCCGATGATGATGCGCTCGGCGCTGAACACCATCGAGGCGCATTCGGAGAGTACGGCGATGATCGGCGACCGGATGGACACCGATGTGCTGTGCGGGCTGGAGGCGGGGTTGCAGACGATCCTGGTGCTCACGGGGATCAGTACGCGCGCCGAGACGGAGCGGTACCCGTACCGGCCGTCGCGCATCGTCGACAGCGTCGCGGACCTCATCGACGAACTGTGAGGCTCAGTCGGTGACGCGTACGGACACCGGAGCGCCCTGTCGCGCGTCCAGCACCACCCGCTCACCCAGCGGCTGAGCGAGGGACACGGTCTCGGTCCGCGTGAAGCCGATCATGGTGCAGGTCTCGTTGCCGTCGTTGTGCCGTCGTTCGACCACCACGAGCACGACGACGGCGTTGCTGGACTCGATCGCCTCCGCGTGATAGTCGGCGCCGCACGGCTCGCTGGCCGGATCGTGTGGCCCGACGAAGGACACGGTCAGGCGCTTGCTGGTGAGGGCGGTGGTGGTGGCGGCGTCGATGGTTTCGCCGGCCAAGGAGGCGTCCGGGTCCCAGGGCGGGGCGGTCACCGTGACGACGTCCGAGCCGCCGACGGCGGGGTAGCGCACCCGCAGCGCCGTGTCCTTCAGCGTGTACTCCCAGGCTGGCACGGTCGCCGCGCCCCTGGTGGTGTCGACCTGCATGGTGACCGGGCGGGCGTCGGTGACGGTCACCGGGGGGCAGCCACCGCACCCCGCATCGCCCTTGTGCCGGTGCGCGGCGAGCGCTTCCTCAGCCGGGATCACCGCCACGCTCCGGGACACCCCGTCGGTCCAGGTGATCGTCCCGGTACGACGCGAGGTGACCGGCAGCGGCCCGGCCGGGACCAGGTGACCGGCCGTCAATGCCGGTTTGATGCTTTCGTTGGCGGGCTCGAGCTCGCCGGTCCACTCGGTCGGTTCTCCCACCGGAACGAACCTGCGGGCGGCCTGCACCTCGCCGACCGCCTTGTCGTACCGCGCCAGGACAGTGCGTGCCTGGTCGCGTAGCTCCGGCAGAGTCGGTGGCCGATCGCCAACGGCACCACCCGCGCCGCAGGCGCTGAGTGACATCACCGCGGTCAGGGCGAGTGCCCACCGCCGTCCGATCATGATCCGCTCACCTCCACGACCCGTTCGACGCGATGAGAACGCTGATGGTTGCATCGCAGCGCCCAGGTTCGGCCGAGTCGGCGGCATGGGTGACCGCACGGGCACCGATCACGCCCGGACAGGTGAGCGGCACCGCAACGCCCCGAGGCCAGCCGATTCGTGATGCGCAGGCGCGAGATGGATGGCTGGCTCCGCGTCGACACGGCCGGGCTTACGACGAAACGCCAGTTCAAGGAATGGGTGTCCCGGGGCGTCAGCTACGCCCGGTCGCAGCCTGCCAAGTGATCGGCGTCGTCAGTCCGCCCCCGGGCGGCGGTCCAGCTTGCGGAACGCGTTGAAGAGAATCACCGCTGCGGTGGCGGTCAGCATCATCCGCAGCACGTTGAGAACGTTCCAGCGCCAGGCGTAGGCGGAGAGCCGTTCCGGGTCGGCGGGATACCCGGCGCCGAACAGCTTGCTGACCACCGTGGCGACGATGAACGCGTTGAGCCCCATCAGGACGACAGCCACCAGGCTGGCCCGCCGGTAGTCGGCACGCAGTGCCGGGTCGCGGTTGAGGGCCAGCAGCAGCCAGGTGAGCAGCGCGGCCAGGAAGGTCAGCGGGACGAAGTACAGGGTGGGGCCGGTGTTGACGAAGAACCCGTGCAGCCGGGTCATCTGGGCCGGGGTGTCCACCACCCAGTTCGGCGAGAACACGATCGCTTCGTAGAGGTTGCCGAAGAACCAGTACGCCAGTCCCAGTACGGCGACCAGCGTCAACCACTTCTGCCGCGCAGGCGTCATGACCGTTCTCTCCGATCTCCGTTCGGGCCCACCATCAGGTGCCTGATGGTAGCATCAGGCACCTGATGGTGCGAGGCTGTCGGAATGGCGCAAGCGTTCGTTCCGATGGACCCCGACACCCAGCTGGGCTATCTGCTGGTGCGCTGCGGCGACCAGCAGGCGCGTGCCTGGCAGGAGGCGCTACGCGCACACGGCGTCAACCCGCGGCAGTTCAGCATGCTGGCGTCGCTGGCCCACGATCCCGGGATCAGCCAGGCCGAACTGGCCCGCCGTGTCATGGTCACTCCGCAGAGCATGAGTGAATCGCTGACCCGCCTGATCGACGACGGGCTGATCGCGCGCGGCAGCACCGAACCCGGCCGGCCCGCCCGCCTCGGGCTGACTGAGGCCGGTCGGCGGGCGCTCGAACGGGCCTATCCCGTGGTGAGCGCGCACCAGGAGCAGGCGTTCGCCGCGCTCACCGCGGATGAGAAGGCCGAACTCGCCCGCGTCCTGGGCAAGCTGACGCGCTGATGACGGAGAGAAACGAGGCCGCGGATGCGCTGGCCGACGGTCGGCAGAAGGCAGAGTCCGAGCAGATCTCGCCCGTGACACCGGGTCGAAGTGGAGGGCGGCGCCGCGGATGGCTGGTCATCTTGGGGGATGCTCGTCGTCACCATTGGCCAAGGCACTGGTACTCGGGGCGGGGTCGTCTACTCGAGAGCTGACCTGCCGCATCGTCCGGCGGCCGTAGCACTCGGAGTGGTCCTGGCGGTTATCGCGGCCGTGCCCCTCTTCCTGCTGCTGGGCGGGATTTTCTTCACCGCCCGAGATGGACTTCGGCGCCTGTTCAGGCGGTGACGTCGTGCCTGAGCGGTCAGCTCAGAACCCGGCGGCGACTCCGGCGAAGTATGCCGCGACCACCTGGGTGTGCAGGTCGAAGCCGAGCGGCTGGGGCGCGTCGAGGATTCGCCAGCCGTGGGACTCGGTGTTGGGAAGGCTCTGCGGCAGCGCGTCGGCGGAGGCCAGCGCCGGGAGCAGCCCGAAGATGAGCAGGGTGCCGTCCGGAGCGCTCAGTACGTCGAAAAGCCGTACCACCTTCGCCTCGACGCCCAAGCCCACTTCCTCGCGCAGCTCGCGTACGGTCGCCTCCTGCCAGGTCTCGCCGCGCTCGATGAAGCCCCCCGGCAGGGCCAGAAGGTCCTGGGCCGGGGGGATCGCCCGCCGTACGGTCAGCAGTCCCAGGCCGACCGGCTGCAGCGCGACCGCGACCGGCAGGGGGTTGAGGTAGCTGGTCTCCCCGCAGGCAGCGCAGCGCCTCGGCCAGGGCTGCCCGGGGGTGAACCGGGCGCCGCAGAACGTGCAGTGGGCGTAGCGGTCGAGCATGTCGGGCTCAGGGATGATGCAGCGGCGAATTGCAGGCCGCGACCAGCGCCTGCCGGCACGCCGAGGTGAGCGGGCGCAACGCGGCATCGCGCTGCTGCGCCTCGAATCCGTTGACCGCGCCGCCGGGGGCGCTGTGCTCGGCCAGCGCGAGCACCTGGTCGAGGATGCTGGCCCGGGCGAACAGCCGCCGCGAGCGCGGGTCGAAGCCCGGTGGCAGGGTGGCCGTGCTCTCCGGGCGGCGTAACGCCTGCAACGCCCCGGCCAGCTCGGGCCGCCACTGGGCGACGTCGAGGCGGGTCAGCTGCGCGGTGGCCTCGGTCAGCGCGGTGGTCAGCTCCGCCTCCGCCTCGGCGGCGGCCATCTGGAATCCGGGCCGGAAACCGGACGCGGGCACCGGGTGGAACCGCCACAGCACCGTTTCGAAGGTCACCCCGGAGCCGGACGTGTGGCGGCGCACCTCCGGAACCACGCCGAAGTCGGGGGTCATCACGGCCTCGCCCGCCAGCAGCGCGGCACCGGTCAGTTCGCCCGGGCCGGGCAGCCCCCGCGGGTCGCCGGGCGCCGGCAGCACCAGCCGGATGTCGTCGGGGTGCAGCTTGGCGAGGGCGGGCAGCGCCGCGGACAGGGCCACGTCGGTCCAGGTGCCGGGGGCGTCCGCGACCAGGTGCTCCTCGCCGGCGGCGATTTCATCGGCCAGCTCGTCGAACGACACGAGGCCGGCGCGCCAGGCACGCACCCAGGCGACGAACCGGGTCGAGCGGCGCACCGTCAGTGTCGCCGCATCAGCTGCGGGGGACATGCGAGCAAGGGTACGTGCCGTTCACCGGGGTTGTCTCGGCCGGAGCGTCGGCGGGGGTTACCCGCTCGGGGGAGTTACCGTGCGGGTCATGTATGGGGAGGATGTGCTCGCCGGGAACTGGCGAACGCGCAGGGTGGTGCCCGTCGTCGACGCCGTACGTGACCTGGTGGTGGAGGACGTGGACTCCGGGTTCTGCGGCGCCGTGGTCGGCTTCGAGCTGGGCGCCGTCGTGCTGGAGGACCGCAAGGGGCGCCGCCGCAACTTCCCGCTGGACCCGGCGTCGTTCCTGCTCGAGGGCAAGGTGGTGACACTGCGCCGTCCGGCGGGCGGCGCCGTGCCGGTGCGGCCGCGGCGGACCGCGTCCGGTTCGGTCGCGGTCGAGGGGGTACGCGCGCAGGTCGCCAAGGCCAGCCGGATCTGGGTCGAGGGGATCCACGACGCTGCCCTGGTGGAGCGGATCTGGGGCGACGACCTGCGCGTCGAGGGCGTCGTGGTGCAGCCGCTGGACGGCATCGACGAGCTGCCCGCGGCGGTGCGCGACTTCGCCCCGGGTCCCCGGCGCAAGCTCGGGGTGCTGGTCGACCATCTGGTGCCCGGCTCGAAGGAGAGCCGCATCGTCGCCGGGGTCACCTCACCGCACGTGCTGGTCACGGGGCATCCGTACGTGGACGTGTGGCAGGCGGTGAAGCCGGAGCGGGTGGGGCTGCGTGCCTGGCCGGTGGTGCCGCCGGGGCGGCCGTGGAAGGAGGGCGTCTGCGCCGCGGTCGGGGTGGCCGATCCGGTGGAGATGTGGCGCCGGATCCTCGCCGGGGTGAACAGCTACAAGGATGTCGAGACGCCGCTGGTCAACGCGGTGGAGCGGCTCATCGACTTCGTCACCGTCCTGGACGACCCGTCAGTCTGACCGGAGTGGCCGATCGCACCCCGAACTCTTCAACATCCGGGGTCGGAGTGCGCGGTCAGGCGAGGTGGGATGGGTCGCGGCCGAAGATGAACGTGGCGATGTCCAGCTTGGCCACCTCGCCGTCGGCGTCGCGCAGGGCGGTCAGGATCTCGCCGTCGTTCATGCCGGAGGTGCCGCGCCACCGGTCGGGGGCCTCGCGGACGAAGCGCCACGGCACCGTCGGCACGGTGAGGCAGGTCATCACCACGCCGTCGGTCTCCGCGCGGATCTCGTACTCGCGGCCCATCCACCACCAGCGGCCGCACAGCTCGGCGGCCTCACCCTCCGGCGCGGCCGTGGGCTGCCACGGCTGGGTGGCGACCGGCTCGGCGTCCAGCACCACGTTCAGCGCGTCCAGCGCCACCCGCTGGATGTGGGTGCCGCGCAGGCCGTACGAGTTGGCGAAGGCGATGACGCCGATGCGGCTGGGGCGGTGCACGGCCAGCTGCGCCACGTACCCGGGCATCGAACCGCCGTGGCCCACGAACACCCGCTCGCCGACCCGGTACAGCTGCGGGCCCAGCCCGTGCCCGGCGGTCCACGTCTCGTCGGCGATGACGACCGGCGCGCACATCTCGTCGAGGGTGTCGCGGGCCAGCACCTCGGGCGCCGGGTCGGCGAGGAAGGCCGCCCACGCCGCCATGTCGGTGACCGTGGACCAGAGCTGTCCGGCCGGGGCCATCGCGCCCGCGTCGAGGCGCGGCTCCTCGTGCAGGCTGCCGTGCAGCGGGTGCACGACGTAGCCGCGGGCGAACGGCTCGACCGGCCCGTACGAGGTGCGCTTCATGCCCAGCGGGTCGAGGACCCGCTTGGTGAGCAGGGTCGGCCAGTCCTCGCCGGTGACCCGGTGCAGCACGGCGCCGAGCAGCCCGTACGCGAGGTTCGAGTAGTGGTAGCGCCGGAACGGGGGCCCGGCCACCTTCTCGTACGGCAGCTCCGCGAGGAGCTGGTCGACGTCGCCGCCGACGCTGCGCTCCCACCAGGTGCCCTCGGGTTCGCGCTGCAGGCCGGAGACGTGGCCGAGCAGCTGGCGCAGGGTGATCCCGCCGACGGAGGTGCCCGGCAGGTGCCGGTACAGCAGGTCGTCGAGGGCGAAGAACCCCTCGTCGCGCAGCTGCATGATCATCGTCGCGGTCAGGGTCTTGGTGATCGAGCCGACGCGGTACTGCATCGCCGGGTCGGGCTGCGGCTGGCCGCCCACGGCGGCGAAGTGCAGCAGCGCGGAGTCGCGGACGATGCCCAACGCCAGGGACGGCGCCCGGCCCGTGGACTGGGCCTGAACGGCGATCTCGGTGACACGTCGGCCGGTTTCCGGCAGCAGGGACACGGCATACCTTCCTTGGGGGGATGTGCGGGGGGTGATGCCTCGTGTACAACTGCCCGGCGAGCATATGGCTACGGATCGGACATGGGTCAGACGGGGCATCGCCGTGCGTGCGCAGCCGTGTCACGATCGTGTGGTGGAAGCTGTGCTGTGGATTGTCCTGGCCATCGCCCTCGCGATCGCCGAGGCGTTCACCGCGACCCTGTTCGTCGCCATGTTCGCCGCGGGCGCGCTGGCGGCCGCCGGTGCCGCCGCGCTCGGTGCCCCGGTGCTCGTGCAGGCGATCGTGTTCGCCGTCGTGTCCGCGCTGTCCATCGGCGCGATCCGTCCGCTGATCGTCCGGCGCCAGAATTCGGCCCTGGAGGGCGGCGAATCGTCCTTCGGGCTGGCGGCCCTGGAGGGCGCGCAGGCGACCGTGCTGGAGCAGGTCGACGCGGATCGCGGCATGATCAAGATCGACGGGGAGCTGTGGCAGGCGCGCTCGTTCGACGGCACGGAGACCTACCAGCCGGGCGACCACGTCCGGGTCGTGAAGGTACGCGGTGCCACCGCGCTGGTCTGGCGCGACGACCTGCCCCATCTCTGAGCTGCTGAGCACCTTCGATAGAGAGAGGCACCATGGATCTTGTCATCGGTCTCCTGGTCATGGTGATCGCGCTGTTCGCGGTCATCACCTTGATCAGGTCCGTGCGAATCGTTCCGCAGCAGCGGATGGACGTCGTCGAGCGTCTGGGTCGGTACAAGCGGACCCTGGCGCCCGGCCTGAACCTGCTGGTCCCGTTCGTCGACGCGGTCCGTACCAAGGTGGACATGCGCGAGCAGGTGGTCAGCTTCCCGCCGCAGCCGGTCATCACCAGCGACAACCTCGTGGTCTCCATCGACACCGTGCTCTACTTCAAGGTCGTCGACCCGGTCCGGGCCACCTACGAGATCTCGAACTTCCTCCAGGCCATCGAGCAGCTCACCGTCACCACGCTGCGTAACGTCATCGGCTCGCTGGACCTGGAGCGCGCCCTGACCAGCCGCGAGGAGATCAACAAGCACCTGTCCGGGGTGCTCGACGAGACCACCGGCCGCTGGGGCATCAAGGTGACCCGGGTCGAGATCAAGGCGATCGAGCCGCCGCCGAGCATCCGCGACTCCATGGAGAAGCAGATGCGCGCCGAGCGGGACCGCCGCGCCGCGATCCTCAACGCCGAGGGCCACAAGCAGGCGCAGATCCTCACGGCCGAGGGCGAGAAGCAGGCCGCGGTGCTGCGCGCCGACGGTGACCGCCAGGCCCGCATCCTGCAGGCCGAGGGCCAGGCCAAGGCCATCCGTACGGTGTTCGACGCGATCCACCAGGCCAACCCGAGCCAGAAGGTGCTGGCGTACCAGTACCTGCAGTCGCTGCCGCAGATCGCCAACGGCTCGGCGAACAAGGTGTGGATCGTGCCGACCGAGCTGACCAAGGCCCTCGAGGGCCTCGGCGGTGCGCTGGGCGGGCTGGCCAACATGGCCGGGGACGCCCCGTCGTCCTCCGTCGACGCGGGCGCCGTCGAGCGCGAGGCCGCGGCGGCGGCCCAGGCCGCGGCCGCGGAGGCCGAGAAGGTCGACGCCGCCGTACGGGCGGCCGAGGCGCAGGTGTCCGGCGACAACGCCCCGAAGGGCCTGCCCGCCCCGGAGCCGACGCCCCCGGCGCTGGGCAGCGCCGACTTCAACGGCGCGGGGGAACCCGAGCGCGCCTGAGCCGGACGCGGGGCCCGGGCGCACTCGTCCTGCTCCCGTCGCGTGGACGACCGGCCGCGCCCTCGACGTCACTGATGTCGAGGGCGTGGCTACCAGTCCGATTTTGGCGGAAATGATCCATGCGTGCCTGGTTTCTGGAAGGCTGGGCACAGGGATCCGACGGTGCCCCCCGGCCGCTCGGCAGAGCTAGCGGGGGGCCTGCCATGAGCATCAGCCAGCACCACACCGCCAGTGGGCGTCCGCTGCGGGTCGCGCCCGCCTGGGTCGGCGCCGCCCGCCCCGCCACCGGCGCGGACGACGGCCTGCTCCCGGTCCGCGAAGCCGTCTGGATCTGGTCCGTACGCCGCTACGCCCGGGTCTCCCTGTGGGCGCTGCCGATGGCCGCGGTCCTTTATGGCTGGTCGACCCTCGGGGCCCAGCCCGGCCCCCTCGCCCTGCGCCTGTCCGCGGGCTGGTTCTCCCTCGTCGCCATGATCGCCCTGACCGGACTGCTGGCCGGTTCGCGGGTGCGCCGTCCCGCCATCGCCGGTCTGCTCGTCGGGCTCGCCGGTGTCGTGCTGTTGCTTCCGACGGCCGCGTTGCCACCGGACACCGCCCCGGCCGGAACCGCGTTGTCCGCCGACGCGGTGCAGACGGTCGCGTTCGTGGGTGCGCTGGTCACCGGGGCGGGCTGGCTGCTGCTCGGCTGGGCGGTCTTCCGGTCGCGCCTGGTCAACCCGGCGGACGGGATCCTGCTCATGCTCGCCGCCGTGTCCGTCGGCGCCGGGGCGTACGCGGTCCAGCCGCTGCCCACCGTCGGCGCCCTGCTCATGCTGGCCGCCGGAATGGGCCTGGCCTGGACCGGCAACCGCCTGATCCCCCCAGCCTGACCCCTCTCGACCCCAGCTCCGGCGATCTTGGAGCCGGGTGGCCCCTGGAGGGCCTCCAGCCTCCAAGATCGCCAAGGTCTACCGGTGTTTCGCTGTCGTTCGGGCGGGCGGGTGGGTCATTCGGAGTGGGTTCGGGCTGGATGGCATGCTCCGGGGGCGGGGCGCGCGCTGTGTGCCTCGCGGGAGGAGCGTGACATGGCCAAGGTGGTGGCCGATATCTCGATGTCCGTCGACGGGTTCGTGACCGGGCCGGACGTCGACCTCGCCCACGGCCTGGGTCGCGGCGGCGAGGCGCTGCACACCTGGGCGTTCCAGGGCGACCGGGTCGATGCCGAGGTGCTCGCCGAGGCGGTCGACAACACCGGCGTCATCGTGATGGGCCGCCGCCTGTTCGACATCGTGGACAGTCCGTACGGCTGGAACGAGGAGGTGGGCTACGGCGCGGACGTCGCCAGCCAGCAGCCCGTCCTGGTCGTCACCCGAAACCCGCCCGACGAGGTACGGCTGACCGACCGCGTCACGTTCGTCGTGGACGGTGTCGGCAGCGCCGTCAGCAAGGCATGCGCCCTGGCCGAGGAGCGCGACGTCGTCGTGATGGGCGGCGCGGAGGTCATCCGCGGCTGCCTCGACGCCGGGCTGCTCGACGAGGTGCGCCTGCACGTGGCGCCGGTGCTGCTCGGCGCGGGCACGCCGCTGTTCGCCGGGGGAGTCGCCCCGCGCGAGCTGCGCCAGGTGCGGGTCCGGGCCTCCGGCACCGCCACCCACCTCACGTACCGGGTGGGCTGAGCCGCCGATGCCCGACGTGCACCTCGTCACCGACCCGGACGACGAGCGGCTCGGTGACTACCGGGCGCTCACCGACGTCGAGCTGCGGACCCGGTGGGAACCGCCGCACGGCCTGTTCATCGCCGAGGGGGAACTCGTGCTGCGCCGCGCCCTGCGGGCCGGCTACGCGCCACGCTCCTATCTGGTCGACGCGAAACGCGTGGACCAGCTGGGCGACCTGCCGGCCACCGCCCCCGTGTACGCGGCAGCGCCCGACGTGCTGGAACGCGCCGCCGGCTTCCACGTGCACCGCGGGGTCCTCGCCTCCTTCCACCGGCTGCCGCTGCGCGACGCGGACGACGTGCTGGCCGCGGCGCGCCGGGTGGCGATCCTGGAGGACGTCAACAACCACACGAACATCGGCGCGGTGTTCCGTGGCGCCGCGGCCCTGGGCATCGACGCGGTGCTGCTCTCACCCTCGTGTGCCGATCCGCTCTACCGGCGCAGCGTACGGGTCAGCATGGGTGAGGTGTTCGCCGTGCCGTACGCCCGGCTGGAGCCCTGGCCGGACGGCCTGGAGCGGGTCCGGGCCGCCGGTTTCACGGTGCTGGCACTGACCCCCGACCCGCAGGCCGTACCGTTGCAGCGGCTCACCGCGGCGCAGCGCGCCCGCGCCGCGCTGGTGCTCGGTGCCGAAGGCCCGGGCCTGTCCCGGCACGCCCTCGCGGGCAGCGACGTGCGGGTGCGCATCCCGATGCGTCGCGGGGTGGATTCGCTCAACGTCGCGGCGGCGGCCGCGGTCGCGTTCTGGGAACTGGGCCGCGACGACGATCTGGACGACGCGGCGCGGGACTGACCGGTGCCACCCGGGCCGCAGTTCGGCCGCGACGCAACGACGAGGGAGACCGATGGTGCGGGAACCCGACGAGCTGAGTACGGCGCGCCTGCGGTTGCGGCAGTGGCGCGACGCCGACCTCGATCCGTGGGCCGCCATGAACGCCGACCCCCGGGTCCGCGAGTTCTTCCCCGAGGTGCTCACGCGTGCGCGCAGCGCCGAGTCGATGGCCCGGTTCCGCGCGGGCCTGCAGGCTCGCGGCTGGGGCTGGTGGGCCGTGGAGGTCACCGCCACCGGACTCCTCGCGGGCATGGCCGGGCTCGACCCGGTGGACGAGGAGATGCCGTTCGGCGGGGTCGAGATCGGCTGGCGGCTGGCCCACGAAGCCTGGGGCCACGGGTACGCCACGGAAGCGGCGAAGGCCGTGCTGGCGTACGGATTCCAGCGGTTGGCCCTGCCCGAGATCCTCGCCGTGACCGCCGCGGGGAACCGGCGCTCGCAGGCCGTCATGGAGCGCCTCGGCATGACCCGCGACCCGGGCGACGACTTCGACGATCCGACCGTGCCGGCGGGGCCGCTGCGGCGGTCGGTGCTGTACCGGCTCGCGAATCCGCACCGCTGACCGAGGGCATTCGCGGCCACTTCCTCGATGCCCGCGAGGATGGGGCCATGAGCGTCGAGCTGCCCGTCCCACCCCTCGCCGAACTGCGCCGTCGCCGCAGCGCCAAGTGGCGGACCTATCCGCCGGACGTGCTGCCGCTGACCGTCGCCGAACTGGACTTCGGGCTTGCCCCGCCGGTCGCCGAGGTGCTCCGGGAGGCCGTCGAGACATCCGACACCGGATACTCGGCACAGGACTCGACCCTGGGTACGGCGCTCGCCGGGTTCGCGGCACGGCGGTGGGGATGGACCGTCGATCCCGGGACGGTCACCGCGATGCCGGACGTCGGCGTCGGCGTGGTGGAGCTGCTGCGGACCCTCGCCCGGCCCGGCGACGCGGTGGTCGTCAGCCCGCCGGTGTACCCGCCGTTCTTCGACTGGGTGCCCGAGGCGGGCGCGCGGATCCACGAGGCGCCGCTGGCCCGCCACCCCGACGGCGGTTACCGGCTGGACCTGCCCGCGCTTGGACGGGCGTTCGCGACCGGCCCCGCCGCGTACGTGCTGTGCAACCCGCACAACCCGGTCGGGCGGGTGCACACCCCGGACGAACTGGCCGCCCTGGTGCGCCTCGCGCGGATCCACGGTGTCCCGATCGTCAGCGACGAGATCCATGCCCCGCTGGTGCTGCCGGGCGCGGCGTTCACCCCGCTGCTGAGCGTGCCCGGCGCCGCCGAGGTGGCGGTGAGTGTGGTGTCGGCCAGCAAGGCGTTCAACCTGGCCGGTCTCAAGTGCGCCGCCGTGGTGACCGCGTCGCCCGGGACCGCCGAGCTGGTACGGCGCTTCCCGCCGGACGCCCGCTGGCGCACCGGCCACTTCGGAGCGCTCGCGACGGTCGCCGCGTACACGGACGGCGATCCGTGGCTGGACCGGCTCCTCGCCACCCTCGACGCGCGCCGGGCCCAGCTGGGCAAGCTCCTCGCCGAACGGCTGCCGGGGGTGCGCTGGCAACCGCCCGAGGCGACGTACCTGGCCTGGCTCGACTGCGCGGCCCTGGGCGAGGGCGACGCGGCGCGGGAGCTGTTCCTCGCGCGGGGGCGGATCGCGCTGGAGCCGGGCACGCGCTTCGGCGCACCGGGCGCCGGGTACGTACGGCTCAACTTCGGCACGAGCGCCGAGATCCTGGACGAGGCGACCGCGCGGATGGCGGCCGCCGTCGCCGGGTAGCGGCCATAACCGGCGGCTTCGGCCGCGCTCCCGGGGTGGTCGCGGGAGCTCGCGCGACGGCAGTACGGTTGTCCTGTTCGGCGGCTTCGTGGTGGTCCGGCGTGTCGGGGGTGTGCAGGTGTCGATGATCGGTTCCGGTTCGGGCTCCGACCAGCCGCATCTGCTGGCGCTGATCCGCGCCATCCGGGCGCGCATGGCGGGCACCGACCCGACCGCCGACACCGATCCGGCCGTGGGCGCTGGCACCGGCAATCCGCTCGGCAGCTCGGGATCAGCGGCTTCGGGGAGGCTGGGTGGTCCGGCCGCGATCCCGGGCGGCGCTGCGGGTGCAGGCGGCGCTGCGGGTGCTGGAACCGCAGGGGCAAATGGATCCGGTGGGGCCGTTGGTGGCACCGGGACCACCGGGACGGCCGCATCGAGTGCCGTGCCGGGGCCGGTCCACCCCGACTGGTTCCCGACCGGCGCGCCACGACCGGGGCTGCCTGCTTCGGGTTCGGCTGCGCTGCCGGGTCTGCCTGGTTCGGGTGGAGGGGCGCTGCCGGGTCCGCCTGGTTCGGGTGCGGGCGCCCAGCCGGCGCTGCCCGGGGGTTCTACTTCGCACGTTCCGGCGGGCCTGCCCCCCTCGCGGCTGCTGCCGCTTCCCGCCGTTCCGTCGCCGCCGTCCGTCCCCGCCCCGGTCGACGACGCGCTGGCGGGCCTGCGCGCGATGGCCGGCCTGCAGCCCATCGGCCGACCGCTGCCGAGCCCACCGCCCCCGCCGTCACCCGAACCGGCCCCGGCCAACCCGGTCGCGCCCGCCCCAGGCGGGCCCCACGCGGAGACGCCACCACTCCAGGTGGGCTCGCCGCCGATCGTCGTACCGCCGGGCCGGACCGCCGCGGCCGCCCTGTTCGACGGGATGGATCCGGCCGACGAGGCCGCGCTGCGGGAGGTGCAGCGGCTGCTGCGGACCAGCCTGACCGACGCCGGCGGCGCACCGGAGGTGGCGACCCGGCTGCAGGCCGCGCTGCGGCAGGCGACGCCGGACCTGCTGGCCACGCTGCCCGGGGGGCCGCTTAGCCAGCGCGACCAGATCGCCCAGGCGCTGACCTGGCTGGTGCGCCACCTCGACGATCCGCCGGCCCTCGTGGCCGGTTGCGCCGAGCTGGGTTCGGCGCTGGCCCACTGCGGCGTCACCCTGCCCGCGCCGCAGCTCGTGGGGGCGGCGCTGGCCGAGGCGATGCGGGCGGGCCTGGCCGGGGCCTGGCGGCAGGACCTCGACCAGGCCTGGCGGGGCACCTGGCACCATGCCCACGACTGGATCGCACACGGCATGGCCACCTCCGGGTACGCGCCGATGACCTGGCGCGCCGTCGTGGTGGAGCACGACCTGCGCCGTCCCGACCTGGCGGTGGTGCGGGTCCGGCCGTACCTGCCGATGCCCTACCGGCCGGGGCAGTTCGCCCGGGTCGAGGTGGCCGAGCTGCCGGGGGTGTGGCGGCCGTACTCGCTGGCGGGGGCGCCGCGCCGGGACGCCATCGTGGAACTGCACGTACGGGCGAAGACCCACGCCGGGGTCAGCGGGACGCTGGTGCACCGTACGAGCCCGGGTGACCACATCCGGCTGGCCGCCGCGGAGGGCGCGATGGGCGTGCCCGCCGACAACCGCAACGACCTGCTGCTGGTGGCCGGCGACACCGGGGTCGCGCCGCTCAAGTCGCTGTTGATCGAGCTGGCCGCGACGAACGACCCGCGCTCGGCGGTGCTGTTCTGGGGCGCCCGCACCCTGTCCGAGCTGTACGACATCGACGAGATCACGGAGATCGCCCAGTCCTGCCGGCGCGCCACCGTGGTCCCGGTCATCTCGGAGGGCGACCCGGGCCCGTACGCGTCGGGTCTGGTCACGGACGCGATCGCGGCGTACGGCGAGTGGTCGCGCCACGAGGTCTTCCTGGCCGGGCCGCCGATCATGCTCGAGGCGACCAGCGACGCCCTGCTCCAGCTAGGCGTGAGCCGGGAGCGGATCCATCACGACGCGGCGGAGTAGGCGTCCACCAGCGCCTTCGCGTACGCGGGCGGCACGAACGTCGGCCCGCCCGGGGTCAGCACGTCCTGGCGGGAGGCGCTGGCCCACGCCGCGTCCGGTACGGCGGCGCGCAGCGCGGTGACCACGGGCGCGTCGCGCCAGCGCGGGTCCTCGGCCAGCATGCCGAGGGCCACCAGGCACTCCGCCACCTCACCCACGCACTCGAACGGCTTGTGCGAGTCGATGCCGAGCAGTTCGCTGAACCCGGGCACCTGGGCGGTGTCGGCCAGCAGGTCGTGGCCGAAGATCTCGGCGATCCGCTCCGGGGTCATCGCGGGCGCCATGGCCAGGTAGACGAACCGGCACTTGGGGCAGTCACCGCACCAGCGCGCCGTCCGGTCATGCAGCTTGAACGCCTTGTTGCAGCTGGTCACGACCGCGTCGTAGCGGGTGTGCCGGGCGAACAGCTGGGCGATGTGCAGCTCCGACAGCGAGCGCAGCAGCGAGAAGTACGGCTCGGTCAGCCCGGCGTGCGCGGTGACGGCGGCCCGCAGCAGCCCCTCGGCCTCGACGCCCTTCGACCACTGGTGGTTGACCTCGTGGCCGTTCCACACCAGGTTCGGGTCGGAGGCGGAACGCTCGTTGGACATCACCACGGGCCCGAGGCCGTGCAGCGCGGCGGTGGCGATCGCGATCAGCGAGTTGATCGCGGTGACGGGAATGTGGCCGTTGAGCGCCCCGGCCTTGTTGAGTTCGAACAGGTGCGGGTCGAGGCGGCGCCGGGCGGCCAGCGCGGGCAGCCCGGACGCGGCGTTCACGTCGACGATCACCGGGTTGGGGTTGACCGAGAAGGGCACCGGGTCGAGCCCGGCCGCGCGCAGGATCTCCAGCGTGACGATGGAGTCCTTGCCGCCGCCGACGGCCGACAGCGGGCGCCCCTCGGCGTTGTCCACGGGCGTCGCCGGCTGCGCGGTGCCGGGCACCTCGACGGTCAGGTCGAGGACGTGCGGCAGGTCGTTGCGGTACGCGTACTCGGCAAGGCCGTGGGTGTAGACGGCCGTGAACAGCGCCGCCGCCTCGGCCGGTACGGGCGCCGGCGCCACCACCCGGGGCGGCGCACCGACCTTGTAGTAGCTCACCCCGGCCACCACGTGCAGCAGGTCGAGCACCCGGCGCACGGTGGCCAGCGCCGTGGCCGACGGCGGCGCGGCCGGTACGGGCAGCTCGATCGTCTCGGTGAAACGCAGCGGGGACGGCCCGTCGAGCAGGTAGTCGAAGGTGGCGACGCCCGTGCCCGGGTCGAAGGCGTACGAGGGGAACCGCATGACCTCGAATTGCGCGCGCACCCAGAAGCTCCCGTCGTCGTCCCGGCGAGCCATACTAGTGCGACTCGACCAAGGGAGACGACGTTGCGCCTGGCAGACCTCACCGGCCGTTCCGTCGCTGTCTGGGGCACCGGCCGGGAGGGCCGCGCGGCCGTCCGGGCGGTCGCGGCGCACCGGCCGGCCCGGCTGATCGCCGTCGACGACAGCGCGGACTACCTGTCCGTGCCGTGGGAGGGTGAGCTGGCCGCCCTGGCCCCGCTGGCCGGGGGCGAGCACGCGTTCGCCGCCCTGGCCGCGGCCGACGTCGTGGTCCGCTCGCCGGGGGTGCCCTCGACCCACCCGTGGATGGCCGAGCTGCGCGGGCGGGGCATCACGATCACCGGCGGCAGCGCGCTGTGGCTGGCCGACAACGCGGCCCGTACGGTCGGGGTGACCGGCAGCAAGGGCAAGAGCACCACGGCCAGCCTGATCAGTCACCTGCTGGCCGCCGCGGGCCGGCCCAACGTGTTCGGCGGCAACATCGGGGTGCCGCTGCTCGACCTGCCCGACGCCGACCTGTACGTCCTGGAACTGTCCAGCTACCAGTGCGCGGACCTGACCGACTCGCCACGGGTGGCCGTGGTGACGGCGCTGTTCCCCGAGCACCTGGACGCGCACGGCGGGGAGCGCGAGTACTACCGCGACAAGCTGAATCTGCTCCGGCACGGCCCCCAGTTGATCGTGGTCAACGGCGCCGACGAGCGCCTGGCGGGCGAGGTGCGCGGCATCTCGGACCTCAACGGCTGGCCGCCGGTCGAGGCGGCGGGGCCGGACTCGCGCTTCCGGATCGGTCCGGACGACTTCGTGTACGCCAGCGACACCCGGCTGTTCCCGCGCTCGGCGCTGCGCCTACGGGGTGCTCACAACGGGCGCAATCTGTGCGTCGCGCTGGCCGTGCTGGACGGCATGGGTGTGGACGTGGTGGATCTGCGCAGCGTGCTGGAGAAGGCGGTGGCCGCGTTCGAGGGGCTGCCGCACCGGCTGGCGGAGATCGAGGACCCGTCGGGTCTGACCTTCGTCGACGACACGCTGTCGACCAGCCCGTACTCGGCGATGCATGCGATCGACGCGTACGAGGGGCGGCCGTTGACCGTGCTGGTGGGTGGGACGGACCGGGGCCTGGATTACGGGCCGCTGCGGGAGCATCTGCGGGGCCGGGAGATCACCGTGATCGGGCTGCCGGACAGCGGCCCGCGGATTCTCGCGGCACTGGCGGGGCTGGCCGGGGTGCGTACCCAGAACGCCGAGGATCTGCCGGCGGCGGTGCGGCTGGCGCGCGAGGTGACGCCGGCCGGGGGAGTGGTGCTGTTGTCCCCGGCGGCGCCGAGTTACGGCCGTTTCCGCAATTTCGAGCACCGTTCCGAGGTCTTCGCGGAGGCCATCCGCGCCACCGCCTGACCACCCTAATTGCCCAGACTATGATGATTTCCCCGTCCGCCGGATGCAACACAGAAGACCCCCGCCCGTCGGTCGGCGCCACACATTGGTGAGTTCGGATCAGGCCCTGACCTGAACTCTCCGAGTTGGCGAGGTTGCTCCGGCTGATCGGCGGCAGGTCTGCATTTCGGTTGGTTGTTGGTGAGTTTGGGTCAGGTCCTGACCTGAACTCTCCGAGTTGGCGAGGTTGCTCCGGCTGATCGGCGGCAGCTCTGCGTTTCGGTTGGTTGTTGATGAGTTTGGGTTGGGGGCGGACCTGAACTCTCCGAGTTGGCGAGGCTGCCCCAGCGCCCGGCGGCAGCTCTGCGCTCCGGTGAGTTGTTGGGGAGTTTGGGTCAGGAGCGGACCCGAACTCTTCAAGATCGACAATGCGGTCCCCGGGCGGCCGGCGTCGCCGATCTGATCGCGCTACGCCCGCCACCGCTCGGCGGGCGTTTTTTTGCCCGCGATTGTCGGGACGGGCAATTTTTTCGCCATCCGGGGAGGGGTCGCCGAGGGTTTCCGGCGGCATCGCGGACGACCGGCCGCGCTCCCATGGTCACCGAAATCATCCGAATGACGGAGCCCGATGCCTCCGTCGGGCTTCGATGGAGGGCCGTTCGGCCGACGTGCAAACACGGCCAAAAGCGACTATGTGACGGCTGGCACGTCGATTCATCCATATCGGGATCGACGCGCGTCAACCGGTGCCACGGCCATAGGGATTCATGACCTCCGCTCCCGTAACGGTTTGAAAACTTCACCCACGGTCTTGACAGGAGGGGGTCCGCAGTAAGAACTTTTACCGCGACAGTTAACACTCCTTGCTGAAGGGCGGCCGGTCGTGGAGCCAGAGGTGGACGGCACATCGTCGACCGCGGTCGTCGTTTCGCCCGAGCGCGACCCGAGGCCTGCGGACGCGAGGCCTGTGGACGCGAGGCCTGTGGACGCGAGGCCTGCGGACGCGAAGCCTGCGGACGCGAAGCCTGCGGACGCGAAGCCTGCGGACGCGAAGCCTGCGGACGCGAAGCCGGGAGACGGGAAGCAGGCGGTCGACGCCTCCAGCGGTGCGCTGGTCCGGGTCCGCTCGATGCTGCCGGAGTTCACCGGCGCCCTGCAGCGGGTCGCCGAGCAGGTCCTCGCCGACCCGGCCGCAGCCTCCCGCGCGACCATCGTCGAACTCGCCGAGCGCAGCGGCACCTCCCCGGCCACGGTCACCCGGTTCTGCCGGGCCCTCGGCTTCGAGGGCTACGCCGACCTGCGGCTGGGCATCGCCGCCGAGACCGGCCGGGCCCGCTCCGCCGGCTGGACGGTCGACATCGGCCGCGAGATCCAGCCCAGCGACCCGCTGGAGCGCGTCCTGCGGCACATCATGGCCGCGGACACCCAGGCCATGCACGACACCGCCACGCTGCTCGACCTCGCCGAGGTGGAGCGCGCCGCGGTCGCCATCGCCGCCGCGGGCCGGGTCAACATCTTCGGCGCCAGCGGCAGCGCCCTGGTCGGTGAGGAGATGCAGTTCAGCCTGCACCGCATCGGCGTACCCGTCTGGGCCTGGACCGATGTGCACAACGGCCTGGCCAGCGCCGCGCTGTCGCGGCCCGGCGACGTCGCGCTCGGCATCTCGCACTCGGGTGAGACGGGCGAGACCATCGAGCTGCTGGCCGAGGCCAGCAGCCGGGGCGCCACCACGATCGCGCTGACCAGCTTCCCGCGCTCCCCGCTGGCGGAACTGGCCGACATCGTGCTGGTCACCGCCACCCAGGCGACCACGTTCCGGCCGGACGCGCTGTCGGCGCGCCATCCCCAACTGGTCGTCCTCGATCTGCTCTACGTCGCGGTCGCGCAGCGAACCCACGAACGTTCGCATGCCGCGTTCCAGCGCACCGCCCAGGCCGTCCACGGTCACAAGGCCGCCAAGGACGGGCATTCGCCATGAACGAACACCACCCCAGATAGCACCGCCCACCCCCACCTCACCGACCACGGACATCCCTCAAGGAGGACAGCGTGAAGCGCACTATCGCGGTCACCGCAGCGCTTGCCGCGACGCTGCTCGGAGCCGCCGCCTGCGGCGGTTCGAGCGACAAGGACGAGGCCACCACCACGGCGACGGGCGCGGTCAACGGCGCCGGCAAGACCGTCAAGGTCTGGCTCATGGTCGACGCCGAGTCGGCCTGGAAGAACGTCGTCGAGGACGCCAACAAGCGGTTCACCGCGGCGACCGGCGCCCAGGTCAACGTCGAGTACCAGCAGTGGGCCAACCACCTGACCAAGCTCGACGCGACGCTCGCGGGCACCGACGTGCCCGACGTGGTGGAGCTGGGCAACACCGAGTTCTCCAAGTACGTCTTCAACGGCGGTTTCACCGCCCTGAACAAGGGCGACTTCGAGAACTCCGGCACCTGGCTGTCCGGCCTGTCCGGCGCGTGCGAGCTGGACGGCAAGACGTACTGCGTGCCGTACTACGCGGGCGCCCGGGTGCTGATCTACCGCACCGACCTGTTCAAGAAGGCCGGCATCAACCAGCCGCCCGCCACGTACGCGGAGCTGCTGGCCGACGCGGACAAGCTGGCCGCCGCCAACAAGTCCGACGCCAAGTTCGGCGCGTTCTACATGCCGACCTACTGGTACGCCGCGATGAGCTTCGTCAAGGCGACCGGCGGCGAGATCGCGGTGAAGAACGGCGACAAGTGGCAGGGCCAGCTCGCCCAGCCCGCCGCCGTGCAGGGCCTGCAGCGCTGGGCCGACCTGGTCAAGAAGTACTCGAAGGCCGACCCGGCCAAGGACGAGAACGACCAGGCCGCGCTGTTCGCCCAGGGCCACGCCGCGATGTTCATGGGCAACACCTGGGAGAAGGGCGCCGCGGAGCAGACCAAGAAGGACCCGAACGACCCGAACTCCCCGATGGTCAACACGAAGGTGTTCGGCAAGCTGGCCACCGCGCCGATGCCGGAGACCCCGTCGTTCCTCGGCGGCTCCAACCTCGGTGTCACCGAGAAGAGCCAGAACAAGCAGCTGGCCGCCCAGTGGATCAAGTACTTCACGGACGCCCAGTCGATGCAGGGCCTGATCGAGAAGGGCGTGCTGCCCAACTCGACGGCGCTGCTCGACAAGGCCGCCGCCCAGCCGGGCAGCGAGGCCGCCGCGGCCGCCGCGAAGAACAGCTGGTTCACCCCGAACGCCGAGAAGTGGGCGGACGTGGAGAAGGCCACGGTGCTACAGCAGATGCTGCGCGACATCACCACCGGCAAGAAGTCCGTCCAGGACGCGGCCGCCTGGGCCGACCAGCAGATCAACACGATCCTCAACGAGGGCTGACGCCCGGTGCCGCCCGCCCGGGGGGACCGGGCGGGCGGCACCACCTGGAGACGAGCGGAGAGGAGCAGCACGATGCACGCCGTCGACTCACCGACGACCGACCCGATGATGACGCCGTCCGACGTCATCGCTCAGCCCGCTGCGACGCGGACCCGCCGCCGCTCGGCGGACGGGCGTACGCCATGGCTGCTGGCGCTGCCCACCCTGCTGGTGCTGCTCGGGCTGCTCGGATACCCGCTGTACCGCATGGTCCTGCTGTCGTTCCAGAACATGCGGCTGCGCGAACTGATCACCGGCCGTACGCCGCCGTGGGTCGGCTTCGACCAGTACACCAAGGTGCTCGGCGACCCGGTCTTCTGGACCGTGGTCCGCCGTACCGTGGTCTTCACGGCGGTGTCGGTGGTCATCTCCGTCGTGCTGGGGCTTGCCGTCGCGTTGCTGATGCGGCGGGTGCACCGCCGGGTCCGGCTGTTCATGATCGTCGCGATGATGTTCGTCTGGGCCATGCCGCAGCTGGTCGCGGCGCAGATCTTCAAGTGGATGACCGACGCCGACTTCGGCGTGCTGAACTACCTCATCGACAAGCTGCCCGGGGTGGAGTTCCAGGGCCACAGCTGGTTCCTGTCGCCGACCCAGGGCTGGATCGTCATCACCACGCTGGTCGTCTGGGCCGGCATCCCGTTCCTGGCGATCACCCTCAACGCGGGCCTGACCCAGGTGCCCAAGGAGCTGCTGGAAGCGGCCACGGTGGACGGTGCGAACGCGTGGCAGGCGCTGCGCGGCATCACGCTGCCGATCCTGCGGCCGCTGCTCATCATCGTCACCACCCTGTCGGTGATCTGGAACTTCGGCCTGTTCACCCAGCCGTGGGTGCTACGTGACAGCAAGGTGGAGGCGGAATACCAGACCCTTGCCACGTACGCGTTCACGCAGGCGTTCGGCCGGTCCAACTACAGCCTCGGCTCGGCGATCTCGGTGATCACGGTGCTGCTGATGCTCGGCGTCATGGCGTTCTACATCCGGCAGATGTTCAAGATCGGAGAGGTGGACTGATGGTCGCCGCCGCACCCACCACCCGTGCGCGCAGGGCACGGAGAAGGCATGCCGACGACGACGCGGTGCTGACCGTCGGCCGCAGCCGGACCGGCACCGCGCTGGCGAACGCCGCCGGCATCCTCTTCTCGATCGTGATGATCTTCCCGGTGTACTGGGTGATCAACACGGCGTTCAAGCCGGGCCCCGAGGTGCTTCAGCTCACGCCGTCCTTTGTGCCCGAGAACCCGACGCTGGACAACTTCGTCAGCGCCTTCAAGGCCCCGCTGTTCCTGCAGGACCTGCTGAACGGGCTCATTGTCACGGTCATCGCGGTGCTCGGCGCGCTGATCGTCGGGTTCCTGGCCGCGCTGGCGATCGCCCGGTTCAAGTTCCACGGCCGCCGCGCGATCATCCTGGTGGTGCTGGCGGTGCAGCTCGTGCCGTTCCTGGCGCTGCTGATCCCGCTGTTCCTGATGCTGCAGAAGGCGAACTTGACCAACAGCCTCATCGGCGTCAGCATCACCTACCTTGTGCTGATCCTGCCGTACACGGTGTGGACGCTGCGCGGCTTCATCGCCGCCATCCCCAAGGAACTGGACGAGGCCGCGCTCATCGACGGGTGCAGCCGGTTCCAGACTTTCTGGCGCATCATCCTGCCGCTGACCGGTCCCGGTCTCGTGGCGACCTCGGTCTACGGCTTCATTCAGGCGTGGAACGAGTTCATCATCATCAACACCCTGAACAGTCCGGAGAAGCAGAACCTGATGGCCTGGTTGCTGCAGAACCAGACGAACCGCGGTACCGCCTGGGGCCCCCTCATGGCCGGTGCGATCATCACCTCCCTTCCGGTGGTGGTCTTTTTCCTCATCATCCAGCGCAACATCGCCGCCGGTCTCACCGCCGGCGCCGTCAAGGGCTGACCAGCCAGAGCACCATCAGCAATTTCCGAGGAGAAGCCGATGACCGAGATAACTCCCGCCACCCCCGGGGTCGACCGCCGTACGCTGCTGCAGCGCGCCGCCGCTGTCGGACTCATGGCCGCACCCGCCGCCGGACTGCTCAGCGCCTGCGTCGGTGGTTCCGACGACACGCAGAAGCAGGCCGAGGGCACCAAGAGCGCGGACAACCCGCTGGGCCTGGACCCCAAGGCGCCCGTGGAGATCGTGATCTTCGACGGCGGCCTGGGCACCAAGTACGCCACCGATGTGGACACCCCGCTCTACAACAAGAAGTGGCCGGACTCGAAGGTCACGTACTCCGCGACCCAGGAGATCTCGACGGTCGTCCAGCCGCGGATCAACGCGGGCGACGCGCCCGACATGATCAACAACTCGGGCTCGAAGCTGATGGACATGGGCGCGCTCGTCTCGGCCGGCCAGGCGCAGGACCTCACCGAGCTGTTCGCCGCGCCGTCGCTGGACATCGCCGGCAAGACGGTCAAGGACACTCTCGTGCCGGGCACCATCGAGCAGGGCACGTTCGACGGCAAGCCGTACGCGCTGAACTACGCGTACACCGTCTTCGGGCTGTGGCACAACGCCAAGCTGTTCCAGAAGAACGGCTGGACCGTGCCGAAGACCTGGGCCGAGTTCACCGCGCTCTGCGACAAGATCAAGGCCGCGGGCATCACGCCGTACGGGTACGCGGGCGCCAACGCGTCGTACTACCAGTACCTGGTGATCCTCACCAGCGCCGCGAAGATCGGCGGCCCGGACGTCCTGAAGAACATCGACAACCTGGTCGACGGCGCCTGGACGGCCGAGCCGGTCAAGCAGGCCGCCGCGGCGTGGGCCGAGATCGGCGCCAAGTACTCCAACAAGTCGTTCCTCGGCCTCAAGCACACCGAGGTGCAGCTGCAGCAGGACCAGGACAAGGTGGCGTTCTACCCCTCCGGCTCCTGGCTGGAGAACGAGCAGGCCGCCGACACCCCGGCCGGCTTCGAGTACGCCGTCAGCCCGGTGCCCAGCGTCACCGCCTCCGACAAGCTGCCGCAGACCGCGATCTACGCCTCCGCGGGTGAGATCTACTTCGTCTCGTCCAAGGGCAAGAACCCGCGCGGCGGCATGGAGTACCTGCGCACCATGCTCAGCAAGGAGGCCGCGATCGGCTTCACCAAGCTGACCAAGACGCTGACCGTGGTTCAGGGCGCCACCGACGGCCTGACCATCTCGCCCGGCCTGACCAGCGGCAACGACATGCTCAAGGCGGCCGGCAGCGACATCTTCAGCTACCGCTTCGACACCTGGTACAAGAAGCTCGACGACGAGGCCCGCGCCGCGACCAACGAGCTCATGTTCCAGGGGGGTACGGCGGACAAGTTCTGCCAGCGCATGCAGAAGGTCGCCGACGCCGTGAAGGCGGACTCGTCCATCAAGAAGTTCCAGCGCTGATCGGCGAAAGGACGGAGAGCGCCATGCGGCACGGTAGGTATCCCTTCATCATCGGCTTCCTCGCCGTGCCCGTGGCGCTCTACGTCACTTTCGTGGTCGCGGCCTACATCCAGACCTTCCAGCTGTCGCTGACGAGCTGGTCGGGGCTGGGCCCCATCAAGTACATCGGCCTGGACAACTTCACCAAGCTGTGGCACGACAACCTGTTCTGGAGTTCGCTGCGGCACAACCTGGTGCTGCTGATCCTGCTGCCACTCATCACGATCCTCATCGCGCTGGTCTTCGCGTTCCTGCTCAACGTGGGCGGCGGCGCCCGCGGCGGGGTCCAGCGCGGCGTGTGGGGCTCGAAGTTCTACCGGGTCATCTTCTTCTTTCCGCAGCTGCTGGCCCTCGCCATCGTCGCGGTGATCTTCGGCCGGGTGTTCTCGTCGGACGAGAGCGGCCTGCTCAACGGCCTGCTGCCGGGTGAGCCGGTGCTCTGGCTGGCGGACCAGCGGTTCGCGCTGGCCTGCATCCTCGCGGTGCTGGTCTGGCAGGCGGTCGGCTTCTACGTGGTGCTGTTCTCGGCGGGCATGGGCTCCATCCCCAACGAGATCTACGAGGCCGCCGCGCTGGACGGCGCCACCCGGATCACGCTGTTCTTCCGGGTCACCGTCCCGCTGCTGTGGAGCACCATCCAGGTCGCGTGGGTCTACCTGGGCATCGCCGCCTTCGACGCGTTCGCGCTGGTGAACATCATGTCCGTGGACCGGGGCGGCCCGGACGGCGCCACCTCGGTGATCAGCCTGATGATCTACCGCAACGCGTTCGACTACTCGCAGGCCGGATACGCCTCCGCCCTGGGCGTGGTGCTGTTCTTCCTGACCCTGACCTTCGCCGCGTTGACCCTGCGGGTCACCCGCCGCGACGCCGTGGAAATGTGAGAGAGACGGGAGCGCGGCGATGACCAACGCCACCAGCACCAGACCCCCGGCGACCCAGCACCGGGCCGCCTCCGCGGGCCCCGGCAAGGCGCCGGGCGCCAAGCGGGAGATCCGCGCGCTCAGCGGCCTCGCCCACGTCTCGCTCGTCGTGTGGGCCCTGGCCACCGCGGGACCGCTGATCTGGGTGGTCCTGGCGTCCTTCAAGAGCAACACCGAGATCTTCCTGGGCCAGCCGTTCGCGCTGCCGCAGCACTTCTCGTTCGCGACGTACGTGAACGCGTGGGACGAGGCGCATGTCGGCCGGTACTTCCTGAACAGCGTCTTCGTGGTGCTGGTGAGCACCGCCGGCACGATGCTGTTCGGGTCGATGGCCGCGTACGTGCTGGCCCGGTACCGGTTCTTCGGCAACCGGTTCATCTACTACATGTTCGTCTCGGGGCTCGCGTTCCCGACGTTCATGGCCCTGGTGCCGCTGTTCTTCATCCTCAAGGGCTTCGGGCTGATCAACACGTTCACCGGCCTGATCCTGGTGTACATCGCGTACTCGCTGCCGTTCACGGTGTTCTTCCTGGCCGCGTTCTTCAAGACGCTGCCGAACGAGATCGCCGAGGCGGCCACGATGGACGGCGCGTCGCACACCCGGCAGTTCTTCCAGATCATGCTGCCGATGGCCCGGTCCGGGCTGGTCAGCATCACGATCTTCAACATCGTCGGGCAGTGGAACCAGTACCTGCTGCCGGTGGCGATCATGCAGGGCCAGGGGGCGGATTCCAAATGGGTGCTCACCCAGGGCATCGCGAACATCAGCGTCTCCGCCGGATACCACGCGGAATGGTCGACGCTGTTCGCGGCGCTCACGCTGGCGATCCTGCCGATGATCGTCATGTACGCGATCTTCCAGCGCCAGATCCAGTCCGGCCTGACCGCGGGCGCGGTGAAGTAGGCAGGGCGCGGCTGTCCTAAATGTCGGACAACTTGGGCGCAGGGGTTGTGCCGACAACATTTCGGTGATAAAGCGCTCGGCTTCTCAAGATGGCCCGCCGGTGCGCCGAAAAACGCCACGTGACCGACGAGACCACCGCCCCCGCCCTGCCCGCCGCACCGTCCGCTACCGAGGCGGCGCGCCCCCGCCCGTCCGAGGACATGGCACTGTCGGGCAAGCTCCTGCCGCCCCTGTGGCTGGTCTGGGGGTTCGCCGCGCTGGTGTCGATCCTCAGCGCCGAGCACGCCGCGGCACGACTGTGGCTGGCGCTGCCCGGCGTCACCGCGCTGGTGGTGGCCGTCGCGATGTTCGTGATCAAGCTGCACCGGCTGCCCGTGCTCATCGTGCGTATCACCGTGGTGATGGCCGTCGGGAACCTGCTCCTGACCGGGCTGGGCGGCCGCGAGAACCGGGTCATGGTGGTCGTCGGATTCTCGATGCTGCTGATGTGGGTCGGGTTCTCGCTCGACCGGCGCGACCTGGTCGCCACCTCGGCGCTCGCCGCGGTGGGCATCGGGATTCCGCTGTTCATCTCTGAGAACCCGCTGCCTGCCGCCGCGCTGACGCTGGTGTCGTGGGCGTCGGTGACCGCCATCGGTGTGACCATGCACGTGCTGCGCGGCTGGCTGGACGCGGCCAGCGCCGCGTCCGCCGCGTCCGAGCAGCGCGCCGCGCAGGCGCAGGCCGAGGCCGCCGCGGACCGTGAGCTCGCCGACCGGGAACGGATCGCCGCGGCCGACGCGGAACTGGCCGAGCGGCAGCGGATCCAGCAGCAGATCGCCGACAAGGGCGCCGTGCTCGCCGAGGCGGCCGAGCAGGTGCGGCGGGAGACCGCGGCCGTCGCCACCGCCAGCGACGAGATGTCGCGCGCCATCGACGAGCTGACCCGCACGGCACACCTCACGGAGGAGATCACCGGCACGGTGGCGGCCAAGGCCGACAACGCCTCGGACCTGATGCGTGCCCTGGAGAAGTCCAGCGAGCAGATCATGGCGGCCTCGGACGTCATCCACGGCGTCGCGGAACAGACCAACCTGCTGGCCCTCAACGCCACGATCGAGGCGGCGCGGGCCGGGGAGGCGGGCCGCGGGTTCGCGGTCGTCGCGGGCGAGGTGAAGGATCTCGCCCACCAGTCCGGCGGCAACGCCGAGGCCATCGCCCGTACCCTCGGCGAGGTCCAGACGCAGGTGGCGGCCGCCGTGGAGCGCGTTTCGGAGATCACCGCGAGCGTGGGCGACCTGTCCTCGCACAACACGGCGCTGGCCGCCGCGCTGGAGCAGCAGTCGGCGTCGGTGCGGCAGATCGCGATGAGTGTCCAGGAGGCGGCGGGCCAGGTGGGCCGGATCACCGACGAGGTGCACGTCCTCGAACGGCTGTCCCGCAACTCCGCATAAGCGGCCAGCCGCGCTAGTGCGGCGCCACCGGGGCGTGCTCGCTGACGTTCGTGGCGTACGGGACCTGGTGCGGCAGGCCGCCCGCCCGGGTCATCGCCTCGTACTGTCGCTTGGCGTGGTCGCTGAGCGGGACCACCCAGACGGCCGTGCCGTATGCGCAGATCTCCGACCAGCCCTGAGCGAGCTCGCCGGTGTCGAACCGGAACGCGACGATGGCGTTCGCCCGGCGCTGGCGGGCCTGCCAGATCATCCGGCCCATGGCCTCGTTGCGGCTCTGCACCATGAGCTGCGTCATCTCCGGAATCTCGCCCCCGCCGAGCGACCGGAAGCCCGCCGTCAACCCCGCGCCGAGGTTGCGGGCCCGCACCGTGACGCCGAAGACCTCGCCGAGGACCGCGTCGATCCGGTACCCGGGAACCTCGTTGGAACTCACCACCAGCATGCGGCAGATCGTATCGATCGCCGCCGAGGCGGCCCAGCCTCGGGGAATGGCCTCCGGGGAACTGTCACACCCCGGCGGCACAATGGCCGACGTGCTGGTCGCGGTGGTGCCGGGTCCCGCCGGCGGGGAGCCCGCCGGCGCTGCGGCGTTCGGCGGGCTGCTCCAGCCGCTGGGGCCCGACGGCGCCCCGTCGGCCGCCCCCGAGGCGGTGGCGGATCTGCCCGCCGCGATCCGGGCCCGCGAGGCCGCCGGTCCGGTCCGCTGGGTCTGGCCCGCGACCGCGGACGTCTACCCCGCCCTGCTGCGCGCCGGGGTTCGGGTGGCCCGGTGCCACGACGTCGAGCTTTCCGAGGCCCTGCTGCTGGGCTATGCGGGCCGGTGGGGTGAGCCACGCGCGCTGGCGGCCGCCTGGGCCCGGCTGACCGGGGGCCCGGTGCCCGCCGACCCGCCGCCGCGCCCGCCCGAGCCGCCCGGCCAGACCCAGGGCACGCTGTTCGAGACCGCCACCGGCCCGCCGGCCGCCGCCGCGCCCGAGCGGCTCCGGGCCCTCACCGATGTGTATGCCGACCAGCACCGCCGGGCCGCCACCACGGACCATCCCGGCCGGTTCCGGCTGCTGCTGGCCGCCGAGTCCGCCGGGGCGCTGGTCGGCGCCGAAATGGGCCGGGTCGGCCTGCCGTGGCGCGCCGACCTCCACGACGACCTGCTGCGTGAGCTGCTGGGCGCGCCCCAGCCGGTCGGGCCGCCGCGCCGCCTCGCCGAGCTGGCCGCCGAGATCAACGACGCGTTCGGCGTGCACGGCCTGCACCCGGATTCCCCCGCCGAGGTGCTGCGCGCGTTCGCCCGCGCGGGCATCGACGTCCCGAACACCCGCGCCTGGGTGCTGCGCCGGGTGGAGCACCCGGCGGTCAAGCCGCTGCTGGAATTCAAGGAGCTGTACCGGATCTGGACAGCGCACGGCTGGGGCTGGCGCGACGCGTGGGTGCGCGACGGCCGGTTCCGCCCGGAGTACGTACCGGGCGGCGTCGTCTCGGGCCGGTGGGCCACCCGTGGCGGAGGCGCCCTGCAGATCCCCAAGGTGGTGCGCCGGGCCGTCGTCGCCGACCCCGGCTGGCGGTTCGTCGTCGCCGACGCCGGTCAGCTGGAGCCGCGGGTGCTGGCCGCCGTGTCCGGCGACGCCCGGCTCGCCGCGGCCGCCGGCGCCGGTGACCTGTACGCGGCGCTGGCCGCCGACGCGTTCGGCGGCGACCGGGCCCGCGCCAAACTGGCCCTGCTCGGCGCCATGTACGGCCAGACCGGCGGCGCCGCGGTGCCCGCCCTCGCGGTGCTGCGCCAGCGCTACCCCACCGCCTTCGAGTACGTGGAGGCCGCCGCCCGCACCGGCGAGGCCGGGGGACTGGTCCGCTCGTGGCTGGGACGCACCTGCCCGCCCGCCGCCACGGCCTGGCGCGACGCCGGTCTGGAGCCACCCGAGGAACTGGGCTCGGCCGAGTCCCCGCAGGGCGGCGCGTCCGGGCGGGCCCGGGGCCGGTTCACCCGCAACTTCGTCATCCAGGCCACGGCCGCCGAGTGGGCCCTCGTGCTGCTGGCCACGCTGCGCGCCGCGCTCGCGGACACCCGCGCCGAGCTGGTCTTCTTCGTGCACGACGAGGTGGTGGTGCACTGCCCCGCCGAGGAGGCCGACCGGGTCGTCGCGGCGGTGGGGGCGGGCGCGGCCGAGGCCGGGCGGCTGCTGTTCGGGGAGAGCGCGGTGCGTTTCCCGCTCGACGTGTCCGTTGTGGACTGCTACGCCGACGCCGCCTGATGAGCTGACCGGTCGCGGCCGGCACGGGGCCCGGCCGCGACCGGTCAGGGGATCAGTTGTCCTGGGTGGCGGTGAGGGTGATGAGCCGGGTCGCCTGGTCCTTCAGGCTGGCCGCGGCGGCGAGGACGGTCTCGGCGGCCTCGGCCGAGGACTGGACCGCGTCCGCGACGGCCTGCATGCCGCCGGTCATCTCGGAGCTGGTCGCGCTCTGTTCCTCGACCGCCCCGGCGATCATGCCCTGCTGCTCAGCCACGGCGTCGATCAGTTCGACGATCCCGGAGATCCCCTCGGCGGCTTCGGTGCTCTCCGCCTGGATGCCCTCGATGATCTCGGAGATCTGCCCGGTGGCCTCGGCGGTCCGCGCGGCCAGATCCTTGACCTCACCGGCGACGACCGCGAAGCCCTTGCCCAGCTCGCCGGCGCGTGCTGCCTCGATGGTGGCGTTGAGGGCCAGCAGGTTCGTCTGCTCGGCGATCTCGGTGATCAGCTTGGTGACGCTGCCGATGCGCTGGCTCGACTCCTGCAGCTGACCCATCCGGCGGGTGGCGTCCCGCGCCGCCTGTACGGCGGCCGTGGTGCTGGTCGAGGCGCTGTTCACGCCGCGCGAGATCTCCTTGATGCTCTCGGTCAGCTCGGCCGAGCCCTGCGAGACGCCTTCGGCCTGCTCGGAGCTG